>NZ_JBICZI010000021.1:0-52651 GCF_043201855.1 Streptomyces sp. NPDC048257
TCCCGGTAGGCGTCCTCGTCCACATTCGGCCAGGCCACACCGATCAGATCCAGCAGTGTGTCCGCCCAGTCCGGCACCGTGACAGACATGCTCCCGCACCCCCCGTGCTCATGGGAATTCCCCCGACGCTTCTGCGAATCATCCTTACATGGAGTCCGACAACACGGCAGGAAGGGGTCGGCAGTTGGGATCGTTAGGAGACATGGAGGGGCTGGTTCGGCTTCTCTGTGCTCGTTTGCTCAGGCGATCTGCGGTGATGGCCGAGCCGCTGTCCGCGCCACCCCTAGACGGGGGTCGTCGGGGGGAGGGGGCGGGCGCGGCGGGTGGGGCGGCCGCGCATGACCGCCGCGCCCAGGAGGATGAGGGCACCCGCGCCGAAGGCGTTCGCGAGGCCGTCGCCGAGCCCCGAGGCGTCGCCGCCGACCGTGAGGCTTCCGGCGGCCTGTCCCTGGCGGACCGTCCACAGGACGGTGAAGCCGAGGACGACGATCCCGGCCAGGGCCATGAGCAGCCGCGAGCGGAGCAGGACCGCGCACAGGGTGAGGACGGCGGCGAAGAGGTACGGGAGCAGGATCGAAGCCAGCAGGGTCGACCCGCGGTCGGTGATCCCGGCGGAGCCGAAGAGCTCCTGGACGCGGTAGTCGCGTCCGAGACGGCCGTCGTACCAGGCACGGAAGGGGCTCCAGACGGCGGCCGCCGCTCCGATCAGACCCATCAGGGAGCCGAGTGCGTTGCGGAGCATGCCCGGCCCTCCGGGATAGGGGTCTCGATCCCGACGCTACGCCCGGCCCCCGCGGCCCGCACCCCGGACGGGGTGGGAATCGGCCCGTCCGCCCCCCTTGCGGGGCGCGCCCCGGCTGGTAGCGTGGCCCGCCGTTGTCCCAGGGGAGGAATTCGGGCCATGGTGGCTGGGCGTCGTATCAGGTTCACCGCGGTGCTGGTGGCCGTCGTGTTCGCACTGACCGGGTTCTCGTCGCACGGCGGGAGCAGCAGCAGCGGGAGCAGTGGCAAGAGCGGCAAGAGCAGTAAGAGCAGCAGCGGTGGCGGGTGCTCCAGCTCCAAGAGCAAGAAGAAGACCCACGGCAGCAGCAACGGCACGGCCTCCGCGTCGCCCTCGGCAAGCCCGAGCGGTGCCCCGGCCACGGCCGTGGTGGTCACCTGCGTCGGCGGCACCTCGCCGGTCACCACGGTCAGGTTCACCTCGAACGTGGACCGCAGGGCGACCTTCGTGGTGAACCTGTACCGGGAGGGCGCGAACGGCGTCACGGTCGAGTCGACCGTCGTCAAGGAGACCCTGAAAGCCCGCGAGACCCGCACGGTCGAGGTTCCGCTCAAGGAGCCCTCGCGCGCGGCCGAGGTCAAAACGTGCCGACTCGACCGGCCGTTCGAATCCTGAGGCTCGCCAGGCTCGCCCCGCGCCTGCCGCCCACCGCCGCCGCCCGGCCCGTCAGCGGAGCCTGAACTCCGTACCGGGCCGCCGCGCGCCGAACAGCTCCGCCTGCCGCTCCGGTGCCAGGTTGCCCAGCGAGATCAGCGCCGGGGCCTGGGCCAGGGCCTGCTGCAGTGCGGCCTGCTTCGCCGACCACAGGGCCCGTACGGTGCCCTGCACGGCCTCCGTCGGGAAGCCGGCCAGGGTTTCCGCCGCGTGCACGGCCGCCGGGAGCAGCCCGTCCGGGGCGGTCAGCTCCGAGACGAGGCCGATCTCGTGGGCCCGGCGTGCGGAGAGCCGTTCGGCCGTGCCCATGAGGGACATCCGGGCGGCCTCGCCGAAGGGCATCCGCTGCGCCATGTAGACGGCCTCGTAGGCGCTGACCATCCCGTAGGTGGTGTGCGGGTCGAAGAAGGTGGCGCTTTCGGAGGCGATCAGGAACTCCGCCTCGCCCAGCAGGTAGAAGGCCCCGCCGCAGGCCATGCCGTTGACGGCGGCGACGACGGGCTTCCACAGGTCGCCCGCCTTGGGCCCGATGGCGATCAGCGGGTCGTCGGTCGAGTAGGGCGAGGCGGGCTGCGGCACGTCGACGCCGCGGTCGATGCCGGTGCAGAAGGCGGCCGCCCCGGCGCCCGTCAGTACCACCGCCCGTACCTCGTCGGCGAAGCGGAACTCCCGCCACACCGCGCTCAGTTCGGCGGCCGTCGCCAGGTCGATGGCGTTGTGCCGGTGCTCGCGGTCGAGGGTGACGACCGCGACCCCGGTCGCCTTGTCCCGTTCCACCCGCACGGTCATGACTTCTCCAGCACCCAGCGGGGCACGGCCATGCCGCCCGTCTCGGTGAAGACCACCTGGACGCGCGAACCGATGCGCAGCCGGGCCGGGTCCACCGAGTCGAGCGGGGCGTCGGCCGAGGTCACCAGGTTCCCGGCGAGCCGGATGTGCGGGGCGTCGGCGAGCTCCACGAGGATCACGTTGTACGGAGCCTGCGCGGCGTAGGCGGGCAGCAGCGGCGGGTGCGGGCGTACGTAGGACCAGATGCGGCCGCGGCCGCTCATCCGGCGCCACTCGCTGTCGAAGGACCGGCAGTGCGGGCAGCAGGGGCGGGGCGGGAAGCGCAGCCGGCCGCAGGCGGAGCAGGCCTGGACGCGGAGCTCGCCGCGGGCGGCGTACTCCCAGAAGGGGGCGCCGTCCTCGTCGGGGACCGGCAGCAGCAGCTCGTCCGCGGAGGGGGTGGTGCTGGTCATCGGGTCAGCTCCTCAGCAGGATCGCGGACGTCGGGACTCCCTCGCCCGCCGTCACCAGGCAGGTCGCGGCGTCCGGCACCTGGGCGGTGGAGACGCCGCGCAGCTGCTTGACGCCCTCGTTGATCAGGTTGAAGCCGTGCACGTACGCCTCGGACAGGCCGCCGCCGCCGGTGTTGATGGGGAGCCGGCCGCCCATCTCCAGGGCGCCGCCCTCGGTGAAGGCGGCGCCCTCGCCGCGTCCGCAGAAGCCGTAGCCCTCCAGCGAGAGCGGGATCAGCGGGGTGAAGGCGTCGTAGATCTGGGCGACGTCCACGTCCTGGGGCCCGAAGTCGGCCTGCTTCCACAGGTGGCGGGCGGCGGTCCAGGCGGGGCCGGACAGCGGGTCGTCGTTCCAGTAGTTGACCATGCCGTGGTGCTGGGCGGGCAGGCCCTGGGCGACGGAGTGCACGTAGACGGGCTTCTGGCGGCAGTCGCGGGCGCGCCCGGCGGAGACGATCACGCAGGCCAGTGCCCCGTCGGTCTCCAGGCAGTTGTCGAAGAGGCAGAGCGGGTCGCTGATCATGCGGGAGGTCATGTACATCTCGCGGGTCAGCGGGCGTTCGTACATCATCGCGGCCGGGTTGGCGTTGGCCCGGTTGCGGCAGGCCATCGCGACGTTGAAGAGGTGGTCGCGGGTGGCGCCGTACTCGTGCATGTAGCGGCGGGCGAGCATGCCTATCTCGTCGGCGGGGCGCAGCAGGCCGAAGGGTCTGGTCCACTGGCCGGGGGTGGGCAGCTGGACGGCGGTGTTCTTCCAGGGGCGGGGGCCCGAGCCGCGTTTGCGGGAGCGCCAGGCGACGCCGACGGTGGCCTGGCCGGTGGCGACGGCGGAGGCGAGGTGGCCGACGGTGGCGCAGGAACCGCCGCCGCCGTAGCCGATCTTGGAGAAGAAGGTGACGTCGCCGGCGCCGATGGCCTTGGCGACCTCGACCTCGTCGGTCTCCTCCATGGTGTAGGAGGCGAAGGCGTCGACCTCGGACGGTTCGATGCCGGCGTCGGCGAGTGCCGCCAGGATGGCCCGGCAGGCCAACTCCTTTTCGGACTGCGGTAGTTGTTTGGCAAAGGCGGTCTGCCCGATGCCGACTATCGCCGTAGCGTCCTTGAGCGTTGCGCCCATCGCCACCTCCGGGGTGCGCCAGTACTGACAGCCGCGAAGGCTACAGCTAATCTGACGGATAGTCAGCTACTGGGTCTGCGGGAAGGTGGCACGCATGGGCGACTACGGGCGCGACGACCGGCACGAGGACGTGCGCGGGGACCTGCGCTGGGGCAGCATCGCCGGGCTCGTCCGGGCGGCAGCGGCACAGTACGCCGACCGCGAGGCCGTCGTCGACGGGCGCGCCCGGATCGGTTACGCGCAGCTCGGCGAACGCGTCGAGCGCGCCGCGGCCGCCTGCATCGCCACCGGGATAGAGCCCGGCGACCGGGTCGCCGTCTGGGCCCCCAACACCCTGGAGTGGATCGTCTCCGCCCTCGGCGCCGTCTCGGCGGGCGCGGTGCTCGTCCCCCTCAACACCCGTTTCAAGGGCGCGGAGGCCTCGTACGTCCTCCAGCGCAGCCGGGCCCGGCTGCTCTTCGTCACCGGCACCTTCCTCGGCACCTCCTACGTCGCCTCCCTGCGCCGCGCCGCCGCCGAGGGCCCCGGCACCGGCCCGCTGCCCGGACTGCCGCACCTCGAACAGGTCGTCGTCCTCTCCGACGACGCCCCCGACTCCTTCCGCACCTGGAAGGACTTCCTCGCGGGCGGGGACGGCGTACCGGCCGCGGCGGTACGCGAGCGCGCCGGGGCCATCCGCCCCGAGGACCCCTCCGACATCATCTTCACCTCCGGCACCACCGGCAGCCCCAAGGGCGCGGTCATCACCCACGCCCAGTCCCTGCGCTGCTACGACGTGTGGAGCGAGCTCGCCGGACTGCGCGAGGGCGACCGCTACCTGATCGTGAACCCCTTCTTCCACACCTTCGGCTACAAGGCCGGGATCATCGCCTGCCTGATGCGCGGGGCCACGATGGTCCCGCAGTCCGTGTTCAACGTGGACACCGTCCTCGCGAACGTCGCCGCCGAGCGGATCTCCGTACTGCCCGGACCGCCCACCCTCCACCAGTCGCTCCTCGACCACCCGCAGCGCGACCACCACGACCTCTCCGCCCTGCGCCTGGTCGTCACGGGCGCGGCGGTGGTCCCGCTCCGGCTCGTCGAACGGCTGCGCGGCGAGCTGCGCATCGCCACCGTCCTCACGGCGTACGGGCTCTCCGAGGCCAGCGGCATCGTCACCATGTGCCGCCGGGGCGACCCCGCGGAGATCGTCTCCGCCACCTCCGGCCGGGCCATCCCGCACACGGAGGTGCTGATCCAGGACGCGGACGGGCATCCGCTCCCGGCCGGGCAGGCGGGCGAGATCGTGGTCCGCGGCTACCACGTCATGCAGGGCTACTTCGAGGACCCCGAGGAGACCGCCCGGGCGATCACCCCGGAGGGCTGGCTGCACACCGGCGACGTGGGGTTCATGGACGAGGACGGCAACCTGCGCATCACGGACCGGATCAAGGACATGTTCATCGTCGGCGGCTTCAACGCCTACCCCGCGGAGATCGAGCAACTCCTCGGCCTCCACCCGGACATCGCGGACGTCGCCGTGATCGGTATCCCGGACCCCCGCCTGGGCGAGGTCGGCAAGGCCTACGCGGTCCGCCGCCCCGGCTCCACCCTGACCGCCGACGACCTGATCGCCTGGTCCCGCCGCGAGATGGCCAACTACAAGGTCCCCCGCACGGTCGAGTTCGTCACCGAACTCCCCCGCAACGCGAGCGGAAAGATCCTCAAACGGACCCTCCGCACCCGTTGAACCGGATCAGGGAACGAGCGAGCCCAGCTCGATGGCCGCGGGGAACGGCACCGCGACCTTGAGCCACCCACGGTGGATTCCGGTCGCGACGTAGGACCGGGTGACGGTGTCCAGCTCGTAGACGTGGACGGCGGGCCCGGTCGTCTCGTCCTCGACGCGCCAGAAGTGGGGGATTCCCGCCTGGGCGTACTTGAAGGGCTTGATGGAGCGATCGCGGTCGGCCGACTCCTCGGACACCACTTCGATCACCAGAACCACCTCGTCCGGGAGATAGCGGGTACGGTCCGGGTCGTAGGGGGCGGCCGCAGCCAGGACGTCAGGTTCCGGGCGGCTCTTCCGGTCGAGCCGTACGGTCATCTCCCGTTCGATCTCGATGCCGTCAGGTGCCGACTGCCGCAGGGCGAAGGTCAGGTTCTCCACGAGCCGGGAGTGCCAGGACCGCTGTGGGGACATCATGAAGATCAGCGCTCCGTCGATGAGCTCGGTGTGCCGGGGAGCCTGGGGCAGGTGATCGAGGTCGTCCGCTTCCCAGCCGCTCGGGCGGGGCGGGAGCATCCATTCGGGGAGCTCGGCGGCCATGGTGTCCTCCAGGGGGTGCGCTGGTTCAGCCTACTCGGCGGCGCCCTCGCCTTCCGGGATACGGCGGGGCGGCCACGCTACCGGCGGCGGGCCAGGAGGAGGCGCCAGTGGGGGGTGCCGTCCGGGCGGCGGCCGAAGTGGTCCAGGGGGACCGTTTCGACCGTGAAGCCCGCCGCCTGGAGGTCCGTGCGGACTCCGGCCAGGGGGAAGGTCCGGTAGTACATGACGAACGGGGGACGCCACACCGCGTTGCGGACCCGCATCGCCGCGTCGAAGCCCGTCACCGCCCACCACACCGGTGAGCCGAGGGGCAGCGGGGCGCCGATCGGGAAGGCGAAGACGCCGCCCTCGCGCAGCGCGGAGTGGATCCCGGAGAAGAGCGCGGGGCGCTCCGACGGGAGGAAGTGGCCGAAAGCGCCGAAGCTGACCGCCAGGTCGTAGGTGTCCGCGAGGGCGGGCGGCAGGGCGCGCGCGTCGGCCCGCACGAAGTCCACGCGGTCGGCGTCCGCGCCGTACCTGCGCCCGGCCTGCGCCAGCATCCCCGCGCTGAGGTCGACGCCGGTCACCCGCCCCCGGCACAGCCGGCGCAGCATGCCGATCCCGGCGCCCGTGCCGCAGCACACGTCCAGGCCGGCGTCGAAGCCGCCCTCCCACTGGGCCAGGGTCTCCTCGACGGCGTCGAGCATCCGGTCCGGGGTGCGGAAGGGGGTGTGGTCGAACTTCGGCGCGAGGAGGTCGTAGCCCCGTTCGACCGAGGAGAGGCCCTGCACTGCCAGTTCGCGGACGCTCGGCCCGTGGGAGGAGAACACACCCCCAGCCTATGCCGCCGCCGGGCTCCGGCCCGGGCGCACGCGTGCGGCGGTCGCGGTGGCTCCCCCTCCGGGCCACCGCGACCGCCGTTCCCCCGTTGAATCCCCCGTACGTCTTCTACGTGCTACGGACGCGGGCCGGACGCGTGGTTGTCCAGCGTCTGGATCTCTTCGTCCGTGGTGGCGGCGGGAGCCGCGTCCTTCTCGAGCGGCTTGATCTCGATGCCCGAGGCGTGGTTGTCCAGGGTCTCGATCTCGACGCCCGAGGCGTGGTTGTCGAGCGGCTTGAGGTTCTCGTTCGTCGTCATCGGTTCTCCTGATGGATGGGTGGGGCTGGGCCCGTTCGGCGATTCCCCCGATGACCGCCGAACGGGTAGTCCTCCAACCGGCCCGAGCGCCCCCCCGACGCGCCGGGTCGATGCACCTATCGTGTCGGAGCGCGATAAACGAACGATGAACGCCGCGTTCAACCGGCGTCCGTGCAGCTCAGGCCGCGATCTCCGAGGCCAGCAGGGCCTGCACCTCGCCCAGTTCGGCGGATCGCAGCTGCGTGAACACGGTCTCCGCGTCCCGCCAGCAGGCCCGCGCCCGGTCCGTCTGCCCCAGCCGCCGCAGCGCCTTCCCGAGCACCGTCAGGACCGTCGCCCGGCGCCACTCCCCGCCGATGCCGCGCAACGCGATGGCCTGCTCGGCGTGCGAGGCGGCGAGGGTCGGCCGGCGCGCCGCCAGGTGGGCCTCGGCGAGCCGGAAGTGCGTCACGCCCTCCCACAGCGGCTGGCGGTTCTCGTGGAACAGCGACAGCGCCTCGGCGAGCTGCGCCAGGGCCTCGCCGAGCCGCCCCGCCTGGGTGAGGGCGATGCCCAGCGCATAGCGGCCGTTGGCCAGGCGCAGGCTCAGCCCCATCCGGTCGTAGATGGCGATGCCCTGCTGGGCGAGGTCTATGGCGCTGGTCAGGCGGCCCAGTTCCACGTGGATGCGGGAGAGGTTGCACAGGGCGCTGGCCTCGCCGACGTTGTTGCCGTCGGCGCGGAAGCACTCGATGGCCTCCAGCAGGTAGCGCTCGCCGTCCGCGTGCCGGCCCTCGTAGAGGGCGATGATCCCGCGGTCGTTGGGCGCCCAGCACCGGGGCAGCGGGTCGCCGGCCTCGCGGGCGAGCACGGTGGCCCGGGCGGCCTCGTCGTCGGCCTCGGCGAAGCGGCCCGCGACCAGGTGGACGTTGGTGAGGGTGGTGCGGGCGCGGCCCTCGGCGTACGGGTCCTTCGCAGCCTGGCCCGCGTCGCGCACGGCCACCGCGGCCGACTCGTACTGCCGGGAGTTGGCCCCGGACTCGGCCAGGTCCTTCGCGGCCCACAGCAGGTCCACGGCCCGGCGCAGGACCAGCGTCTCGCCGCCCCGTACGGCGGCCTGCCGTACGCACGCCAGCAGCGGGTCGGCCTCGGCGTACAGCCAGTCCAGGGCGGCGCGCGGTTCGGCGAAGACCAGCCCCGGGTAGTGGGTGTCGGACAGGTGCGCGGGCAGCCGGTCGCCGGGCCGTTCCAGGGCGTAGACCCCGGAGGCGGTGGCCAGGTAGAAGTCCAGCAGCCGGTCCAGGGCCGCCTCGCGCCCGCTCGGCGGCTGCTCGTCGCGCTCGGCGCAGGCACGCGCGTAGAGGCGTACGAGGTCGTGGAAGCGGTAGCGGCCGGGTGCGGCGGATTCCAGGAGGGAGCAGTCGACTAAAGCCTCGAGGAGGTCCTCGGTGTCGTACTCGGGCAGGTCGAGTACGGCGGCTGCCGCGGACAGCGAGATGTCGGGCCCGTCGGCGAGCCCCAGGAGGCGGAACGCGCGCTGCTGGGCGGGCTCCAGCTGGCCGTAGCCCAGCTCGAAGGTGGCCTTGACGGCGAGGTCGCCGGCCTGGAGCTCGTCGAGGCGGCGGCGTTCGTCGCCGAGTTTGGCGGCCAGGACGGAGACGGTCCAGGTGCGGCGGGCGGCGAGCCGGGAGGCGGCGATGCGGATGGCGAGCGGCAGGAAGCCGCAGGCACCGACGACGTCGAGGGCGGCCTGGCGTTCGGCGCGCACGCGCTCCTCGCCGACGATGCGGGTGAAGAGCTGGAGGGCCTCCTCGGGGCTCATCACGTCGAGGTCGACGAGATGGGCCCCGGCGAGGCCCGCCATGCGGACCCGGCTGGTGACGAGGGCGGCGCAGCCGGCGGTGCCCGGCAGCAGCGGCCGGACCTGGGCGGCGTCGCGGGCGTTGTCGAGGAGGACCAGGACGCGGCGGCCGTCGAGGGTGGAGCGGTAGAGCGCGGCCCGGTCGGCGGGGGAGTCGGGGATGGCCGTGTCGGGGGTGCCGAGGGCGCGCAGGAAGGAGCCGAGGACGGCCTCCGGTTCGGCGGGGCGGGCCTCGGTGCCCTGGAGGTCGACGTACAGCTGGCCGTCGGGGAAGTGCGGTCGGGCGGCGTGGGCGACGTGCACGGCGAGGGTGGTCTTGCCGACGCCGCCGATGCCGGCGAGCGCGGAGACGGCCATGACCTGGTCGAGGGCGCCGCCGGTGAGGACGGCGCCGAGCTCGTCGACGAAGCTGGCACGGCCGGTGAAGTCGGGGACGGTCGCAGGCAATTGGGCGGGCCTCACGTGAACGGTCGCGGCGGCGGGGGCCGGGTCCTCCGCGCGGGCGAGGTCGGCGTCGGCGCTCAGTATGCGCTGCTGGAGTGCGGCCAGTTCGGGGCGCGGGTCGACGCCGAGCTCGTCGGCGAGGAGGCGGCGGGTGTCGGCGTAGACGGCGAGGGCCTCGGCCTGCCGTCCGCTGCGGTAGAGGGCGAGCATCAGCAGCTCGCGCAGGCGCTCGCGCAGCGGGTGGGCGGCGGTGAGGGCGGTCAGCTCGGAGACGGCCTCGGCGTGGTGGCCGACCTCCAGGTCGAGGTCGAGACGGGTCTCCAGCAGCTGGAGGCGCCATTCGGCGAGCCGGATGCGCTCCGTCTCGGCATGCGGGCCGGGGACCCCGGCGAGCGGCTCGCCCTCCCAGAGGTCGAGGGCGCGGGCGAGGAGCGTACGGGCGAGGGAGCGGTCGCCGGCGGCGCGGGCCGCCTCGGCGTCGGCGGCGAGGCTGCGGGCGACGCCGAGGTCGAGGGTGGCTGCGGAGCGCAGCCGGATGGCGTAGCCGCCGGACTCGGTGACGAGCAGGCCGGGGGCGACGACCTTGCGCAGGCGGGAGGCGTAGGTACGGATGGTGGCGAGGGCCTGCTGCGGCGGGTCCTCGCCCCAGATGGCGTCGATGAGCTCGGGCGCGGTGGCGGTGCGGCCGTCGCGCAGCAGGAGTACGGCGAGCAGGGCGCGCTGCTGGGGGGTGCCGGAGGGCAGCACCTCGGCGCCGCGCCAGGCGCGGACGGGGCCGAGGACGGCGAAGCGGGACTCGCCGGGGCCTGCGGCGCATGCGGTGGCCCCGGCGGCGGGGTGGGCGGGGCTCCCGGCGGCCGCCGGGCCCGCGCCGGTGGTTCCGGCCCGTGCGGCGGTGGGCGCCGTCCGCGGCGCGGACCCGGTGGCGGAACGGCCGCCTCCTGCGCCTCGCGCCCCGGCGGGACGGCCGTCGGTGCGGGCGTCGGTGCGGGCGTCGGCTTCGGGTGCGGGTGCGGCGGCAGCCGTAGGGGCCTCGGGGTGTTTCCGCGGGCGCGGGATGGCCGGTACGCCGTCCATCAGTCGTCCCCCTGCCTTCCGGTCGTTGTCATGGTCAGTCTGCCCTGTCTCGCGCGTACACGTCAGCCCGTCCTTGACCGATCACCGGCCAACTAGCTGACGGTTCGTCAGATCAGCGCTACCGTATGGGTCATGGAGACCTTCCCGAAGATCATCTCGGTGGACGACCACACGGTGGAGCCCCCCCACGTCTGGCGGGACCGGCTCCCGTCCAGGTACCGCGACATCGGGCCCCGCGTCGTCCGCGCACCGCTGAAGGAAATGACCTTCCTCGGCGGCAAGTTCGCCCCCGTCATGGGGGCCCCGGGCGACGACGGCCCCATCGGCGACTGGTGGGTGTACGAGGACCTGCACCGGCCGCTCACCCGCCTCGACACGGCAGTCGGGTACGACCGGGACGAGATCAAACTGGAAGTCATCACCTACGAGCAGATGCGCCCGGGGTCCTTCTCGGTTCCCGACCGCCTCGCGGACATGGACGTCAACCACGTCCAGTCGGCCCTCTGTTTCCCGACCTTCCCCCGCTTCTGCGGCCAGACCTTCACCGAGGCCAAGGACCGCGAGCTGGGACTTCTCGGCGTACGGGCCTACAACGACTGGATGGTGGAGGAGTGGTGCGGCCCCGACGCCCGCGGCCGGCTGATCCCCCTCACCCTGATCCCGCTCTGGGACGCCCGCCTGGCCGCCGCCGAGGTCCGCCGCAACGCCGCGCGGGGCGTGCGCGCGGTCGCCTTCTCCGAGATACCCCCGCACCTGGGCCTCCCCTCCATCCACACGGACGAGTGGGACCCCTTCCTGGAGGCGTGCAACGAGACCGGAACGGTCATCGCCATGCACATCGGCTCCTCCTCCCGCATGCCGTCCACCTCCGCGGACGCCCCGCCCGCGGTCGGCTCCACCATCACCTTCGCCAACTGCTGCTTCTCGATGGTCGACTGGCTGATGAGCGGCAAGTTCGAGCGCTACCCCAACCTGAAGATCATGTACGCGGAGGGCCAGATCGGCTGGATCCCGTACATCCTGGAGCGCGCGAACGTCGTCTGGGAGGAGAACCGGGGCTGGGGCGGAGTCGCGGACAAGGTGCTGCGCCCGCCGTCGGAGCTCTTCGCCGAGCACGTCTACGGCTGCTTCTTCGACGACGCCTTCGGCCTGAAGAACCTCGACTCGATCGGCGTGGCCAACGTCCTGTACGAGACGGACTACCCCCACTCGGACTCGACCTGGCCCAAGTCCCGCGAGGTCGGCGAGTCCCAGATGGGCCACCTCGCGCCGGACGTGGTGGACCGCATCGTGCGCGGCAACGCGATCGACCTGCTCGGGCTCACCGCGGAGGGCCTGTGGGCGGGACCGGGGGCGTGACGCCGTAGCCGGTGGGACGTGACCGGCGCCGCCCGCCCGGTCACGCCCCGCCCCTGCGCCCGTGCCCGTGCCCGTGCCCGCGCCCGCGTCTGCGCCTGCGCCCGCACCCGTGGGCACGCTCACGCCCGCGCCCCCGCGGCCCGGTTACGAGCAGCAGCGCCGTGGCCAGCCCCGCCACCATCAGCAGCGGCAGCAGCGCCCGTACGTCCACGCAGGCCACCAGGCCGGCCCCCAGCGCCAGGGCCACCGCGTTCGGTACGAAGATCAGGGTGTTGGCCGTGGCCGCCGCACGGCCCAGCACCGCGTTCGGGACCTCGCGCTGCACCGCCGTCAGCGCGGCGATCAGCACGCACGGCAGTCCCGCGCCGATGGCCGCGCTGCCCGCCAAGGCCGCCGCGTCGTACGGCAGCGCCCGGGAACCGGCCCCGAGCGCGAACAGGGCCACTCCCGCGGCCGTGAACACCCGCTCCGGCAGCCGCCGCAGCAGCGGGCCCGCCGCGAGACCGCTCAGGACCGAACCCGCCCCCTGCACCGCGTACAGCGCCCCCACGTAGGTGGGCGCGCGTCCCAGGACGTCATCGGCGACCGCGTAGACCAGCGCGCCGTTCAGCCCGGCCAGGAACATCACCGCGGCGCCGGCCGACACCAGCGTGCGCAGCGCGGGCGACGCCCACAACTGCCGCCCGCCCGCCGCCATCCGCGCGAAACCGCCCGCGTCGGCCGCGTCCCCGGCTCCGTCCCCGCCCGGCTGCCGGTAGCGCTCCCGCTGCGGCGGCTCCTCGTGCACCCGCAGCAGGGCGAAGATCCCCGCCGACAGCGCGAAGGTGGCCGCGTCGAGCAGCGCCACCGATGGGCCGCCGAACCGGGCGAACAGGCCCGCGCCCACCAGGGGCGCGAGCAGCTTCGTGCTCTCGTTGGCGGTCAGCCGCAGCCCGTTGAAGTCCCCGAGGAGCCGGTGGCCGACGGCCCGCGGCACCAGAGCCGCCTCCGCCGCGCCGTGTACGGTCCCGCAGATCCCGTACACGAGCAGGACCGCGAACAGCAGCCACACCCGGTCCGCCGAGTCCAGCAGGAGCAGTACGGGCAGCAGTGCGGCCATCACCAGACCGAGGGCGACCAGCAGCGGCCGCCGGGGCAGCCGGTCGGCGAGCGTCCCCAGCGCGGGACCGGCCAGGACCGGTGCCCACATGGTGAACACGGTCAGGGCCGCGAGCGCGTCCGAGCCGGTCAGCGACTTCACCCAGACTCCGGCGACCAGCCACATCGCGGTCGTGCCAAATCCCGAGACCACCACCCCGGAGAGGTAGAGCCCCGCGTTGCGGTCCCGCAGGACCTTTCCCGTTCCCCAAGTGGCCACCAGGTCAGCGTGCGTTCTAAGGCGGGGCGCGGGGATCGGGCAGACGCCCTATAGGGCGCGCCGGACGGGAGGCGCCGCATGGCTGCTCGAACCGCTTGCCCATCCGCAGTCCGCCCGGCCAGGGCCTAAGGGCTGTCCCGTAATCCCCGGTGGATCAGCGCACGGCGTCAGATGCGGTGCATCGCAAGGCGGAGGGGCGTCCTCATACTGTGCGTGTTCGGGCGTTCCGACCACGCAGCGAGGTGCCGTAGCTGTCGTCGTGCGCCCGCCGGGGATTACGGGACAGCCCTTAGCATCGGGGCGTGCCCCGACTCGAGTTGCTGCGCTTCGACCATGCTCCGGCCCTGCTCGCGTTCGAGCGGGAGAACCGGTCCTACTTCGCCGCGTCGGTGCCCGACCGGGGCGACGACTACTTCGACCGCTTCGACGCGCGGCACTCCGCGCTGATGGCCGAGCAGGCCGCCGGGCTGTGCTTCTTCCACGTACTGGTGGACGGCGGCGGTGCGGTGGTGGGCCGGGTCAACCTCGTCGACGTGGCGGACGGTTCGGCCGAGCTCGGCTACCGGATCGCCGAGCGCGCCGCGGGGCGGGGCCTGGCCACGGCCGCGGTCCGGGAGGCGCGCGGGCTGGCGGTCGCGGAGTACGGACTGACCGCGCTGCGGGCGGTCACGACGCTCGACAACCCCGGCTCGCGCGCGGTGCTCGCCCGCACCGGATTCGTGCCCACCGGTGATGTCGATCTGGACGGCCGCCCGGGCCTGCGTTTCGCATGCGATCTGCGGCTCGACACCGTGTGAGGAACGGGCCGTGAGCCGCCCCCGGCCTTGCACCCACCCCCGTCGCCGAGGCATGCTTCGCCAGGGCAAAGCGGGAGGATGATCATGCCGGTGGACAAGCGGACCGTCGTGACGGCGGTGCTGTGTGCGGTGGCGGCGCTGGGGGCGTCCGCCGCGGTGGCCAAGCTGGCACCGCCGCCCGAAGGGGCCCCGCAGGTGCAGGCGAAGGCCGCGCCCACCGCCTCGCCGACGGGACCGCCGTCGCGTTCGCAAGCCGCGAAGCCTCAGCTCTCCCCGCCGCCCGCGGCCACTCTGCCGCCGGCCGTCACACCGCCGCCCGGTGGGCCCGCCGCCTTCACCGGGGCCCTGTTCACCAACGGCCTGGACAGCGATCACTTCTGCACCGCCACCGTGGTCGGCAGCCCCGGCCGGAACATGATCATCACCGCCGGGCACTGCCTGCTCGAAGGCGACCAGAGCGACGGAAGCGCCGTCTTCGCGCCTGCGTACGCCAACGGGGTCGCCCCGTACGGCACATGGAAGATCGAGGAGGTCTTCGAGGACGACCGCTGGGCGGAGGGTACGGACGACGACTACGACCTCGCCTTCGCGCGCCTCGCCCCGGACGCCCAGGGCCGCACCATCGAGGACGTGACCGGCGCGGCCGTGCTCGACACCAGTGGCCGCGCGGGGGAGGAGGTCACCGTGACCGGATACCCCGCCGACCGCAAGGTGCCCCGTACCTGCACCTCGGTCGCCGTCCGCGAGAGCCCGACCCAGCAGCGTTTCGACTGCGCCGACTTCCCGGGCGGCACCAGCGGCAGCGCGTGGATCGCCCGCGACGGAAAGATCATCGGCATCCTCACGGGCGGGGACACCGACGACGTGTCGACCAGCACGGTCCTCGGGGAGTACGCGGCCTCGCTGTACGCCAAGGCCACCGCGAAGCCTGCCGCGAAGCCGACCGCCTAGACCGACCGCCTAGACCGACCGCCTAGACCGACCGCCTAGACCGACCGCCTGGGCCCACCGCCTGGGCCGGCCGCCTACGCCAGCAGCCCCAGGTGGACCGGCTCCGCCGGGGTGTCGGCCAGCAGGTCCGCCAGGCGTGGCGGCCACAGGGGTTCGCCCAGGGTGGCGAGGCGCTGCGGCGAGAGCCACTGCCAGTGGATGCCCGGCGCCTCCAGGACCGGCTCGCGGTGGGGGCCGCTGGTCACGTAGATGTGCTCGTGCTGGCGGACCGGGATCCCCTGGTGCGTGAAGTCGTGCTCCCAGGTGCAGAGCAGCCGTTCGGGCTCCAGGTCGGTCCACCCGGTCTCCTCGCGCAGTTCGCGCCGCACGCAGTCCTCGGGGCTCTCGCCGGGATCGATCCCGCCGCCGGGCGGCAGCCAGTGGATGCCCACCTCCACGTTGTCCTCGCGGAAGAGGAACACGGATCCGGCGGGGGACAGGATGACAACGCGCGCTGCGTGACGTGGAGTTCGCCTCATCGATTCAATGTACGCCGGTGATCGGTTCCGGGGAACGGACCGGGGGATGGCCTGGGGCCCGGCCTTTGGCCGCCGTCTGCCCGGGCGATCCCCCGGTCCCCGGGTCCGATCCCGGTCCGGTCCCCCGGTCCGATCCCGGTCCGATCCCGGTCCGTTCCCCTACGCCGCCGCCAGCGCCAGCGTCGGCGACAGCCGGGCCGCGCGCACCGCCGGGTAGAGGCCGGCCAGGGTGCCGATCACCAGCGTGGAGGCGAAGCCGCCGGTCACGGCCCAGAGCGGGACGACCCAGGGCAGGTCGCCGGCCCGGGCGTAGACCGCCGTGGCCGCTCCGCCCAGGACGATGCCCGCCAGTCCGCCGAGGCCCGACAGCAGCAGGGACTCCGTCACGAACTGGATCCGGATCTGCCCCTTCGTGCCGCCCAGGGACCGCCGCAGACCGATCTCATGACGCCGCTCCAGCACCGAGATGATCATGGTGTTGGCGACGCCGACCCCGCCCACCAGCAGCGCGATCCCGCCGAGCCCCAGCAGCAGCGTGCTGAACGCGCCCTCCGTGGCCGCCTTCGCCTGGAGCGCCGCCGAGGGGTCGCTGACCTGCACCGCGCTCGGGGTCTGCGGGTTGGCCGTCTGCGGGATCAGCTTGCGGACCGCCGCCACCCGGTCGTCCGCCGACCGCTCGTACACCGCCGTGGGGTGACCGCCGAAGCCCAGCAGCTGCTCGGCCGCGTCCCACCCGATCAGCGCGGAGCGCTCGATCTCCGGGGCCAGCGGGATCGGCTCCAGGATGCCGATCACCGTGAAGTACCGGCCGCCGATGAAGACCTGCTGGCCCGGTTCGGTGATGCCGAGCCGGCGCGCGGAGACGTCCCCGAGGACCACCGAGGGGTAGCGGCCGGTGACCGCGTTGAGCCAGGTGCCGCTCGCCATCCGCGCGCGCAGGGTGCCCAGCAGATCGTCCTTGGCCGCCTTGAGCACGATGCCGCCCGTCTCCCCCTTCGGGATGTTCTCCGACCGGCGCACGGACTCGGCCACGTCACCGGTGGTGCCGACCGACTCGACCCCCGCGATCCGGGAGATCATGCCGGGGGCGTCCTTGGGCAGTGTGGTGTCCTGACCCGTGAACATCCCCTCGCCCGGCTTCGCGACCAGCATGTTGGTGCCGAGCTTGTCGAGCTCCCGCAGCAGTTTGGCCTGGCTGGAGGAGGAGATCCCGACCACCGCGATCATCGTCGCGATGCCGATGGCGATGCCGAGCGCGGACAGGAACACCCGCATCGGGCGGGAGCGCAGGCCCGCCGATCCGACGTGCAGGACGTCCCGCGGCGACAGCCTCGGCGGGGTCAACCGCCGTGCGCGTGACCCCGTACGGGACCTCGCGCGGCTCATGACGCCACCCCCGCGCGGCTCCGCAGGTCCGCCACGATCTCCCCGTCACGGATCCGCACCTGCCGCGGCAGGCTCGCCGCGATCTCCTGGTCGTGGGTGATCACCGCGATGGTGGCCCCGTCCCGGTTCAGCTCGCGCAGCAGCTCCATCACCGATTCCCCGGACGCCGTGTCCAGCGCGCCCGTCGGCTCGTCGGCCAGCAGCAGGTCCGGTGCGCCCGCCACCGCCCGGGCGATCGCCACCCGCTGCTTCTGCCCGCCGGACAGCTCGTGCGGCCGGTGGTCCATCCGGTCCCCGAGGCCCACCCGCTCCAGCGCCTCGGCCGCCCGGCGCAGGCGCTCGGCCCGCGAGAGGCCGCTGTACAGCAGCCCCTCGGCGACGTTCGCCCGGGCGCTGATGCCCGGCACCAGGTGGAAGGACTGGAAGACGAAGCCGACGTGCCGGGAGCGCAGGGCCGACAGCGCACGGTCCGAGAGGGCCGCGATGTCGTAGCCGGCGATCCGTACGCCGCCCGCCGTCGGGCGGTCCAGGGTGCCGACGATGTGCAGCAGGGTGGACTTGCCGGAACCCGACGGGCCCACGATGGCGAGCAGTTCCCCGGCGGTGACGGTCAGGTCGACCCCGCGCAGGGCCGCGACCCCGCCCGGGTACTCCTTGGTGACCCCGGTCAGCTCCACGACCGTGTCCGGCCGCGTCGCCGGATGCGTCGTCATGGCCGTCACAGCTTCGGGATCCCCACCTGCATGCCCTCCTTGAGGGCGTCGCCGGTCACCTCGACCCGGCCGTTGCCGAACATGCCCAGCTCGACCGGGACCTCGCGGGCCCGGCCGTCCTCCACGACCTGGACGCCGAAGCCGCCGCCCGCGAGCGCGAGCAGCGCGTTGACCGGTACGGAGAGCACGCCCTTGCGGGTCTCGCCGGTCAGGGCGACGGTCACCGGGGACTGGTCCGGGGCGTTCACCTCGGCGGGCTTGTCGAAGGTGACCATCACCTCGACCTTGGCCTTCTTGTCGCCGCCGCCCGGGCCGCCCGCGCCGCCGTCGCCCTTCTCGTCGGGCTGGGCGGACCCGCCCACCGAGTCGATCCGCCCGGTGGCGCTGCCGCCTCCCGGCAGCCGTACGGTCACCGGGTCGCCGGACTTCGCCGCGCCCGCCTTGGCCGCGTCCAGCTGGAAGCGGACGATCCGCTCGGTGCCCGTGACCGTCAGCACCGGCTTGCCGGGCCCCGGCTCGTCACCGACCGCCGCGTCGTTCGCGCGCACCCGCTGCGGTCCCGAGGCGAAGGCGACGTCCTCCTTGCCGACCTCGCCCGTCTCCGCCGCCTTGTGCGCCTTCTGCCAGCGCTTGACCGCGGCGGCCGTACCCGCCGTGAAGGCGCCGTCCTGCGGGTCGAGCCCGCTCCCGTACCCGAGGGCCTGAAGGTTCCGCTTGAGCTGCTTGACGTCCTCGCCCTTGTCACCGGACTTCAGCGGCCGGTACATGGGAGTGGACCCGTACATGAGCCGCACCGCCCGGCCGTTGACCTCGTAGAGCTTCCCGTCCCGCTCCACCGCCGACCCCGCGCCCGCGATCCAGGTCAGCACGCCCGGCCCGCCCGCGTTGAGCTTGCGCTCCTGCGCGTAGCCGAGGGTGCCCTCCACCTGGAGGCCCGAGCTGAGGTCGCCGCGCTTGACCGGCGCCGTGGCCGGCGGCAGCCCGCCGGCCGCGCGCCGCTCCTGCCCGTCCGGGTCGCCCTGCGGCTGCGCCATGACGGCCCAGCCGCCGCCCGAGACGGCCAGTACGGCAGCCAGCGAGCCCAGCAGCCACTTGGCCCGTTTGCTCATCGGGCCGTGTCGCACTTCTTCTGGGCCTCCTCGAAGGCCTTCTCCTGCCCCTTGGGGATCTCGGTGGCGCTCTTCATGCCGCCGTTGTACTCAGGGTCCTTGAGGGCGACCCCGTTCTCGCGCATGCACCGGATCCACTCCAGCTCCTTGTCCTTCTCCTCCTGCGTGGGCTCCTTGCCGCTCCCGGTGCTCATCCCGCAGGCCTTCATGGCCTCCTGCATCTTCTGCGGGTCGGCGTCCCCGCCCAGCGTCATCCCGCGCGGGTCCTGGCCGGGCTCGGGGTCGGGCACGTCTATGCCGTGCTCGCGCAGGCACTGGCGCATCTTCACGGCGTTGTCGGCCACCGTTTCGGAGCCGCCGCCGGCGCCCCCGGAGGTGTCCTTCTTCCCCGCCGACGAGTCGTTCGCGCAGGCGGTGGCGAACAGGGTCAGCCCGGTGACGACCGCGGCCGTGGTCATGATCAGGGATCGCTTCATGGGCCCGAGCCTGCGGTGAAAGGGGCTTTCGCTTCCCTCTCGCACCCTGCTTACAACGGCGAAATACCGATCTCCGGTAAAGAGGACGCCATGCGCGTACTGGTGGTGGAGGACGAGGAATTCCTCCGGGAGATGATCGCCGAGGGGCTGCGCCGCGACGCGCTCGCCGTCGACGAGGCGAGCGACGGCCCGGAGGCCCTGCAGCGGCTGCGGCTGGGCGAGTACGACGTCCTCGTCCTGGACCGCGACCTGCCCGGCCTGCACGGCGACGAGGTCTGCCGGCAGGTCGTGCGCGAACGGCTGCTGACCCGCGTCCTCATGCTGACCGCGTCCGGGACCGTACGGGACCGCGTCGAGGGCCTCGGTCTCGGCGCCGACGACTACCTCACCAAGCCCTTCGCCTACGACGAGCTGCTCGCCCGGGTGCTGGCCCTGGGCCGGCGGGCCCGCCCCGCCCTGCCGCCCGTCCTGGAGCGCGCCGGGATCGCCGTCGACACCGCCCGGCGCAGCGCCACCCGAGACGGGCACCGGCTCGCGCTGTCCCGCAAGGAGTTCGCCGTGCTGGAGACGCTGCTGCGCGCCGAGGGCGCCGTCGTCAGCAACGACGACCTGATCGAGCAGGTGTGGGAGCAGGACACCAGCTACTCCACCAACGCCGTCCGCGTCACCCTCAGCAAGCTCCGCGCCAAGCTGGGCGAGCCGCCGCTGATCGAGACCGTGCCGGGCGCGGGCTACCGGATCGCCGCCCGGTGAGCGGGCACGGGGTGAGCGGGCACGGGGTAAGCGGGCACGGGATGAGCGGCCGTCGTCCGTGGCGGGGTCGTCCGCCGCGGGCTCTGCGGGTGTGGGGCCGCCGGGTGTGGGGACTGCTGCGGACCGAGCGCGGACGCCTCACCGCCCTGTACGGCTCGCTGCTGCTCCTCGCGGGCGGCGGCCTGGTCGCGCTGGTGTACCTGCTGGTCGGCCAGGGCCTCTACGCGAGCGTCAGCGGGGCCGTACGGACCGTCAGCCCGGCCTACGCCGTCCAGTCGCCCTGGGCGCCCGTCCCCGGCCGGACCCTCACGCCGGGCTGCCCCTGCGAACCGGCGAAGGCCCTGCCCCCCGGTCAGGCCCCCACCCCCGAGCAGCTCAAGAGCTACGCGTACACCCAGAACCTCTCGGACGCCGTCACCGACGCCACCCGGCACCGGCTGCTGATGTACTCCCTCCTCGCGCTGGCCGTCTTCGCCGTGCTGTCGATCTGGCTCGCCTGGTGGATGGCCGGCCGGGTGCTGCGCCCCGTGGGCGTCATCACCGAGACCGCGCGCCGCCTGTCCGGGGAGAACCTGGACGAGCGGATCTCCCTCGACGCCCCGCCCGGCGAGCTCAAGCAGCTGGCCGACACCTTCGACGCCATGCTGGGCCGGATGGAGCAGCTGGTCTCCGCACAACGGCGGTTCGCGGCGAACGCGGCGCACGAACTGCGCACCCCGCTGGCCGTGCAGCGGGCGGCGGCCGAGATCGGGCTGGCGGGGGACCCGTCGCCGGAGAAGGTCGCCCGGATCCGGGCCAAGCTGATCGGGGTCGCCGACTCCAGCGAGCACCTCATCGAGTCCCTGCTGCTGCTCGCCGTCTCGGAGCAGGGGCTGGAGTCCACCGGTCCGGTGGACCTGGCGGTGCTCGCGGCGGCCGAGCTGGCGGCCTGTCCGCAGCAGGGGCTGACCGTCGTACGAACCCTCGCGCCGCTGACCGTGCAGGGCGACGGGACCCTGCTGGGGCACCTCCTGCGGAACCTGTTGGTCAATGCAGTGCGTCACAACCGCGCGGGCGGCCGGATCACCGTCTCCACGTCCCCCGAGGGGGAACTGACGGTGTCGAACACCGGCCCGGTGATCGATCCGGCCGACGTGCCGGGGCTCCTGGAGCCCTTCCGCAGGCGCGCCGAACGGCAGCACACCGCAGGTGAGGGGGCCGGGTTGGGGCTGTCGATCGTGGCGTCGATCGCACGGGCGCACGGGGCGGAGCTGGTGGCCGAGGCCAATCCGGGGCCGGCGGGCGGCCTCACGGTGCGCGTCCGCTTCCCGGTGTCCGACGAGGCGCGCACACCGTAGCCACCCGGGCTCCGCGGGCCTGCTGATGTACGGTCGGACGAATGAGCAAGCACGCCCGAGCCCGCTCCCGCCCGCCCCGCAGGACCCGTACCCGCCGGGTGGCCTTCGCCGCCGCCCTCGGCCTGGCGACCTTCACGGCCGGCTGGGTGTACGTGGCCCAGGACGCGGACCAGGCCGCCGGCGCCGCCCGGCCGCAGGCCCGCGCGGATGCCCGGCCGCAGGCCGAGGACCGTGCCGCGCGTGACGCGCAGCGGGCCGCCAAGGCCGACGCCGAGCGGGTCGCCGCCCTCCAGGGCCTGACCGGGATCAGCGAGCAGACCCGGGCCCGGATCCCGGCCGAGTCCCTCCAGCTCATCCTGGTCACCGGCCGGGCCGACGACTCCTCGGAGTCCACCGCCACCCTCTACACCCGCCCCGCGGCCGGCGCCGTCTGGGTCCGGGCCGACAGCTGGCCCGCGCGCAACGGGGCCAAGGGCTGGTCCACCGAACGCACCTACGGCGACCTGACCTCCCCGCAGGGCGTCTTCGCGCTCACCGACGCGGGCGGCCTGCTGCCGAAGCCGCCCGGCACCCGGCTCCCGTACGACCAGGACAGCGGCTTCGTCGCGACGGGCCTCGGGGTGAACGGGGAGTCCCTGGCGGGCTCCTTCGACTACGTCGTCGCCATCGACTTCAACCGCAGGCCGGGCAAGTCCCCGCTGGACCCGGTCAAGCCGGACGGGGAGGACAAGGGCGGCAACATCTGGCTGCACGTGGACCACGACGGCCCCTCGCAGGGCTGCGTCGGCATCCCGAAGGAGGCCATGAAGAAGGTCCTGGAGACCCTCGACCCGGCGGCGAAGCCGGTCATCGTGATGGGGCCGGAAGGCTTCTGATCCGGGCGAACCGGGGGCGCAGCAGCAGCCCGATGTAGGCGAGGTCGAAGACGCTGCAGAGGATCCCGAGCCCGAGGATGAACGGTTCGTCCTCCAGCACCCCGAACAGCAGGGTCGGGGCGAGCGTCCCCAGCCATTTGGCGACGGCGATGGTCAGGGACTGCCCGTGCGGTCCCTGCCGGGCGGCGTACAGGGCGATGAACAGCCCGGACATCAGCAGGTTCTGCAGGAACGCCGAGTACCGGGTCGCGTCGTGCATCCCGAAATGCGCGAGGAACAGCCACTGCACGGCGAAGCCCGTACCGAACACCAGGACGGACCAGGTCGCGAACAGCGGCCGGGTCACGAAGCCGGGCAGCTCGGCCCGCCCGAAGCGCAGATAGGTGTAGACGATCACCAGGTCGGCCACCGCCCACACCACGTTGACCACGCCCTGCGGAGAGACCCCGGCGGAGAACTCGCGGACCGCGTAGGTCGACTCCCAGGCGAAGTTGAGCGCGAGCGCGGCGACGGGCATCGCGTACGTCCGGTCCCGCAGCCCGACGCGGATCGCCTCCACGTACACGACCGTCCAGGCGATCCCGCTGACCAGCGTGAGCATCAGATCCACGCGCGCACCCTAGCGAGGGGAAGGGGCGAGGGGAACGGCCCGAACCGCTGCTGCTCGAAGCAGGGCCCCGGCCCGCCCGGGGGTGCGGCGGCCGTATGCAGGTGCGAAGGGGGAATTCCCGTCCTGTTCGGGCCGAGGCGGGCCGTGGATGTGTCGCACCTCTTGTCTGACGATTCGTCAGCTACGACGATGGCCCGGCACCGATAGGACGATTCGGCAGACGAAGGCGAGGCGGGCCCGCCATGGCGCGCGTATTTCCGGAAGGTCGGCTGGTCTACGGGATGCAGCTCCCGGTCCAGTCGCAGAGCACCATCTACGCCGAACCCTGGGAGGCCTCGGCCGCCGCCGTCGATCTCGCCGAGATCGCGCGGGCCGCCGACCGGGCCGGCTTCGGGTACGTGGCCACCTGCGACCACGTGGCCGTTCCGCGGCGGCTCGCCGGCCCCATGAGCACCGTCTGGTACGACCCGGTGGCGACCCTGTCCTTCCTCGCCGGCATCACCGAACGCGTGCGGCTGCTGAGCCACGTCGCGATCCTGGGCCTGCGCCACCCGCTGATCAGCGCCAAGCAGTACGCCACGCTCGACCACCTCTCCGGCGGCCGGCTGATCCTCGGGGTGGGCGCCGGGCACGTGCAGGAGGAGTTCGAGATCCTCGGGGTGGACTTCGCGCGCCGCGGGGCCGTCCTCGACGAGACCCTGGACGCGCTGCGGGTGGCGCTGGGGCCCGAGGAGTACCCGGAGTTCGAGGGCGAGTCGTTCTCCTTCAAGGACCTCGGCCAGCTGCCCCGGCCCGCTCAGGAGCGGATCCCCGTCTGGGTGGGCGGCTCCTCGCCCGCCGCCGTGCGCCGCGCCGCGGTCCGCGGGGACGGCTGGCTCCCTCAGGGCGACCCGCGCGACCGGCTCCCGGCGCAGATCGCCCGTATCGGGGAACTGCGCGCCGAGGCCGGGGCGGCCGGCCCCTTCGAGATCGGCGCGATCACCGAGGCCCTGTACGTCGGCGAGCCCGGCTGGGACACGGGCCGCCGCACCCTCACCGGCAAGGCGGAGGCGCTCGCCGAGTCCCTGCGGGAGTACAAGGCGCTGGGCGTGGACCAGATCCAGGTCCGCTTCCGCAGCCGCGACCGGGCCGAACTCGTCGACCAGATCACCGCTTTCGGGGCCGAGGTGGCCCCCCTCCTCAACGACTAGGGGCTGAACGACCATGGGCAAGCTGGACGGGCGCGTCGTCATCATCACCGGCGCGGCACGCGGCCAGGGCGAGCAGGAGGCCCGGCTCTTCGCCGCCGAGGGCGCCAGGGTGCTCCTCGGCGACGTGCTGGACGAGCAGGGCGCGGCGGTGGCCAAGGACATCGGTGAGGACCGGGCGCGGTACGTGCGGATGGACGTGAGCCGCGAGGGGGACTGGGCGGCCGCGATTGCCGTTGCGAAGGAGACCTTCGGCCCGATCGACGGCCTGGTCAACAACGCGGGCATCCTGCGCTTCAACGAGCTGACCGCCACCCCGCTGGAGGAGTTCCAGCAGGTGGTCCAGGTCAACCAGGTGGGCGCCTTCCTCGGCATCAAGACGGTGGCCCCCGAGATCGAGGCGGCCGGCGGCGGCACCATCGTCAACACCTCCTCGTACACGGGCCTGACGGGCATGGCGTACGTCGGCACCTACGCCGCCACCAAGGCGGCGATCCTCGGCCTGACCCGGGTGGCCGCGCTGGAGCTGGCGGCCAAGGGGATCCGGGTCAACGCGATGTGCCCGGGCGCCGTGGACACCCCGATGGCCAACCCCGGCCTGCTGGACCCGGCGAACATGACCGACGAGGCCAGGGACGCGATGGCCGAGCTCTACAAGCGGGTGGTCCCGATGGGGCGGGTCGGTCAGCCGGAGGAGATCGCGAAGCTGGCGCTCTTCCTGACGGGCGAGGACTCCTCGTACATCACCGGCCAGCCGTTCGTGATCGACGGCGGCTGGATGGCGGGCGTCAGCATTCTCTGAGGGAGCGTCAGGTATTGACGCTCGCACCCCGGCGGTGGAACAGTCGAGGCATCAAATCTGACGCAACGTCAGAAACCAAAGGACGGTGAACCCCTTGGAATTCGGGCTCTTTGTGCAGGGATACGTGCCTGAGGCGCGGTCCAAGGTCGACCCCGAGGCAGAGCACAAGGCGCTGATCGAGGAGACCGAGTACGTCATACAGGCGGACAGGTCCGGCTTCAAATACGCCTGGGCCTCCGAGCACCACTTCCTGGAGGAGTACTCGCACCTGTCGGCGAACGAGGTGTTCCTCGGGTACCTCGCCCACGCCACCGAGCGCATCCACCTCGGCTCCGGCATCTTCAACCCGCTCGCCCCGGTGAACCACCCGGTCAAGGTGGCCGAGAAGGTCGCCATGCTCGACCACCTCTCCCGGGGCCGCTTCGAGTTCGGCACCGGCCGCGGCGCGGGCAGCCACGAGATCCTCGGCTTCCTGCCGGGCATCGAGGACATGAACGGCACCAAGGAGATCTGGGAGGAGACCATCGCGGAGTTCCCCAAGATGTTCCTCCAGGAGGAATACGAGGGGTTCCAGGGCAAGCACTGGTCCCTGCCGCCGCGGAAGATCTTCCCCAAGCCGTACGGGAAGGCCCACCCGGCCATGTGGTACGCCGCCGGGTCGCCGTCCTCGTACGCGATGGCGGCGAAGAAGGGCCTCGGCGTGCTGGGCTTCAGCGTGCAGAAGGTCTCCGACATGGAGTGGGTGCTCGACCAGTACAAGACGGCCATCCGGGAGGCGAAGGCCATCGGCGCCTTCGTCAACGACAACGTGATGGTCACCTCGACCGCGATCTGTGCCGAGACGCACGACAAGGCCGTCGAGATCGCCGTCAACGCCAACATGAACCGCTTCCAGTCGCTGGTCTTCCGCTACCACGACACCTTCCCGCGGCCCGAGGCGATCCCGCAGTGGCCCGAGACCCTGCCGGAGTACAACGCGGAGATCATCGAACTGCTGATCGCGGAGGAACTGCTGATCTGCGGCGACCCCTCCGAGGTCCGGGCGCAGTGCAAGCGGTGGGAGCAGGCGGGGGCGGACCAGCTGTCCTTCGGTCTGCCGACCGGGGTCTCGCCCGAGGACACGATGACGACGATCAAGCTGATCGGCGAGCACGTGATCCCCCACATCGACACGGACCCGATCCACCGCACGACCCGCTTCCGCCAGTCCGCGTAGCGCGGAGCCCGGCAGCCCCACCGAGTCCTCACCCGCCCGGGGTTCGGACCTGAACCGGGCAACGGGCTCGGCCCGGAACCCCGCGAGGGTCGCGGACCCGATCCCGCACCGGACCGCGAACGGGCCCTGGACCGGTTCGGCGGGGCTCCGCCCGGACCCGGGCGCGGCCCGGCACCCCGCCCGGGGTTCGGACCTGAACCGGCAACGGGCTCGGCCCGGAACCCCGCGAGGGTCGCGGACCCGATCCCGCACCGGACCGCGAACGGGCCCTGGACCGGTTCGGCGGGGCTCCGCCCGGACCCGGGCGCGGCCCGGCACCCCGCCCGGGGTTCGGACCCGAACCGGGCTCCCGGGCTCGGCCCGCGACCCCGGCCCGGTCCCGGACCCGAACTCGCGCCGGTCCGCGAACGGGCCCGGGACCGATCCCGCACGGGACCGCGAACGGGCCATGGCCCGGGACCGGTTCGGCCGGGGCGGGCCGGGACCCCACCCGGGGACGGGTGGGCCCAGGACGGGGGTGGCGTCTTCCCGGACCGCCCGCCCCCGGAGGGGAACGGCCGGAACGCGTTCGGCAGCGGCCTGCCGGACGTGCTCCGGCCGGCCCCGCACCGCCCGGCGCAGCCGCAGTCGCAGTCGCAGTACCCGGACCGTCAGGGCGGCCGTACCCCGCCGAGGGACCGGGACGGCCCGAAGCAGCCGCAGCACCCGCACCCGCACCCGCACCCCGAAGGGAACCGCATGCTCGACCACCTCATTCGCGGAGCGACCGTCGTGGACGGCACCGGCTCCCCCGCCCGCGTCGCAGACCTCGGCATACGCGACGGCCGCATCGCCGTCATCGCCGAGCCCGGCACCGTCACCGAAGAGGCCCGCACCACCGAGGACGCCACCGGGCTCGTCCTCACCCCCGGCTTCATCGACCCCCACACCCACTACGACGCCCAGCTCTTCTGGGACCCCTACGCCACGCCCTCCATGAACCACGGAGTGACCACCGTCGCCGGCGGCAACTGCGGCTTCACCCTGGCGCCCCTGAACCCCGCCCGCCCCGAGGACGCCGACTACACCCGCCGCATGATGAGCAAGGTCGAGGGCATGGCCCTCAAGGCCCTGGAGGAGGGCGTCGACTGGACCTGGTCCACCTTCGGCGAGTACCTCGACGCCCTGGACGGCCGGATCGCCGTCAACGCCGGCTTCATGGTCGGCCACTGTGCCCTGCGCCGGCACGTGATGGGCGAGGACGCCGTCGGCGGCCAGCCCACCCCCGAGCAGATGCAACAGATGCTCGACCTCTTCCACGACGCCATGAACGCCGGCGCCTGGGGCCTGTCCACCACCCAGTCCTCCACCCACTCCGACGGATCCGGCGCCCCCGTCGCCTCGCGCCACGCCCGGCCCGCCGAGCTGCTCGCGCTGTCGAAGGCCGTCGCCGAGCACGAGGGCACCCAGCTCGAGGCGATCGTCGCCGGCTGCCTCGACCAGTTCTCGGACGACGAGATCGACCTCTTCGTGGAGATGAGCGCCGCCGCCGGAAGGCCGCTCAACTGGAACGTCCTCACCATCGACGCCTCCGTCCCCGAACGGGTCCCGCGCCAGCTGATCGCCAGCGAGCGCGCCCGCAAGGCCGGCGGCCGGATCGTCGCGCTGACCATGCCGATCCTCACCCCCATGAACATGTCGCTCGGAACCTTCTGCGCCCTCAACCTCATCCCCGGCTGGGGCGAGGTCCTCGGCCTGCCCGTCCCCGAGCGGATCGAGAAGCTCCGCGACGCCGACGTCCGGACCGAGATGCTCCGCCACGCCGACAGCAAGGAGGCCGGAGTCTTCCGGCGCCTCGCCAACTTCGGGCGGTACGTCATCGGGGACACGTACAGCAAGGAGAACGAGGGCCTCTCCGGCCGCGTCGTGAACGACATCGCCGCCGAACGCGGCCAGGACCCCTTCCACTGCCTGGTGGAGATCTGCGCCAACGACGACCTGCGCACCGTGCTCTGGCCGATGCCCACCGACAACGATCCGGCGAGCTGGTCCCTGCGCCAGGAGACCTGGCAGCACGAGGACGTCATGCTCGGCGGCTCCGACGCGGGCGCGCACCTGGACCGGATGTGCGGAGCCCCGTACACGACCCGGTTCATCGGCGACTGCCTGCGCGGCCGCAAGCTGGTCCCGCTGGAGCAGGCGGTACGGATGCTCACGGACGACCCGGCCCGGCTGTTCGGGCTGCGCGAACGCGGCCGCCTCGCCGAGGGCTTCCACGCGGACCTGGTCCTCTTCGACCCGGAGCGCATCGAGGCCGGACCCGCGACCCTGGTCCACGACCTGCCCGGCGACAGCCCGCGGCTGGACGCCCGGGCCATCGGCATCGTCTCCGTACGGGTCAACGGCGTGGAGACCATCCGCGACGACGAAGTGACGGGCGCCGTGCCGGGCATCGTGCTCCGGTCCGGCCGGGACACGAGGACGGTGAGCACCCGATGACCGACGTGCCGCAGCGGCTCTACGTCGGCGGCGAGTGGGTGGAGCCCGCCGGCGGCCACTACGAGGTGATCAACCCGGCCGACGAGTCGGTGGTCGGGCTCGCGCCCGAGGCCTCGCGCGCACAGGTCGAGGAGGCGGCGTGCGCCGCGGCCGGGGCCTTGGAGAGCTGGTCCCGTACGACGCCCGAGGCGCGCGCGGCGATCCTGGACCGGGCCGCGGACATCATGCAGCGGGAGTTCGAGCCGTGGTCGGCGCTGGCCCGGGCCGAGACGGGTGCACCGACCGGCATCGCGCGCGGCATGCAGGTCGGGGTCGGGGTCACCCGCTTCCGGCGGTACGCCAAAGGGGCCCTCGATCCGGTCGAGAAGGGCCTGCCCCCGCAGGTCACGGAGGCCGGGCCGATGGGGCGTGCGAGCATCCTGGGCGCGCTGGAGGTGCGCCAGCCGGTCGGCGTGGTCACCTGCATCACCTCCTACAACAACCCGTGGGCGAACCCGGCGGGCAAGGTGGCCCCCGCCCTGGCCATGGGCAACACGGTGGTGGTCAAGCCCGCGCCGCAGGACCCGCTGTCGGTGTTCCGGATGGCCGACGCCCTGCACGAGGCCGGGGTGCCGGCGGGCGTGGTGAACGTCGTGGGCGGCCAGTCGGTGGAGGTCGGCGAGGCAGCGGTGGATTCGCCGTACGTGGACATGGTGTCCTTCACCGGTTCCACGGCCGTCGGGCAGCGCATCGCGGAGGTCTGCGGCCGGTCCATGAAGCGGCAGCTGATGGAGCTGGGCGGCAAGGGCGCGGCGATCGTCTTCGAGGACGCGGACCTGGACGCCGCGGTGATGGGGATCGGGACGACCTTCTCCTTCTACTCCGGGCAGATCTGCACGGCCCCGACCCGGGTGATCGCGCACCGGTCCGTCTACGACCGCCTGATCGAGAAGCTCACCGGCTACCTGGCCTTCATGCAGGTCGGCGACCCGGCGGCGGCCGGCACGGTGGTCGGCCCGGTGATCTCGGCGGCGCACCGCGACCGCGTGGAGTCGTACGTCGAGCTGGGGAGGAAGGAGGGGGCGCGGATCGCGTACGGCGGCGAGCGCCCGGTGGTCGGGGACGGCCGCGGCTTCTACGTGGCCCCGACCCTGCTGGTCGACTGCACGAACGACATGCGGGTGGTCCGTGAGGAGATCTTCGGCCCGGTGGTCGTGGTGGTCCCCTTCGACGGCGACGAGGAAGAGGCGATCCGGCTCGCCAACGACAGCGACTTCGGGCTGCTGAGCTACGTGTGGTCCGGGGACTCGGCGCGCGCGTTCCGCGTGGCGCGGCGGCTGCGGGCGGGCGGGGTCGGCGTGAACACCATCGGCCGGAACATGGAGGCGCCGTTCGGCGGCTTCAAGCGCAGCGGGGTGGGCCGGGACGTGGGCTCGTACGCCCTGCACGCCTACAGCGAGATGCAGTCGATCGTCTGGACGGGCTGAGGCGGGCCGAGCCGGGCCGAAGCGCGGCAACGGCCGGCCGGGGGTACGCTCCCCGGCCGGCCGTCGCGTTCCTACGCGTCCTGGCCGGACCCGTCCGACCAGCTGTAGCCGAGGGACGCGGCGAGTTCGCTGCTGCCCCGCCGGAGGCGGGCGAAGCCCTTCGGGTCGGACCTCCCGATCCGGTCCAGCGCGGCTGCCGTCAGCTCCTCGGGCGGGGTGCCGTCGTCGGGCAGGCGCCACTCGAAGTACAGCCGCAGCGGGGTCCCTTCCGGCCCCAGGGCGCCGTCCGGGGGAGTGAACACGAGCCACAGCACCGACGTGTGCGGATCGTCCCAGTCGGTGGCGATCCAGTTGGCGGAGAGGTCCCACCGGCTCAGCAGCTCCGGCCGCTCCCGCAGACCGGCCGCGATCAGCCGCGCCGTGCGCCGGGCCGGCCAGCACCAGGAGTGGTCCCGCTCGGCGCGTTCGACCTCGGCGTCGTAGGCGGCGGCGTCGAAGCGGTACGGGGGCGGTTGCGGGCCCACCGCCCCGCGCCAGCCGTCCCAGACCACCTCGGGGCCGTCCCGGCGGATCGTCACGTACAGCGCGCCGCAGCAGCCTTCGGTGCACTCCGCCTCGGCGAGCAGCACCTCGCGGGGCTCCGGCCCGGCGCGAAATTCGCCGCGGTCGACCAGGTGCTCGGGAGGGAGGCCCGGCCCCTTCCCGAACAGCGCGGGCAGCAGCGGGAGCCCGTCCACCAGGATCCGGGTCTCGACGGAGTTCGAGTCCGCGGCGTCGTGGACCACGGCCACCTCCCAGCGCGGGTGCGAGTCCCTCGCCGCCGTACCGGCGAACGGTTTGCGCCCGGTACGCCGGATCCAGTCCGCGCGCCGCCGCTCCGCTGCCGGAGCGGGGTCCTCGCCCCCGGACGGTGCGTCGGGTCCGAGGGCCCACGCGGGTCCGGCCAGCAGTCGCTCCAGGCCGCCGAGCAGCGCCTCCCGCCGGTGGGGCCGCCAGTCCAGCAGTGCGGCGGGCCCGCTGTGCAGGTCGAGGGCGATCGAGAGGAGCAGCTCGTGGAGCTCCGGGGTCGGGGGCAGCCGGTCGGCGTACCCGACGAAGTACGCGTACACGTTGGTGGCCGACAGGTAGTCGAGGATCTCGGCCCGGCGCCCCACATCACGGGACATCCGGTGCAGCAGGCGGCCCGTCAGGGCCAGCAGTTCGGGGTCCACGGGGCGGGCGCGCAGCAGCCCGTGCAGGTCGGCGGCCTCGGCGATGCGCCGGGCGGAGAGCAGGGCCCGTGGTTCGTCGGGCACCGCGACCAGCGCGGCCCGGACGGCCTCCGCGTCGCCGGTGGCGATCGCCCCGACGAGCGGGGTCAGCTGCTCGGACCGGTCCCGGCCACGGATCACCAGCTGGGCGGCCGCCTGCCGGTCGAGCGGGTCGAGCGCGTCGGCGGCCGGCCCGAAGCTGCTCAGCAGGCCGAGGACCTTCAAGCAGGGCACGTCCTCGGGTTCGCCGAGACGGGTCAGGAGGCCGAGGCCGACGCCGACGGCGGCCGGGGTGGTGCCGGTACGGGTCAGCTGCCGGGCGGTGCGCCGGGCGGCGTCCTCGTCCGCGAGCGGCAGCCGGGCGGCGGCCGCGCACAGGGCGCGGGAGGGCATGCCGAGGGCGTCGGCCCGCCGGTGGACGGCCTCGGCGGCCCGGACGGGGTCGGTGTCGGCCAGCAGGGGGGTGAGCGCGGAGCTCACTTCGGCCTGCGCCTGTTTCCAGGGCATGCGGGGGCGGCCGGGTTCCGGCGGGGATCCCTCGGGCAGCGGATAGCCGCGGCGCGGGACCCGGCCCTCCGGCTCGATGCCGTGACGGAAGAGGGCGTAGTCGTACAGGGAGGTCGTCCGGGGGGCGAGCGGCTCGCGCTCGTCGCGGACGCTCATCGGGCGGGGTGGGACTCGATTCCGTAGGTCATGGCCCGCAGCATGCCGCAGTGATCATCTGGCGTCCAGCGAGAAAACGGCCTCGCCGCGGACCCGGCCGTTGATCTGGAGCTGCACCAGGTGCTCACCGGAGTGGTAGCGGCGGGTGGTGATCGGCTTGAAGGAGTGCCGCTTGGTGCCGGTGAGGGTCTCGCCGGGGGCCAGCGCGCGGGTGACGAGCTTGAACACCTTGGGGGTGCGGGTGCCGTTGGCCTTGGTGTGGTGCACGACGTAGTCGACGACCAGCTCGGCCGGGAGCACGCCGGTGTTGGTGACCGCGTAGTCGAAGACGAGGTACTCGCCGACGGTGACCCGCGGGGTGGTGACCACGGGCCCGCTCACGGTGACCGGCGCGTCGGGGGAGTGCCCGAGCAGGGTCAGCGCCTCGGGCCGCCCGGCCTTGATCAGGGTGCGCAGACCGTGCCGTACGACGCGGTCCGTGGTGGCGGTGGGCTTCGCCAGCCAGCGGGCGGCGGTCTCGACCGCGAGGGCGGGGTGGTCGCGGCTGATGTCGTTGAGGTGGTTGGAGACGGAGCGGCGGACGTACTCGGACCCGTCGCGGTGGAGGGCGTCCAGCACGGGCAGGGCCGGTCGCGGGTCGGCGACGAAGGCGGGCAGCTGCGGGGCCCACGGCAGCCGGGGCCGGGTGCCCTCGCTGGCGAGGCGGCGGACGTGCGGGTCCGGGTCGGCCGTCCACTCCTGTACGACGGCCAGGGCGCGGGCCGGGTCGGTGCGCAGGAAGGGCCGTACTGCGGATTCCGCGGTCAGCCGGGAGGTGAGGTCGTGCAGCAGGGCCAGCCCGGGCTCGAACACCTCCAGCCCGCGGACGGCGACGGCCTCGTTGACGGGGAAGGTCATCCACCCCTCGAAGCCGGGTTCGGCGAGGGCGGTGCGTACGACGGCCTCGAAGGCGGGCCAGTCGGCGGGGAGGTCGGCGAGCACGGCGTCGCGGACGGCGGCGACGCGGCCGCTGTACGTCAGCCCGTCGAGGGCGTCGGCGCGGGCGCGCAGGGCGGGCGAGGCCCGGCGGCCGCCCGCGCGGGCGAGCAGTCGGGCCAGGGTGGTGACGGTGTCCGCGCTGAGGAGCTCATCGGCCGTGGGCATGGGCCAAGTCTCGCGGATCCCGCCCCGGTCCGGCCGCCCCGGGTCCGGTGGCCCGGTCCGGTGGCTCCGGTCGGGTGGCCCCGGGCGGGTGGCGCCGGGCCCGGCCGCCCCGGGTCCGGTGGCTCCGGTCCGGTGGCTCCGGCTCCGGGGCGTTGACCCGTCCGGTGCCGCTCGGTCCTTGCCGCTCAGTCCTTGTAGTAGTCCGTCAGGACACAGCCCTTCACCAGCGCCGGCTCCTTGCGGTAGCCGCTCGGCGGGTTGAAGTCCGGGTGGCAGTTGAGCATGAGCAGTCCCGCCTGCGGTTCCAGCAGGGCGCTCATGGCGTCCGAGCTCTCGGAGCCCATGGCGAAGTCCTGACCGACGACGATGCCGCTGTTGGAGTTCCCACTGCCCTTCTTCGCGTCGACCTCGGCCTTGAAGGCCGTCTGGAAGGCTTTGGGGTCCTTGATCAGGACGATGGTGGTGACGCCCCGCCTGCCGCAGTAGCCGGTCTCGGTGACGGAGAAGGCCGGGCCGAACGCGGTGTCCGGGCCCTCGCTCGCCTTGCCGTCGGCAGGGGTGCGGCTGACCGGGTCGCAAGGGGTGTAGTCGTTGATGAACCGGGCGGCCGCGGCCATGGTGCCCGCCTTGGGCAGCTTCTGGAAGGCCGTGCCGTCCTTGGGTGCGTTCCCGTTGACCCCGCCGTTCTTGGTGGGGTTGTCCAGGGTGCCCTCGTTGGGGCCGCCGTCGGTGACGGCGCCGGTGCCCGCGTCCGCACCGGAGCCTGAGCCGATCCCGACGACGGGCGACCCGTCGCCGTCCCCGCCGCAGGCGGTGAGCGTGAGCAGAGCGGCGACGGCCGTGGCCGAGGCCAGGAGTGCTGTGGTGGTGCGCATGTGCGTCTTCGTCCCCCGTGTAAACGACCTTGAACGGCGGCGACTCTAGGGCGGTGGGCATGTCCACGGCAAACCCGTCGCCACCCCCGTTACCACTGGTCACCGCAAAGTCACGAGGGAAACTTTGAAAACGCCCAAAACGGACATGGCTGCGGTTTCCGCATGCCGAAAGCTTCTCTGCCGGGCCTGGCGAAGCATGGGCGCATGCGGAAGTGAACCTTGTATTAAGTGCTTGTGAACGGGGTCGGTCTCAGGATTCCAAGGCATGTGGCGGCCTTCGATTCCGGAGTTCGATCGTCCAGATGTGGAAAACGCACCCTCTAACGTCCTGACCCATGACTCAGCTGGACGTTCGGCCTCAGGCCGGAGACACGGTAAGCGGCGTTGCCGAGGGCGACGTTCGCGGCAAGGGCCTCGGCAAGGGTTCCGTCGGACTGGTGGGAAGCGCCGTCATCGGCATCTCCACCGTCGCCCCCGTCTACTGCCTGACCTCGACCCTCGGCTCCACCGCCGGTGAGGTCGGCATGCAGATGCCCGCGATCTTCCTCGCCGGCTTCCTGCCGATGCTCCTGGTCGCCTTCGCCTACCGCGAACTCAACAAGGCCATGCCGGACTGCGGCACCTCCTTCACCTGGACGGTCAAGGCCTTCGGCCCGCGGATCGGCTGGATGTGCGGCTGGGGCCTGGTGATCGCCACGATCATCGTGCTCTCCAACCTCGCGGGCGTCGCCACGTCGTACTTCTGGCTGCTGGCCGGTGAGATCACGAACAATCCGTCGATCTCCGCCCTGGACGACAACAAGCTCGTCCACATCGCCACCTGCCTCACCCTGATCGCCCTCGCGACCGCGATCAGCTACCGCGGCATGACCGCCACCAAGGGTGTCCAGTACGCCCTCGTCGGCCTCCAGCTCGTCGTGCTGGCCATCTTCGTCGCCATGGCCTTCCAGAAGGCCTCGGCCGGCACCTTCGACACCGGCCTGGACTTCTCCTGGTCCTGGATGAACCCCTTCGCGGTCGAGTCCATGGCGGCCTTCACCGCCGGCCTCTCGCTGTCGATCTTCATGTACTGGGGCTGGGACGCGTGCCTGGCCACCAACGAGGAGACCACCGGCTCCGCCAAGACCCCCGGCCGCGCCTCGCTCATCGCGATGATCGTCCTGGTCGGCTCCTACCTGGCCACGGGCATCGCCGCCCAGATGGCCGTCGGCTCCGGCGGCGCGGGCCTCGGCCTCGCCAACGAGGAGACCTCCGACAACGTCTTCGCGGCCCTCGCCGGCCCCGTCATGGGCCCGGTCCTCGGCATCCTGCTCTTCGTGGCCGTCCTGGCCTCCGCCGCCGCCTCCCTGCAGACCACCTTCATCCCGGTGGCCCGCACGGTCCTCGCCATGTCGACGTACGAGGCCCTGCCGCCCTCCTACGCCAAGGTCCACCCGCGCTTCAAGACCCCGGGCCGCGCCACCGTCATGGCGGGCGTCGCGACCGGCGTCTTCTACACGGTGATGACCCTGGTCAGCGAGAACGTCCTGACCGACACGATCTTCGCGCTCGGCCTGATGATCTGCTTCTACTACTCGCTGACCGCCTTCGCCTGCGCCTGGTACTTCCGGGGCGAGCTGCGCCGCTCGGCCCGCGACCTGTTCTTCAAGGGCGTCTTCCCGGTCCTCGGCGGTGTGCTGCTGGCCGCGGTCTTCTGCAAGACCCTCTTCGACATGTGGGACCCGTCCTACGGCTCCGGCTCCACGGTCCTCGGCGTCGGCAGCGTCTTCATCATCGGCGTCGGCCTGCTGGCCCTCGGCCTGGTGATCATGTTCGTCACCGAGCGCCGCAGCCCGGCCTTCTTCCGCGGCCAGGTCCTGACGAAGTCCACCCCGGCCCTGGTGGTCGAGGACTGACCCACCCCCGCCCCACCTGCTGAGTCATGCCCACGGCCCCGGATCGATTCCCCCGATCCGGGGCCGCGGGCGTTCCGGGCCGTTCCACGTCCCGTTTCGCGGGACCCGGTTTCACGGCCCGAGTACCGCGCGGGCGGTGACCCGGGGTGCGGCGGGGTCGTTGGGTGGGGCATGAACGCCTTGAAGCGCACCCTCGCCGCCCTGGTCGTCTCCGGCGGCGCCGCACTCGCACTCACCCCCGTCGCCGCGCACGCCGACGAGCCCGCCGTCGAGGGCCCGCCGATCGTCGAGCGCGTCGGCGGCATCGTCAACCACCCCGGCCACACCGTGCAGGACACCAAGACCGCGGTGGGCGTGACCGCCCAGGCGGCCGGGTCCGCCACCCAGGCCACCGACTCCTCCCTCAAGGGCGCCGGCTCGGCCCTGACCGCGGGCCTCCCCAAGACCCCGAAGGTCGAGTGACCTCAGCCGCCGGCACGGGTGACCAGCACCAGCGGGATCTCGCGGGCCGTCGCGTCCCGGTAGGCCGCGTACGAGGGCATCGCGGCCACCACCGCCGGCCACAGGCGCTCCGCCTCGGCCCGGGTGGCGCGGCGGGCCGTCGCCGGGAAGGTCTCGGCGCCGACCTGGAGGGTGACGGCCGGGTCGGCGGCCAGGTTGAGGTACCAGACCGGGTGGCGGTCGCCGCCCGCGTTCGAGGCCGTCAGGACGTACGCGCCCGCCCCAGGGTCCGCCCCCGAGTCCGCCCCCGGGTCCGCGCCCGGCTCCGCGTCCGGGTCCCGGACGTAGGCCAGGGCCGTGCGGCGCTGCAGTCCCGACTTCCGGCCCCGCGTGGTCAGCAGCAGGTCCGAGATCCCCGGCCGCGGCTGCCCGGCGGTCTCCTCGAAGCGGCGGATGTGGTCGGCGACCCAGGGGACCGGGCTGTCCGTCATACCGGCCCCACCCCCGCGTGCTCGGCGTGCCGGGTCGGGGCGGTGGCCTCCTCGACCACGGCGCGGGCGAAGTCCGCGTGCGTGATCCGGCTCGCCGCCTCCGCCGCGGCGAAGGCGTACCCGCGGGCCCCGGCCCCCGCCTCCGGCCCCTCGCCGAAGTCCCCGGCCGGGCTCAGCACCGCCCAGTCCAGCCCCGCCGGAGCCGCCGCCCGCAGGGCCTCGGTCCCGGCCGCGTGGCCGACGCAGAAGCCCCGCCACTCCTGCGGGTACCCCGGCGTGTCCATCAGCGGAGCGCCCGCCTCCGTGGCCAGTACGGAGGCCAGCCCGACCACCACCAGCCGCCCCACCCCGGCCCGCGGGAGCCCCGCCGCCAGCGCGCGGCCGACGGCGGGGAAGAACTCCCCGGGCACCGCCTGCGCGTCGTACACCGCGACCACCGCCGCGTCGTGCCCCGCCGCCAGCCGCGCCACGTCCGCCGCCGACGTCACGTTCCCGTCGGCCCGGCCCGCCTCCGTGACCCCGTATCCCCGGGCCCGCGCCTCGGCGACCACGGCCCGGCCGACCCGGCCGCCCGCCCCGAACACGATGAGCTTCTTCTTCCCGCTGTCGTTCGTCATGCCGGGCAGCGTAGGAAAGGGCCTGGTTACCGATCGGATACCGGCCTACCGTGAGGATCATGATCGAACCGAGCGAACTCCGCGCGCCGAGCGCATCGAGCGAACCCCTCGACCCGGAGATGTTCGACCCCGTCTGCCCGTCGCCCCTGGTCCCGTTCCGGATCGGCGACAAGTGGGCCACGCTGATCCTGCGCTGCCTGGAGGGCGGCCCCCGTCGCTTCTCGGAGCTCAAGGTCCCCCTGCGCGGCATCACCGCCAAGTCCCTGACGCAGTCGCTGCGCGGGCTGGAGCGGGACGGCTTCGTCACCCGCACCGAGCACGAGACCCCCGAGCGCCGCGTCGACTACGCCCTCACCCCGCTCGGCCGCGGCCTCCTGGGCCCGCTGGACGCGGCGTGCGAGTGGACCCGGGAACACTGGGACGAGCTCATCGACGCCCAGGAGGCCGGGCTCCCGGGCGGCGCCGCTCGTTGAGCAGGGCATGATCCTCTGGCTCCTCAACCACCTCAGCACCCTCGTCATCGCCGTCCTGCTGGTCGGCGGCCTCACCGGCCTCGCCGTGATCGGGAGCGTGGCCGCCCGCCGCCGCTTCCCGCACCTGGCCCAGGGCGACCACAACGAGATGGTCGGGGTCGCGCTCGGCATGTTCGGCGCGATCTACGGCATCATCCTCGCCTTCGTCGTCGTCACCCTGTGGACGCAGCTGGAGAACACCCAGAACATCGTCGCCAACGAGGCCACCGACCTGGCCCTCGTCGTCCGCAGCGCCGACGCCTTCCCGCCCGCCGACCGCGCCCGGGTGAACCGGGCGGTCAGCGCGTACGCCCACGCCGTCGTCGAGATCCAGTGGCCCCTGATGCGCGAGGGCGAGCCGAGCTACGACGCGACCGGCGCGCAGACGCACGCCCTCTACGAGGCCCTCCAGGCGTACGAGCCGCAGGGCACCCGCGCCGAGACCTTCTACGCCGAGGCCGTCACCCGCCTCAACGACGTCGCCGCGCAGCGCCGGGCCCGCATCACGATGGCCGAGACCTCACTGCCGATCCTGCTCCAGGTGCTGGTGTACGGGGGCGCGCTCGTGATCGTCCCGCTCACCTTCCTGTTCGGGCTGCGCAGCCTGAAGATGCAGCTGCTCTTCGTGTCGGCGGTGGCCGGGCTGATCGGCTTCAGCCTCCTCCTGGTGGTGGCTCTGGACCGCCCCTTCGCGGGGGACCTGAGCGTGACCCCGGCCCCGTACAAGCAGTCGGCCCTGGCCCAGTTCTGGGCCGCCGACTGACCCGGCCCGGCCTGTCAAGCCCCGAACTTCAGCGACGTGACCAGATCCGGCCGCGGGGGCTGAATGGAGATACCGGCTCACCGGTACCCCCTTCACCCTCCGCCCGTCGCCCTTCGAGGAGCATTCCCATGGCCAGCATCCGGACCCGGCGTTTCGTCCTGATCATCGCTTCGGCCGTCCTGGTCGTGGGAGGCGCCTTCCTCGCCCACGGCGCCTTCTCGGCCCCCGCGGCGTCCCGCGCCCCGCACGCCCCCACGGTCACGGTGTCCGACGACGGCGGCTCCGGCCACCGCCTGTGGGCGGTGGTCAAGCACCTCTGGACGACCGCCGCCACCGCCGTGGACTAACCCCAAGTACGGGAGCAGAGCACCAGCCGGTAGCCGTCGGGGTCGGCGATCGTGACCCCCCACTCGTCCCAGTACGGGTTGTGGGCGGCGACCCGGGTCCCGCCGTGCTCGACGAGGCGCTGCACCAGTGCCTCGTCGGGGGTCTCGCCCAGGTACACCACGAACAGGTCGTCGACGGTCGGCGCCGGCAGGACCGGGTTCGCGGCGTCACGGGTGAGCTCGAAGTGCCAGCCGCCGCCGGCCGGTCCGACCATCAGCAGGTCGTGCTCACCGGGCACGCTCCCGGCGCTGCGCCACTGCACTTCCAGCCCGAGCCCGTCGACGTAGAACCGCTCGGCGGCCGCGAGGTCCAGGGAGGGCCGGGCGACGCGGACATGTGTACGTGAATCGATCATGCTCGGCAGCGTACGGAACGCCCGCCAGGAAGATTTGGCCGGTATTGGTCACGCGGCCCCGGCCCGCGGATTCCGCTTGGGTCCAGGGGCGGCCCGTCGGCCGTGCGGCACGGGCGTTCTTCGCCCGTCCGGATACGTTCAGACCGACGGCGAATATCGGCCAAATGGGGCTTGACCTGGGAAAATGCAGGGATCGAGGGGTGAAGTACCGGCCTAGGATCGACACCGCTGAACGGCTCCGGCCGCCCCGGCCATGTCGCTTTCTCGGGGGGAGCGGCAGGGCTGCGAGGGCTTCCCGGGGGCCGTTCAGCCCTTGCTCCACACTTCCACGGGGGACACACACATGAACAGGAAACTGCTGCGCGCGTCCGCCGTCGGCGCCGCCTCGGTCGCCTTCTGCGGAGTCATCTCCGTCTCGCAGTCCGCCAGCGCGGCTCAGACCTGCTCCAGCGCCGCCGCCAACGCCCGGATCCACTCGATGCCCGGCACCATTCCGGAGGCGCAGCTGAACGCGCCGGTCTGCGTCGAGTCCCTCCCGGACAACAAGGTCCGCGGGAAGGCGACCCTCGACTGGGGCTTCATCAACGACGGTCAGTCCGACCTCACCGGCAAGCGTTACACCTCGTTCAAGGTGACCGCCCGCCTGGAGAGCCGGGCGCCGGGCGGCACGGACGTCGTGGTCAACAGCAAGACCTGTGACCTCACGGCCGCCATCAACGCGAACGCCGAGGGCAGCTTCGCCTGCCTGACCCCTGCGGCCACCCTTGACCCGAGCAGGCAGTGGTCCGGCGACGCGACGGTCGTCTACGACATCGAGGGCGACGGCAAGGGAGCCGTCACCTGGCAGCTCACCGGCTCGCCCCTGATGAGCTAGACGGCCGACCCTCCGGCCGGGGCCCCTCCGACGGGCCCCGGCCGGCGAGTGTCAGTCGTCAGGCGCCGAGGTGGTGGAACTCCGCCCACTCCTTCTCGCCCTCGGCCGAGCAGTTCGAGCCGTACAGGGGGCCGATCTTCGCCGGGACACCGGCGAACGACGAGCAGTTCGACGCGAAGGCCTTGTGGCCGCCGGAGAAGTATTCGATGTCGACACCGTCGTTGGCCAGGGCCGCGCCGGCGCCGCCCAGCAGGATGCCGGCAGCCAGGACAGACGCCGTCAGGGCAGAGCGAATACGCATGACACTCTCCTAAGAATCTCGATCGTCGCGCCGGACAGACGGCACGCGACCGGCTCAACATCACGGAGAGTTCACTGGAAACGGTGCTTCACCCCAATGGCGGTCACCCTCTGTAACCCGGGCGTGGCACGTCAGGTGCCCGCCGTGGCCCCGGTAACGGCCCGGGGGTCCGGTCAGAGGTACTGGGCGAACTCGTCCAGGGTGCGGAGCACTTCCGGCTTCGGGGCCGAGGGGAGTTGCAGGACGACCTCCTCGATGCCGAGGTCGGCGTAGTGGCTCATCTTGCCGGGGGTGGGGCGGACCGCGTACGGGACCACCTGGAGGGCCTTCGGGTCGCGTCCGGCGGTCTCCCAGATCCGGCGGAGCACCGGGAGGGACTCGGTGAGGCCGCCTCCGCCGATGGGGAGCCAGCCGTCGGCGTGGTCGGCGATGGCGGCGAAGAGCTTGGGGCCGGCCGCGCCGCCGATCAGGGTGCGCGGACCGTACAGGGGAACGCCGGGGGCGAGTTCGCGCGGGGCCTGGACCGGCTTGGGGTGGGCGCTGCTGGCCTGCACGGAGCAGTACTGGCCGACGTAGGCCGTGGGCTCGGGCGACCACAGGGCGCGCATCAGCGCCATCCGGTCGCGGACCAGGTCGCGGCGGGTGGGCCAGTCGACGCCGTGGTCGGCGGCCTCCTCCACGTTCCAGCCGTAGCCGATGCCGAGGGTGAAGCGGCCGTGGGAGAGGTGGTCCAGGGTGGCGACCTGCTTCGCGAGGTCGATCGGGTCGTGCTGGGCGACCAGGGTGATGCCGGTGCCGAGATGGAGGCGCTCGGTGACGGCGGAGGCCTGGCCGAGGGCCACGAACGGGTCGAGGGTGCGCCCGTACATCTCGGGGAGTTCGCCGCCCATGGGGGCGGCGGTCTCGCGGGTGACCGGGATGTGGGTGTGCTCCGGGAGGTAGAGGCCGGAGAAGCCGCGCTCCTCGAGGCTGTGGGCCAGCCGGACGGGGGAGATGGTGCGGTCGGTGAGGAAGATGGTCGTGGCGATCCGCATGTGCTCTGACACCTCCGAGACGTGGGACCCGCCACGGTACGGGCTGGGCCCTCGAAAGTTGAGGGGGCGTCAGATGCCGGGGTCGCGGTTCAGCCGCGCGGGTAGCGGGCCAGCCAGCCCGGCGAGGAGACGGTGGGGCCGTGCAGGGTCGGGCCCTGGGTCATCTCCAGGGCGAAGTCGTCGGCGATCTCCAGCAGCGCGGCGCGGCCTTCGAGCTCGGCGAGCCAGGCGGCCGGCAGGGCCGTCTCGCCGTGCAGGGCGCCGAGGAGGGCCCCGCACAGGGCGCCGGCGGCGATGGAGTCGCCGCCGTGGTTGACGGCGAGGCGCAGGCCCTGCGGGACGTCCTCGGCGACCAGGGCGCAGTAGACGGCGGCGGCGAGGGCGTCGGCGGCGTCGGATCCGTCGCCCGCCTCGTCGGGGGCGAGGGCTTCGACGGCCTCGGGGCGGGGTGAGCCCTGGGTGACCGCGGCCAGGGCGCGCTGGAGGGCGTCCGTGACGGGCTGGTGCCCGGGGCGGGCGCCGAGCAGGCCCAGGGCGCGCTGGACGGCGGAGTCGAGGGAATCGCCGCGGATCAGGCCGTGGACGATGACGGCGACGGCTCCGGCCGACAGGTGGGCGGTGGGGTGGCCGTGGCTCTGCGCGGCGCACTCGACGGACAGCTGGAGGACGAGGGAGGGCTCCCAGCCGACCAGCAGCCCGAAGGGGGCCGACCGGGCGGCGGCGGCCGCGTCGCGTGCGGTGGGGTTCTTCGGCTGGTCGAGGGTGCCGAGGACGCCGTCGGCGAAGCCGGTCAGGCAGGCGCGGTGCGGGGCGCGGCGGGCGTAGAGCCATTCCTCCTGCGCGAGCCAGCCGTTGTCCTTGCGGCGCTCGTCGGGGCCCCAGTCGTGCTGGGTGGCGGCCCAGCGCAGGTAGGCGTGGTGGATGTCGGTGGGCGGGTGCCAGGCGCCCGTGTCCCGGCGTACGTGGGCCCGTATCAGGCCGTCCACGGTGAAGAGGGTGAGCTGGGTGGCGGCGGTGACCCGGCCGCGGCGTCCGAGGGCGGGGGCGGGGCCGGTCAGGCCGTCCGGGCCGTGGGCCTCGCGGACGGCTTCGAGGGAGAGGCCGGCGGCGGGTGCGCCGAGGGCGTCGCCGAGGGCGGAGCCGAGGAGGGTGCCGCGGACGCGGCTGCGGAAGTCCTGCTGCTCGACGCGGCCCCAGAGGCCGGTGGCGATGCCGTGGCCGAGCGTGCGGTTCGCCCCGGCGGGGGCTGGGGTGCGGGGGCCGCCGTCGGCAGCGCCGGCCGCACGGCCCGGTCCGCCCACGGGTTCGGGGCCGCATGCAGGGCCGTGGCCGGGGCCGCTCGCCGGGCCGGGGGCGGCCGGGATGGCGGAGCCGGCCGTGCCGGCGCCCGTACCGCTGCACGTGTCGTTCGTACCGTTCACTACGTCCATCCCCGGCACCGTGCCCCCCGCTGACCAAGCCACTCGACGCCCGGCGTCCCTACCCGTACCCGCCGCGCACGCGAACCCGCACTGTAGTGGACAGGATCGGTCGAATCCGGAAGTGGTCGGCCAAGCGGCCCGTAAGTGAGCGGAGATCGGCCAGAATCCGAACACTTCCGGCCGCCACCCGGCCCGCGACGCCACGGAGGGGAGCCGGGCCGCCCGGCCGGCTCCCCTCCGTCCGTGCTCAGTCCAGTACGGGAAGCAGCTCGGGCAGGTGTCCGTCCGACGCGCGGGCCGCGTCCCGGCGCTCCTGCGGCACCTCCCCGTACAGCGTCGTACGGGCCTTCGCGGGCCGCCCGGCCGCCTCCGCCACGGCGATCAGGTCCTGCACCGACTTGTACGAGCCGTAACTCGACCCGGCCATGCGCGAGATGGTCTCCTCCATCAGCGTCCCGCCCAGGTCGTTCGCCCCGGAGCGGAGCATCTCGGCCGCGCCCTCCGCCCCCAGCTTCACCCAACTCGTCTGGATGTTGGGGATGTGCGGGTGCAGCAGGATCCGGGCCATCGCCGTCACCGCCCGGTTGTCGCGGACCGTCGGACCCGGCCGCGCGATGCCCGCCAGGTACACGGGCGCGTTGGTGTGGATGAAGGGGAGCGTGACGAACTCCGTGAAACCGCCGGTCTGTTGCTGGATCCGGGCCAGTGTGCGGAAGTGGCCGAGCCAGTGCCGCGGCTGGTCCACGTGCCCGTACATCATCGTGGACGAGGAGCGGATCCCGAGCTCGTGCGCGGTGGTGACGACATCGATCCAGTCCGCCGTCGGCAGTTTGCCCTTGGTCAGGACCCAGCGGACCTCGTCGTCCAGGATCTCCGCCGCCGTGCCCGGGATCGAGTCCAGGCCCGCCTCCTTGGCCGCCGTCAGCCAGTCCCGTACGGACATGCCCGTGCGGGTCGCCCCGTTGACCACCTCCATCGGCGAGAAGGCGTGCACGTGCATGCCGGGGACGCGCTGCTTCACCGCGCGCGCGATGTCGAAGTAGGCCGTGCCGGGCAGGTCCGGGTGGATGCCGCCCTGCATGCAGACCTCGACCGCGCCCACGTCCCAGGCCTGGGCGGCCCGGTCGGCGACCTGGTCGAGGGAGAGGGTGTAGGCGTCGGCGTCCGTGCGGCGCTGCGCGAAGGCGCAGAAGCGGCAGCCGGTGTAGCAGACGTTGGTGAAGTTGATGTTCCGCGTGACGATGTAGGTGACCTCGTCGCCCACGACGGACCTGCGCAGGTCGTCGGCGATCCGGCACAACGCGTCCAGGGCCGGTCCGTCCGCGTGCAGCAGCGCCAGCGCCTGCGCGTCCGTCAGCCGCGTCGGATCGTCGGCGGCCTGCGCGAGCGCGCCCCGTACGTCGGTGTCGATGCGCTCGGCCACCATCCCGGGCGCCGCCGCCTCCCGCAGCGCCTCCCAGTCGCCGTACACGTCGTCGAAGTCGTCGCGGCGGTCGCCGGTGCGGCCCTCGGTGTCGATGGTGGCGTGCAGATCGGTGCGCCCGTACGCCGTGAAGCCCTCGTCCGGCTCCTGCCACGGCCTGCCCTCGACCGGCGCGCCCTCGTCGGCCAGCCCGGACTCCGGATCGGCCAGCGCCCGTACGTGCGGCAGCAGCCGGGGATCCAGCCAGGGCTCGCCGCGCTGGAGGAACTCCGGGTAGATGGTGAGGCGTTCGCGCAGCTCGAAGCCGGCGGCGGCGGTACGGGCGGCCAGCTCGTCGATGTGCGGCCAGGGGCGTTCGGGGTTGACGTGGTCGGGGGTCAGCGGCGAGACCCCGCCCCAGTCGTCGATGCCCGCGCCGATGAGCAGCGCGTACTCGGCGTCCACCAGGTTCGGCGGGGCCTGGATCCGCGCGCTCGGGCCCAGGATGTGACGGGCGACGGCGATGGCGGCGGCCAGCTCCTCCAGCTCCGCGTCCGGCATGCCGCGCATGGCGGTGTCCGGCTTGGCGCGGAAGTTCTGGACGATGACCTCCTGGATGCCGTGGTAGCTGCGCTGGATGCGGCGCAGCTCGAAGAAGGCCTCGGCCCGCTCCCCGTAGGACTCGCCGATGCCGATGAGGACGCCGGTGGTGAAGGGGACGTTGGAGCGCCCCGCGTCCTCCAGTACGCGCAGCCGCACGGCCGGATCCTTGTCGGGGGAGCCGTGGTGGGGGCCGCCCGGCTCGGACCACAGGCGGGTGGCGGTGGTCTCCAGCATCATGCCCATGCTCGGCGCGACCGGCTTGAGCCGCTGGAGGTCGGACCACGTCATGACCCCGGGGTTGAGGTGCGGCAGCAGGCCGGTCTCCTCCAGGACCCGGATCGCCATGGCGCGTACGTAGGCGAGGGTGTCGTCGTAGCCGTGGGCGTCGAGCCACTCGCGGGCCTCGGGCCAGCGGTCCTCGGGGCGGTCGCCGAGGGTGAAGAGGGCTTCCTTGCAGCCCATCGCGGCGCCCTGGCGGGCGATGTCGAGGACTTCGTCGGGGGAGAGGTACATCCCGTGGCCGCTCCCCCGCAGCTTTCCGGGGACGGTGACGAAGGTGCAGTAGTGGCACCTGTCGCGGCAGAGGCGAGTGAGGGGGATGAAGACCTTGCGGGAGTACGTGATGACACCGGGCCGCCCGGCGGCGGCGAGCCCGGCGTCCCTTACCCGTGCGGCGGAAGCGGCGAGGTCCTTGAGGTCCTCGCCGCGCGCCTGGAGGAGTACGGCCGCCTCGGTCGCGTCGAGCGCGACGCCGTCGCGGGCCCGCCGGAGCGCGCGGCGCATCGCGTTTTCGGTCGGAGCGTCACTCGGAGTGGTCATGGCCCGAGCATACGATCCGATGTTCCGGGGCCGGTGTGGCTCATCTCATCAGCTCACCGGCGTTGACCAGCAGCGACTGGCCGGTTATCGCCCGGGCCCGGTCGGAGGCGAGGAAGGCGGCGGAGTCGGCGACGTCCCCGTCGGTGGCGAGATCGGGCAGCGCCATCCGCTGGGTGAGGCGGGCGTGCACGTCGGCCTCGGGGACGCCCTCGGTGTGGGCGGTGAAGGTCACGAAGGCCTGCACGGGCGGACCCCACATCCAGCCGGGCAGCACGGTGTTGACGCGGATCCGGTGCGGGCCGAGCTCGCGGGCCATGGAGTACATGGCGGAGGTCAGCGCCCCCTTGGAGGCGGCGTAGGCGGCCTGCTGCACCTCGCTGGGCGCGGCGACCGCGGACTGCGTCCCGATGATCACGACGGACCCGCCGCGTTCCTTGAGGCCGGGCAGGGCGGCCCGGGTCATCCGCAGGGTCCCGAGCAGATTGACGTCCAGGATCTGCTGCCAGGTCCCGAAGTCGGCGTCCTCGAGCCCGCCGAAGTACGAGTCCCAGGCAGCCACGTGCACGACGGCGTCGATCCGGCCGAAGCGCGCGAGCGCGAGCTCGGCGAGGGCCTCGCACTGCCGCTCGTCGCCGATGTCGGTGGCGCGGTAGGCGGTGTGGACCGCCGCGGGGTCGATCTCGGCGGCGGATTTCGCGAGATTCGCCTCGGTCCGCGCCCCCAGCACGGCGTTCCCGCCGTCCCGCACGACGGTGGCGGCCACCTGATGCCCGAGCCCGGCCCCGACGCCGGAGACGATGACGGTCTTCCCTTGCAACAGCACGACGGACCTCCAGGCTACGGACCTATCTGACGACCCGTCAGGCTAGGCGAGCCCCGCGCCGGTGTGAAGGGGCGCGCGGGCACGGTGGCCCTCGAAGACACCTCCTGGGCTCCGGTCGCTCACGGGCGCCAGGGCGGTGCCCGACTCGGTGCGGCGGGTCTTCCGGCGGAGGACGGCGCGGCCCAGGTCGTCGCGTTCGCCATGGTGGGGAGATGATCGGAGTGACCGCATCCTCGTGGTGAAGATCCACGGCACGAGCCGAGGACGTGAGGACATGTCGCTCCCGGATCCTTCCGGCCGGCCCCGGCGGGGTCCGCTGTGGGCCCGGCTGGCGGTGGTGTGTGCGCTGCTCGCCGTGGTGACCCTGGTCGCCGAGGGCATCGTCGGCGGGGTGCTCGCCCTCGCCGTCGGGGTGGCCGGTGCGGCGCTCACCGCCATGGGGACCTGGTGGGTGGTGGCCCATCGCGGGGCGGTACGGATGGCCGGGACCCTGCTGGCCGTCGCCGCGCCGGTGGCCATCCTGGTCATCTACGCCCGGGCGGACCTGTGGCCCACCGCGCTGCTCGCCATCGCGCTGTGGGCAGCCGCCGTGGCCTGCGCGCGGACGGCGCTGCGCTCGGTGCGCCGGCCCGACGGCATGCGGGCGGTCGCGTGCTCCGCGCCCCGCCGACCGGTGCTGATCATGAACCCGAAGTCCGGCGGCGGGAAGGTCGGCCGCTTCGGCCTGGTCGAGAAGGGCGAGGCGCTCGGCGCCCGGGTGGTGCTGCTCGACACGTCGGCCGTGACGGACGTCGCCGCCGTCGCCCGGCAGGCGGTGGCCGACGGCGCCGACCTGCTCGGGGTGGCGGGCGGCGACGGCACCCAGGCCCAGGTGGCCGAGGTGGCGGCCGAGCACGACCTGCCGTTCCTCGTGGTCTGCGCGGGCACCAGGAACCACTTCGCCATGGACCTCGGGCTGGACCGCGAGGACCCCGCCCGGTGCCTGGACGCGCTCACCGACGGGGAGGAGCTGAGGGTCGACCTGGGCTTCGTGGGCGGCCACCCCTTCGTCAACACGGCCTCGTTCGGCGTCTACGCGGAGATCGTCCAGCGACCGGAGTACCGGGACGCCAAGGCGGACTCGGCCCTGGCCGCACTGCCCGACCTCCTGCTCGGGTACGCCGGAACCACCCTCGACGCCGTCACCGACGGGCCGCGTCTGGAGTCCCAGCAGGCGCTGCTGGTCAGCGACAATCCGTACTCGTCCCCCGAGCCGATGGGCGCCCGCAGGTCCCGGCTCGACCTCGGAGTGCTCGGTGTCGTCGGGATCCGGGTGAACAACGCCGCCCAGGCCGCCGACATCGCGCTCCGGGGCGCCCGGGCGGCGGGACTGCACATCCTGACCTCCCGCCGGGTCGTCGTCGCCTCGGCCGCGGAGCGGATCGCGGTCGCCGTGGACGGCGAGGCCATGACCCTGCCCACGCCCGTCACCTGCTCCGTCCGCCCGGGCGCACTGCGCGTACGGGTGCCCAGGCTCCGCCCGGGGGCTCCGGCGGCCACTCCGCCCATGCGGTGGAGCGAGATCCTCGCACTGGCCTTCAACCGGGTCCGGGATGCCCGAGCTCCTGTGCGGCGTCACAATGAGCCTTAGTGAGCCGAGTAGCGGACAGGAGCCATCCGTGAAGGACCTCAAGTTTGAGCAGAAGAGTTCCCTTTCACGCCTCGAGGCGGCCGATCAGCTTTCGGCCCTGGCGGAGGCGCTGCGGCACGGCGGCAACGCCGAACTGGAACTCGGCCCCGGGACGATGAGCCTGCGGGTCCCCGACGAACTCCGCACCGAGATCGAGGTGGAAGTCGGCGACGGGGAGATCGAGATGGAGATCGAACTCAAGTGGAACACCTCGCCCCCGAAGGCCAAGGCCGCCTGACGGCGCTCCTCAAGCACGCCCCTCTCCGCCGTATTCGGCCAGTGCCCGGCCCAGGCGGGCCGCGCCCTCGGTGAGTTCCTGCGGGGTGTGGGTCGTGAAGGAGAGGCGCAGGGTGCGGGGGTCCGGGGCGGTGGCGTGGAAGGGCGCGCCCGGGACGAAGGCGACGCCGTGCGTGACGGCCGTTCTGAGGAGGGCCGCCGCGTCGTGGTCCTCCGGCAGGCGGGCCCAGACGAACATCCCGCCGGCCGGCAGGTTCCAGTCGCAGTCGGCCGGGAGGGTCCGGCTCAGCGCCGTCTGCAGGGCGTCGCGGCGCTCGCGGTAGGCCGTGCGGACCGTGGCGATGTGGGCGTCGAGGTCCACCGTGCGCAGGTAGTGCGCCGCGGCCAGCTGGTCCACCGTGGAGGTGTGCAGGTCCGCCGCCTGTTTCGCGACCACCGCGGCCCGCCGCAGCGCCGCCGGCGCCCGGAGCCAGCCCAGCCGCAGCCCGGGGGCCATGACCTTCGAGAAGCTGCCGAGCAGGGCCGTACGGTCCTCCGCCCCCGGGTGCGCGGCGAGCCACGGGACGTCGGAGCCCTCGTAGCGGAGGTCCCCGTACGGATCGTCCTCCACCAGCCACAGCCCGAGCCGCGCCGCGATGTCCGCCACCGCGGCCCGGCGGCCGGCCGGGAGGGTGCGTCCCGTCGGGTTCTGGAAGGTGGGGACGGTGTAGAGGAGCTTGGGGCGTTCCCGCGCGACGATGTCCGCCAGCGCGTCCGGGAGGATGCCGTCCTCGTCGCAGGGCACGGGCACGACCCGCGCCCCCGCCAGCCGGAAGCACTGGAGCGCCGCGAGGTAAGTGGGGTTCTCGACCAGGACCGCGTCGCCGGGTTCGACGAGGGTGGCGGCGATGAGGGCGAGGGCCTGCTGGGAGCCCGAGGTGACGAGGACGTCGTCCGGGCCGGTCGGCAGGCCGCGCGCCGTCGCCCGGGCGGCGACGGCCGCGCGGAGCTCGGGTGCGCCCTCGGTGGTCGAGTACTGGAGCGCGCGCCGCGCGGACACCGCGAAGGCGGCGTCGTACGCGGCCCGCAGGCCCTCGGTGTCGAAGAGCTCGGGCGCGGGGAGGCCGCCGGCGAGGGAGATGATCCCGGGGCGTTCGGTGAGCGCGAGGATCTCGCGTACGGGGGAGCCCTCCACGGAGGTGGCGCGGGCGGCGAACGCGGGCGGTGGTGCGATGGCGGCGGCGGGCACGAACAGCTCCTTCGGGAGGCGGGTGCGCGCATCGTAACGAGGGAAAGTTGTAGACGGCACGTATGTATCACGTGGTGGACCGGGCACCGCGACCCTCCCCATCTGACGTCGCATCAGCTAGACCGGTCCCATGACCACAGGAGAGCGAAACCCGCAGGAGCAGCAACAGGCCCCGCAGGACCCGCAGGGGGCGCAGGGGGCGCAGGACCCGCAGCAGGGCACCCGCGTCGACGACTACGCCGAGCTCGCGGCCGTCGGCCCCTACGGCGTCCGCCCCGGCCATGCGCTGATCACCATGGTGGAGCCGCACCCGGGCCACGAGTACGCGTACAACCGCTGGTACGAGGACGACCACTACTACGCCGGCGCCATGGCCATGCCCTGGATGTACGCGGGCCGCCGCTGGGTGGCCACCCGCGAGCTGCAGGAGCTGCGCTACCCGGAGAAGTCGGCCGTCGCCCAGCCCGTCACCGCGGGCTGCTACATATCGACGTACTGGGTCACCCGGGGCCGCTACGACGAGCACATGAAGTGGACCGTCGGCATCAACAAGCGGCTGAACCGCGACGGGCGGGTCTACCAGGACCGCACCCACGTCTTCACGTCCTTCCAGGACCACGCGGCCACCGTCTACCGCGACGGCGCCGCCGGCCCGCGGGACTTCCATGCGATGGACCACCCCTACGCCGGTCTCGTGGTCCAGGTCGTCGACGCCGACGGGCCCGAGCAGCGGGCCGAGTTGCTGGAGTGGCTGCGCTCGCGCGCCCTGCCGAGGCGGCTGCAGGGCGGTCCGGCCGCGATGGTGACGGTCTTTAGGCCCACCCCCCTGCCGGGTGACCGGATGACGTACGTCAAGCAGGTGGAGGGGATCGACACCCGCCTCACCCTGCTGTGGTTCCTGCAGGAGGACCCCCGGACCTGCTGGGACCGTTTCAAGGGGCTGGACGCGGAGGTCGCGGAGGCGGGGCTGGGGCGGGTGGAGCTGGTGGCGCCGTTCATCCCCACGGTGCCGGGGACCGACCGTTACGTCGATCAGCTGCGCTGAGGGGAGGGGCCGGCGCCCCGGGCATGGCCGAGCCCCCTCGGCCAAGACGGCGGGTCGGTCGAGAGGGCTTCAGACAGTGGTGCAAGTGGTGCAGATGCTGCGAGTGGTGCAGATGCTGCGAGTGGTGCAGTGGACGGTCCCGCTGGTGCTGGAAGCGAGGACCGGACGGTAGGGGATCCGTGGAATCCGGGGACGGCTGGGCGCGCCGAGATGTTCAGGCGAGGCGTCCCGGCCGGCCCTCGGTGACGTCGGCGACGAACGAGGTCCAGGAGTCGGGCGTGAAGGTGAGGGACGGTCCGTCCTGCGCCTTCGAGTCGCGGACGGCGATGGCCGTCATGACAGGGGACTTGACCTCGACGCAGGCGCCGTTGGCGGAGTAGGAGGACTTGATCCAGTTGGCCGTGGCGCCCTGGCGAATAGCCATGTTTCTCTCCGGTGAGCGAGTAGTTCCGGTAGTTCCGGTGTCCTGTCGGCCACTTTTCCGGCTGACCTGATCGACGCTACCGGCAGCTCTTGACAGGTGAAGGGACCATTCACCCGACCGGGTGGCATATTCCATTCAAGCCTTCTGTGGCTGGGGAGTGACGGTGTACCGTACCGGCCCGCTCGCCACACGCCCCGGAGGATCCCGGTGGATCCCGGTGGATCCCCGGTCACATCCACCCCTATGCGCCCTTGTCTGCATATTGGTTGATGATCCCCGCGATGAAGTCACGGGTCTGGTCGACGTTCAGGGCCTGCGCGCGCAGGTGTTCGTACATCACGCTGTACTTCTGGACGTCGTTGGCCTTCTCCAGGTACAGGTCGCTCGTCACGCCCTCGATGTAGACGACGGTCGAGTCGGACGCGTCCGGGAACTCCAGGATCGCGTACTGGCCGTTCACGCCGGGGTGCGCGCCCAGCTCGAAGGGCATCACCTGCACCGTGACGTGCGGCTGCTCCGATTGCTCTATCAAGTACTCCAGCTGCCGGATCATCAGCTGGGCGTCGCCCACCCGCCGGCGCAGCGCGGCCTCGTCGATGACCGCCCACAGGCGCAGCGGCCCGAGCTCCGGGTTGTTGTTCTCCGTCTCGGAGAGCCGCTTCTGGCGGTGCATCCGGACCTGGACGCGCTTGTCCACGTCGGCCGGGGCCGTCTCCGGCCAGGCGCCGCGGACCAGGGACTGGGCGTACTCGGTGGTCTGGAGCAGCCCCGGGATCACCAGGGGCTCGTACGTGCGCAGGCTGGCGGCGTCCGTCTCCAGGCCGATGTAGACGCTGTACGGGATGTCGCCGAAGGCGTGCCACCAGCCCTGCTGGCGGGAGTCCTTCGCCATCTGCATGAGCGAGTCGATGAGGCGGCGGTCCTCGACCTCGTAGACGTCGCACAGGTCGCGGACGTCGCGCTGGCTGATGGAGCGGCGGCCGTTCTCCAGTCGGCTGATCTTCGACTGGGAGACGAGCAGGCGCTCGGCGACCTGCTCGGCCGTCATGCCCTTGTCCTCACGGAGCTTGCGCAACTCCATGCCCAGTCGGCGGCGTCGGACGGTGGGATTGACATTGGACGCCACGTGAACGGCACCTCCGCCTTCTTCTGTCGTTACAGCTGTCTCTCTGCGTATCTGGTGTTGAGCAGACTGCCACCGAAGCGGGCGGCGCCGCTGGGGAACGGCCCGAAACACAGACGCGGGGGGGGGGGGGGGCGGCGCACCCGCCCCCCCCCCCCCCCCCCGGGGGGGGGGCCGGGCCCGGGGCGCGCGGGCGGGGGGGGGGGGGGGGGGGGGGGGGGGGGGGGGGGGGGGGGGGGGGGGGGGCG
>NZ_JBICZI010000021.1:52658-54375 GCF_043201855.1 Streptomyces sp. NPDC048257
GTCCCCTCCCGCCCCCCCAGGGGGGGGGCGCGGGGGGGCACCGCCCCAAACCCCCGCGGGGGGGGGGGGGGCCCCCGCCCACCCGCCCCCCCCCCCCCCCGCGCTGGCGGCTGCCCGGACCGGGTCCTCGCGGACGTCGGTCTCGGCGGTGGCGTTGCGATGGTGGTGCGATGGTGGTGCGATCGAGCGGGTGGATCAGTGCGCGGCCGCGCGGGCCATCGCGCCCGTCCGGCGCGGCTGCAGCGGGACGCTGCTCGCCGTGGCCCGGGCCGGCGGTGCGGGTGCGCGGTCACGGCGTGGCTGTGCGGCCACACCGTTCTGGACGTCCATCACGGCGTGCGCCACGAGTCCGCCCATCGGGTCGTGCCGGATCAGGTCCCGCAGTCGGGACCTGGACGACCGCCCCTCGTTGCCGGGGTACAGGTGCTTGCCGAGTCCGACCGCGTGGGCCAGTGCGGCGAGCGCCGCGGTCCGCGGGTCCGGCGGTACGCCGGTGCGGATCGCACTGTCGAGCCGGGCTCGGATCTCCCGGCTGATCTCCGTGTCCGTCGCTTGGTAGCGAGTCGTCGGCAACACTCCGCACATTTGTCCCGCAACGGCATGAACCATGCCGCAGCGCTCCAGATGTGCGAGGTAAATCTGACGGAGCCCCAGCCGGGGTCCGCCGATCCAGTGGACGGCCCGTACCGGGCTGCCGCGCCTGCGCAGCAGTTCCAGTGCGGAGTCCAGAGTCGGATCTCCTGTCGGCCGTGGCATCACCACGGCGATACGATCCCCATCAGGGGCTATCCGTCCTGCCAGAGCCAGCTCCACTAGCTGTGCCCCGGCCAGGCCGAGGTCGAGCGACTGCGGCTGCGCCGTGGTACCCGTGGCCGGGTCCAAGGCGAGCAGCAGAAGCTCCTCCGGAATTGTTCTGCGGCTCCTGCCCATCCATGCCTCCCCGCGTGGATGAGTGACAGGGTGACGCCTCTCACATTCATCTGTCGAGAGCGCGTGGCCGCTTTGTGGGGGAACCCGCAGCTATGTCGTTCTCGTCTCGCACGGGGGCGATGCCCCCGAGACGGGACACTGTTAGACATTCGGACAGCCGGACGTGGCGGCGATGGAGGAGGAACGGTGGCGGGCGAGTCCCCCGACAAGTCGGTAGATGAAGGAGCGCCGGGGGCGGCGGAGTCGTCCGCGGGGCGCGATCCGAGGCTGTCGGTGTTCCGGCCGCGGGATCCCGAGGGCGGCGGGGTCGCTCGCGTCGGTGACGGCGGCGACGGAGCCGTCGAGCCCGAGCCCGAGCCCGAGCCCGAGCCTGAAGCTGAGGGTGAAGCGGACGTCGAGGCCGAGGCCGGAGCCGGCGAGCGGGATGCGCTGCGGGATGCGGTGGCGGCCTGGGTGGCCTCCGCCGAGGACGCGGATGCGGACGCCGAGGCTGGACCGGGTGAGGCCGAAGGTTCCGCTTCGGTGGAGGACGGGGCCGCCGCGGACGAGGCCGACGCCGTCGTGTCCGGCACGCCGGAAGCCCGTAAAGAGGAGCCGAACTCTGATTCCGCTTCTGCTTCCGGTTCTTCCGATTCCGATTCCGATTCGGACGCGCCCCCGGCCGTGGACTCGCCCGTGGACAGCGAGCGCACCGCCGTGTTCCGGGCCGTGCAGCCGGACTCCGCTCCGGCTCCGGCTCCGGCGGCCGAGGTCGAGAAGCCCGAGGTCGAGCAGCCCGCGGACAGTG
>NZ_JBICZI010000021.1:54472-127095 GCF_043201855.1 Streptomyces sp. NPDC048257
GTGAGCGCACCGCCGTGTTCCGGGCCGTGCAGCCGGATTCCGCTCCGGCTCCGGCTCCGGCGGCCGAGGTCGAGAAGCCCGAGGTCGAGCAGCCCGTGGACGGTGAGCGCACCGCCGTGTTCCGGGCCGTGCAGCCGGATTCCGCTCCGGCTCCGGCTCCGGCGGCCGAGGTCGAGAAGCCCGAGGTCGAGCAGCCCGCGGACAGTGAGCGCACGGCTGTGTTCCGCGCCGTGAAGCCTGCTTCCGAGGCGGCGAAGCCGGCTGCCGAGGCCGAGAAGCCCGCGACTGAGGAGTCCGCGGACAGTGAGCGTACGGCCGTGTTCCGGGCCGTGAAGCTGGATTCCGCTTCAGCCCCCGCCCCGGAGCGGCCCAAGCCCGCGCCCGCGGCCGAAGAGTCCGCCGACAGTGAGCGTACGGCTGTCTTCCGGGCCGTGAAGCCCGATTCCGCTTCGGCTTCCGCTCCGGCTTCCGCTCCGGCTCCGGCTCCGGCCGGGAAGCCGGCGGACAGCGAGCGCACCGCCGTCTTCCGTGTCCCGAAGGTGGACGCGGTCAAGGCGGACACCCCGAAGCCCGCCGCCGTCAAGCCTGCTCTCTCCAAGCCGGCCCCGGCCAAGCCGGGCGAGGCCACCAAGCCCACCGAAGCCCGGCCCGCCGCCGAGGCGCCCAAGGGCAGCACCTTCGTGCCGCTGCGCCCGGAGGGCATCGCTCCGACGCCCACGGCCGGCCGGCCGCCCAAGCCCCCGGTGCCCGCCACCCCCCGGATCGACCTGTCCGACCGGTCCGAGCGGACCACGCAGCAGCCGCTGCCGCCCAAGCCGCCGCTCGACATGCTGGCGGACCTCACGAACAACCCGCCCCCGCCGCCGAGCCCCATGCGCACCGCCGTCCGGCGGTTCAAGATCTACGCGCCGCTCGTCGCGCTCCTGGCGATCATCCTGGCCGTCGTGCAGCTGGTGCGCCCGCTGCCCGAGCCGACGCTCGTGATGACCGAAAAGTCCTCGTACACCTTCGACGGTGCCAAGCCCCAGCTGCCGTGGCCCGCCGAGGGCCAGGCGTACATGGCGGCCGCCGGCCTCGGCACGCTCGGCCAGTCCGGCGAGCAGAAGCCCGTGCCGATCGCGAGCGTCACCAAGTCGATGACGGCGTACATCATCCTGCGCGACCACCCCATCAAGAAGGGTGAGCAGGGCCAGATGATCGACATCGACAAGACGGCCGAGACCGAGGGCAAGAAGAACAACTCGACCGACAACGAGTCGACCCTCGACACGGTCAAGGAGGGCGACAAGATCTCGGAGTACGACGCGATCGCGGCCCTCATGATCCCGTCGGCCAACAACATCGCGCGGCTGCTCGCGCGCTGGGACTCCGGTTCGCAGGAGGCGTTCGTCAAGAAGATGAACGACACCGCCAAGGAACTCGGCATGACCAAGACCACGTACACGGACCCCTCGGGTCTGGACGCGACCACGGTCAGCACCGCCGAGGACCAGGTGAAGCTGGGCCTGAGGCTCGTCGAGATCGAGACGCTGCTGGACATCACCAAGAAGCCCAGCTGGGTCGACCCGTCGGGCAAGAACTGGCCGAACTGGAACCGCCTGGTCCCGTACAACGACTCGCTCGGCATCAAGACCGGTACGACGACGAAGGCGGGCGGAAACCTCCTCTTCGCCGCGCAGAAGAAGGTCGGCGACACCAACCAGCTGATCGTCGGAGCCGTCCTCGGCCAGCACAAGGCGCCGATCATCGACACCGTCATCGCCGCGAGCAAGCAGCTGATGCTCGCCACCCAGAAGGCCCTCGAGGGCGCGACCGTCGTGAAGAAGGGCGCTGTCGTGGGCTACGTCGACGACGGTCTCGGCGGCCGGACCCCGGTCGTCGCCACCGCGGACGTGCAGGCGGTCGGCTGGGCCTCGCTGACCGTGGACGTCAAGCTCGGGGACGGTGGCGGCAAGCTGCCGCAGACCGCGAAGGCCGGTACCGAGGTCGGGTTCCTGACCGTGGGCGAGGGCGCCAGCCAGGTCAAGGTGCCGGTGGCGCTGAAGGGCGACCTCGCTGCACCGGGGATCGGCAGCAAGCTGACGCGCGTCGGCTGACATCCGGTGAGAACGTGGATCCGGCGCCCCGGGCAACCTCGGGGCGCCGGGCCGCGTCTTGGCTCCCGGGAAGTGTGGACTCATGTGTGGGGAGTGCGGCAGTGACCACCGCTGAGCAGCAGGGCCGACGCCAGGAGGCCAACGCGTCGGCCGTCGGCAGCGGTGACGACGGTCCCGGTACCGGGACCACTGTCATTTTCGCTCCCGGTGCCGGTGCGGGTGCCGGTACCGGGGGCGCCGCCGGTGCCGATGCCGCTTCTGCCGCCACTGGCGAGCCCGGCGGCATACGGCCGCTCCACGGGCGGCTGCGGGCCCTTCTCGACGGGGCCCGGCGCCGCCCGGTGGCCGTCGCCACCGTCGTCGCCGGGCTGCTGCACGTCGTCTGGTTCTTCGCCTTCGCCAACAGCGGCGGCGACCTGGCCGCGCAGGACGCCTGGGCCGAGTTCGTCGGCCGTCATCCCGACTCCGCGTACAACCTCGCCTGGTACGGCGGCATGCACCCCGTCTCGTACAGCGTGGTCTCGCCGTACCTCATGCACATGCTCGGCGTCCGGACCACGATGATGATCGCCGGTACCGTCTCGGCCGGGCTGTTCGCGTTGATCCTGACCCGCTGCCGCGGTGCCGTGCGCGAGCCTCTGTGGCCCGCGCTGGCCGGGGTCTACGGACTCTTCTGCAACGCCCTCTCGGGCCGCGTCACCTTCGGCCTCGGCGTGATGTTCGCGCTCGGCGCCGTCGCCGCCGTCTTCTGCTGGCCCCGCAAGTGGGCGGAGCGGCGCTGGGCCAAGGCCGCGGTCGCGGCCCCGCTGGCCGGCCTCGCGACCGCCGCGAGCCCCGTGGCCGGGCTGTTCCTCGGGGTGATCGCGGCCGCGCTGTTCCTGAGCGGGCGGCGCCCGGGTGCGTACGCGCTGGGGCTGGCCCCGGTGGCCGTGGTGGGGCTGTCGGCGTGGCTGTTCCCGTTCTCCGGGACGCAGCCGATGAAGCTGGGCTCGGCCGGGCTGCCGTTCGTGTTCGGGCTGCTGATCCTGTTCCTCGTACCGAGGCGGTGGAAGACCGTCCGGATCGCCTCGGCCGTCTACGCCCTCGGGGTCTTCCTCACCTGGGTGATCGACTCCCAGGTCGGCTCGAACGTCACCCGCCTGGTGATGCTGTTCGGCGGGGCCGTGCTGCTCGCGGCCCTCCCGTACGAGGTGCCGCGCTCGCGGCGCTGGTACGGGGTGCTGCTGGCGGTCGTCGGGCTGAACGCCTGGATCACCACCAACAGCGTCACGGACATCGTCCGCACCACCCCGCTGGCCTCCTGGAGCCGCGAGCTGGCCCCGCTCGTCGACCAGCTGCAGAAGGCGGGCGCCGAGCGCGGCCGGGTCGAGGTGGTCCCGGCCAGCAGTCACCGCGAGTCCTCCGCCTTCCCCTCGTACGTGAACCTCGCGCGCGGCTGGAACCGGCAGGCCGACCTGGAGCGCAACCCGCTCTTCTACGACGACAGCCTCACCGCCGACAGCTACCGGGGCTGGCTGGAGCGCTGGGCCGTGCATTACGTGGTGCTGCCGGCCGACAAACCCGACTCGGGCGGGGAGGACGAGGCGAAGCTGGTGCGCGCGGGGGTCCCGTACCTCCAGCAGGTGTGGGGCGACGCGAACTGGCAGCTCTTCAAGGTCCTCGCGCCGACCGACCTGGTGTCCGGGCCGGCGACCGTGGTGCGGGCGAGCGCCGACCGGCTGGTCGTCGACGTGAAGCAGCCGGGACGGGTGCTGGTGCGGATCCCGCACTCGCCGTGGCTCGGGCTGGTGGACGCGGCGGGCAAGCCGGTGCCGCCGCCGCAGGAGACCTTCGCCTCCAAGGCGCGGGGTGGGAGCGGGGAGGGCGGCGCGCTGCGGAAGCAGTACGCGAACACGGCGGGATGCCTGTTCAAGGCCGCTCCGGACGACACCGGGGACGTGTGGACGGAGCTGCTGGCGCCGGCGCCGGGGGAGTACCGGGTGGCGGCGAAGTACCAGCTGCCGCGGGGGACGCCCTGCCCGGAGGACCTGGTGCACCAGACGCTGGGGCAGCCGAACCGTCCGGCGCCGCCGCGTCCTTGATCAGGGCTCTTGATCAGGGCTCTTGATCGGAATTCTTTGCCACCGGTCCGGGTGCGTTGGTCCGTATATGTGCATACGATCCCAGTAGTCCGATTGGGTGCTTCCCGAAGGAGTTGACGACGGGATGAACAAAGAGCAGAAGCGGGATGTCCGGGCGGCCATCGCGAAGGCGCAGGAGCCGGTGCAACCGCCGCGCTCCGCGGGTCACGGCTTCGACGGTCCGGTACGGAGCAAGGTCAAGGGCGGACTGCACACGAAGGCCGCGCTCAAGCGGGCCGGGACTCCGCAGGGCGACCGTATCGGCGAACGCAGCAGTGGTCTGAGCTGACCGTGTGATGGCACAGCCCTTCCGGTCGCGGCCGGGAGGGCTTCGTGCGTCTTGGTGTGACGTCGTTGCGCGGGAGTGGCCGGACCGCCGTTACCTCACCGACGGAACATCCACATATGTCCTGCGTAGCGTCGAGTCCATGACCAGCCGATCTGCCCCCGACTCCGACTCCGACTCCGCCTCCGCTCCCGCCTCCCCTTCTGCCCCCGCCCTCGCTCACGGCCCGGTCCGCGGCGTCGGACGCATCCGCCGCGTGGTGGCGGCCGTGGCCCTCGCCGCGGCGGCCACCGGGGCCCTCGCGGCCTGTGGCGGCGGGCCGCAGCTGCCGCCGGCCCCCGAGGTCGGCAGCACCGCCGCCCCCGCCCTCGCCCCCGTGGCGGACGCCGTGGCGGCCCTGCCCCCGTCGAGGCCGACCGGCATGAAGATCGACGCGGCGGGCGTGGACGCGAGGAAGACGGTCGACCTGACGGTGGATCCGGCCTCCGGCGAGCTGGGCGTGCCGGACCCCGACACCGAAGCGGACACCCCCGGCTGGTGGACACAGGGGGTCACCCCGGGCGAGAAGGGCGTCTCCGTGCTCGTCGCGCACTTCGACACCGGGCACGGCCCGGCGCTGATGAAGGACGTCGGGAGGATCCGGCTCGGCGACCTCGTGGAGGTGCCGCGCGAGGACGGGCGGACGGCCAGGTTCACAATCCGCGAGATCGAGGACGTGAACAAGAAGGACTTCCCGACCGACAAGGTCTGCGGGCGCACCGACCGCCCCGAGCTGCGCCTGCTGACCTGTGGCGGCGAACTGAAGGACGGGCACCGCACCCACAACGTGATCTTCTACGCCGACCTGGTGGCATGACCTGATGCGATCTGGCCGGATCCGGTGCGATCCGGCCGGATCCCGCCGCTCGCCCGCCGGGGTGGCCGCATTACCGTGAGCTGACCATGAACGACATGCAGCGCGGCGAGCGGCTGCGGCCGCGCCTGCGGCTGCCCGCCTGGACCTCGACCCTGACCTGGAAGGCCACGGTCTTCATCACCCTCATGTGCTGCGGACTCGCGGCGCTGCTGGGCTGCCTCGTGCACGGCGCGATGACCCGCCAGACCGTCGGCACGGCCCGCGAGAAGGCGCTGACCAGGCTGGAACGGGCCATCGAGGCGTACGAGACCGGCGCGCGCATGCCGCGCGGCGAAGGCATCGACCCGCCGGGCCTCCCGCCGGAGCTGCGCGCCCTGGCGGTCGGCGGCAAGCGCGGAACGGCCGTCGGCACGCACCGCGGCCGCCCCGTGATGTGGGCGGCGGGCCCCGCCGCCCAGGGCACCGCGATAGCGGTCTCGGTGGACTTCCGCGCCAGCGAGCGGACCATCGCCGAACTGGACCGGGCCATTCTGGGCTCCTCCGGGCTCGCCATCGGCGGCACCCTCCTCATCGGCGCGTTCGTCGTCACCCGGATCACCCGGCGGCTGCACCTGACCGCGCAGGTCGCCCGGCGGATCAGCGCCGGTGACCTGGACGCGCGGGTCGACGACAGCACGCGCAGCAAGGACGAGGTGGCGGCGGTCTCCCGGGCCCTGGACACCATGGCCTCGTCGTTGCAGGGCAAGCTCGAAGCGGAACAACGGTTCACGGCGGACGTCGCCCACGAGCTGCGCACCCCGCTGACCGGCCTGAACGCGGCCGCCGAGCTCCTGCCGCCGGGCCGCCCGGCCGAGCTCGTACGGGACCGGGTGCAGGCGATGCGCGCGCTGACCGAGGACCTGCTGGAGATCTCCCGGCTGGAGACCCGCAGCGAGCGCGTGGACCTGGACTCCTACGACCTGGCCGACCTGGCGGGCCGGTGGGTCAGCGCCTCCGGCACCGACACGGCCCTGGAGGTGCGCGGCTCCCTGCGCGTGGACACGGACCGACGGCGCCTGGAGCGGATCCTGGGCAACCTCGTGGCCAACGCGCACCGTCACGGCGCGGCCCCGGTCACGCTCACGGTCGACGGCCGGACCCTGACGGTGACGGACGCCGGCCCCGGGTATCCGGAGTACCTGCTCACCGCCGGCCCGCAGCGGTTCCGTACGGAGGGCACGAACAAGGGCCACGGGCTGGGCCTGACCATCGCCGCCGGCCAGGCCCGGATCCTCGGCGCCACCCTCACCTTCCGCAACGGAGAGGCGGGCGGCGCCGAGGCCCGCGTCATGCTTCCAGGGCCCGCAGCACCGGGAGCAACTGCGCCTCCTCGCGGTCGAGATGAGCCTCAATCTCCCGGCTCATCCGCTCCACCCGCTCGCTGAATCCGGCGCCGGGCGCGTCCAGTGCGCGGACCAGCTCCTCCTGCAGCCGGGCGATGGTGGCGTGCTCGGCGCCGATCCGGTGGAAGAACTCCCGCATGTGCGGGTGCTGTTGCTCCAGGTACGGGAAGAGGCCGGCGTCCTCGCTCCGGTGGTGGAACTGCAGCGAGTGGCAGAACGCGAGGCAGTGTTGGCGCAGTTGCAGCCCGAGCGAGGCCGCCCCGGCGCCCTGCGACTCCGCCCGCGCGAGCTCCCGTACGCGGGCCAGCTGCGCCCGCAGCCAGCCGTGCACGTCGAGCAGCTTGCCGGCGATCCCGCCCTCCCCGGAGGCGACCTCGTGGGTGCGCTGGAGCGCGACGACGGGGATCACCCGCCGGGTGCGGGCCTGGTACTCCCCGTACCCGGGCTCCGCCCGGACGATCCGCGCGAACAGCGCATCGCGCCGCGCCCCTTCGGCGGGGGCGGCGACGGCCTCGTACTCCTCGGCCCCGGTCTCGACCCGTACGAGGGGCAGCGCGAGCAGGTTGTGGTACCAGGCGGGATGCCGGTCGGCCCGGGCGGCGGACCCGACGACGAACAGCTCCCCGTCATCGCCGCCCCCGCGGGTGAACCCGAGCGGGACGGTGTGCGGCTTGCCGGACCTGGCTCCGGTGGTGGTGAGCAGGATCAGCTCGGAACCTTCGAAGGGCCCGCCGACGCGGCCGGCGTTGGCCCTGAACTCTTCGATGACGGTGCGATTGAACGATGACACGGAGTGTGGATTCCTCACGGTGTGTGTGCGTGCGACGGCAGCGAAACAACCGAGGGAGATCACCCGTAGCCGGTGGCGTATGTGCCCATGGGCCCGGCCCTTCAACACCAGGTGCCTGCCCGACCACCGCCCGGCCCACATCTCAGTAGGCGGCGCCACGCGACACACGTGCCATGCAACCACAACGCGAAGAGGCCCCCCAGCCGATATCGGCTGAGGGACCTCGCTCGTGCCCTCGGCAGGATTCGAACCTGCGACACCGGCTTTAGGAGAGCCGTGCTCTATCCCCTGAGCTACGAAGGCGGGGGCTTGTCGCGAACCGTGTCGGAAACCCCGGTGGGGCAGGTCGACGCGGACTGACAAACGTCCTGGTCAGCTTGCGTACGTATGCGGGCGGGGCGGCGTCCTGGCGGACACTTTCCCGGGCACACGCCTGGTAGCCGTCTGACCGCTGACAGCCTAGCGGATCAGGCTGGCCGAGGTCGCCTCGATTGGCGTGCGCCTCGGCCACGTCCATCTCGGGCCCTGTGACCTGCGCGTTTCGGCGATGTCGGGTGCGTGGGGCCTCTGTCGGGACGGTGGCGGCGTTGCCGAAGCGCTGCTGGATGTCCGTTTCGCGTCCGGGGTGGCTCTGGTCGGCTGTGGACCCGGGGCACGAAAGACGGCCGCGCCCTCTGTGGGCACGGCCGTCGCGGTGTCTGCGGGGGCTGTGGATCTCGGTCTATGCGGCCTTGCTGAGGTGGAGCTGGTGGCTGGTGGCGTTCTGCGAGAGGGCGAAGCCCAGGACGAACAGCTTCTGGCGTTCGACGCCGTAGGCGATCATGCGGCGGTTCCAGAGGCCGAGGTCGAACTGGCTGTGGACCGACTCGGAGTCGGCGCGGTACGGGTAGACGAGTTGGTGGGCCAGGCTGGCCTCCGCCGTCAGGGCGTCGGCGCCCGTGTCATGGACGAGCTCCGTGCCCTGGCCTCCGCACGTCCCGGATGCAGCCGGGTCGAGTGGGTGACGGACCACGACAGCCCCGGCGCGCGCGCCTTGTGCAAGTCGTTGGGGTTCGCGGAGTTCGACGGGAAGATCGTCTGCCGTGTGGACACCGGTATGACGTGAGGGTGGGCGGGTACCGTGAAGGAAGAGCGTTGCGATCGCTGTCATTTCGTCATTGGGCGGGGCTGTGCATGCTTGCCGGTCGGATCCGTGCCAAGGGCGCGCCCTGTGACCTCACCTCAGCAAGAGTGGCGACGCTTCCGTGCGGACGCGATTCTGATCTCCCCGACGCAGTGCGCGCACCTTCCCGGAGCCTGCACTCACCTGACCGAGGAACTGGTGACCGCCCCGCGCTGGGGATGGATCCCCACACCTCCGACCGGGCTCTGGGACCGGTTGAGCAGTATCTATCCGGCGACCGGGGCATGAGGGACTTCTGCTGGTCGGTGGGGATGTCGCAATCCACACCGAACCCGGAAGGCCCTCACCCATTCAAGACGCCTCAGCCGAGACCTGCATCACCCGTCCATAACCTGCCAGGGCAATACAACTAGGGGCCCGCTTGCCCACCTTAGTGTCCGTTCCGTCCCGACGGGTTGTCACGGCGGTCGTCGGCGTCCGCGTAGTTGATCTTTGCTTGTTCTTTGAGCTCTCCATAGTTGCGGACGATCAGGCGCGGTTAGGGTCAAATGGCCGCGAGTGCAACGGGAGGGGACACAAGTGGGCGACGACGGCAAGATCCTTGACATCAAGATGGCGGATCTGAAGGCGACAGCACCGACGTTCCACGATCAGAGCGAGGCGCTTGGCAAGGCTCTGGGTACGCTTCGCACGTCGCTGGCGAAAGCTGGGGCGGCCTGGGGAGATGACGACCCGGGGAAGCAGTTCCACGACAAGTACGGGCCGATCGTGGCCCGGATCGAGGAGTCTGCCGGCATCATCAAGGACGGCCTGGCGAGCATCCACACGGCAATGACCGACATGGCCGACGGGCACATAGAGAACGACGCCCTGATCGGGGCCATGTTCCGCAAGATCACACCTCAGCCCCACGGTGAGCCCGAGGCCCCAGGGCACCAGCAGTGAGCACCGGTGACAAGGTCCGGGAGATAGTCACCGACATCACCGGAATCGAGTGGCCTGCTGGCAATGTAGGCAAACTGCGTAACATCGCCAACGCGTGGCGAACGTTCGCCGACGACATGGAAGACATCGCGGCGGCCGCCAACAAGGCGGCTGAGACGCTGATTCACAACAACAGTGGAGAGGCGATCTCCGCGTTCGCCGACCCCTTCTGGGCCCGCTACTACCACGACAAGAAGGGGTGGCTCCAGGACCTCGTCGACGGTCCCCGCTCGCTTGCGGACGGGATCGACAAGTATGCCGATGCCGTGGCCGATGCGAAGAAGAAGCTCGACCGCGAACTGGAGCTCGCCGGCGCCGTCATCGTCGCCGGCACAGGCCTGGCGTTCTTCACCCTGGGTGCTACCGAAGTCGCCGCGGCTGCGGCCACCGCCACCATCGTCGAGCTCGCCGCGACCGTGGGCGTGGCCCTCACCACCGAGGTCGCCACCATCGCCGGCACCGTCTTCGCGACCGCTGCCATTGCAGGCATCGAATCCGTCACCGTCGACCTCGCCGTCGCCCAACCGCTCAAAGTAGCCGCGGGCCTTCAGACCGGCATTAATCTCGATGAGGCGAAGGACGCAGCATTCTACGGAACCTTGACTGGTGGAGCCTTTGGCGGCGCCGGAAAGGCGTTCCAGCTCGCCCAGGAGGGAGGCGGACTCGCCGGGCTGTTTCCTGGGCTGGCGAACGGTTTAGGTGGGCCTCGGACCGCCTTCGCCGGTCTTCCCGATGGGCTCCCTGCTGGTGACCCCTACGCCTTCCGAACGGGGACGTCTTCCGGGGCTGCCAGCGGATCGGGCCCCGGCCGCGGTCCCTGGCCGGCATCGAGCGAGCTCGCAGGACCTGCCGCAGGGAAGGAGCTCAAACCACCCAACGCGCGGCACACTGTCTCGGGGTCGGCCAGCGGCGAGGTGAAAAAAGACAACAGCGTCATCCTGCGGGGCCAACAGGAGTCTGTTTCCAAGGACATCGCTGACATAGCCAGCGGTAAGGCGAAATATGTCCCGGAGACTGACCGCTACGAGGTGAACGGGCGCACCTATGGCGTAGAAGGTTCGGGAAGGGTCTATCCGGACTCCGGCCCAGGCATTGTGAAGCTCGACAGGAACGAGTACGCCGCCTTGCAGCAGATTGCCAAAGCGAAAGGAGACCTCAGCGCCGCGCCGCAATTGACTAAGAATCCGCGATTCACGAACAATCCAGGCATCGTCGAGAAAGCGCTGGCCATCTACAACGGGACGTATCCGTGACATACAACCTCCTTACCGTCGACCCCGTCAGCCCCGAGACCATGGCCCTCGCACTTGCCGGATGCCTCGGTATCGCGGTAGGTGACGTGGACGTGGCGGATTCTGACGGCGACCCCGACCTCCGCAACTGGGATGCGCCCGTCTCGTGCGAATACCGGGCAGTTCAAGGTGATGTGGCCTGGTCGCTAGACGTCTATGCCCAGGAACACGTCGCTGATCAGCCGCCCGAGTCCGACCTCGCCGCAGGGTTCGCGAAGGCCGCCATGACGACCGTCCTGTTTCCCGCTGAGGAAGCACCACCCAGTGCCTACTGGGCGGTGACGCCGGAAGGCGTTCTCACCCGAGCCCGGCTCGAACTCTCCGACGACGAGCCTCCCCTTTACGCGATCACTGCCGTCGAGGCGCCAGTGACGCAACTGCCCGGGGCGACCGTGACGAGATTCGCCGAGATCGTACGGGAACAGCGGCCGGACACGCCGGTGGCCTGGGCCTTCGCGGCATCGGTGGAGAAGGTGCGGCAGGCCGCCTCGGGCCTCGCGAGGCTTTCCCTCGACGATGGCACCGGCAGCCCCGTCTGGACCGCGAAGGGCAACCTGGTGGTTTGGGAAAGGGTCATCACGCAGATGGAATCCGGGTGGGCGCCGTCGGGGTGGTATCCGGCCGACCTTTACCGGGAGCGGCTGGAATCGCGTGACGAGCTGGCCGGAATTCGTGCCCACCTGCCGCTTGATGTCTCTGAGCTACTCGATGAGGCCTTGGAGCAGCTGGACAGGCGGTTTGCCGCTGCGACAGAGGATGACCCGTCAGGGAGTCTCCGCAGAGAGCTGACCGGCGGCTCCGCAGGGCAGACGCCGGTCGGCTGGTGGTGGCACCGCCGCCCGAATCCCGCACCTTGGGAACAGGCCTGACTTTGTCTCGATGGCGACGCCACAGGCCTGGTGCGCGATTGGAGTCGCGTATCGGGCCTGCTCGGGGTCTGGGGGCGTGGAGACTGAGTGCGAGGGATCAGCCTCAGCAGCCGCCCTCCGGGCGGAAGGCATGGATTGGCTCCAGGTGGTGATACCGAGCGGCGACTTCAGGATCAGCCGTCAGGGATGGTGTCTCTGGGCACTGGACATCACGTGAGTCGGCCTACGCACCACACCCGCACCGGAGCTACGCCACCCGCGCGGTGACCCGTCGCCGACTGCCCTTCTGATCGTCGCCGGCGAACAGCAGCCCCGCAGGTGCCCACGGCCGTGGCTGGTGGGCCGTCACTACCGGGACTTCACGCCTCCATCTGGGGACCCGGAAGGGCATCCAGCCCCTGAGAGCCGCGGCATGGATGCGCTGGCGGGTGAGGTTTCAGCGTGCGCTCTGACCTGGGGCGTTGCGTACTGCGTTCCAGAAAGGACGGCACAGCGTTCTGAGTGACCTGGGTGCCAGGTTTCTGACCTGCGGTTTTGGTATTTCCGTCAAGCCCCACGAAGGCGACGAAGGCGGGGCTTGCGGACGCGTTCCCGGGCGGGCGCCGGGTGGTCAGCTGACCGACCGCTGACAGCCTGGCGGATCGCCCGGCGCGAGGTCGCCCCGATTCGGCAGCGTCGTCGGCGTGGCTGTGACCTGGATGTTCCGGGCGTGCGCGGCGGCGAGGGGGATGGGCTGATCTTTGCGGCTCCGCAATGACCAACTGCCGGACTGGGTCCGGCCGTCGGCGGTTTCGGTGCGGGAGTCAGCGGGTGACCTCGCGGTTGAAGGCCGCGCGGGACCAGAGGTAGCCGATCGCGGCGAGGGCCGCGCACCAGGCCAGGGCGATCCAGCCGTCGTTGCCGATCGGGGTGCCGAGCAGCAGGCCGCGCAGGGTCTCGTTGATCGGGGTGAAGGGCTGGTACTCGGCGAACCAGCGCAGGGCGGTCGGCATGGAGTCCGGGGTGACGACCGCGCTGCCGAGGAAGGGCAGGAAGGTCAGCGGCAGCGGGGCGTTGCTCGCGGACTCGACGGTCTTGGCGCCCATGCCCATCGCGGCGGACAGCCAGGCCATGCCGAAGGACAGGAAGAGGAGCAGGCCCAGCGCGGCCAGCCACTCGATCGGCGAGGCGTCCGGCCGGAAGCCGATCGCGAGGGACACGCCGGTGACCAGGACGAGGACCGCCGTGACCTGGATGACGCTGCCGAGGACGTGGCCCGTGAGGATGGAGCCGCGGGAGATCGACATGGTACGGAAGCGCTTGACGATGCCTTCCGTCATGTCGGTGCAGACGGACACGGCCGTGGCGACGGCCCCCGAGGTCGCGGACATCAGGATGATGCCGGGCACCAGGTAGTTGACGTAGTCGCCGCGGCCGCCGCCCGCCCCGATGCCGGTGCCGAGCGCGCCGCCGAAGACGTACACGAACAGCAGCAGCATCAGGAGCGGCATCACGAGGATCGAGATCGTCATCGACGGGTAGCGCTGCATGTGCTTGATGTTGCGGCGCAGCATCGTCATGGAGTCGCGCAGGGCGTACGAGGGGGCGGTGGTGTGCGTGGTGCTCATCGGGTCGACTCCTTCTGGGCGGTGTTCTGCCGGCCGGTGAGGGTGAGGAAGACGTCGTCGAGGTCGGGGGTGTGCACGGTGAGCGACTCGGCCCGGGCCCCGCTGTGGTCGAGGGCGTCGAGGACGGCCCGGAGGTGGGTGGGGGAGCCGTCGCCGGGGATCTGCAGGGTGAGCGTCTCGTCGTCGCGGGCGGCGATGCCGAAGAGCGCGGCCGCGGTGGCGAGGTGGGCCTCGTCGGTGAACCGGAGGCGTACGTGTCCGCCGGGGATCAGCCGCTTCAGCTCCTCCGCGGTGCCCTCGGCGACGAGCTTGCCGTGGTCCAGGACCGCGATGCGGTCGGCGAGCTGGTCGGCCTCCTCCAGGTACTGGGTGGTGAGGAAGATGGTCACGCCCTGATCCGTGACCAGGTTGCGGATGAGCTCCCACATGACGCGGCGGCTGCGCGGGTCGAGGCCGGTGGTGGGCTCGTCGAGGAAGATGATCTTCGGTCGGCCGACCAGGGTCATCGCCAGGTCGAGCTTGCGGCGCATACCGCCGGAGAAGGTGGCGACGTTCTTGCGGGCCGCCTCGGTGAGTTCGAACCGCTCCAGGAGTTCGCCGGTGCGGCGGCGGCCCTCGCTGCGGCTCAGGTGGTGCAGGTCGGCCATGAGGAGCAGGTTCTCCTCGGCGGTGAGCAGTCCGTCGACGGCGGCGAACTGTCCGGTGACACCGATCCGCCGGCGTACGGAGTCGGCGTCGGTGGCCACGTCGTGGCCGGCGATCCGGGCCTCGCCCGCGTCGGCCGTGATCAGCGTGGAGAGGATCTCCACCGTCGTGGTCTTGCCCGCTCCGTTGGGGCCGAGCAGGGCGAAGACCGTGCCCTCAGGGATCCGCAGGTCGATGCCGTCGAGCACCACCTTCTCGCCGTACGACTTGCGCAGGCCGATCGCGGAGATCGCCGCGGGGGGCGTGCCGTCGGTCTCGTTCGTCGCGGTGGCGGTGGCGGTGGCGGTGGCGGTGGCGGCGGCGGTGGCGGTGGCCGTCGCGGTGTTCGCGGTGTTCGCGGGCTTCATGGTGGGCGGGCCTTTCTTCCGGGGCCGGTGAGGCGTGGCGTTGGTTTGGCGCCAAGACTGCGCCTTGCTTGCGCCATCATCGTGGCATAAGGTTGGCGCCATGTCGAGCCTTTGTGGCGCCATGAATGTCGCCATGCGGCGCCGGGGTGGCGGCGCGCGCTCCGTACGCGGTTCGGTACGCGGTTCAGGACGCGGTGGTGAGCAACTCGCGGCGGGCCGGGGCGGCGCGCAGGTCGAGCGTGACCGGGGCGGGCTGCCGGCGGGTCGTCGCGAAGACGTACAGGCGCAGCGCCAGGAAGCGGCCGATGCCGGCGAGGGCCGAGGCCGAGAGGTAGACGGTCTGCTCGACGGCGAGACCGGGCGCGCTCGCGAAGGCGTGCAGGGCGAGCGTCGCGAGGGTGGTGACGGCGAAGGCGGCCGCGGCCGTCGCGGCGGACTGCAGGTGGTGGCGGAGGCCGCAGCGCAGCGGACCGCGCCCGGTGGGCCCCGGCCCCGACCCCGGCCCCGGCCCCGACGCCGACGCGAAGGTGAACCGGGCGTGCAGTTCGGTCGCGAGGATCGTCGAGACCGCCGTGACCAGGGCGTTGGCCAGGGTGAAGGGGAGGACGGCGGCGAGCAGGGCGACGGCCGCGCTGGACGCGAGGCCGACCCCGCCACCGAAGATCACGAAGCGGACGAAGGAGGCCGAGGCGCCGGGGGCGTCAGGGGTGCCGGGGGTGCTGCGGCCGGTCTGCTGCGGTGCGCGTTCCATCGGGCTTCCCCTCCCCTCGGCCCGACCGCGCCTATGCGCGGCGGATGACGATGTCGCCGATGCTCGTGCGGCCCCGGACCTCGACGGTGTCCCGGGACTGCCCCGGACCGTCCGCCGTCCCCAGCTCGTTGCGTACGCGGCCGGCCGTGGACCGTACGTCCAGCCAGGCCGCGGACCCCTCGGCGATGCCGATCTCGAGGGCTCCGGCAGCGGTGTCCAGCGTGATCCGGCCGCGTACCACCTCTTCGAGGCGGATCGCGCCGTTGGCGGACTTGGCGGTGACCGAGGACTCCGCGCGGGAGACGCTGATGGGCCCGTTGGACGAGTTCACCCGCAGCTCCCCGCCGACCTCGCCGATCACGGTCTCGCCGTTGAGGTTCTTGATGCTCGCCGCGCCGTCGATCCGGCCGATCCGCACGCGGCCCGACCCCTGGATCTCGGTCTCGCCCGTCGCGTGGTCCATGAGGACGTCACCGAGCGCGGTCTTCAGCCGTACGGCCGCGGCCTCCTCCAGCTGGATGTCCCCGGCGCCGGTGGAGAGGCGGCAGTTGCCGAACCGTCCCTCGCCGACCAGCTCGCCGAGGCCCGTGGCGGCGGTCAGTTCCGAGCCCGCGGGCAGTTCGACGGTCACGTCGACGGCCCCGACCTTGCCGAAGAGCGAGCGCTTCTTGGGGCCCTTGACCAGCAGCTTCCCGCCCGCGCAGGTGACCTTGGTGTCCTCGGCGGCCTGTACGTCCAGCTTGTTGCCGGGGTCGCTCGGTGCCACCTCGACCACGGTGTCGGTGCGCTTGCCCGCGACGATCCGGGCCCGGCCGATCTCGATCTCGACGGTGGCGGAGAGGGGTTCGGGTGTTTCGAAAGCAGGCATGGCTGTGCCGTCCTTTGGCTGCGTGTGGTGGGGAGCTCGGGTGGAGTGCGGTGCCTGCGGCGCCTAGGGCCCGTCTTGTCGATCAGGTCGGTGGGCCCGGCCTGATCGGCAAGACACCCCCTAGCGGACCCAGCCGGTGAAGCCCTGGCCCACGGCGGAGCCCGGGCCGGTCGCCTCCCTGCGGCTCCGGCTCCGGCCAGCGGTGCCGGGTTCGAGGGCTGCTGCCACGGCGCGGACCAGCCAGGCGTTGACGGACAGCCCCTCGCGGCTCGCAGCCTCCTCGACCCGGGCCTTGAGCTGGGCCGGCGGCCGGAAGTTGATGCGCGAGGTGGCGCCGTCCTCGCCCTCCACGGGGACCGGTGCCGGGGGAGGCGGGGTCTGCACCGCGGTGTCGGCCTCCTCGAAGACGTCGGCGGCGGGCGGTGCGGTCACCACGAACTCGGGGTTCAGGCCGCGCAGCCGCACGTCGACCGAGCCGGGCGCCAGGTCACGGGTGACCTCGTCCATGGCGTCGGACAGGGCGTTGAGGAGCGTCAGGCGGGCCGCCGACTCCAGCTGACCGGTGAGCCGGTCGGCGAGGGCACGGGCTTCGTCGCCGCCGGCCCCGGCGGCCACTCCGAGCTCGTGGCGGAGGTTGTCGACGTACGGTGTGAGGTCCATGACGCAATGGTGGCACCACCGTGGCGCCATTGCAAGTCAACTGGCGCCACGAAGTGCCGCGATGTGCCGCGAGGCGCCACGGTGCGCCACCACGTGCCGTGGCGTGCCACGGCGTGTCACCCACAGGCAGCGGTCAGAGCTCCGCCACCGCCTCCAGGGGGCTGAGGCGGGACGCGTGGCGAGCCGGGAGGGCGGCTGCCGCCGTGCCCGTGATCAGGGAGACCAGGCAGAGGAGGAGCAGCGTGTCCCAAGGGAGCGTCAGGGAGTACTCCTTCAGCGCCCCGTTGGTCAGGGCGCCGACCGCCCAGGCTCCGAACAGGCCGGCCGCCAGGCCCAGGAGGGTGCCGAAGGCGGCCACGGTCAGGGATTCGAGGCGGATCATCCGGCGGATGCCGGTGCGGTCCATGCCGATGGCGCGCAGGACCCCGATCTCGCGGGTGCGGTCCGAGACCGACATGGCCAGGGTGTTCATGATGCCGAGGGCGGCGATCACACCGCCGATGGCGAGCAGGCCGTACATCAGGGTCAGCAGCGTGCCGAGGGAGCCGGCGGCCTCCCGGACGATTTCCTGCCGGTCCTGGACCTTGAGCAGCGGGTTGTTGCCCGTGGCGGCGCGCAGGCGGTCCTTGGTGGCGCCGCCGTCGGCGCGGACGAGGACGCGCTGCACGGAGCCGGGGTTCAGGCTCTTCTGCTGCACCTCGGTACGGGCGCCCAGGGCGTCCTGCGCGGTGGGGTCGTCCTCGTAGACACCGACGACCGTGTACGGGGTGAGGTCCTGACCGGGGCCGCCGATACGGGCGTTGACGCGCCCGCCGGTGCTCACGCCGTTCTCGCCGGCGAGGGTGCGGGACAGGGCGATGCGCCCCGGTCCGAGGTCCTTCAGCGAGCCGCTGACGAAGTCGAGCTTCAGGACGGACGGGGCGGCGGCCGGGTCGACCCCGGAGATCTGGCGGACGCCGCCGCCAATGAACACGGAGGAGTCGGTGACGGCGGTCGCCGTCCGCACCCCGGGGACGTCGGTCACCCGCTGCACGGCGGCCGGGTCGATGCCGGTCATCGAGGTGCGGGTGCCGATCACGTAGTCGGCGCTCAGGCCGGCCGCGGCCTGCCGGTCGAGGGCCTCGCCGGTGGAGTGGCCGAGGACGGCGAGCCCGGCGACCAGCGCCGTGCTGACCATCAGGGCGGAGGCGGTCGCGGCGGTGCGCCGCGGGTCGCGCAGTGCGTTGCGGTGGGCGAGGTGCCCGGTGATGCCGAGACGTCCGGTCAGCCGTCCGCTCAGCCGGATCACGGGGACGGCGAGGAGCGGCGCCAGCACGATCACGGCGACGACGACGAGGGCGCAGCCGAACATCGCACTGCGCAGGTTCTCCTCGGAGGCGTCCTTCGCCCCCGCGAGCGACAGCAGCAGACCGGCGCCGAGGGCGAGCAGCAGCGCTCCCGCCGCGCCGCGGACCCGGGACGCGGTGGCGGTGGGCGGCTGTTCGGCCGAGCGCATGGCCTCGACCGGCGCGATCCGCGCCGCCCTGCGGGAGGGGAGCCACGCGGCGAGCACGGTGATGCCCACCCCGACGGCGAGCGCGGCCACCACGGGCAGCGGGCCGATCACCAGGGGCCCGCGCGGCAGCGCCTCCCGGGTGGTGCTGAGGATCTGCGGGAGTACGGAGGCGATCCCGAGGCCGAGCAGGAATCCGAGGGCCGACGCGGCGAGGCCGAGGAGGACTGCCTCCCAGAGGAGGGAGCGGACGACCTGGCGGCGCGTGGCGCCGATCGCGCGCAGCAGGGCGATCTCACGGGTGCGCCGGGCGACGAGCATGGTGAAGGTGTTGACGATGAGGAACGACCTGATGAACAGGGCGACTCCGGCGAAGATCAGCGACAGCTTCTCGTCGCCGCGGGTGAGGGAGTCGACGAGGACGCTCTGCTGGGCGGCCAGGGCGCTGCCGGTGGTGGCCTCGGCCCGGTCGGCGGGGAGCAGGGCGGCGACCCGGCGGGAGAGTTCGGCCTCGTCGGCGCCGGGTTCGGCGGTCAGGTCGATCGAGGTGTAGCGGCCCGGGGAGGCGAACAGCTGCTGTGCGGTGGCCTTGTCGAAGAGGGCGAGGGTGCCGCCGGCGGTCACCCGGGTGTCCCGGGTGGTGACGATGCCGACGAGCCGCTTCGTCATGACCGGGCCGTCGGTGGCCAGGGTGATCGCGTCGCCGATACGGAACCCGCCCGCGGCGGCGGTACCCCTGTCCACGGCGATCTCGTCGCCGGTGCGCGGGGCACGGCCCTCGGTCAGCGGGTAGCGGCTGTCCTTGCCGTCGGCTCCGGGTACGTACGCGGCCGCGCGCTGCGCCCACATCCTGCCGGTGCGCAGCGGGGCGCCGTCCGAGGCGTTCAGGGCGGCAGAGCCGTCGGCGGAGGGCCGTACGGCGGCGACGCCGGGCAGCGCGGCCAGCGTGCGGGCGAGGGCGTCGTCGAGCACGGTGGCGTGTTCGGACCCGGCGGACCCGGACGACCCGGCAGCCCCCGGCGGGGGGTCCTTCGGGGTCACGGAGACGGCGATGTCGGCGTAGTCCTTCGACACGGCGGCCCGGTGGGCCGCGGTGGAGGAGTCCGCGAAGACGAGGGTGCCGGAGACGAAGGCGACGCCGAGGGTGACGGCGAGCACCGTCATCAGCAGCCGGGCCTTGTGCGCCAGGACGTTGCGCAGGGCGGTTTTCAGCATGGGTGGGTGGCTTTCGGGGACGTGGGCGTACGGGGCGGGGGCGTACGGGGCGTGGGCGCGCGGAGCGCAGGTGGCGGGGACGGCGGCGGGTCAGCTCGTGCGCGCGCGGGTGTCGAACTGCTTCATCCGGTCCAGCACCCGGTCCGGGGTGGGGTGCACCATCTCGTCGACCAGTCGGCCGTCGGACAGGAAGACGACACGGTCCGCGAAGCCGGCGGCGACCGGGTCGTGGGTCACCATCACCACGGTCTGGCCCAGCTCGCGCACGGAGTCGCGCAGGAAGCCCAGGACCTCGGCCCCGGCACGGGAGTCGAGGTTGCCGGTGGGCTCGTCCCCGAAGACCATCGCGGGCCGGGTGACCAGGGCCCGGGCCACCGCGACGCGCTGCTGCTGCCCGCCGGAGAGCTGTCCGGGCCGGGGGCCCAGGCGTTCGGCGAGGCCGACCATGGACACCACGCGGTCCAGCCACTGCCGGTCGGGGCGGCGTCCGGCGATGGACAGCGGAAGCGTGATGTTCTCCAGGGCCGTCAGGGTGGGCAGCAGGTTGAACGCCTGGAAGACGAAGCCGATCCGGTCCCGGCGCAGCTCGGTGAGCTGCCGGTCGCCCAGGCTGCTCAGTTCGGTGGTGCCGATGCGCACGGAGCCGGAGCTGACGGAGTCGAGGCCCGCGGCGCAGTGCATGAGGGTGGATTTGCCGCAGCCGGAGGGGCCCATGATCGCGGTGAACTCGGCCTCCCGGAAGGAGAGGGAGACGTCCTCCAGGGCCACCAACCGGGTGTCGCCGCTGCCGTAGACCTTCGACAGACCGGTGGTGGAGGCCGCGATACCGGGCGTCGGGTGCGGCAGACGGGGGGCGAACGGGTCGGCGGTCACGGGGACTCCACTTCGGGTGCGGTGCGAGCGAAAGGGGTGCACGCCGAAGGCTGTCGGGGAAACGTATCCGGGCCCGGGCCGCCGTGTATCGGACTGCGCGCCGTTGTGCCGCAGTCGTGTACGGGGCCCGCGCGAGCGGTCGCTCAGAGCGGGAGGCGCAGGGTGGCGACGGCCCCGCCGTCCGGGGCGTTGTCCAGGCACAGCTCCGCGCCGAGCACCCGGGCCTGGCCCAGGGCGATGGTCAGGCCGAGGCCGTGCCCCGCGCCGCGCTCCGTGGCGCCGGTGCGGAAGCGGCGCGGGCCCTCGCGCAGCAGGTCGGCGGGGAAACCGGGGCCGTGGTCGCGTACGACGACGGTGCGGCCCCGGACGGTGACCCGTACCGGGCTGCCCCCGTGCCGGTGGGCGTTGACGACGAGGTTGCCGACGATCCGCTCCAGGCGCCGCGGGTCGGTCTCCACGCGTTCCACCGCTGCGGCGGGGTCCCCGGGTTCCGCGGGGTCCCCGGTCTCCACCTCCGTGTCGAGGCCGGTACGGGCCACCGCCTCGCGGACCACCGCGTCGAGCGGGACCCGGGCGTGCACGGGTGCCTCGGCGCCCGCGTCCAGCCGGGAGATCTCCAGCAGGTCCTCGACCAGGCCGCGCAGATCGCGTACGCGGGCCCGGAGCAGGTCCTCCGTCTCGCCGGGCGGCAGCAGGTCGGCGGCGGCCAGCAGACCGCCGACCGGGGTGCGCAGTTCGTGGGCCACGTCCGCCGTGAACTGCCGCTCGATGCGCAGCCGTCGGCCGAGGCGGTCGGCCATGAGGTCGACGGTGGCGGCGATGTCGGCCACCTCGTCGCGGCCCTTGCCCGTGCGGTCCTGCTCCGTGCCGCCCTGCCCCGTACCGGGTCCGGAGCCGGGTCCCGTACCGGCCCCGGTGCGGGCGTCGAGGTCCCCGGCGGAGATCCGGCTCGCGGTCTCGGCGACCCGGCGCAGTCGGCGGGCGACCAGCCCGGCCCCGTAGACCGCCAGCGGCAGGGCCGCCGCGAGCGAGACGACGGAAGCCACGGCCATGCTCGCGTCGAGGCGGCGCAGGTCGTGGAGTTGCGGGCTCATGTTGATCCGGACGGCCAGGACCGGGCTGCCCGGTCCGCCGACCCGCTGGGCGCCCCAGACGCTCGGCCCCAGGTTCCCGTCGACGCGTCCGTCGTAGGCCACGCGCCGGTCGCCGTGGGACGGGCGGCGCAGGGTGGCGGGCAGCTCGACGGGATCGAGCTCGGCGCCGCCCGCCAGGGCTCCGGTGCGCCGGTAGACGTCCATTGAGGAGTACACCGTGTTGGTGGCGTCCATCTCGGCCCGGCCGCGGATGTCCTGTGCGGTCCACAGGTGGACGAGTACGCCCACCGCCAGGGCGACCAGGCAGGCCGTGGCCGCCGCCAGCGCGGCGATCTTCCAGCGCAGGGGCACGCGGGCCGGCCACCACGGCCGGCGGAGGGGGTGCACCGGCCTCAGCGCCTGAGCTTGTAGCCGAAGCCGCGGACCGTCTCGATCCGCTCCCGGCCGAGCTTCTTGCGCAGTCGCTGCACGGCCAGGTCCACGACCCGGCTGTCGCCGTCCCAGCCGTACTCCCAGACGTTGCGCAGCAGGGTGTGCCGTTCCAGTACGATGCCCGGGTGGGCGGCGAACTCCAGCAGCAGCTTCAGTTCGGTGGGGGTGAGCGCCACGGGGCTGCCGGAGACGGACACCTCCATTCCGCCGGTGTCGACGGTCAGGTCCCCGAAGACCAGTACGTCCTCCTGGCCGGCCGTGGGCTCGCTGCCCGGGGCGGGCGCGTAGGACGCCCGCCGCAGCAGCGAGCGGATGCGTGCCACGAGTACGTACGTGTCCACGGGCTTGACCACGTAGTCGTCGGCTCCGGCCTCCAGACCGGCGACGACATCGAGGCCGTCGCCGCGGGCGGACATCATCAGCACCGGCACCAGGCTGGTCTCCCGGACCCTGCGGCACAGGCCGATCCCGTCGAGGCCGGGCAGCATCACGTCCAGGGTCAGCAGGTCGAAGCCGTCGTCGTCGCGGAAGGCCTCCAGGCCGGTGAGTCCGTCGGCGGCGGCCGTGACCCGGTAGCCGTAGCGTTCGAGGGCGACGGCGAAGGACCGGCGCATCAGGTCGTCGTCCTCGACCAGCAGCACACGGACCGGAGGGGAAGATTCCGGGGCCGGGGCGGACGGGGGCACGGGCGGGACTCCTGTTCGTACGGGCCGGGCGAAGCGCCGTTCCCGCATGCGTCCACAGGCGGCCGGCGGCCCGAAGGGAACGATACGGGAGACACCGGGCGCGGCGGCCGCCGTCGGGGCCCGGGGCGCGATCCGATCGGCAGCCGAGCGTCCGGTGATACACGGCGGATACAAAGACCCCGGCTGCCCGGCCCGCGGGGTGGCGGGCCGGACAGCCGGGCCTTTGATCGGTCTCAACGCGAGGAGAAGGGCAGCCCAGGTCGAGCACGAAGGGGTCGAAGCCGGGATGGGTCGCCGCGCGCGCACCGAGGACGCACGTCCCTCCGCAGTCCCGGGCCGCGGACGCCGCCCCCGGCACGTCGGGACCGGAAGCAGCGCGGGCCTGGGGGCACGGCCAGGCACAGTGCACCGGCCGCGACGGCGACGGTGGACGCCATGGAGACGAAGGGTGTGTCCAGGACGCGGGCCCGGTCCGAGGCGTCCCCGGCGACCGTGATGCAGTGGCCGTTGGTGCCGGTGAGGGTTACGGGACCGGCGTAGTACTTGTAGTCGCCCATGTCCTGCGGCTACTTCCGGCCGACCCCCAGCTGCGCGTTGAGCGCCGTCGCGTCCCCGTAGTGGTACACGGCGGTGTTGATCGCACCGTTGGTGCCGTCGTCCGCCGACGAGTAGTACGGCGAAATCCGGCTGAGCACGCGCCCCAGGTTCGTCCGGATTTCGCACGTGTCGATCAAGACCCCGAACAGCCGGAGGCCGCCGAGGCCGTTGCCGCCGTTCCCATCGTGAGCCCAGCGGTCATCAGACCGGTGGCCGCCGCGCTGGTGAGGGTTTCGCGCATCGCCCCACGCACCCGGAAGTAACCGCAGGTGAGTGGAGTTTCGCGGGCGCCTCGCCACGGACCGCGCTTGTCGCGGGCGGTGCGCCGCGCAGTGGTCCAGAGGCCGCCCGGGTGGTGCGCGTGGTGCCTTCGATGCCACCCGGGCGCGGCCTCCGGCCGGCTCGGGGGCGGCCGCGGGCCCGCCCGGATCGCACCGTGGGATATCCGGTTCGGAGCCATTCATCCGGCCGTCGGGGGCAGGTTTCACGCCGTTCGAAGTTGGCTTGAATCAGCGGACGGACGGACGGACGAGGCGCTCGCGACCTACGGCAGGGTCCGGCGGAACCTGGTCGAGGACCACGGGATCGAGCATGCTCCGCGCCTCCAGCGCCTCCAGCACGCGATCCTGACCCATGCGCCGGCCCGGGACGGCTGTGGCGCGGATCAACTGGTCGGCGTGAACGCCGCGTGAGGGCGGTCGGCCCGCTGCATAGGCTGACCATGGGTCAATCCGGATCCGCATCGGGTCCACGGAGCGAGGAGAAACACTGATGGTCGGGTCCCGTGTCCTTTCCTTCGGGCACTATCAGCCGTCAAAGGTCTTGACCAATGCGGATCTTGAGCAAATGGTCGAGACCAATGACGAATGGATTCAGAGCCGGGTCGGTATCAAGACGCGCCGTGTGGCGGCCGCGGACGAGTCGGTTTCGGACATGGCCACCAAGGCTGCCGAGCACGCTCTCGCCAATGCCGGACTCACCGGAGCGGATATCGATTTCGTCATCGTGGCCACCTGCACGGCCCTCGACCGCTCGCCCAACATGGCGGCCCGGGTGGCCGCCGCGGTCGGCGCGAAGGCACCTGCCTCCATCGACGTGAACACGGCCTGCTCCGGCTTCCCGCACGCCATGGCGCTGGCCGACCAGAGCATCCGGACCGGATCCGCGACGAAGGCCCTGGTCATCGGAGTGGAGAAGCTCACCGACTTCGCCGACTGGACCGACCGCACCACCTGCGTGCTCATCGGCGACGGTGCGGGCGCGGCCGTCGTGGTCGCCTCCGAGGAGCCGGAGATCAGCCCCGTCGTGTGGGGGTCCGTCCCCGAGATGGGCCGGGCCGTGCGCATCGAGGCCCCGTCCCACACCTTCGCCCAGGAGGGGCAGTCGGTCTACCGCTGGGCCACCACGACGCTGCCGCAGGTCGCGCTCCAGGTCTGCGAACGGGCCGGCGTGAAGCCCGAGGAACTGGGCGGCGTCGTCCTGCACCAGGCCAACCTGCGGATCATCGAACCCCTCGCGCGCAAGATCGGTGCGGTCAACGCCGTCGTGGCCAGGGACGTCGTCGACTCCGGCAACACCTCGGCCGCGAGCATCCCGCTGGCGCTGTCCAAGCTCATCGAGCGGGGTGAGATCAAGAAGGGATCGCCCGTACTGCTCTTCGCGTTCGGCGGGGGTCTGTCCTACGCCGGCCAGATCGTCAACTGCCCGTGACCGCGGCCAGGGGACCGGTGACGACGAGGTCCGCCTCCGTGCCGTGGTGGCCGCTGCTGCGGCTGCGGGAGACGGTGGCCACGCCCCGGGTGCGGCTGCTGGTGTTCCCGCATTCCGGGGCCGGCCCCAACACGCTCTTCCCCGTGGTCGAGTCACTGCCCGACCACGTGGAAGTGCTCGGGCTGTGCCTGCCCGGGCGCGAGCGCCGCTACGGCGAGCCGCCCGGCTGCCGGCTCGACGAGGTCCTGGACTCCGTGTCCGACGAGGTCCTCGGCCGCGACCCGCTGCCCACCGTGGTGTTCGGGCACAGCCTCGGCGCGCTCCTCGCCACCCGCGCCGCGCGCCTGCTCGGCCCGCACTGCCGGGCGGCCGTCGTCAGCGGGCAGGTACCCGGCCGGACCCCGCGCCGGGCCCATGCGACCAGCACCGAGCAGGACGCCGTCCGGCTGCTGCGGGACGGCGGGGGCACGCCCGAGTGGGTCATGCACGACCCGGAGATGCTGGCCCACGTGACGCGCGTCCTGCGGGCCGACATCGAACTCGGCCGGCAGGCCGCGGTGGGGTTCGAGGACGTACGGCTCGACGTGCCCCTGCACGTGCTGGGCGGCACGGCGGACCCACTGGTCCCGCACGAGCCGCTGGACGGCTGGGCCGCCCACACGACCGGGCCGTGCGAGGTCCTCCGGTTCGACGGCGACCACTTCTTCCTGCTGACCGACGAACACCGCCCCACGGTCGCGAACGTCCTGCGGCAGGCGCTCGCGCAGGACTGAGCGGCCGTCTGCCGTGGCATCGCCGGTCATCCGGTAACCAGGTCGTGGTGACCCCGTGCTCGCGGACCAGCCGGACCGCCTCGCCGCTGACGAACATCCGCATCGTGACGTTGGTGACGCCCGCGTTGAAGCCCTGCGTGGCCCACCACAGGCCGCCGATGTGGAATCCGGGGATGCCGATGAGGCCGACGTCGTCCTCCCGGCAGTCGATCCTCCGCAGCTCCTCGGAGGCGAGGGCGTCGCGCACCTTGAAGGAGCTGCGGTGCGCGAGCACCACGCACTTGGGCGGGCCCGTGGTGCCGCTCGTGTAGGTCTGGGCGGTCGGGTCGTCCCGGGCCGCTGCCGTCTCCGGGCCGGCGTCCGGGCGTCCGGCCTGCCGGGCGGTGAAGCCGCTGCCCGGGCCGTCCGGGTCGTCCGGGCCGTCCGGGCCGTCCGGGCCGTCGAGCGCGACGATCCGTACCTCCGTGGGCAGTTCGGCGGCCGCCTTGCGCGTACGTCCAGGAACTCGTCCTCGACGAAGAGCAGCCCGGTGCCCGGGTCGCGCAGGATCTGGTCCACCTCGGTGGCCGTCAGCCGCCGGTTGATGGGCACCGGGACCGTGCCGGCCTTCGCGCAGCCGAAGAGCAGGCCGGCCGCGCCCGACCCCGAGGCCACCGGTGAGGTCAACCGGGTCACCGCGCACGACGTCCGGAAAGGCTGACGGCACGGCCGCGGGCCCGGCGGGGCCCTACGGCCGCGTGACGCGGACCTGATAGCTGCCGTTGCGCAGTTCACCGACCACGGAGACGCTGATGCCCGCCTTGTCGTCGGTGAACGTCTCGCCCGGCCGGAACGGCGCGTCGGACAGCTCCGCGTGCACATTGGGCCGGCGGGTGCAGCCGCCGCTCGCGTTCGCGCTGTCCGACACCGTCACCGGGCCGTGCCCGGTGTCCACGTCGGAGTCCACCTTGTAGATGAGGACGCCGGGCTTGCAGACGGCCTCGTCGTTCCCGGCCTGGGTCCGCACCTCCACCGCGTACCCCACGCTCTCCGACACCGGGATGAAGGCCAGTTTGGTGCCGCCGCGCACCCCGATCGGGGACAGGGTGTGGTCGCTGGTGCCCGGCTTGGACGCGCAGCTGATCTGGGTGCTGTCCAGCCAGCCCAGCTTCCACTTGTGCCAGCCCATCAGGTCGTTGTTGGCGCCCCAGTCCTCGCTCATGATGTCCCAGTGCCCGACCGTGCTCCCGCCGTCGGAGGTGTAGAGGTCGGGCAGCCCGAAGACGTGCCCGTTCTCGTGCGGGAGCACCCGGTACCCGGTCTCCCGGTAGGTGCCCGAGCCGTCGTCCTGCCGGCTGTAGACGAAGGACGTGTTGGCCAGCGGCACCCCGTCGGCGACGGGCGCCTCGCCGTTGCCCGAGAAGGTCACCGACAGGACGGTGTCCAGGGCGGAGGGCCCGGCGTTCGGCGTGACCAGGATGTTGATCAGGTCGTACCGGCTGAAGTCCACCTCGGGGTCGGCGGCCTTCGCTATGTGCTCGACGAGCTGCCGGTAGCCCGGCTCGTACGCGGACCCGCGCTCGATCCCGTACGCCGCGAAGGGCATCGGCATCCGCAGCCAGTCCTTTATCGGCGCCTCGGCCCGGTAGGCCATGCGGCCGTAGGAGCTGGTGCGGAACCAGTCGGCCGTCTGGGGGAAGAATTCCGCCATCCGGTCCGCCGCCGTGCCCTCTCCTTTGGCGTCGGGGAAGTCGATCATCAGGTTCAGGGCCCGGATCTCGCCGGTGGAGCGCGAGTACCCGGATGGGGTCGGCATCCCCTCGGACATCTGGACACCCATGGTGCCCGCGATCCGGCAGGGCGCCAGAGCGGATTCGACGGTCGTGGCCACCGCGCCGGCCGCCGAGTGCCCGCGGCTGGATATGCCCGTGCTCGCCGTCGTCGTGACACCGAGGGCCAGCGCGGTGAGGCCGATGTACGCGCCGGTGCGGTGTGGTCGGCGTATCCGGCGGCGGGTCTGCGGCATGGAGATCGCCTTCGGGTCCGCGGCAGCCGGCCCTGCCCGGTCTGCGCTCTGTTCGATCACCCTCCGCCGGGCGCGCCGCCCCCGCGCGCCGGAAGAGGCCGAACGTGGACGGGGTTGTGGGTCAGGTCACACGAGGGGGTGAAATAACCGGGGACCCGATCCCCGTTTGCATGGGAGTCCCGCTAAGCGGGGAGCGGCTCCCCGTTTGGGCGGGATGGTCGCGCCGTCCGCACCACGAGTCCGCGAGTCCGCGCCAGGGAGGCCCCGGAATGAAGAGCTCCACCGCCACCGCACCGGCGGTCCGGCCCGCCCCCGGGGCGATCGTGGACCCCGTGCAGGTGCAGGCGCAGGCCTGCGTACGGGCGCATGCGCAGGCGCAGGTGCCCGCGACCGGTGTCCCGCGCCCGCGCGCCGACGCCGTCCGCAACCGGGAGCGGATCCTGAGGGTGGCCCGCGAGGCCTTCGTCGAGTCCGGCTCCACGATCCCCTTCGACGAGGTGGCCCGCCGGGCCGGCATCGGCAACGCCACGCTCTACCGGCACTTCCCCGACCGGGCCACCCTCGTCCACCACGTCGTGCTCTTCACCATGGGCCGGGTGACGGCCTCGGCCGAGGCCTCCCTCGCCGAGGAGCCCGACGCCTTCGCCGCACTGTGCCGGTTCACGCACGCCGCCGCGGACGAGCGGATCGGCGCCCTGTGCCCGATGCTCGCCGACGGCTTCGATCGTGAGCACCCCGAACTCCTCGCGGCGCGCACCGCGCTGGAGGCGGCCGTGGTCACCCTGCTGACCGCCGGCCAGGAGGCCGGACTGGTCCGCACGGACATCGGCGTCGGCGACCTGATGGTCGCCCTCTCCCAGCTCAGCCGCCCCCTCCCGGGCACCGCCTGCCTCGACACCGACCGCTTCGCCCACCGCCATCTCCAGCTCTTCCTCGACGGTTTGCGGGCCCCGGCCCGCTCCGAGCTCCCGGGGTCGGCGAGCACGCTGGACGACCTGCGGCAGCAGAAAACCATGTGACCCGCACAGAGCTTTAGAACTAGCCTTTTTCAGTCATTCCGCACAGTGAAGTGGGTACCTCCATGTCAAAAACAGCCGCGACTCTCGCGCCGGCTGCCGATCCCAGCCGCTGGAAGGCACTCGTCTTCATAGCCCTGGCCCAGCTGATGGTCGTCCTCGACGCGACCATCGTGAACATCGCCCTCCCCTCCGCCCAGACCGATCTCGGCATCTCGGACGGCAACCGCCAGTGGGTCATCACCGCGTACGCGCTGGCCTTCGGCGGGCTGCTCCTCTTCGGCGGCCGCATCGCCGACAAGTGGGGCCGCAGGAACGCCTTCGTCGTCGGCCTCATCGGCTTCGCCCTGGCCTCCGCGCTCGGCGGCGCCGCGAACGGCGAGGCCATGATGCTCGGCGCCCGCGCCCTCCAGGGTGCCTTCGGCGCACTGCTCGCACCGGCGGCCCTCTCGCTGCTCGCGGTCATGTTCACCGACGCCAAGGAGCGCGCCAAGGCCTTCGGCATCTACGGCGCGATCGCGGGCGGCGGCGGCGCCGTCGGCCTGATCCTCGGCGGCTTCCTGACCGAGTACCTCAACTGGCGCTGGACCTTCTTCGTCAACATCCCCTTCGCGATCGTCGCGGCCGTGGGTGCCTGGATGGTCATCCGTGAGCCCGCCGGCTCCCGCAACCGCGCGCCGCTCGACATCCCGGGCGTGGTCCTGTCCACCACCGGTCTCGTCGCCCTCGTGTACGGCTTCACCCGCGCCGAGTCCGCCGGCTGGTCGGACGGCCTGACGGTCACCATGTTCGTCGCCTCGGTGCTGCTGCTGGCCGCCTTCGTCCTCGTCGAGTCCAAGGTGAAGTCCCCGCTGCTGCCGCTGCGCGTGCTGCTGGAGCGCAACCGCGGCGGTGTCTACCTCTCGCTCGGCCTCGCCGTCATCTCGATGTTCGGCCTGTTCCTCTTCCTCACCTACTACCTGCAGGTCGTGAAGGGCTTCTCGCCCGTCAAGACCGGCTTCGCCTTCCTGCCGATGATCGCGGGCATGATCACGGGCTCCACCCAGGTCGGCGCCCGCCTGATGACGCGGGTCCCGCCGCGCCTGCTGATGGGCCCCGGCTTCCTGGTCGCCGCCCTCGGCATGCTGCTGCTGACCCAGCTGGAGGTCGGGTCCTCGTACCCGGCGCTGATCCTGCCGGCGCAGCTGCTGCTCGGCCTCGGCATGGGTACGGCGTTCATGCCGGCGATGTCCCTGGCCACCCACGGGGTGAACCCGGCCGACGCCGGTGTCGCCTCCGCCATGGTCAACACCTCGCAGCAGGTCGGCGGCGCCATCGGCACCGCGCTGCTGAACACCATCGCCGCCTCGGCGACCACCGCGTACCTGACCGACCACGCGGCCGAGGCCGCGGCGGGCGGGCCGGCCGCGCAGCTGATCCAGGCGCAGGCCATGGTCGAGGGCTACGCCTCCGCCATCTGGTGGGCGGTCGGCATCCTGGTCGCCAGCTCGGCCATCGCGCTGACGCTGATCAACACCGGCCGTCCGGGTGCGGGCGGCCCGGTGGCCGCCGGTTCGCCCGAGGAGGCCGAGCTCAAGGTGCCGGTGATCGCGCACTGATCAGGGTCGAGGGCCCTGGGGAATGACTGATGACCCCGTCTCGTTCAAATTTGAACGAGACGGGGTTAGTCTGTTTTCACTACGTGTTTCAACTACGTGGTCCGCGTCCCCGTACCAGCGGCACCGACGAACGAGGAGCGCCCCGTGACCCGCATACCGGCCCTGTACCTGAGCCACGGCGCACCCCCGCTGGCCGACGACCCGCTCTGGCCGGGCGAGCTCGCCGCCTGGTCCGCCGGGCTGCCGCGGCCCCGGGCGATCCTGATGGTCTCCGCCCACTGGGAAGAGGCCCCGCTCGCCCTCGGCGCCACGGAGCGCGTCCCGCTCGTCCACGACTTCTGGGGCTTCCCGGAGCACTACTACCAGGTCCGCTACGACGCCCCCGGCGCCCCGGAGCTGGCCGCCTCGGTCCGCAAACTCCTGCGGGCCCCCGGCACCCCCGTCCAGGACATCCCCCACCGGGGCCTGGATCACGGGGCGTACGTTCCCCTGGTGGAGATGTACCCGGAGGCAGACATCCCGGTCCTCCAGATCTCCCTGCCCACGCTGGACCCGGCCCGGCTGCTGGACCTCGGCCGCAAGCTGGCCCCGCTGCGCGACGAGGGCGTCCTGATCGTCGGCAGCGGCTTCTTCACGCACAACCTGGCGGCGCTGCGCCACACGGGCCCGGGCGTCCCCGCCTGGTCGGCGGAGTTCGACGCGTGGGGCCGCGAGGCCCTGGCCGCGTCCGACGTGGACGCCCTGCTGGACTTCGAGCACAAGTCCCCCGCGGGCCGCCTGGCCCACCCCCGCACGGAACACTTCGCCCCGCTCTTCGTCACCCTCGGCGCGGCCGAATCCGACCTGACCTCGGCCCGCACCCCGGTGGACGGCTTCTGGATGGGCCTCTCCAAGCGCTCCCTCCAGTTCGGCTAGGGCCTTTCTCCTTGAAGGGCTACGGGCGCCATTCTTGGCGGTAGGCGGGGTGCTCGGCGTAGGGCTGGGCAAGGACCCGAATGGCGTATGCCAGGCCTGCCGAGCGGAGCGTCACCGGCCTGGCCGGCGGTGACAGTGAACGCCAGAGGCCGTGCACGGCCGTCCGCAGCCCAGTGGACCTTCGTGCTCAGGCCACCGCGGGATCGTCCGATGGTGATCGGCGGGTTCGCTGCGCGCTGCCGCCCCCTTTTGAGTGCTCCGGCGGCGGGCTGGTGGGCCCGGACGACGGTGGAGTCGACCGACACGGTCCACTCGATGTCGTCGTCTACATCCGCGGCGGCCAGGGCAGAGGCCAGGATCCGTTCCCAGGTTCCGTCGACGGCCCATCTGATCAGCCGTTTGTGGGCGGCCTGGAACGGGCCGAGCTCGTCGGGCAGGTCCGCCAGGGCGAGTTGGTGCGGTACTTCCACGCGATGGCCACGAGCGTCGGCGGTGATCAGCCCACCGCCGTCCACGGACCGGACCGGCCGGCATCAGCGGCTCGATCCGGCCCCACATCGCATCAGTGATCACTCATCGCGCCCTGGTCAGATCGTGACCGGGCCGTGGGCGGTGGCGAACTCGACCGAGACCAGGCCCGGTTCCTCATCCTCGGCCCAGGTGACGTCGATCTGATCGAGGGGGTGGTCGGCCGGTTCGCCGAGGAATTCGGCGATGGAGGCGGCGTCGCCGGCGATGGAGACCCCGTGGATGGTGGTGGAGGTGCGCGGGTCGGCGCTCGGGCGCTCCTCGACGGGGACCAACCACTGAAGGAAGTAGGGCAGTTGCGGGTCCTCCAGCAGTTCCAGCAGGCCGATCTGCTTCCACCTCAGGTCGAACCCGTCGGGGCGGACACGGTGGCCCTCGGCCGAGGTGCGGCCGAGGCGGGCCTCGACCGGGGCGATGTCGTCGACGGAGACCACCCAACCGAGCCAGCCGCCGCCCTCGGCGGCGCGGCGCGCGACCGCCTGGCCGAAGGGTGCGCGGTCGGCGGCGGGGTGGTCGAGGGTGGTGACGACCTCGACGTAGGTGCCGCCGCTCAGCGGGAGAATGAAATTGCGGGTGCCGAATCGCGGGTGCACGCCCCCGTCGACGAACCCGCCGCCGAGGGCCGATCCGATCCACTGGACGGTCGAGACGAAGCTGTCGCGGGCCACCGCATAGGACACGTGATCAAGTCGCACTGCGCCATCATCACCCGACAACCCGCACAAATCCCGACGCCACGCACGCCGCCCCGGCCGCGTCCGCCGTGGATTCAGCCGTGGAGCGGATCGATCATCGTCATTCCGGCGGGGGAGGCCCGGTCGAAGCCGGGCAGCAGCGCTGCCGCCTCGTCGAGGCCCACGACCCGCTCGATCGGCCGCTGCGGGGCGAGCGCTGCCGCCACAGGAAGTCGATCCGGCATGCAGCACCATGCGCACCGCACTTCCACGAGACAGGCTCCAGCTAGGGGTGTCCGGCCTGATACGTAAGGATTCGGTGATCGCGAACCCGGCACCGCGATGAACCCCTCGACGGGCGAGAGCCGTCATGTGCAGCACCTCCTCTGAGCGTGGGCCTCGCCGGGCGGGCCGCACAAGCGACTCCTCGACGCCAAGGAGGGATGGTCCTATGCCGCACGGATATGCCGGGCTCCTCACCCGGACGGGCGGATCGGATGCGGGCGAAACGGTGTGGATGCTGGTTTTACGGGTACTCGCGCGTCAGTCCAGGCAACCGGAAGCCGGCGGGTGCCGTCTTCCGGGGCGGAGTGCAGCCGAGGTCGGTGCTGTTCCGGGGGAACGGGTCCCGTCAAGGGTGACGGTGGTCTCAGAGGTTTGGTGGGTGTAAAGACCCGCAGGCGTTCCGAATCCGCCCCCGCACCCGGCCTGACCTGCGCTCCTTCGAGCTCTCACGGCGTTCCGGCTCCTCAGGGGGAGCGGCACGGCGGGGCAGGATACTGCAAGATCTCGGAAAAGAGGGAGCGGCGAGGGAATTCTGTCCCGATACCAGTCGTTGTTTCCTTCGGAAGCGGGCACTCGGGAGAGTGTCCGTGACGTACCGGACCGGTTGGCAGCCGTCCCGGTGGCGTCCACCAGCCGCACCGCGACCGAACACTTCGCAAGGGAGCACGCATGGCAACCCGCGCCGTCGCCCGTCGTCAGTCCACGAGCAGCGCCCGCGCTGTGGGCGGGGAGATCGCAGACCGCGACCTGGTCGGCATGTACCTGGACGAGATCGCGCGCACCCCGCTGCTCGACGCGGCCAAGGAAGTGGAGCTCTCCCAGATCATCGAGGCGGGCGTCTACGCCCGGCAGATCCTCGACGGGGCGATAGAGCGGGACGGGGACGCCCCGGCCCGTGAGGAGCTGGAGGCGCTGGCCGCCGAGGGCGAGCGCGCCAAGGAAGTCTTCATCCGCTCCAACCTCCGCCTCGTCGTCGCCGTCGCCCGGCGGTACCCGCGCAGCGGTCTGCCCCTGCTCGACCTGGTCCAGGAGGGCAATGCGGGCCTGGTCCGCGCGGTCGAGAAGTTCGACTACGCCAAGGGCTTCAAGTTCTCCACCTACGCCACGTGGTGGATCCGCCAGGCGATCACCCGGTCCATCGCGGACCAGTCCCGCACCATCCGTCTCCCCGTCCACCTGGTCGAGGAGCTCGGCCGGATCCGCCGCGTCCAGCGCGAGTTCAACCGTGAGAACGGCCGCGACCCGGAGCACGCCGAGATCGCCGCCGAGCTGGACTCGACGGAGAAGCGCGTGGGCGACGTACTGGACTGGGCGCGCGACCCGGTCAGCCTCAACATGTCGGTCGACGACGACGGTGACACGCAGTTCGGCGACCTCCTGGAGGACACCTCGGCGATCTCGCCCGAGCAGTCCGTGCTCTCGCTGCTGCGCAGCGAGGAGCTGGAGGACCTGCTGGGCAAGCTCGACCAGCGCACGGCCTCGATCATCAAGATGCGGTACGGCATCGACGACGGCCGCGAGCGGACCCTGACGGAGGTCGGCAAGCAGCACGGCCTGACCCGTGAGCGGATCCGCCAGATCGAGAAGCACGCGCTGCTGGAGCTCAAGCGGATGGCGCGCGACACCGGCTTCGACGCGGTGGCCTGACCCGCCCCGCCCCCATACGAGCCCCGGTGCCTACCCCCCCAGGCGCCGGGGCTCTCTCCTGCCCGGCCGGCCGCCGGCCGCCCGCCCGCCGGCGGGTCAGGCCGGGCCCGCCACCGCTCCCGCGAGCCGCGCGGCCAGTGCACCGGCCGCCGCGCGCAGCACCGCCGGCTCCCGCACGGTGAACGGCAGCCCCGTCAGGGCGAGGCGCGCCACCAGCCATTCCGGCGCGTCCGCACTCTCGAAGCGCACCGAGGTGGGCGCCCCGTCACCCGCCACGGCCACGGCCTGCAGCCAGGCCGGCAGCTCCGCCGGGCCCGCCGCGAAGTCGACCTCCACCGGATAGGGCTGCTTCTCCCCGCCCTGCAGCCCCCGCCGCACGAACTCCTCCGCCTCCATCGGCAGGTCCCGCCGTGTGAAGCGGGCCCCCGTCGCGAACGCCTCGCCGACCCGGTCCACCCGGAAGGTCCGCCAGTCCTCGCGCTCCAGGTCGTAGGCGACCAGGTACCACCGGCTCCCGGTGCTCACCAGCCGGTACGGCTCCACCAGCCGCCGGGTCTCGGCCCCGCTCCCCGCCCGGTAGGCGAACCGCAGCCGCTCGGGCCCCGCCACCGCCGCCGCCATCGTCGTCAGCGTCCGCGGGTCCACGCTCGCCCCGTCCCCCCGCGTCAGCGCGATGGTGGCCGACTGCAGCGCGCTCACCCGGTGCCGCAGCCGCGAGGGCAGGACCTGCTCGAGCTTCGCCAGGGCCCGTACGGAGGCCTCCTCTACCCCTTCGATCGCGTGGCCGGCCCCCGCCCGCAGTCCCACCGCGATCGCGACGGCCTCCTCGTCGTCGAGCAGCAGCGGGGGCATCGCCGCCCCCGCCACCAGCCGGTATCCGCCCTCGGCGCCCAGCGTGGCCTCGACCGGGTACCCGAGCTCGCGCAGCCGTTCGATGTCGCGCCGGATGGTGCGGGCGCTCACCCGCAGCCGCTGCGCCAGCTCGCTCCCGGGCCATTCGCGCGGGGTCTGGAGGAGGGAGAGGAGGGAGAGCAGCCGTGCGGGTGTGTCGGTCATGAAACAACCCTGCCAGCGAAATAGGACACGGACTGACCTATACCCCGTCTAGGTTTCTCCTCATGAGCACCGAGACGTCCAAGACATCGCCCGAAAGAGAGAACGGGCCCACACAAGAAGAGCGGAACGACGTAGCCCACGACGCACCCAGCTCGACCGCCGACCGCCGCCGCTGGCTGGCGCTCGCCATCGTGATGACCGCGGCCTTCATGGACCTGGTCGACGTCACGATCGTCAACATAGCCATCCGCACCATGCGTGAGGACTTCGGCGCCTCCACCAGTGCGATCCAGTGGATCACCGCGGGCTACGCCCTCGCCTTCGCCGCCGGTCTGATCACCGGCGGCCGTCTCGGTGACATCTACGGCCGCAAGCGCGTCTTCCTCATCGGCATCGCCGGGTTCACCGCAGCCTCGCTGCTCTGCGGCATCGCCGCCAACCCGGACATGCTCGTCGCCTCCCGCCTCCTCCAGGGCGCCATGGCCGCCCTGATGGTGCCGCAGGTACTGGCGATCATCCACGTCACCTTCCCGCCCCAGGAGCGCGGCAAGGTCTTCGGCATGTTCGGCGCGATCGTGGGCCTCGCCGCCGTCTCGGGCCCGCTGTTCGGCGCGCTGCTCATCGAGTGGAACCTCTTCGACCTCGGATGGCGCCCGATCTTCCTGATCAACCTGCCCGTCGGCATCATGGGCGTGATCCTGGGCCGCAAGTTCATCGCCGAGTCCAAGGCCCCGCAGGCGCTGCGCCTGGACCTGATCGGCGTCGTCCTCGCCACCCTCGCCCTGGTCCTGCTGATCTTCCCGCTGACCCACGGCCACGAGAACGACTGGCCGCTGTGGGGCTTCGGCTGCATGATCGCGGCGCCGTTCGTCTTCGCCGCCTTCATCGCGTACGAGAAGTACAAGATCAAGAAGGACGGCTCCCCGCTCGTCGAGCTCTCCCTCTTCAAGGTCAAGAGCTTCGCCGGCGGCATCGCCGTCCAGCTGACCTTCGGCATCGCGACCGGCATCTTCTTCCTGGTCTGGACGATGTACATGCAGATGGGCCTCGGCTGGAGCGTGCTGCGCGCCGGTCTCACCGGCATCCCGTTCTCCATCGCGGTCTCGGCCGCCGCGGGTCTGTCGGTCGAGAAGTTCGTCCCGCGCTTCGGCCGCAAGGTGCTCCAGGCCGGTGCCCTGATCATGGCCGCCGGTCTGCTCCTGTACATCTGGGAGTCGGAGCACTACGGCATGGAGATCGCCTCCTGGCAGATGGCCGCGCCGCTGATCGTCATGGGCATCGGCATGGGCCTGATCGTGGCCCCGCTGAACGACACCGTGCTCTCCGAGGTGCCGCGCGAGCACGCCGGGTCGGCCTCGGGCCTGATCAACACCACCGGCCAGATGGGCAACGCCCTGGGTCTCGCCCTGACCTCCGTCGTCTTCTTCGGTCTGATCGCCGATGACATGGTCTTCGGCCCGCCGTACGTCGAGGCCTTCCGCGGTGCGCTGTGGTGGGTCGTGGCCGTACTGGTCGTGATCTTCGCGCTGATGTTCGTACTGCCCCGCAGGGCGCTCCCGATGGAGCAGCGCGAGGGCGGCGCCGAACACGCCGGCCGCATCCCCGAGCAGGTCCCGGCCGGCTGAGCCGGTCACCGCGCACCACCGCACGGACACGTCCGCCCTCCCGGGCGGGCGTGTCCGTTCTTTTTTGTTTCCCTCCACATATGCGCGTACGGTGGGGTGAAACCACTCATTCGGGTATGAAACGGACGTAAATCCACATGTACGCACCGGAGCGACGCCAGGCGATCCTCCGCCTCGCCCGCGAGGCGGGCAGTGTCGACGTGCTCTCCCTCGCCGACCGGTTCCGGGTCACCGCCGAGACCGTACGCCGCGACCTCACGGCTCTCGACCGCTCCGGCCTCCTGCGCCGCGTGCACGGCGGGGCCATCCCGGCCGGCCGTCTCGACTTCGAGCCCGACCTGACCGAGCGCGAGGCCACCGCCGCCGACGAGAAGCACCGCATCGCGGCCGCCGCACTGGCCGAACTCTCCGACGGCGGCAGCGTCGTCCTGGACGCAGGCAGCACCATCGCCCGGCTCGCCGCCGCGATCCCCGTCGACGTCGCGCTCACCGTGGTCACCCACGCGCTCCCCGTCGCCGCCCGGCTCGCCGACCACACCGGCATCGACCTCCACCTCGTCGGAGGCCGCATCCGCCACCGCACCCGCGCCGCCGTCGACGCGTGGGCGCTGCGCGCGTACGCCGAGATCCGCGCCGACGTCCTCTTCCTCGCGACCAACGGCTTCACGGCCGAGGGCGGCCTGACCACCCCCGACCTTGCCGAGGCGGCCGTCAAACGCGCCGCGATGGCCGCCGCCCGCCGCGTCGTCCTCCTCGCCGACTCCACGAAGGCCGGACAGGAGCACTTCGCGCGCTTCGGCTCCTTCACCGAGGTCGACCTGCTCATCACGGACACCGGACTCACCCCCGCTCACAAGGCGTCGATCGAGGCCGCCGGTACGGAAGTTGCGCTCGTATGATCCTCACCGTCACCCCCAACCCCTCCCTCGACCGCACCTACGAGGTCCCCCCGCTGGACCGCGGCCGGGTGCTGCGCGCCGACGGCGAGCGGGTCGACCCCGGGGGCAAGGGCGTCAACGTCTCCCGCGCGGTGGCCGCAGCGGGCGTCCGCACGACGGCGGTCCTCCCGCTCGGCGGCGCCCCCGGTGTCCTGCTCGCCGAACTGCTCGGCGCGCAGGGCGTGGACGTCACGGCCGTCTCGATCGCCGGTCAGACCCGCTCGAACATCTCGCTCGCCGAACCGGACGGCACCCTCACCAAGATCAACTCACCCGGCCCGGAGCTCTCGGGGGAGGAATCCGCCCTCCTCCTGGGCACCGTCCGCCAAGCGGCCGCCGAAGCCGCCTGGATCGCCTGCTGCGGCAGCCTCCCGCGCGGCCTCGAACCCCGGTGGTACGCCGACCTGGTCGACCGGGCGCACGCGGCGGGCGCCCGCATCGCCCTGGACACCTCGGGCCCCGCACTGTCCGCGGCGCTGGCGGCCTGCCCGGAGGTGATCAAGCCCAACGTGTCCGAGCTGGCGGCGGCGGTGGGACACCCGCTGGCCACCCTGGGGGACGTGGTCAAGGCCGCGGAGGAACTCCGCGCCCTGGGCGCGGGAGCCGTGCTCGCCTCCCTCGGCGGCGACGGCCAGCTCCTGGTCTCGGCGGAGGGCACCTACTACGGCACCGCTCCGACCGCGGCGGTGCGCAGCACCGTAGGGGCGGGGGACGCCTCGCTGGCCGGATTCCTGATCGCGGGCGGCGCCGGCCCGGACGCCCTCGCCTCGGCCCTGGCCCACGGAGCGGCCGCGGTCCAACTACCGGGCAGCGCCATGCCCACCCCCGCGGACCTGCGCCCCGACCGGGTCCACATCACCGAGAACCCGCCGCTCGACCTTCCGCTCGCCGAACCGGGGACGCCCTGAGCGGGTGCCTTGCCGATCAGGCCCTCGGTCACCGGACGCGGGCGCGCAGCTCCATCGCTTCGCGCGCGGCCGCCTCGCTCTCGTACACCTCGCACATGTGCCGGCCGTCGGGCGTCGCCGTGTGCTCGACCTCCCACAGGCTGAGCTCGGTCCCGTCCAGCAGCACGAAGGCGTGCTCGTACAGGCTGAAACCGGCGCCCCGCCCCTCCGAAAGGCCCTGCCGTGCACCGAACGCCTGCGTGATCTGGTGCGCGTACGCCGACCGCAGGAGCGTCGTCACCGGCTCGCCGGGCCGGTCGGCGTTCTCCGCGCGGCGCAGCACCCGCCGGGCGTGGTCGGCGGACTGCTCCGCCACGTACTCCCGGTGCCGCTGCACCGGGGCCGACGCCGCGTACAGCGCGCTCAGCGCCGCCACATCGTCTGCGGGCTCCTCCTCGCCCGGCACCAGCACCGGATCCGGGGACGCCCCGGCCGGCGCCTCGCCGAACAGCCGGGTCACGGCCAGGCAGGTCTCCGCCTTGCTCGCGAAGATCTCGTGCCGCACGCCCCGGTCGCCCACCAGCCGGTACGTCAGCTCCCACAGCGAGACCGAACCGCCGTCGGCCAGCAGGTAGGTGTGCCGATGGGTCTCCCGCCAGATGCCCGCCTCCGGGCTGTGGTGGGTGGTGTACAGCGAAGAGCTGTGGGCGAGCGCCGTACCGAGGCGCTCGACCAACCGGTCCGGCAGGTCGAAGGAGTTCAGGGCGCGGCCGAGGAGTCGTTCGAGGTGCGCCTCGGTTGTCTCGTACGGATCGCTCAAGGTGGGTCTCCAGGCCGTCGCAGCTTGTTACTTCGCGGAAGCTCAACGTAACCCCTGGTTCTGACATCACGTCCGGGGTTCGGTAAAACGTCCGGGAAGCATCGGAGGTTCCCGCCACACCTTCAGGTCAACTTGCGTACGGATGCGCATGGTTGGGCCCGATCTGGGGGGAAGCGGGGGATTATGGCCCACATGGCAACGAATACAGTGGGCCTCCCGCGCCAGCAGGTACGGCCCCGCAGTGGACACGAGGGCGAACGGGACACCGCCCCCAGGGGGTTGGCCTGGCTGCTGGCCGTCACCGGCGCGGCCGGGCTGCTGGCCTCCTGGGTGATCACCCTCGACAAGTTCCTCCTGCTGGAGGACCCGGACTTCAAGCCCGCCTGCAGTCTCAACCCGGTCGTCTCCTGCGGCAGCGTGATGACGAGCGAGCAGGCGGCGGCCTTCGGCTTCCCCAATCCGATGCTCGGGCTCGTCGCGTACGCCGTCGTGGTCTGCGTCGGCGCGGGGGTGCTCGCCGGCGCCCGTTACCGGGGCTGGTTCTGGCTGGGACTGAACGCCGGCACGCTCTTCGGCGTCGGCTTCTGCACCTGGCTGATGGTCCAGTCGCTCTACGAGATCAACGCGCTCTGCCTGTGGTGCTGCCTGGCCTGGGTGGCGACCCTGCTGATGTTCTGGGCGGTCACCGCGCACAACGTCCGGACGCGCGTCCTGCCCGCCCCCGGCCCGCTGCGGAGCTTCTTCACCGAGTTCGGCTGGGCTCCGCCCGCCCTGCACATCGGAGTGATCGGCATGCTGATCCTCACCCGCTGGTGGGACTTCTGGACCGGCTGACCGCCGGGGGCGGCGTACGAAGAGGGCCCCGGCGGCTGGACGCTGCCGGGGCCCTCCTCGTTCACTCCACAGGCTCAGCGGCCCGCGATCGCCCGAAGGGCGGAGGGAGCGGTGTTCAGCTGTTGGCCGAGAGGTTGCCCGAGAGGACCGGGATGTTGTCCAGGATGTGCGAGAGCGGCTCGTCGCCCTTGGCCTGGGTGGAGTTCTCGGTGCACTGCTGGTTCTGCGGGTTGGACAGGACGTTGATGTCCTGGACGCCGATGTTGAGCGCGGCGATCAGCGACTGGGCGTTGAGCTTCGCCGGCAGGCCGATGCAGGGCTTGTTGAGGGTGCCCTGGACCAGGCCGAGCTGCGGGCTCAGGTCGCCCGAGGTCTTCTGGTTGCCGTAGATCTGCTGGGCACCGTTGCCGTTGACGGTGTTGACCCCGTTGTCGTTGCCGATGGCCATGGCCGGGGCCGCGGCGGCAGCGCCCGCGCCGATCGCAACGGCGGAGACCGCGGCGGCGGTCATGAACTTCTTGAACATCTTGATCCTTCTGTCGCACGAGTGCCCGCTGATGGAGCGCCCTGGTCAACTGCCCGGTCGGGGGGTTGGTTCCGGTGCTTCACTCAAACGGCCTGCGCGCCCCGAGGTTTTCCCCGGCCGGGGTGAGCGGCCTCCGGACGCGTGCGCGAAGCCCGTACGCAGCCCGCATCCGTTCAGGCTCCGGTTGCGCTCCGTGCGAGGTGTTCGCACGGTGGGTGAGGAAGCGGATCATTTGGGTCCGTTTGTGTGTCCCCACCGAGAAGGAACATCCATGCACCGCACGAAGCCGTCCCGCGCCCGCCTCCTCGTCCCGTCGGCCCTCGCCGTCGTCATACTGTCCGGCGCGGCCGCCCCCGCGGGCGCCGCGGACGGTGACGGCTCCGCCGCCCTCGACGGCCGGGTCGCCTCCGTCCAGCGCCAGGTCGAGAAGATCGAACAGCGCGCCAAAGCCGGCCCCATCGACGATCTGCTCGCGGGTCTCACCAAGACCCTCCAGGACCTCCTCGCCTCGGTCGGGGGCCTGCTGCCCGCCGGGGTGACGCTGCCGCCGATCGAGCTGCCGAAGCTGCCGGACCTGAACCTCCCCGACCTGTCCGGGCTCATCCCCAAGCTGCCCCCGGTGGAGCTCCCGCCGGTCGACGGGCTGGTGCCCGCGGTGCCGGAGGTTCCGGCGATCCCGGAGGTCCCCGCGATTCCCGAACTCCCGGACGTCCCCACCGTCCCCACCGTCCCGAGCGTCCCCACCGTCCCGTAGGGGCAGTGGTGGCGGAGAACTCGTCGAATGGTTACGACAATTGAGCCGAACAGGTCTCATCGTGCGCGTGGCCGTGTCGTCTGGGATGCTGGACCGTTTCGCTCGGTGTGAGCCCCGGATCGGGGCAGAACATCGAACAGAAGGTGCACTTCCCATGAACTCTGCCAAGAAGGCCGCCCTGGTCCTGGCCACCGCCGGTCTCGCTGCGGCCGGTGCCGCCGGCTCCGCCGTCGCCGACTCGTCGGCCGAGGGCGCGGCCGTGGGTTCCCCCGGCGTCCTGTCCGGCAACCTGGCCCAGGTGCCGGTGCACATCCCGGTCAACGTCTGCGGCAACACCGTGAACGTCATCGGCCTGCTGAACCCGGCGTTCGGCAACGTCTGCCTCAACCACTGACGCTCCGCCGAACAACCGACTGTGGGCGCCCCGGCCTTGCCGGTGGCGCCCACAGTCGTGTCGGCGGGTGGTCAGCCGGGACGGTTCAGCCCTGGCCGCCGTTGAGCTTCACGCCGCCGAGCATCGGGTTCGACTGGGTGGCGCCGTTCGCGAGGCCGAGCACGGTGCCGGGCACGTCGTTGCGGACCTTGTTGACCTTCTGGGCGGTGCCCACGACCTTGTTGACGGTGTCGCCCTGCTCGGCCAGCCCGTTGCCCACGGTCTGCGGAAGCGACTCGGAGACGGGCCCGACGGCGTTCAGCGTCTCGGTCACCCCGCCGGTCAGGCTCATGGGGGGCATCGCGGCCGCGGGCTCGGCGGCGAAGGCGGTGGTGGAGGCGCCGAGGGCGGCGACGGAGCCGACGACGACAGCGGCGACCTTCGTGAGCTTCATTATCGAAAATCCTCTTCTTTCGTTGACAGAGGCGTCAGCGACGACCGTCGCGCCGCTTTCGCCCTGGGTAACGATTCCCCGCCGCTGCGGAAACGCGAACACGCGAGTACATGACAGCGGCCGGAGAATCCGACGAGGATTCTCCGGCCGACATTTCTTCTGATTACCGGTATTGCCGGTCAGGCGATGCGCGACCGCCGGTACAGAATGGCGCCGCCCAGGATCAGGGCGCTGGCGAGGGCCGCCGCGGCCGCGGGCTGACCCGCGCCGGTCTCGGCCAGCACGGGCCCGGTCACGTGCGCCGGCGCGGGGGCCGGCAGCGTGTGCGGAGCCTCCGGGGCAGGAGCCGGCGCGGGCGCCGGTGCCGGTGCCGGGGGGAGGTCGACAGGGGTGTCGCCGGCGGGGGCGGCCGGTGGCTGGTCCGCCGGGGGGACGACCTCGGGCGCCGGAGCCGGAGCCGGGTGCTCCACGGGCATGCTGCCGTGCGGCGGGCCGGGCGCCGGTCCCTCCTCCACGACGGGAGCCGGGCCGGGGGCCGGGGCCGGCAGCGGGTGCGGTGCCTCCGGGGCGGGGGCGGGCTCCGGGGCGGGCAGCGGGGCCGGGTGCTCCTCCACCGGTTCCGGCATGGGGTGCGGCTGCTCGGGCGCGGGGGGAGCGTGGTGCGCCGGCGGGGACGGGGGCGGTGGCGCGGACCCGGGGTGGTCGTCGCACTCCTCCTCCTTGCCCTGCTCGGCACCGGGGCCGCCGTAGCCGCCCTCGTGGCGCGGCTCCTCCTGGCGGGGCTTCGCGTGCCGCGGTCCCTCCTGCCGGGGCCGCTCGTGCCGCGGCTGCTCGTACCCGTTCTCGTGGCGCTGCTCCGGGACGGCGTGCCGGCCGCCCCCGCGCTCGTCCAGGTAGCGCTCGAAGGCCTGGGCGTTCTCGGGGCTGAGGTGGCGCCCGTAGTCGTACCCGTCGTCCGTGTGCGAGCCGGTGCTGGTGGCGCACGTGTTCCCCATGGCGGGGTTGAGCGCCGCACCGCCGTCCACGCTGTTGCCGCACACGTTCGGTGCGAAGGTGATCGGTACCGAGACGCTGTTGCCGGCCAGCACACCCGGCGAATGCGAGACCTCGGCCGTCGCCCCGGGGTGCGCGTAGGCCGCGCCGGTCGCGATCGACAGCAGACTCGACGCGGCTGCCGCCGTGAGCATCCCCTTGCCCAGTACCTGTCGGCTCAGTACCTGTCGCATGGGTCCTTCCCTGTCTACCGGCGCCACGGCCGGTGTGGAATCGAAGGTGGCCCCGAAGTGCACCGCCGTGCACTCCGAGGCCACCCCGAGGAGGCTTGCCCTCACGGGCTCAAGCGCTTGGTCAGGCGTTGACGCAGGTGTTGCCGAACGCCGGGTTCAGCAGGGCGATGACGTTCACGGTGTTGCCGCAGACGTTGACCGGGACGTGCACCGGAACCTGGGCCAGGTTGCCGGACAGGACGCCGGGGGAACCCACGGCCGCGCCCTGTGCCGACGAGTCGGCCATGGCGGGGGAGGCGGCACCGGCGAGCATGAGAGCGCCGGCGGCCAGCACCACTGCCTTCTTGTACGTCATTTTGATTTCTTTCCTTCCCGCAGAGGCGTGTCCACTGCAGAATTAACAACGAGCGGTCGAGGAAAAAGAAACCGCGTATTTTCGGCGGCCTGTCGGTAATTCACCCCGATGCTCGGCCCGAAGTCCGGGCCGAATTCTTGGTGCCGACGGATTTGTATCGACAATTCGCGCGGCCGGGGAGGCCCCCGGCCGGCCCTACATGCGGCGAGGCCGCCGCGACCCCGGGGGTGCGACGGCCTCGCGGGCGCGGGCCTCGGTCAGCTGCCGTTCGAGACGTTGCCGGAGAGGACCGGGATGTTGTCCAGGATGTGCGAGAGGGCCTCGTCGCCCTTGGCCTGGGTGGAGTTCTCGGTGCACTGCTGGTTCTGCGGGCTGGACAGGACGGGGATGTCCTGGACGCCGACGTTGACCAGGGCCAGCACGGACTGCACGTTGGCCTTCGCGGGCAGGGCGATGCAGGGCTTGTTGAACGAGCCCTGGATCAGCGCCATCTGCGGGCTCATGTTGCCGTAGGTGGCCTGGTTGCCGTAGATCTGCGCGGCGCCGTTCCCCTGGACGGTGTTGACGCCGTTGTCGTTGCCGATGGCCATCGCCTGCGGGGCCATGCCGGCACCGATGCCCACGACCGAGGCGGCAACCGCGGCCGAGGCCATCATCTTCTTGATCATTGTCGTCCCTTTTTTGCAGGATTGCCCGGTAGTGGAGCACCTGGATCAACGGCGCTGCCCCGGTCCGGGTTGCGTGACTTCACTCGGATGCGGGCGTTTCGGCCAGCACGGTTGACGATCAGGCGCTGATGCAGGTGTTGCCGAACGCCGGGTTCAGCAGGGCGATCACGTTCACGGTGAGGCCGCAGGCGTTCACCGGAACGTCGACGGGCGCCTGGAGCAGGTTGCCGCTCAGGACGCCGGGGGAGCCGGCGGTGCCGCCGTGGGCCGTCGCGCCGCCCCCGCCGTGCGCGGAGGCGAGGCCCGCGCCGCCGATCAGGGCGGCGGTGCCCGCGGCGGCGATGGTGGAGGCGCGCATCAGCCTCTTCTTCATCTCCGCATTTCCTTTCGGTTCGAACAATGGTGCACCCATAACGACCCGCCCGTTGTGAGGGTGCGAGCCATCGCCCAAAAGGCCGTACGAGCGAGTCCGACGTGATTTCCAGCCCGATTTCTGACAAAGTTCACTCCTGTTTTGTCCCCTTGATCGAAAATGGAGACAGGGTCATGGGTTCCTCCCGCAGAATCCTCGGCACGCTCGGTCTGCTGTCCTGCCTCACCCTTTCCGTGAACGCCCCCGTCGCGGGGGCGGCGGCTCCAGCGCCCAAGGAGCTGCCCCGGATCCCGTTCACCCAGCGTTACCAAGCCGTGCAGCACGGCGGGCTGGTGCGCGCCTCCAACTCCGGAATCAGCTGCCGCAAGGAGGAGTCCCCGCAGGCCGAGCCGTGCGCCGAGGTCAAGAAGGGCGCGGCCGGGGTCAACAGCGACTTCGAGATGTTCTACAGCGAGGTCGACAAGGACCCGGACACCTACAACTCCACCCGGGCCGAGCTCAAGGTCCCGCAGGGCGCGAAGGTCTCGTACGCCCGTCTGTACTGGGGCGGGAACCTGCGGGTGGGCGAGCAGAAACCGCCGCAGGACAACGGCCGGGTGCTGGTCGCCGAGCCCGGCGGCGCGTACAAGGAGGTCCTGGCCGACACGGTCATCGGTCACCGTACGGACGCGGGCAGCGATGCCTACCAGGCCTCCGCCGACGTGACCCCGCTGGTCCGCAAGGGTGGCGCCGGCCTGTGGACGGTGGCCCAGCTCAACATCGCCATGGGGCACTCCGAGGTCGGGGCCTGGGGCGGCTGGACGCTGGTCGTCGCCTACGAGCACCCGCAGGAGCCGGTGCGCCGGATCTCGCTGTGGGACGGCTTCGAGCCGCTCGCCGCCCGCGCCGGTGACGGGACGGTCGAGATCGAGGGGCTGGACGCGCCGGCCGGGTCCGCGGGCCGGGCCGGGGTGGTCGCGTACGACGGGGACCGCGGCATCCTCGGAGACTCACTCACCGTGACGGCCGACAGCGGGCGCCGGGTGAGCCTCAGTGACGGAGAAAATCCTTTTAATGATGTTATGAATTCCACGATCACGGAATTCGGTGATCAGTCGTTCGTGCGACAGCCCGAACATATGAATAATCTCGGATATGACGCGGACGTGTTCGACCTGAGTCCCGCCCTATCCGGTGGTGCCCGCAGCCTGAACTTCAGGTTCACGGGTGAAAGTCAGGGTCATTTCCTCGGTGTGCTCTTCGTTCAGACAGACGCGCGCCGCTGAACGTAGGAGACCACTCCACGTGCCCAGTGAACCTCGGGCGGTACAGCCCACGACCGTTCTCCATCTCGTACAGCCCGTCGACGGCGGTGTGGCCAGGGTCGTCACCGACCTCGTCCGCGCCCAGACCGCCGAAGGCCTGCGTGCCGTCGTCGGCTGTCCGCCCGGCGGCACGCTCGGCGCATCCGCCCGGTCGGCCGGGGCCGAGGTGCTCACCTGGCGCGCCGGGCGGGCCCCCGGACCCGGGCTGCCCGCCGAGGTCATCGGCGCCCGGCAGGTGATCCGTCAGGTGCGGCCCGACCTCCTGCACGCCCACAGCGCCAAGGCGGGACTGGCCGGACGGCTCGCCGCACGAGGGACGGTACCCACCGTCTTCCAGCCCCACGCCTGGTCCTTCGACGCCGTCGGCGGGGCCACCGCGGCGCTCGCGCTGCGCTGGGAGCGGTACGGGGCCCGCTGGGCCGACCGGGTGCTCTGCGTCAGCGAGGCCGAACGCCGCGCCGGCGAGACCGAGGGGATCACCGCCCGCTGGTCGGTGATCCGCAACGGCGTGGACCTGGACCACTTCCGCCCCGGCGGACCGGACCCCGACCGGGACAAGGCCCGGGCACGCGCCGAACTGCCGCTGCCCGCCGGGTTCCCGGCCGACGGGCCGCTCGCCGTGTGCGTGGGCCGGATCTGCCTCCAGAAGGGGCAGGACATCCTGCTCCGTGCCTGGCCGGAGCTGCTCGCCACCGTTCCGGGAGCCCGCCTCGCCCTCGTCGGGGACGGCCCCGACACCGAACGGCTGCGCGCCACCGCCCCGCCCGGGGTGCACTTCGCGGGCGCCGCCGCCGACATCCGACCGTGGCTTCGGGCCGCCGATCTCGTTGTACTGCCGTCGCGGTGGGAAGGCATGGCGCTCGCCCCGCTCGAAGCCATGGCGTGTGGCCGCCCGGTCCTGGTCTCCGACGTCAGCGGTGCCAGGGAGAGCCTGCCGCCGGGCCAGGGGCGCCTGTGCCTCGTGCCGCCGGAGGACCCGACGGCCCTGGCCCGGGCCCTGGGACGGCTGCTCGCCGAGCCGCGGCTCCTCGCCGAACTGGGGGAGCAGGCCCGGCAGCACGCCCGGACCGACTTCGACGTGCGGCGGACCACGGACGCGGTCACCGGCCTGTACCACGAACTGCTGGGCAGGCCCCGGCCCTTGAACCAGGAGCGCATCAGCCGATGACGATGGACAGCGCACCCGCCCGGCACACCGGGCAGGGCGGCACGGGGCCCACCGGCGGCAGCGCCTTCGCGCCCGCGCCCCCCGCGGCGGCCCGCCGTTCGGCGACCGCCATCCACCCCCCGCGCGGGCCCAGGATCGACCAGGCCCGCTCCGCCGTACGCCCCCGGCGGGTCCGTCGCCGCGGCCGCGTGCTCCCGCTGCTCACCGCCGACGCGCTGGCCGCCGTACTCACCGCGACGACCCTGCCCCAAGCGGTGCTGCCGCCCCTGGCCGCGGTGCCGGCCGTCGTCGCCCTGCCCGCCCTGCTCGCCGCGCTGCACGCGCAGGCAGGGCTCTACCGGCCGCGGCTCGCCCCCTCCGCGCTCCTCGAACTGCCCGCGCTGGCCGGGCGCTCCGCCGTCCTGTGGTGCTCCGTGGCCGCCGTCGTGGCCGCCGTCGACCCGGCCCGGGCCGTGGGCTGGAGCGTGCTGCTCACCGCCGTCTGCCTCCAGGTCGTCCTGGTCTGCGCGGGCCGCGGCTTCGCCAACCAGCTCCAGCGGCGCGCGGCCGTACGCCAGCCCGCCTCCGCCCTCGTCGTCGGACCCGGCGCCGGGGCGAGCGCGGTGGCCGCGGCCCTGCACGGCCGCCCCGAGTTCGGGCTGCGTCCCGTCGGGCTCGCCGACACCGCGGCGGCCGCCGAGGGCGACGGCGGCCCCCTGCCGCTGCTCGCCACCCACGAGGACATCCGGCGCGCGGTCATCCAGAACTCCGTCGGGCACGCGGTGTTCACCCGCCCCCCGGAGGCCGACGAGCGCACCGCCTCCCTGGTCCGGCTCTTCCACGACCACGGCTGCCGGCTGTGGCTCGCCGACCCGGCCGGTACCGCCAAGGTCACCGGCATGCGGGTGGCGCACCCCACCGACCAGCTGTGGGGCTACGCCGTGCAGCCGCTGCTGCCGCGGCCGGCCCGGCCGCTGGAACGCGGGGTCAAGCGGGGCATCGACACCGTGCTCGCCCTGCTCGCCCTGCTCGCCGCCGCGCCCGTGATGGGGGCGTGCGCGCTGGCCGTGCGGGTCTGGGACGGGCCGGGGGTGATCTTCCGGCAGGAGCGGGTCGGCCTGTACGGGCGCCCCTTCACCCTGCTGAAGTTCCGTACCCTGCGGGCCGACGAGCACGAGGCCGCCACCCGCTGGACCGTCGCGGGCGACCGCGGGATGAGCCCGGTCGGCTCCTTCCTGCGCAAGTCCTCGCTGGACGAGCTGCCGCAGTTGTGGAACGTCGTACGCGGCGACATGGCCCTGGTCGGCCCGCGCCCCGAACGGCCCTTCTTCGTGGCCAAGTTCTCCACCGTCCACCCCGGCTACGAGGCCCGGCACCGGATGCCCGTCGGCATCACCGGCCTCGCCCAGATCAACGGCCTGCGCGGGGACACCTCCATCGAGGACCGGGCCCGCTTCGACAACCACTACATCGACACCTGGTCGCTGTGGCAGGACCTGTGGATCCTCGCCCGCACCGCGGCCTCCTTCTTCCGTTTCCGGCTGGGGGGCAGCTGATGAGTCTCGTCGTCGCCGGTCCGTGGAGCTCGCACGATGTGCCGGGTCTGCTGCGCCGGCACTGGCCGCTGCTGCCGCTCGCCGCGACCGTGCTGTTCCTCCTCGCCCCGCTCCCGGCGGGGGACGCGACCGCCTCCGGGAAGGTCGGCCCGGCCGACGCCGCCTCGCTGCTGCTGGTGTTCGTCTGCGCGGTGCAGGCGCTGCGCGGCCGGGTGCGGGCGCTGACCCCGCTGGGCGTGCTCGTGCTCGGCATGCCCGCCGTGGGCCTCGCGGTCGCCACGATGACCGCGGGGGATCCCTACGCCGCCCTGCCGGGCTTCGTGCGCTACCTCCAGGTGTTCGTCCTCGTCCCGGCGGCCGTGGTGCTGCTGGTGCGCGACGCGGGGGAGTTCCGGCTGGCGGCCGGATGCTTCGTGGTCCTGGCGCTGGTGCAGGGCGCGGTGGGGGTCGTGCAGTACGCCACCCACACCGGGGCCTCGTACCAGGGCGAGGACGTCCGGGCCGTCGGCACCTTCGGCCCCGGCGACGTCATGGGCATGGCCACGGTGGTGGCGTACGGGCTGATCGTGGCGACCGCCGCCGCACTGGCTCCGGGGCTGCCGCGGCGCCTGCGGCGGATCGGCGGCGGCTGCGCGCTGGCGCTGGTGCTCCCGCTGGTGCTGTCCTTCAGCCGGGGCGCGTGGATCGCCACCTTCGGCGCGGCGGTGCTGGTGATGGCGCTGGCCGGGATCCGGCGGGCCCTGAAGGTGGTCGCCGCGCTGGCGGCCGCCGGGGTGGTCCTGGTCGGCGGGTTCGGGGTCGGCTCGGAGATGGTCGCCGAGCGGCTGACCTCCATCACCCAGGTCTCCAGCGCCCCCGACCAGTCGGTGACGGACCGGTACACGATGTGGGCCGCCGCCGAGTCGATGTGGCGGGAGCGGCCGGCGGTGGGGGTGGGGCTCAAGGGCTTCCCGGCCAACCGTGACGGGCACGCCTCGCTGGGACTCTCCTCCGGCAGCGACACCGCGGGCGCGGGGCAGGCGTACCTGCGCCAGCCGCTGCTCTCCCCGCACAACATGTACCTGCTGATCCTGAGCGAGCAGGGCCTGATCGGGCTGATCGCGCTCGCGGGCGGCTGGGCGGCCCTGCTGGTCGCGGGCCTCCGCCGGCTCGCCTCCGGCGAGGGGGTGCGGGACTGCGGGCTGATCGCGCTCGGGCTGTTCGTCTGGCAGCTGACCGACTTCCTCTACGCGGACATCGGCGGGCCGTCCACGGTGCTGACCGGAGTGATCATCGGCTTGGCGGCCTGGTGGGCGCTTCCCTCCCGGGGGGTTGCGGATTCCGGGGCCGCCTCCGCCGTTCCACTGCGTGGCGCCGCGGCGGGTTCACGGGGTAGGGCCCCCGGGGTTGCGGCTCGCCGGTGACCGATACGACGCCTTGGCGGCCCGCCTCCGGCTCCCCGGCCGGGGCGGGCCACGCCCGTGTCCCGGGTGCCCCGGACCCCGGTCCGTTGCGCTTCCCCGCGGGCACGGACCCCGCCTCCGCCGGCTCCCCGCGGACCGTGCCCGTGCCCGGCGCTCCCGTTTCGGTCGCCGGGTCCCCGCGGAGCACGCCCGTGGACGGGCGGCCCGCCGGTGGGTCCGCGACCCCTGGTGGGCCCAGGGCCTCGGGTTCGGTCGCCGGCTCCCCGCGGAGCACGCCCGTGCCCGGGCGGCCCGCCGGAGGGTCCGCGACCCCTGGTGGGCCCAGGGCCTCGGGTTCGGTCGCCGGGTCCCCGCGGAGCACGCCCGCGGACGGGCGGCCCGCCGGAGGGCCGTCCGTACCGCCCGCTGCCGACCCGGGATTCGTTGCCGGGGGCCTGCCGGGCCGTGACGACGCCGCGGCGGACCGCGGGTTCGTCGCCGGAGGGCGCCCGGGCGGTGAGCCGGCTGTCCGCAGGCCTGTGTTCGGCTCCGCCGGCTACTCGGGCGGCGCCTCGGACAAGCACAGCGTGCGGGTGGCTGCGCGGGCCGACAGCGGCCCGGCCGCCGAGCCCGAGCCCCGGGAGCGGGCCGGGAGCCGGCTGCGCCGGCCCGGTCGCGCGGGCGAGCCTTCGGCCACCCCCGGCGGGAGCCGACCGGCGGCGGGCGAGCCATCCGGATCCGCCACCCCCGGCGGGAGCCGAACCGGCGGGAGCCGAACCGGCGGGAGCCAGCCGCTCGGGCGGTTCCTGGCCAAGGCCGCCGCCGTCACCGCCGGACTCACCGCCGCCGGGGCCGTGTTCGGGCTGGTGCGGGACCAGACCATCGCGCACCTCTTCGGGGCCGGGCACGACAGCGACGCCTTCCTGATCGCCTGGACCGTGCCCGAGATGGCCTCGACGCTGCTCATCGAGGACGCCATGGCGCTGCTGATGGTGCCCGCCTTCAGCCATGCCCTGGCCCGGCGGGCCGCCAGCAGGGCCGGGCTCACCCGCAGGGAGGCCCGCGCCCAGGACCCCGTACGGCTCCTGGTGGGGGCGACCCTGCCACGGCTCGTCGTGCTCCTGGCCGCCGTCGCCACCCTGCTCGTCGTGGCCGCCCCGGCCGTCGTCGCCGTGCTCGCCCCCGGTCTGCCCGACCCCCGGCTGGCCATCGAGTGCACCCGGCTCACCGCGCTGACCGTGCTCTCCTTCGGCATCGCCGGATACTTCAGCGCGGCACTGCGCGCGCACCGGTCCTTCCTCCCGCCCGCCGCGATCTACGTGTCGTACAACGTCGGCATCATCGGCACGATGGTGGCCCTGCACGCCCTGTGGGGCGTCCGGGCCGCCGCCGCGGGCGTCGCCGTCGGCGGACTGCTGATGGCGCTCGTCCAACTGCCCGCCTTCATCCGGAACGTGGGCTTCGGCCCGCCCCGCGCCAAGGGCGCCCCGCGCAGCCAGCGCGACCGGGACCGTCCCACCCTCATCGCCTTCGGGGTCATCGCCCCCGTGATCTTCTTCGCCGTGTTCCGGCAGTCGCAGGTGCTCGTCGAGAGGTTCCTGGCCGCCTCGCTGCCGTCCGGGGCGATCTCGCACCTCAACTACGCGCAGAAGGTCGCGCAGATGCCGATGGTGCTCTCCCTGATGATCTGCACCGTCACCTTCCCCGTCGTCGCCCAGGCCATGGCCGGGGGAGAGCTGGAGAAGGCCCGGCGGCGGGTGGAGCAGGACCTCGCGCTGGCCTCGCTCGCCGTCCTGATGGGCACCGCCCTCGTCGTCGGCTACGCGCCCCAGATCATCCAGGTCCTCTTCGAGCGCGGCGCCTTCACCCACCAGGACACCCTCGCCACCGCCTCCGTCATGCGGGTCTACGCCCTCGGACTCCTCGGCCACTGCCTCGTCGGCGCACTGTCCCGGCCCTTCTTCTCGACCGCCCGGCCCACCTGGTTCCCGGCGTTCGCGATGGGTGCCGGGCTGCTCGTCAACATCGTGGCCGGAGCCTTCGCCGTCGGCTGGTGGGGCACCTACGGGATCGCCGCCGCCAACGCCGCCGGCATCACCACCACCGCCGTCCTGCTGCTCACCGGCCTCGGCTCCCGGATCATCGCCATCCAGGTCCGCCGGGTCGCCGTCAGCATCGGCCGGCTCGCCGTCGCCGCCGTCGCCGCCGGCGCCACCGGCTGGATCGCCGGCCCGATGATCCCCGATCCGAAGCTGAGCGCCGCCCTCGGCTGCCTGCTGGTCCCGGCCATGTTCGGAGCCACCGGCACGGCCATACGCGCCCTCGAAGTCACCGCCCTGCCCGGTCAGATCTCCCAGCTCACGCAGAGGTTCCGCAATGTCCGCTGACACCGACACGGCCCCCGCCGCCGTGGTGGTCCCCGCCCGCCGGGCCGCTTCGCCGTGGGTCCTGATGTACCACTCGGTCGCCGAGTTCACCGACCCCGCGGAGGACCCGTACGGCATCACCGTCACCCCGCTCGCCCTGGAGGCCCAGCTGCTGTGGCTGCGCTCCCGCGGCCTGCGCGGGGTATCCGTCGGCGAGCTGCTGCGGGCTCGCGCGGCAGGGGGCGGAGCCGGACTGGTCGGGCTGACCTTCGACGACGGCTACACCGACTTCCTGTCGCACGCCCTGCCCCTGCTGCACCGCTACGACTGCACCTCCACCCTCTTCGTACTGCCCGGGCGGCTCGGCGTGGACAACGTGTGGGACCCGCTGGGCCCGCGCAAGTCCCTGCTCACCGCCGAGGGCATCCGCGAAGTCGCCGACGCCGGACAGGAGATCGGCTCGCACGGGCTGCTCCACCAGGACCTCACCGCGACCGCCGACGACGTGCTCCAGCAGGAGCTGCGGGGCAGCCGTGACCTGCTGCGCGAGCTGACCGGAACCCTGCCCGAAGGGTTCTGCTACCCGTACGGGCACCTCGACGCCCGTGTCGTCGGCGCCACGCGCGCCGCCGGTTACGGCTACGCCTGTGCCATCGACCCGGGACGGCTCGCCGGCCCGCACGCACTGCCGCGTACGCACGTCAGCCAGGCCGACGGCGGTGCCCGGCTGCGGATCAAGCAGCTCCGCCACCAGGTGCGGGAGCTGCGGCGGGGAGTGCAGCGGTGAAGACGCTCGAGTCGGTCAAGGCCCTGCACATCATCACCGGGCTCGGCGTCGGCGGCGCCGAGCAGCAACTGCGGCTGCTGCTGCGCCACATGCCCATGCGCTGCGACGTACTGACGCTGACCAACCCCGGCCCGGTGGCCGAGGGGCTGCGCTCCGACGGGGTCCGGGTCGTGCACCTCGGGATGCGGGGCAACCGCGACCTGGGGGCGCTGCCCCGGCTGGTGAAGTTCATCCGCCGCGGCCGGTACGACCTCGTACACACGCACCTGTACCGGGCCTGCGTCTACGGGCGCCTCGCAGCCCGGCTCGCGGGCACGGGGGCGACCGTGGCCACCGAACACTCCCTCGGCGAGGGCGAGATCGAGGGCAGGCCGCTGTCGCGCGGCGTCCGCACCCTCTACCTGGCCAGTGAACGCCTCGGCGCGGCGACGGTGGCCGTGTCGGACACCGTGGCCGCCCGGCTGGAGGGGTGGGGGGTGCCGGCCGCCCGGGTGCACGTCGTACCCAACGGGATCGAGGCGGTCCGCTTCCGCTTCGACGAGGGCGTCCGGCGGGCCACCCGGGCCCGCACCGGGCTGCCCGAGCGGGCCTTCGTGGTCGGCGGGGTCGGCCGGCTGGTCCCGGGCAAGCGGTTCGACGTCCTGGTGCGGGCCGTGGCCGCGCTGCCGGGGGCTCACCTGCTGCTGGCCGGGGACGGACCGGAGCGGGCCGGCCTGCGGCGGCTGGCCGCCGAGCTCGGCGCGCAGAGCCGGATCCACCTGCTGGGGGAGCGGGACCCGCTGGGCGACAGCGCGGACGGCCGTACCCCCGGGATTCCGGCGCTGCTGGCCGCCATGGACGTCTTCGTGTCCCCGTCGCGGGAGGAGGCCTTCGGGCTCGCCGTCGTCGAGGCCCTGGCCGCCGGACTCCCCGTGCTGCACGTGACCTGCCCGGCCATCGACGACCTGCCCGCCGCGCAGGCCCCCGGGGCCCGCCGCATCGGCACCGGCACGGAGGAACTGGTCGCGGCGCTGCGCGGTCACATGGAGGCGGGCGCGCGCCGGCTGCCCCCTCCGCCGGTGGTCCGCCGCTACGACATCGCCCGCAGCGCGCGGCAGCTGCTGGACGTGTACGACCTCGCCCTCTCGGCGGCCCCGGGCGCCGGCGGGGCGGTCCGGGGCGGCACCGCCGCGCCCGCAGCCGGGGCCGCGACCGTCGTCGGTGCCCGGCGCGAGCAGGCCGGCCCCGGACCGGCGGAGCCGAACGGCACCGGCTGATCCCTCCCCTCCCGACGGGTCCCGACGGGACCCGCAGGAACTCCCCTCCACCCAGGAAGCGAGCACGTTCATGGCCGATACCGCCGACCAGAAGAAGTCCGAGAAGAAGGCCGAGAACCGGCCCGAGGGCCGGTCCGAGGGCCGGTCCGAGAGCCGGGCCGAGCGGAAGCAGGAGCGGAAGCCGGACCACCGGTCCGAGCGGAAGCCGCGCCGCCGCAGGCTCTCACCGCCCCTGTGGTGGCCGCTGCCCGCCTGCGCCCTGCTGGGCCTGGCCGCGGGCGGCGCCTACGGAGTGCTCAAGGCCCCCGAGTACGCCGCCACCAGCTATGTCGTCGCCGTCCCCGACGACACCACCGAGCCGGCCACCGCCCTCGGCTTCGCCCAGGCCTACGCCCGTATCGCGACCAGCAGTTCCACCCTCGCCTACGCCCAGCCGCGCGCGGGCATCGGCGCCCGGCAGCTGCGCACCCAGGTACGGGCCGAGACCTCCCCCGAGTCCCCGATGATCGCCATCACGGGTACCTCGAAGAGCCCCGCCGAGGCCGCCGACATCGCGAACGCGGTTGCCGACGCCCTGTCCCTGAGCAGCAATCAGGCCGCCAAGAACACCGGTGTCCAGCTGCTCCTCTTCAACCAGGCGGTCGCCCCGTCCGAGCCGGCCTCCCCGTCCGCCGCCATCAGCGGCGCCGTCGGGATGTGCGCCGGCGGACTGCTGGGCGGCCTGTGGCTGCTCGCCCGGCCGGGCCGCTCGCGGCGCTCCGGGGAGAGCGCGGCCGATTCCGCGGCAGCCGAGTCCCCGGCGGAGACCGCGGTCGAGTCCCCGGTCGAGGAGTACGCCTCGCTGCCCGCCCAGGGTGAGCCCACCTCGGCCAAGGAGAAGGAGTCCGTTCGATGACTTCGGGCTCCGCCGGGGCCCTGTCGGTGACGCTGTGCCGCGACCCCCGGCAGTTCGCCGCGCTGGAGGAGTCGTGGAACGCACTGTTCCGCGGCTGCCCCACCGCCACCCCCTTCCAGAGTCACGCCTGGCTTCACTCCTGGTGGCTCTCGTACGGCAAGGACGGCCGGCTCCGGATCGTCCTCGTCCGGCGCGGCGAGGAGCTCATCGGCGTGGCCCCGCTGATGCTCGTCCACCGGCCGATGCCCCTGCTGGTGCCGCTCGGCGGCCCCATCACCGACTACTTCGACGTGCTGGTGGCCGCGGAGCACGCAGACCAGGCCGTCCCGGCGCTGGCCCGCGGGCTGCACCGGGCCGCCCGCGGCGCCGTCGTGGACCTGCGGGAGGTACGTCCCGGAGCGGCCGCTGAGGAGTTGTACCGGCAGTGGCCCGGGGTCTCCAGCAAGCTCACCGACTCCACGTGCATGGAGCTGCCCACGCTGCCGTTCGACGAGCTGGTCAAGCGGATGCCGGCCTCCGGCGCCCAGCGGGTACGGGCCAAACTGCGCAAGACCGACGCGGCCGGGATCGAGGAGCACGAGGTCACCGAGCACGAGGTGCCGCGCGCGGTACGGACCCTGCTGCGGCTGCACGAGAAGCAGTGGCGCGGCCGTGGGGTGACCCCCGAGCACCTGCGGCCCCGTTTCGCCGAGCACCTCACCCGGGCCACCCGGCGGATGGTGCGGGCCGGGGAGAGCCGGCTGACGGAGTTCCGGCTGGACGGCAAGGTGGTGGCGGCCAACGTCACCCTGCTGTCGGCCGGGCTCAGCGGCGGCTACCTGTACGGGGCCGACCCGGACCTGCGCACCCGGAAGGTGGACGTGGCGACGCTGCTGCTGCGCTACGAGGCCGGGCGGGCCCTCGCCGAGGGCCGGCCGGTGGTGAGCTTCCTGCGCGGCAACGAGCCGTACAAGAACCACTGGCGGCCCGAGACGGTCGTCAACCAGCGCTTCCTGCTGGCCACGACGGCGCTCGCGCCCCTGCTGCGCGTACACGAGTCGCAGGTCACGGGGCGCGAGCGCGCGGTGGACGCACTGCGGGAGGCGCTGCCGGCCGCCAGGGACTGGCGGGCGCGGCTCAACGAACTGCGGGTGCGATGACCCGGCTAGAAGGGCCAGAAGCCGGAGTCCTTGCGGAAGTCCAGCTTGAAGCAGACCGACTGGGTGCCGACCAGCTTGGAGAGCCACTCGCCGAAGTTCAGCGGCACGCACCAGTGCTGGCTGTTGACCGGTGGCGTCGTCGGCTGCGGCAGGGGCTTCGGCGGCGTGGGCTGGGGCTTCGGCACGACCGGGGTCGGGGTCGGGGTGACGGGCGAGGGCTTGGGCACCACGGGCGAGGGCCTCGGGACCCCGGGCGTCGGGACCGCCGGGCTGGGTGTGACCGGCAGCGGGACCTCCGGGCTCGGGGTGACCGGCGTCGGGACCTCCGGGCTGGGGACCACGGGCGAGGGCTTGGGGACCTCCGGCGTCGGGACCTGCGGAGTCGGAACCACGGGGGTCGGGACCACGGGGGTCGGGACCTGCGGGGTCGGGACCGCGGGGGTCGGGACCTGCGGGGTCGGCACGACCGGCGTGGGCACCACGGGGGTCGGGACCACCGGGGTCGGGACCACGGGCGTGGGCACCACCGGGGTCGGGACCACCGGACCGGGCCGCTCGGGCGTCAGCGCGTCGCGGAAGGCCTTCGCGGACTCCGGGTTGTCCTTGCACTGCCACACGCCGTGCGGGCAGTAGTCGCTGATGGTGTGGTAGAGCGGCCTGTGCTGCTCGATCCACTTCAGCATGCGCCGCATGTACTCCGGATTGTCCCCGCGCCGGAACAGCCCCCACTCCGGGTAGGAGATCGACTTCCCGTGTGCTTTCGCGAAGTCGACCTGCCGCTGGAGTCCGTACGGCTGGGTGATCTGGTCGTCGAAGGTCTGGCCGGGAGCCTGGTCGTACGAATCCATTCCGATGATGTCGACCACGTCGTCGCCGGGGTAGCACTTCGTCCAGCCGATCGCGTCCGTACCCCTGTTCGGCGTGAAGTCGAACGTGAACTTCTGCCCGGGTACCGAGCGCATCGCCTTGACGATGCGCCTCCAGTACAACTTCCAGTTCTTGGGGTCCGGTGCGCAGCGGTGCGTGTACGTGGTGCCGTTCATCTCCCAGCCGAGCACGATCACCGTGTCCGGAACCCCCAGCGACACGAGCCGCTCGGCGAGCCGCCGGAAGTGCAGGTCGTACTGGCCCTCCGCGCCCGCCCTGATCAGCTGGGCCACCTGGTAGTCGGGGATGCGGTTCTCGTTGCGCTCCTGCATGGGCACGTTGAGGACGAACATCCGGTCGTCCTCGTCCCGGCGCCACTCCGCCCAGTCCGCCAGGAACGAGACCCGGCCCTCGATGCCCGCCCACTGGTCACCGGGCAGATAGGTGTGAGCGACCCGGATCTCCTTGCCGCCGAGCCAGCGCGACAGGTGCGGGATCCGGGCCACCCCGGGCGTGCCGTAGTGGAGGTAGGCGCCCATGGCGATGTCGGAGCCCTCCGGCCGGTCGTCCTCGGGCGCTGCGAGCGCGGCTCCGGTGGCCAGCAGTCCGGCCGTGACCGTACCGATGCAGGTGCTCGCCAGTCGGCGGCGTGGTGTGGGCATGGCGTCTCCCGAGCTTTCCTGAATCGGTGTGCTTACCAAAGACGTTAGGCATCAGATCTGACGAATGGCCTGTTCGGTGCCCGCCGCGTAGGCCATTAGCAGGTGCACACCACCCCCGCTTGGTCCGACTAGGTGAAAGACACCGTTGCCATGCACGCGCATCTCAGCCATGTGCCCGCCGTTGTGCTCAGACTCGATCGGAATCCGTTCCACCACGGAACCCTCGGCGCCGTCAGATCCCTTGGCCGCAAGGGCGTGGAGGTCCATGCCGTCGTCGAGGCCGGGGGAGGTCCCATGGGGCGTTCGCGTTACCTGCGCGCCGTGCATCCCGGGCCGGTGGGCGGCCTGGACCCCGAGGCGCCCGAGGCGTTGCTGGAGTGCCTGACCGGGGTCTCGGAGCGGATCGGCCGGCCGGCCGTGCTCATCGCCATGGACGACCTGAGCGCGATCGCCGTGTCCCGGGTCGCGCCGATGCTCCGCGAGCGTTTCCGGATTCCCCATCAGCCCGACAACCTGCCCGCCCGGGTGGCCGACAAGGCCGAGCTGTCGCGGCTCTGCGCGCGGTGGGACGTCCCGCACCCGGAGACCGTGATCCCGGCGAGCGGGGCGGAGGCGGCCGAGGCGGCCTGGCGGCTCGGCCTGCCGGTGGTCGCCAAGTGGAGCCGGCCCTGGCTGCTGCCCGCGGGGGCCGACGGGCTGCGCAGCACCATGCTCGTGCACACCACCGCCGAGGCGCGCCGGCTCTACGAGCGCTCCGCCGAGGCCGGGAGCCGGCTGCTGCTCCAGCGGTTCCTGCCGGCCGGGCCTGACACCGACTGGTTCTTCCACGGGGCCTTCGCGCACGGCGGGCGTCCGCTGCTCGCGGGCTCGGGCCGCAAGGAGCTGTCCTGGCCGGTACGCACGGGGCTGACGGCCGTGGGGCGCTGGCTGCCGGATCCGGCGGTGGAGGAGGCGGGACTGCGGCTCGCCGAGCGGCTCGGCTACCAGGGGATCCTGGACCTGGACTTCCGCCGTGACGAACGGGGTTGCTTCCGGCTGGTGGACTTCAACCCCCGGCCGGGCGCGCAGTTCCGGCTGTTCGCGGATGCGGCCGGGCTGGACGTCGTACAGGCGATGTACCTGGATCTGACGGGCCAGCAGGTGCCGCGGCCCTCGGGCGGACCGGGCCGGGTGTTCGTCGCGGAGAACTACGCGCTGCTGGCGGCGGTCCGGGGCGGGTCGCTGCCGCGCCGCCCGGCGGCGGGCCCCGCGGATCCGGCCGGGACGCCGGCGGCGTCGAGGTCGGCGGTGCCGACCTCGTCCCGCGCGCCCGGGGCCGGGCGGGCCGCCGAGCGCGGGCGGGTCGAGACGGCCTGGTTCGCCGCCGACGACCTGCTGCCGTTCCTGGCGATGCTCGGCGCCCTGCTGGGGCGGGGTGCGGGCAAGGGGGTCCGGGCGCTGCGCGGTGTTCCGGAGCAGGGCCGCCGCACGGCGCGCGCGGTCGTCCGTACGCCCCGTCAGCGCGGTCGCAACCCGTCGTCCACCGGCTCGGCCGGATCGGCCTCCCGCCCCCTCCCGCCGGAGGCGTCGGCCGAGCCCGACGAGCTGGTGACCCGTTGAAGGGACCCGGCGCGGCGGACCGGGCCGGGCCGGTGAGCATCGAGCTGGAGGAGCGGCCTTGACGCGGATCGACGATCTCGTGGTGATCGGCGCGGGCCCGTACGGGCTGTCGATCGCCGCCCATGCTGCGGCCGCGGGGCTCGACGTACGGCTGCTGGGGCGGCCCATGGCCTCGTGGCGCGACCACATGCCCGACGGCATGTACCTGAAGTCGGAGCCCTGGTCGTCCAATCTGTCCGCGCCGGACGGGCGGCACACGCTGGCCGATTTCTGCGCGACCCGCGGGATCGTCGCGGAACACGGCACTCCGCTGCCGATCGGCACGTTCAGTGCGTACGGGATGTGGTTCGCCCGGCAGGCCGCGCCCGAGGTGGAGGAGGTGACCGTCCTGGAGGTGACCCCGCAGGGCGACGGCTTCCGCGTGCGCACCGCCGAGGGACCGCCCCTGCTCGCCCGTGCGGTCGCCCTCGCGGTCGGGGTGATGCCCTTCGTCCACCGCCCCGAGGCGTTGCGGGACCTCCCGCCCTCCCACTACTCGCACAGCAGCGGCCACCGGGACCTGAGCCGGTTCGAGGGCCGTGAGGTCGCCGTCCTCGGGGCCGGGCAGGCGGCCCTGGAGACCGCCGCCCTGCTGGCCGAGCAGGGGGCCCGGCCCTGCCTGGTCGCCCGGCGCTCCCGGCTGAACTGGAACACCCTGCCGCAGCCCCTGGAGCGGCCCCCGCTGCGGGCCCTGCGCGATCCGCACAGCGGCCTCGGCACCGGCTGGCGCAGCTGGGTGTGGTCGGAGCTGCCCTGGGCGGTGCGCCGGCTGCCCGCGCCCACCCGGGAGCGGATCGCGGCGACCGCGCTGGGCCCGGCCGGCGCCTGGTGGCTGCGGGACCGCTTCGAGCGGCGCGTCCCGGTCATGCTCGGGCACCGGCTGCACCGGGCGGTGGCGGTGGGCGAGCGGACCCGGCTCGGGCTGACCACCCGGGCGGGGGAGTCCGTGGTGCTGGACACCGCGCACGTGATCGCGGCCACCGGCTTCGTTCCGGAGCTGGCCCGGCTGGAGCTGCTCGACGCGGGTCTGCGGGCCGCCCTGGAGACCGTCGGGGAGAGCGGGGCGCCCGAGCTGGGCCCCGGGTTCGAGTCCTCGTGGCCCGGGCTGTTCTTCGCGGGGCTGCTGACGGCTCCCTCATTCGGCCCTTCCATGCGATTCGTGCACGGCGCGGGCTTCACGGCGGGGAGACTGGTGAGAGGAGTCCGCAAGCGCCTCGGTGCCCGGGGTCCGCGGCCGGGCGCGCCCGGCGTCGCCCGGCCGGACCGGGCTGCTTCCCCCGGAGACGTTCCGGGGGTACCCCCGGAGCATCCGAAGACGTATTTGCGGTGAGACCGCGGTGAGAGGGGTCCGTGATGAGCGCGGAGCGAGCGCAGGGTCGCGGCTGGGTACGCATTCCCGCCAGCCGCGGGGAACAGCCCGCGAGGGCCAGGTCGGCCGGGTACGACCGGGCCGCCCCGTACGGGGGGCCGTACGCGGGCCAGTACGGCGGCCAGTACGCGGCGGGCCCGCACGGCGACCAGCCCACGATCTACCTCTCCGTGGTCAGGCGCTGGCAGGAGGCTGGGCGCACCCTTCCGGGGCATCCTGACGAGGAGTGGGAGCGGCTGATCTCCCAGCCGTGCTGGCCCGGCCGTTAGGGGGTGGGGAAGGTGACAGCGGCGGAACGCGACGGACCCGAGCCGGCCCGGCCGTCCCCCCTGACCGTGCCCGAAGAGCGGTTCGCGCTCAACGGCATGGGCAGCCTGGAGTGGGACCTGGGTGCCGGGACGGTGGTGCTGGACGAGGCCGCGATGGAGGTCTTCGACCTCGCGCCGGAGGAGTTCGACGGCACCGCGCCCGGTGTGGCGCTGCGCATCCCGCCCGAGGACGGCGACCGGCTGACCGAGATCATCGAAGGTGTCCTGGCGGGCGGCGGGGACACGTACGGCGCGTACTTCACGGTGCAGCGGCGTGACGGCCGGGACCAGTGGACGCACACCTCGGGACGGGTGCTCCGGGACGGCGCGGGGCAGCCGGAGCGGATCGTGGGGATCGTCCGGGACGCGACGGCGGAGCTGGCCCACGCGACGCTGCTGCGCAAGCTGGAGGCGGCGCGCGCCCAGCAGACGACGATCGTGCAGCGGACCACGGAGGCCCTGTCGCGGGCGGTGACGGTCGACGACGTCACGGCGGCGCTGACCGGGGCGGGCGCGCTGGAGCGGCTCGGTGCGGACGGGCTGGCCCTGGGGCTGGTCGAGGGCGGCACCATCAAGATCATCGCGCTGAGCGGGGAGTCGCTGGAGATCCTCAGCGAGCGCCGGTTCACCCGGATGGACGGCTCGCTGCCGCTGTCGCAGGCGGTGCTCACCCGGCAGGCACGTTTCGTCACCTCGCTCTCCGAGCTCGGCGGCGAGTTCCCGCTGCTGGCGGAGTACCTGAACCGGATCCAGTACGACGCGGCCGCCTACCTGCCGCTGATCGCGCAGGCCAAGGCCATCGGCGGCCTGGTCCTCTTCTACCGGCGGCGCAGCGAGTTCAGCCCCGAGGAACGCAACCTCTGCCTCGGCCTGGCCGGCATCGTGGCCCAGTCCCTCCAGCGGGCGCTCCTCTTCGACCAGGAGCGGGAGTTCGCGACCGGCCTGCAGGCCGCCATGCTGCCGCGCCGGATCCCGGAGATCACCGGCGGGGAGATCGCGGTCCGCTACCACGCGGCCTGGAGCGGGCGGGAGGTGGGCGGGGACTGGTACGACGTGATCGCGCTGCCCCGCGACCGCGTCGGTGTGGTGGTGGGCGACGTCCAGGGCCACGACACGCACGCGGCGGCCATCATGGGCCAGCTGCGGATCGCGCTGCGGGCGTACGCGGGGGAGGGGCACCCGCCGTCCACCGTGCTGGCCCGGGCCTCGCGCTTCCTCGCCGAGCTGGACACCGAGCGCTTCGCCACGTGCATGTACGCGCAGGTGGACCTGGAGACGGGAGGCGTACGGGCGGTCCGCGCGGGCCACCTCGGGCCGCTGATCCGGCACACGGACGGGCGTACGGGCTGGCCCAAGGTGCGCGGCGGGCTGCCGCTCGGGCTGGCTTCGTTCTTCGAGCACGAGGAGTTCCCCGAGACCCGGCTCGACCTGGTCCCCGGCGAGACGCTGGTGCTGTGCACGGACGGCCTGGTGGAGGAGCCGGGCACGACGATCACCGCCGGGATGGACGCCCTCGCCCAGGCGGTGCGCAGCGGCCCGCAGGGCGCCGGCGCGCTGGCCGACCACCTCTCGGACCGGCTCTGGGAGCGCTGGGGCTCCGGGGACGACGTGGCCCTGCTGGTGCTGCGCCGGGCCCCCGACCCGGGCACCCACCGGGCGCCGCGCATCCACCAGTACGTCCACCAGGCCGACCCCGAGGGGCTCTCCGAGGCCCGCTACGCCCTGCGCCAGGCCCTGCGCGACTGGGGCATGCCGGAGCTCGCCGACGACGTGGAGGTCGCGGCCGGGGAACTGCTGGTCAACGCCCTGCTGCACACGGACGGCGGGGCGGTGCTGACGATGGAGGTGCTGCCGGAGCCGGTCCGGCGGATCCGGCTGTGGGTCAAGGACCGCTCCAGCGTGTGGCCGCGGCGGCGCACCCCGGGCGAGGCGGCCACCACGGGGCGCGGGCTGCTGCTGGTGGACGCGCTGGCCACGCACTGGGGTGTGGAGTCCCGCGGCGACGGCAAGGCGGTGTGGTGCGAGTTCGACGCCGGGGGCAGCGCCCGGAGCGCCGGGTGAGCGAACGGTCACCCCGAGTTGTGGGGCGCCGGGGGCCGGGCGATGATGCGAGCCATGGAACGGATCGTGTTGTGCGCGGGCTGACCAAGGCGGCCGTGACGGGCGTCCTGGCCGTGCTCCTGCTCGTGGCCGGGGTGCCGGCCGTCGTGGACTGGGCGACGGGGCGGCCGCACGCGGACCCCGCATGCCAGTCGGTGGCCTTCATGTCGATGACGGACGTCGCCCCCGACTGCCGGTAGCGGCGGCTACCGGCACCGGGTGCGTGCCACGGGCCGCGCACCGCTCAGCTCTCGCGGACCTCGACGTCCTGCGTGTCCTTGGCGACCGTGGTGACCGACCGCGGCATCAGGCCCGAGAGCCGGACCTCCTGGAGCTCGGCGGTGACCACCGCGTGGCCCGGGTGCACGTTCGCGAAGGCGCCGGGCGCGTGGGCGACCCACCGGCGCTCCTGGCCGTCGCAGACGATCTGCTCCGCGCCGATGCTCAGCTGCCCGCCGCCCTCCTGCGCGACGGTCGCCTTGATCTGCATCGCCCCCACGGGTGACGCCTTCTCGCAGTGGTACGTCCCGGAAAGGGTGACGGCGCCGTCCTGGGCGACGTAGGCGTCGTGGTGTACGGAAATACCCTGATCGAAAACGGTGGCACCGGCCGGGGCGGTGAAAAGGGTGGTGGCGGCCAGTGCGGCGAAGGCCGTGAGGGCCATTCGGCGGGCGGACTTGCGCATTCTTCCTCCAGGGGGATCGGACGGCGGGATTCCGCCGGAACGCATTGTGCTGGCAGGTGGGCGTACGCACTTGCTCCGCGTGCTCGTGTCGTTGTGCGCGATTTCCTGCTCGGGGGCGTGAGACTGGCCGAAATACGTCCCAGAAGGGATCCCGCATGCGCCAGTCCGCCTCCTTCGGCCCCGTCTTCGCCCTCCGCCCCGCGCTCGCCGCCACCGCTCTCCTCCCGTTCCTCCTGTTCGGCTCCACGGGCTGCCAGAGCGCCCCCGAGGGAGCGGCGCTCGCCCCGGCCGCCGCGCCCGCGGTCCCGGTGGACGACGGGGCTCCGGGTGCGGAGGTCCCCGTACGGCCCGGCGTGAAGGACGCCCATGTGGGCGACCCCGTACGGGTGCACGGCACCCAGGTCGGCCGGCACCTCCAGGTCGAGCTCGCGGCGTTCGTGGACCCCGCGGTCAGCGTGGAGAAGAACTTCGCCCCGCCCGCCGGGAAGCGCTGGGCGGCCGCCTCGATGTCCTTCGTCAACGTGGGCGGGGCCTCGTACGGGGCGCTCGGTCGCATGTGGGCGCACGACAGCGCGGGGCAGCGTCATCCGGTGGTGAAGACCGGCGAGCTGACGACCGGCAAGCCGATCGTCTTCGATTCCCTGGAGGTGGGTGAGCGGGTCGAGGGGTGGGTGGTGTTCGAAATTCCGGAAAGCGCGCGCATTGTGCGGCTCCAGTATCAGGATGCGAACATGCAGGCGAATTCCGGAGAGGGATTCTGGGCCGTCTAGCCCGCCCGGGTGAAGAGCCGTGAAAGGCTCGGCCGGGAGACCACTAGGGTGCGCGCATGACTTCTACTCAAGCCGAAATCGACCGGTCCCAGCTCGGCACCCTTTCGGTGCTCGCCTGGATCGGAGACCCCGAAGAGGCGCACGACATCCCGTACCTCCTCGCCTACACCCTCGGCGACGGACCCCAGGGCCGGGAGGCCGGCGAGGCGGCCGCCCGCGGGCTGCTGGAGGAGATCGGCCTGCCCATCGGAGACGTGGTCATGGACGGCACCCTCAAGGCGGCCACCTTCCCGGTGCAGATCCTGCTGGAGGGCAACCAGATCGCGCTCACCCTGCCCGGGATGAACGCGCGCTGCACCGCCCCCGACGAGTGGGTCGCCGCGGCGGACGAGAGCGGCCAGGCGTACTTCATCTTCGCCACCCGCGCCTGGCCGGAGGCGGTCCCGGGCCAGCCGGTCGCGCCGGAGACCCTGCAGGCCTTCGCGGGCGACGAGTCGGTGCTCACCAGCAGCGCCCACTGCGTCCTCGCCGTGCGGCGCGTGCAGCGCTAGGGGGTGTCTTGTCGCGCGAGCCCGGCCTGATCGGCACGACACCCCCTAGCCACCGGCCGGGTGCCGCATCCACCTGCTCCGGCCACCGGGCTCCCAGCCTGCCCGGTGGCCGGTCTCCCGTCCGGGGCGGCGGTCAGGGCCGTTCGAAGGAGAACTTCAGCGAGCGGACCCGGTTGTCGAAGTTCGACCCCGCCAGGTCCGGCAGCCCCACCGCCCGCAGGCCGACCGGCCGGGTGAGCAGCTCGCGGAAGAGCGCCTTCATCTCCACCCGGGCCAGGTGCGCGCCCAGGCAGAAGTGCGGACCGCCGCCCCCGAACCCCAGGTGCGGATTGGGCGAGCGGGTGATGACGAAGGCGTCGGGGTCGGGAAAGACCGCCTCGTCGCGGTTGGCGGAGGCGTAGTAGAGGACCACCTTGTCGCCCGGGTGGAACACGTGCCCGTCCATGGTGTGCCCGGAGGCCACGGTCCGGCGGAACTGGATGATCGGCGTCGAGTGACGGATCATCTCGTCGACCGCGCCGTCGGCGTACTTCTCGAAGTCCGAGAGCAGCAGGTCCCGCTGGTCCGGGTGGTCGGTCAGCAGGGTCAGCCCGTGGGTGATCGCGTTACGGGTGGTCTCCACGCCGGCGACCATCAACAGCGAGAAGAAGGCGCCGAGCTGGCGGGCCCCGAGGGCCTGGCCGTCGACGTTCGCGCAGACCAGCGCCGAGATCAGGTCGTCGGTGGGGTGCTTGCGGCGGTCCCGCCCGATGCCCGCCACCATCCGCTGCATCCGGGCCAGGGCGCGCAGACCGCGCCCGGGCATCCGCAGCCGGGAGGCGAGGCCCCGCTCCACACCGATGTTCTCGGAGGCGTGGTTGACGCGGTCGGCGATCTCGGCGCGGTAGTGCTCCGGGATGCCCATCATGTTGCAGATGACCTCCAGGGGCAGCCGGGAGGCCACGGCCGAGACGAACTCGTCGGGCCGCTCGGCCAGTACGTCGTCCACGATCCGGGCGGCCACGGCGTGGATGTCCGCCTCGGCGGCCGCCAGCAGGCGGGGCGTGAAGGCGCGCTGCACGATCTTGCGCAGCTGGGCGTGGTCGGGGCCGTCCAGATTGACCATCGAGTCCCCGAAGAGCGCCCTGACCCAGCGGGCCGGCTCGGGGGTGGTCACGCCGGGGGCGCTGGCGAAGACCTTGGGCAGGCGGCTGGCCTCCTGCACCTGGGCGTGCCGGACGAGGGCCCAGTGGCCGGGGCCTTCGGGGACGAAGACGGGGGAGCCGACGGCCCGCAGGCGGGCGAAGGCGGCGAGGCGGTGGGCGGGGGGCTGCTGCCAGAAGCCGGGCTCGGCCAGTTCCCTGCCGGGGTCTTCGCCGGGGCGTTGTGCGGGGAGTGTCATGGCCTGGAAACGGCGCCGGGGGCGCGGGAGTGACGGTTCGGCGGGGCGCCGTCTGCAGGGGCGGAGCCCGGGAGGTCAACGGGGGCTGGACCTCGTCGACAGGGTCAGGCCGACCGCCACGGTCGCGGTCGACACCAGCCCCGCCCACAGCACCGCGTACGGGCCCGTCCACATACAGGCCAGCACGGCGAGCGCCGCCACCGGCAGGACCAGCTGCTGGGCGAGGCCGCGCTTGAAGTGGCGGGAGTGCAGCAGCCACACCATCAGCAGGAACAGCGCGGCCGGGACCATGACGGCGCCGTTCGCGGCGACCTGGGCGATGTGCGCCTTGCCGACCGCGTGCTCGACGGCCACCTCGATGCCGGCGCCGATCGCCGCGCCCGAGGCGAAGACCAGCAGGTGCCCGTAGCCCCACGGGATGGCCTCGCGGTTGGACGTCAGGTGCTCGTGCATCGGCACGGCGAAGTAGATCCACCACGCGGCGAAGACGATCAGCAGCCCGCCCGCCGCGATGGGCAGCAGCAGGCCGAGGGCCTCGTGCTCGTCGAGCGCCGATTTGACCGCGACCGTGCTCGCGGCGATCGTCTCGCCGAGCACGATGATGGTGAACAGGCCGTACCGCTCCACGATGTGGTGGGCGTGCCAGGGCGTCTGGTGCCCGTGTTCGGCGATCACCGGAACGAGCAGCTCGCAGACGACCAGGACCGGGAACAGCCACCGCTTCGAGTCGTCCGGGGCGAACAGCAGCGCCACCCAGCCGAGCTGGCAGAGCACCAGTCCGGCCGCGTACTTCAGCGCCGCCGTGCGGGCCGTGCCGCTCTCCCCGGAGGCCGCCCGCAGCCACTGCGCCGTCAGCGCGACGCGCATGATGATGTAGCCGACGACGGCGACGGTCCAGTCGTTCTCGTCGAAGGCCTCACCCACCCCTGCCGCGTACACGAGCACGCCGGCGATCTGCACCAGGGTCGCGATCCGGTACGGCACGTCGTCGCAGTCGTAGGCGGACGCGAACCAGGTGAAGTTCATCCAGGCCCACCACACGCCGAAGAAGACGAAGAAGTACCCGATCACCCCGGTGCCGGGATGGCCCTCCGCCAGCGAGTGCACGAGCCGGGCCCCGCACTGCGCGACCGCGACGACGAAGCAGAGGTCGAAGAACAGCTCCAGCGGGGTGGCCGCGCGGTGGTCCTCGTCGCGGCTGCGGGCGGTCATGGGGGAGTAGGCCATACCGGCCAGGAGACCAGAGGGGCCGGTCGTCGGCAGGCCGGACGCGCTGCCGGCGCCGCCCCTGTGCCCCGGGCGGCGGCTGCCGGGGCGGGGTGCCCCCGGCACCGGAGCCTGGACGGGTCAGACCCTTCTCGCAGATCAGGACCACGCGATGAGCTCCGTCACGCAGGAAGTACACAGTCCGCAGATCCCCGGCCCGCTGCCGCTCGCAGATCCGGCGCACTGCCGCCCCGGGCGCAGCATCAGCCGCCCCCTGGTCGGGGTGAACTTCGCGCTGCCGGCCGGCGGGGACCAGGGCAGCTTCTGGGCCTTCTTCATCGGCTTCCTGGCGGCCTTCGCCTTCTCCGGCCTCGGCAACGGCTCGACCTTCCGGCAGATCCCGGTCATCTTCCGGGACCAGCACATGCGGGAGGCCGAGGGCAGGGGCGCCGAGGTGCAGGCCGCGGTCCTGAAGCAGCCGCAGATGGAGGCCGGCGCCGTCACCGGTTTCTCCTCCGCCATCGCCGCCTACGGCTTCTTTTTCATCCCCGCGATGTTCGCGGCCATGGCCGTCACCAACACGCTGTGGCTCTTCATCGGCTTCTGCGCCACCTGCCTGGCGGTGTGCTGGTGGTTCTACGCCCGCAAGGGAGCCGAGGCGCCCAGCTGAGCCGGGCCGGGGGCCGCCGGTCCGGGAGCCGGCCCGGCCGTACCCTGGAGGCATGAGCAGCACCCCCGACCCGCAGCCCGCGCGCCCCGCCGCCGAGGCCGACAGGCCCCGGCCCAAGCCCAGGCTGGTCTTCGACGACCCGCTGGACCAGCAGTCCTCGGACGACACCGACCGCGGCTGGGGCGAGCGGCCGCCCGCCGGCGGAAGCGCGGCCGACCTGGCCCGCTTCCTCGACGAGAAGCCCCCGCACCACATCTGACCGGCCGAGGTGGCCGGATAGGTCAGAACCCGTCGCGTGAACCCGTCGGGCCCGCGCCGTTGCCGCGCTGCGCGACCAAAGCGTCCCGGATCTCCTTGAGGACCTCCAGCTCGGTGATCTCCATGGTCTCCTGAACACCCTGCCGGGCCTTGCGACGGGCCTCCTGCCTGGCGAGGTACTTCGACATCGGCAGCACCATGAGGAAGTACACGACCGCGGCGGTGATCACGAAGGTCAGCGTTGCGTTCAGCACCGAGCCCCAGAGGATCTCGACACCCGTCGGCTGGCCGTTCGCGCCGATGGCGCAAGGGGCCTTGAGGCAGGACTTGTACTCGTCCAGGCTCTGCGTGCCGACCGCGCCCACCACCGGGCTGATGAGCCCCTTGACCACCGAATTCACGATGTTCGTGAACGCGGCGCCGATGACCACGGCCACCGCCAGGTCGACCACGTTGCCGCGCATCAGGAAGGCCTTGAAGCCTGCCAGCACGCTCTCCTTCTTCTTCTCGCTCACCACTGAGCCTTTCTTCACATCTACCCAACACGGAGCCAACGGTTCCGAAAACTACGGCAGTCCAGGCGCGTCGTGTCCAATCGGCCCTCATCCCGAGGTGAACTGACTGACCGTACGTGCGAGTCAGCACAACGTCACCGCCAGTCGCGTCATGGCACCCGCCCCCACGAGAACCCGCGCCGTGTCCCGCGGTACGGACAGCACCACCAGCGCCCCGCCGTCCGCAACACCCCTGTCGGGGTCGGGAACTTCGGAAACCCGCGCCCCCGCCGCCACCACCCGGGGCGGTCCGGTGCGCTCCGCCGCGACCACGTCCACCCGGTCCCCGGGCCGCAGCAGCCGCACCGTCGCCGCGTCCGCGATGCGCACCGGCGCCGACACCATCCGCACCGCCGCCGGTGGGGCCGCAGTCCGAGGGGACCTTACCCCTGGCGGTGCGGCGCCCCGCGAGGCCTGTGCCTCCGTCCCGCCCACCGCCAGGGCCGCCGCCACGACGGCCAGCGCGGCCGAGGCGATCCGCCGCCGGCGCCGCACCGCCCGGCGCAGCCGGTCCCCGCCCCGCCCCACCCGCAGCGGCGGGAACGGCGGGACCGGACGCGCGGGCGGACACGAGGAGGAAGTGGAAAGGAGCGTGGAACAAGGAGACATGACGAACACCACCAGACCGAGTGAGGAGCTGTGCCCGGACCCGGCGCCCGGACACCTCCCACCATCCGGCCTCCCGGAGAGTCCCGCCGGGCCCTGTGGACGATCCCCAGCCTGTGGAAAACCCCGTCACCCGCAGGAGTCACCCGCCGACGCGTACCCGCCGCAGCGCAGCCACCGGATCCGTGGCCCGGGCCACCGACCGCCCCACCACGACGTGCGAGGCCCCGGCCGCGAAGGCGGCCCGGGGAGTCCCCGGCCGGGCGTGACCGCCCGCCGGGTCGTCCGGCCCCAGGGTCACCCCCGGCGTGACGATCAGCCGGTCCGGCCCCAGCAGTTCGCGCAGCACGCCCGCCTCCCGGGGGGAGGCGATGACCCCGTCGCATCCCGCGCCCACCGCCAGCCGCCCCAGCCGCAGCACCTGCTGCTCGGTGTCCGCGTCGACGCCGATGTCCGCGAGGTCGCGACCGGTCATGCTGGTGACCACCGTCAGCGCGAGCACCCGCAGCCGCGGGAATTCCCGGGCCGCCTCCACCGCCGCCGCCATGATCCCCGTACCGCCCATGCTGTGCACGGTCACCATGGACGCGCCCAGCGCGCCGGCGGCCCGGACGGCGCCGGCGACGGAGTTCGGGATCTCGAAGAGCTTCAGGTCGAGGAAGACCTCGCGCCCCTGCTCCACGAGGTCCCGTACGAGTTCGGGGCCCGCGGCGGTCAGCAGCTCCAGGCCGATCTTGTAGAAGCCGCACGCGTCGCCGAGCAGTTCGACGAGCTCCTCGGCGGCCCGGCGGTCGTCGAAGTCGAGGGCGACGATGACCTTGCGGTCGGCGCCCGGGAAGTCCGTGTTCACCCCGCCATTGTCGAGGTCAGCGTTCGGTGGCCGGGGCCCGGCAGGCCTCCGCGAAGCCCTGACCGGTCAGGCCGAAGGCGCTGTTGACGCGCGAGCGCCAGTTCTCCAGCGCGACCATCGCGGTGAGCTCGACGAACGCCTCCTCGCCGAGCCGCGCGATCAGGTCCCGCGCGAGCTCGTCCGTGACCGCCGGCTCGGTCTCCGTCATGGCCTCGGCGTACTCCATGACCAGCAGTTCCAGCTCGGTGAACGCCTCACGGGACTCCCGCCACCGCGGCACCCGCTCGATCTTCTCGGTCGCCAGGCCCAGCTCGTGGCCCTCCCCATAGCCGAAGTCCATGCACCACGAGCAGTTGATGCGGGCCGCCGCCGCCATCACGGCGAGGTGCTTGAGACCGGCGTCGAGCGCCTTCCACTTCGCCGCGCTCTGTTCCAGGCGGACGTAGGAGAGGAGCACGCGCGAGTGGTGCCCGTAGGCCAGGCCGGGGTCGAGCACCTTGCCGTAGGTACGGCGCGAGTACCAGGAGCCGATGCGCATGAGGAGGGTGCGGGGCGGGGTGAGCGAGATACGCGGCATGTCAGTCATCTCCCGGGCAGGGGCGGTGTCGTTTCCGCCTTCACCAGGGAGGACAGGACAGCCGCGGGGAATGTGACAGCCGGCCGCTACGCGCTCTCTTCGCCGCCCGCCGCGGGGGCCATCCCGAGCGCGCCGAGGAGCCGGTCCGTGAGGTCCTCCGCGAAGACCTCGGAGCCGGTGAGGGCGGAGCGGACCGCCCCGGGGTCGGCGGTCAGGCCTGCGGCGGCCGCCCAGCCGAGCGCGCCCGCCAGGGCCGGCTCGACGGGGAACCGGTCGAGGGGTATCTCGTACTCCTCGGCCGTGTCCCGGTTCAGCAGCGCCTTCCAGTGGCCCCCGGCGAAGGTGGCGGCCTCGACGAAGCCGACGTCGCTGTCGAGGTAGGCCACCGTGAGGACCGGCGCCCCGGTCCGCCGCGCCAGCTTCGCCGCGGCGCCGTCGGGGGGGGGGGGGCCGCCCCCGGCCCCCCCCCCCCCCCCCCCCCACCCAACACCCCCCCCCCCCCCCCCCCCGGCGTCCCGCGCGGACCCCCCCACCGCCCACACCCCGGCCAGCGCCACGGTCAAACCCCCCCAAA
>NZ_JBICZI010000022.1:0-122776 GCF_043201855.1 Streptomyces sp. NPDC048257
GAGACCCGCGAGGTGCTCGTCAGCGCCCTCGCCATGCTCCGCAACAAGCACGCCGATCTGCCGTCCCGCAAGCACGGCAACCCGCCGCAGTAACCCCGCCGAGTCCGCTCGCACCCCCACGTATCCGGGCCGCCTGAGCGGGTCCGGCGTACCTGATCGCCCCTCTGTGGTCCGGCCCGGCCGCCGGGCCGCCGTACCCATGGAAAGGCACTGATCGCACCATGACCGCGCACCCCAACGGAGTGACCCCGCCGCTGCCGCCGACGGAGACCGACCGGACGCTGCACTTCGCGGGCCCCGCGACGTTCGGCCGCGTCCCGCGGCTCGACCAGGTGGAGAAGGCGGACATCGCCGTGGTCGGCGTGCCTTTCGACAGCGGCGTCACCTATCGGCCGGGGGCCCGCTTCGGCGGCAACGCCATCCGGGAGGCGTCCCGCACCCTGCGCCCCTACAACCCGGCGCAGAACGTCTACCCGTTCCACTACAGCCAGGTCGCGGACGCCGGCGACATCAGCGCCAATCCCTTCGACCTGAACGACGCCGTGGAGACGATCGAGGCGGCCGCCGACGACCTGCTCTCCAGCGGCGCCCGTCTGATGACCCTGGGCGGCGACCACACCATCGCCCTGCCGATGCTGCGTGCCGTGGCGAAGAAGCACGGTCCCGTCGCCGTCCTGCACTTCGACGCCCACCTGGACACCTGGGACGACTACTTCGGGCAGCAGTACACCCACGGCATGCCCTTCCGGCGCGCCGTGGAGGAGGGCATCCTCGACACCTCTGCTCTCTCCCACGTCGGCACGCGCGGCCCGATCTATGGCAAGAAGGATCTCGACGACGACGAGAAGCTGGGCTTCGGCATCGTCACCTCGGCCGATGTGATGCGGCGCGGTGTGGACGAGGTGGCCCAGCAGTTGCGCGAGCGCGTCGGCGACCGTCCCCTCTACATCTCCATCGACATCGACGTCCTGGACCCGGCGCACGCCCCGGGCACCGGCACTCCGGAGGCGGGCGGCCTGACCTCCCGCGAGCTGCTGGAGATCCTGCGGGGGCTCGCCGACTGCCACCTGGTCTCCGCCGACATCGTGGAGGTCGCTCCGGCCTACGACCACGCTGACATCACCTCGGTGGCGGCGTCCCACGCGGCCTATGAGCTGATCAGCATCATGTCCAAGCAGATAGCCCCGATCCGCTGGGGTGCGGCGCAGTAACCCCTGTCGTGCCGAAAGCCGGAACCCGGCCCCGCGGACTGCGGTGCCGGGTTCCGTCGTACGCACAGGTCGAGGCCGTGACCGCGCGGCAGGACCCGGCGTGGGGCGTGCGGTCCTCGCAGGTCACGGCGATCGCAGCCGGCCGGCACAGGTTGTCCCACCCTCCACAGACGGCCAGACCGTACCCGCCGACCTCATGGCCCGGACGCCGGATGCCGTAGCGGGGTACCCGATCGGCTACCCCGCCTGGAGATGCCGATTCGGTGCGCCATTCCGGCGGGCCGAACGTACTCACACCCCGCCCCTCCACGCGAACAGAATGGAAACCGAGCCCGGACCAGTGGATCGCTCTCCGGGAGCAGGAATTGAAAGGGAGAATGTTGTGACCTCGCAGGATCATTGGTGGAGCGCAAGCGACAGTTACGCCTCGGACATCCTTTCGGTGTTTGCGGCGGCGCCGGATCGCCCCGCTGTGAATTGGCGAGGCGAGACGGTCTCCCGCGGTGAACTGCTTCGGTCGGTGACCGAGGCATTCCACGCACTGCACGACAGTGGCGTGCGCGCGGGCGATGTCGTGGCCATTTTGGTGGCGCCCAACAGCCCGGAGATGCTCACGGCACGGTATGCGGCGCACCTGCTCGGCGGCGCCGTGTGCTATTTGCGGTCCACCAACCCGGGAAGCAGCCAGGTGGCCCTTCCGCTGGACCAGCAGATCAAGATCCTGCGGGACACCGAGGCCGTGACCGTCTACACGGACGCCGAGAACGCGCCGCGCGCGGCTGAACTCGCCGAAGGCGCCGGGGGACTGCCCGTGACGCGCGTGGCGGGTGACGCGCGGAGGACGGACAGTGCGGATGTTGCTGCGCGCACTGCGCCGTGGGCCCCGGACGCGCTGGCCGTCATCACGTTCACCAGCGGCAGCACCGGACAGCCCAAGGGCATCCGGCTGGCGGGCCGGGCGTGGAACGGCCTGGTCCGGGGGCAGGTGGCCGCCGGTGGCGAAGCCGAGGGCGTCAAGCTCCTGGTGACCACGCCGCTGAGCCACACCGTCGGCACCATGGCGGACACCTCCCTGGCGCTGGGCGGCGAGGTCTACCTGCACGAGAACTTCAACGCCGAACAGTTCGTGAACGCCGTGGCCGACGAGGGCATCGCGTGGACCTTCATGGCGACGGTCCATCTGTTCCAGCTGCTCGACTACTTGGAGGAGCGCGGACTCAGGGATGTCGAGGACGGGCGCCTGGCCCCGCTGCAGCGGCTCATCTACAGCGGCAGCGCGGCGGCACCCGCCAGGATCGCCCAGGCCGCGAAGACCTTCGGTCTCATCATCGTGCAGGCGTACGGCACAGGAGAGACCGGCCGGCTCACCACTCTCTTCCCCCATGAGCACCTCGACCCGTGGCTCTCGACCACGGTCGGGCGGCCCTTTCCCGACGTGGAGGTCGTGGTCGGCGACCAGGAGTCGGGGGCGCCGCTCACCACCGGAGAGGTGGGTGAAGTCCGCGTGCGCTCCCCGCACATGATGGACGGCTACACCGGGGACCCGGCGGCGACCGCGAAGGTCCTGCGTGACGGCTGGTACTACACCGGCGACATCGGCTACACCGACGAACACGGCTATCTGCACCTCCTGGGCAGGGTGGCCGACGTGGTCAAGGTCAACGGCGTCAAGGTCCACCCGACGGTTGTCGAACGGGAGATCCTCTCGCTCGCGGGTGTCCGGCACGCCGCGGTGTACGGCATGCGCGACCAGGACGGCGTGGAACACCTGCAGGCCACGATCGTGTGTGACCCGGCGGTGCCGGTGGAGACCGACGCCATCCGCGCCCACCTCGCCCAATCCCTCTCCGTGCTGCACGTGCCCGAGACGATCAGCGTCGTCGACGATCTGCCGCTGAACGACAACGGAAAGCCCGACAAACTGCGGCTGCAGCTGCTCGACGCCTGATCCAGGCGTCCAGACTCTTCGCTTCCCCTCCCCTCCCCTTTGTTCTCCGCATTGAGAAGGTAAGCCTGATGAACCTGCACCTGGATTCGTACTCAACCGGCGTGACCGCCAAGGAACTTGCCGAACGGCGGCGTGAATTCCTGGAGATCGGACGCCGCTCCGGACACTTCCCCAGTGCCAGCGCGCGCCAGGACGGCGTGGACTCCCAGATCAGCGTCTGGTGCAGCAACGACTACCTCGGTATGGGGCAGAACCCCCATGTCATCGAGGCGATGAAGAAGGCCATCGATACCCACGGTGTGGGCTCCGGCGGCTCGCGGAACATCGGCGGCACCAACCACTACCACGTGCTGCTCGAACAGGAGCTGGCGGACCTCCACGGCAAGGAGGCGGCGCTCCTCTTCACATCCGGCTACACGGCCAACGACGGCGCCCTCACCGTCCTGGCCGGGACGCCCGGGGACACGGTCGTCTTCTCGGACGAGAAGAACCACGCCTCGATCATCGACGGGCTGCGGCACAGCGGCGCACAGAAGCACATCTTCCGGCACAACGACGTCGCCCACCTGGAAGAGCTGCTCGCGGCCGCCCCTGCCGACCGTCCGAAGCTGATCGTCCTCGAGTCGGTCTACTCGATGTCGGGCGACATCGCGCCGCTGGCCGAGATCGCCGAGCTCGCACGCAGGTACGACGCCACCACCTACATCGACGAGGTGCACGCGGTCGGCATGTACGGCCCGCAGGGCGCCGGCATCGCCGCCCGGGACGGCATAGCCGACCAGTTCACCGTCGTGATGGGTACATTGGCCAAGGGCTATGGCACCGTCGGCGGCTACATCGCCGGTCCTGCGGCCCTCGTCGACGCCGTGCGCACCCTGTCGCGCGCATTTGTCTTCACCACCTCGCTGCCGCCGGCCGTCGCGGCAGGGGCGTTGGAGGCGGTGCGCTACCTTCGGTCGTCCGACGTCGAGCGGAAGACCCTGGCGGAGAACGCCCAGCTGCTGCACCGGCTGCTCGATGAGGCCGACATCCCGTTCATCTCGGCGGACTCACACATCGTCTCCGCCTTCATCGGGGACGACGAGACCTGCAAGCAGGCGTCGCGGCTGCTCTTCGAGCGCCACGGGATCTACGTCCAGTCCATCAACGCCCCCAGTGTGCGCGTCGGCGAGGAGATCCTGCGGATCGCGCCGTCCACCGTGCACGAGCGCGCGGACGTCGAGAACTTCGCCGAGGCTCTCCGGGAGATCTGGAAAGAGCTGAACATCCCGACGGCCACGGACAGGAACTGGCTTTCGTGACCCGGTCGGTGGCCGCCGTCCTCGCCGAGTCCGCAAGGCGGCGGCCATCCCACCCCGCCCTGGTGTGCGGGGCGGAGCGGATCTCCTACGCGCAGCTGTGGGACCGGGCCCGCCGGTACGCCGCCGCCCTGCGCGGCCAGGGCATCGGGCCCGACGACAAGGTCGCCCTGCTACTGCCGAACACACCGGAGTTCGCGGCGCTGTACTTCGCGGTTCTCGCGCTCGGCGCCGTCGTCGTCCCGGTCCACACCCTGCTGAAGCCCGCGGAGATCTCCCATCTCCTGCGGGACTCGGGAGCGCGGGCCCTCGTATGGGCGGGGATGCTCCCGGAGGAGACCGCACGGGACGCCGAGGCGGCCGGGGCCCTGCTCCTGACCGTGGGGGAGGCTCCCCACGGCTCTGTCCTCCTCGACGAGGGTGTCGAGCCCATCGACACGTATGCCGAGCGGGGACCGGACGACCTCGCGCTGGTGCTGTACACCTCCGGTACGACGGGCAGGCCGAAGGGCGCGATGCTCACGCACGGCAACGTCGCGACGAACATCGCCGTGACCGCCGTGTCCCCCTTCGCCTTCGGCGAGGACGACGTGCTGCTCGGCTCGCTGCCGCTGTCGCACACCTTCGGCCAGATCTGCGGGATGGCCGTCACCTTCTACGCCGGCGCCACGCTGGTGGTCATGGAGCGCTTCGAGGCGCACGACGCCCTGCGGCTGATGCACGAGCACGGCTGCACGGTCTTCATGGGCGTACCGACCATGTACCACGCGCTGCTCGAAGCGGTCGCGGCCGGGGCGCCGGCGCCGCGTCTCACCCGCGTGTACAGCGGTGGGTCGGCTCTTCCGGTGCCGGTGCTCGACCGGGTGCGGTCGGAGTTCGGCTGCGAGGTGTACGAGGGGTACGGGCTCACCGAGACCTCCCCCTGCGTGGCGTACAACCAGCCGGGCATCCCCTGCAAGCCGGGCACGGTGGGGCTGCCCATCGAAGGCGTACGGGTGGCCGTCGCCGACCCGGAGGTGGAAGGGCGCATCGAGCTGCTGAAGCAGGGCGACACCGGCGAGATCGTCGTGCGCGGGCACAACGTGATGGCGGGCTATCTCGGCCGGCCGCAGGAGACCGCCGAGGTACTGGTCGATGGCTGGTTCCGGACCGGGGACATGGGCGTGCAGGACGAGGACGGCTATCTGTCCATCGTCGACCGGAAGAAGGACATGATCGTCCGCGGTGGCTACAACGTCTACCCCCGTGAGGTGGAGGACGTACTGCTGGGCCATCCCGCCGTGGCTTCCGCCGCCGTGGTCGGCGTGCCGAGCGCGAGGCACGGCGAGGAGGTGTGCGCCGTGGTCGTGGTGAAGCCCGGTCAGCCTGCGAGCGGTGTGCTCGGGGACGAGATCGTGGCGTGGAGCAAGGCGCACATGGCGGCCTACAAGTACCCGCGTCGCGTCGAGTTCGTGGAGAGCTTCCCGCTGGGATCGAGCGGCAAGGTCCTCAAGCGGGAGCTGGCACGCCGCTACGCGTGACGCCGCTGCGGGGGTGAGTCCTTATGAACTCGCCCCCGCAGCGGCGCTTGGTGTGTCCTTGGGCCCGGGCACGGGTGTGCGTGGCCTTCTCGCGGGCCCAGGTCCCGTGTGTGGGGCGGACGGGCGGCACGAACGGCAGGCGGGCCTCGCGCAGCGTGGCGCGGAAGTTGTCGATGTCGCCCTCAGCGCAGCCGCCGGTGACGGCCCGGAAGGCGAAGCCGTCCTCCGCGGTGCGCAGGGCGAGATCGGTGGACACCCACCACTTGGTGTGGAGGGCCGCGTCCTTCGTGCCGCCTTCCAGCCGCGGCGCCGGGCAGTACAGCCGGGCGTGCACCGGGTAGTACACCGGCTCATCGGCGCACACCGCGGTGACCGTGACGCTCCCGTTACCGGTCTTGCCGTGGCGGGCGGTCGCGCAGACGCTGCGGCGTCATGACCCCGCCGATCTGATGCGGGGCCTCCGCCACGGCCTCCGCCACGTCCAGTACCGCAGCGACATCATCGACGGACGTCTCACCGCGACCGGACTCACACTCACGACACCACGCCCATAACCTCAGTAATCACCAGCCGCGAAAGCCGCCTACCCACCCAATCTTTGACCTAACGGACGACCGCTAGGGGGGGACGTACAGAGATTAGGGGTGGTCGGCGGTGTCGGGCCCATCCCCCGGCCGCTTGAATGACTGGGTGTGGGCCTTCGGCGCACACGGAATCGCAGAGTCGCCCGTACCACCGGGCCGGGGTGGGGATGGTGCATGTCGACGATCCAGGAGAGTGCGTGGAGTCGTGCAACGAGGGCGTAGTGCCCGGGAACCGGCTGCACACAAGGTGGTCGACGGCATGCCATTGAGCGCGTACGGCCCGGCTCAACTCCCCGCGGTGGTCGTGCCGCACGGCCTTGAGGACTCCACGACCGCCAACTGCGTTCTGCAGTTGCCGGCTTCGGGCGGTCAGCGAGAACTCGACGCCGCCCGGTCGTTGTCACCCTGCCGCCGCACGATGGGCACCTCCGTCGGAGGAACCGCTGGCCCTCTTCGGTCTCGACGAATTCTGCGAGATCAATTCAATTCAACGATCGGCATGAGTGTGACGGTCGCTGCAGGGAAGTGAGGTACCGTGCCGACCCGCACTCTCGAGGAAGACATCGAGATAGTCCTGATCATCCGCGACGACATGCGGCGCTACGGCGTCGAGGGAATGTTCCGTTCGCTCGACACCCCCCTTGAGGCGCAGTCCTACGCGGAATTCGATGGTCTCGCCCCCTTCTCTGGAGGCCAGCTGGTCATCCTCTCCAGTGATACCGTGGGTCCCCTCTCCGCCGAGACCGCCGAAAATTTCCGCACGCATGAGATACGCGTGTTGATCCTGGTCGACTCGGCCGCCCCGGTCGAGCAGTCCTGGGCCGATCACGCGGGCGGCTTCCTCGACTGGGCGGATCTGCGCCCCGATACCTTGCGCGACGCGATCGCCGATGTGGCGGCCGGGCGCTTCTACGCGTCGGAGACCTTGGCGCGCCGGTCCGTGACGGCAGCGGAGCAGACGGACGGCAGCGCGACTCCGGCGCGGGCCCCGATCACGCTGACGGCACGCGAACTCCAGGTCCTGCGTCTGATCGCAGGCGGTCTGAGTAACCGACAGATCGCGCGTTCACTGAACATCTCCGAGCATGGAGTCAAACGCTTGGTCGGCATCGTCCTGGCCAAGCTCAACTGCCCGAACCGCACGCTCGCCGTGGTTCGTGCCATTGACGCCGGGCTCCTCACCTTGTGAACTGCCCCCGATCGGTCGGACGTCATAGCGTCGGCGTCGAGGGATGCTTCGCATTCCGGTCGGTGTTCGGCATGGTCACAGTGCCGCGGGCGCACCCGTAAAGCCAAGGGCTGTCCCGCAATCCCGGGCGGACGCGCGCGAGATGCACCGCATTTGAGGCCGCGCTGATCCACCCGGGATGACGGGACAGCCCTTAGCTTGACGTTTACTACGGGGCATCGAACTTGGGGGATCGTGGGGCTGGTCGAGCACAGCACCCACCGAGACTCGTTCACGACGGTGGCGGAGTTCCGAACGCAGCTCTACGCGTGACTGGTTTCCCGGAGCGACGCGCTCTTCGAGCTGTGCGACGCGCTGTTGTGCACCGAGAGCCCGGTTCGCACACTCGTGGACTTGGCACTCGCGCGGCGCGGCCACGGGGTCCTGTACGCCGGGATCAACCGGGGCAGGACCGGCGTCGCCCGGCTGCGGCGGGCCCCGGCTGGCGTGCCGCTGCCGCGGGCCGCCGATGGCCGGCTGGTGAGGGCAGTGGACGTCTCCCCATGCTTGCGGCCCGATGCCGACACTTCCTCGGACCGCTCGTTCTGCCATACGTTCGGCCGGGGCCTGGGTAAGCACCAGATGGTGCCCGGCCGGTCGTACTCGATCGTCGCCGCGCTGGAGACAGGCCGGACGTCGTGGACGGCACTGTTGGACGCGATCCGGCTGGAGCCCGGTGCGGACGTCGCCGCGGTCACCCCTGGCCAGGTCCGTGACGTGGTCGAACGCCTCGTGGACGCCGGACAATGGCGGGACGGGGACGCGAACATCCTGGTTGTGCTGGACGCGGGCTACGACGCGCCCCGCATTGCCCGCCTCCTGGCCGACCTCCCCGTGGAGATCCTGGGACGGCTCCGCTCGGATCGGGTGATGCGCAAGCCGGTCCCGGTGCCGTGGATCTGCCCGCCACAGGGCGGCCGTCCGCCCAAGCACGGCGGCGAGTTCGTCTTCGGCGATCCAGCCACGTGGGGCGCGGCCACCCACGGGGCGGCGACCGCACAAGGCTGGGACCGGCTCCACCCCCGGCTGACGCGCCGAGCCGCGTGCCTCGACCGCGAGGGCCCGTTGCCGATCATCGAGGGGACCGTGATCCGGTTGACGGTCGAGAAGCTGCCCGGTGGTGGAGTGAACAAGCCCGTCTGGCCCTGGTGGTCTCGCATGGGCGCCACCACGCAGGACGTCGACCGATGCCGGCAGTCCTTCCTGCGGCGTTTCGACCTGGAGCACGCGTTCCGGCTGCTCAAGCGGATCCTCGGATGGACCCGGCCGCGACTGCGGGGCTCCGGGGCGGCTGACCGCTGGACCTGGCTCATCCTGGCCGCACACGCCCAGCTCCGTCTCGCCCGCACCCTCGCGTGTTGCGTTCGCAGCTGGATCTACAGGGCGCAGCGGCAGTGGCCGTGGCCGGGGCACCGTCCGATCGGCCTACGCCGCAATATTCGGCATGGCCAACAGGACCTGAGCTCTTCGCTGCCCGCCCCTCCACCGAGGCCGGAGGTTAAACGTCAAGCTCAGAGGTTGTCTCACGTGGCAGGTTTCGCGAGCTAGCAGGTCAGGGCGGCGGCCATGGCCAGGCCTCGGCTCTGCCTGTCGTTGCGGACCACGTACGGGATCTTGAGACCACGAGCAGCCCATGGCAGGCTCATGCCGCATGATCGATGAATTCGCGAAGGACAACCTGTACGGGAGACTGCGGCGGGACCGCAAGGCGCTGCTCTGGAAACTCGACGGCTTGTCCGAATACGACGCCCGCCGGCCTTTGACAGCGACCGGGACCAACCTCCTCGGCCTGGTCAAACACGTGGCCACCGTCGAGGCCAGGTACTTCGGCGAGGTCTTCGACCGCCCTTCCCCGGAACCGCTGCCCCGGTGGCAGGACTCCAACGGCAGCGATCTGTGGGCGACCGAGGACGAGACCCGCGCTCAGATCATCGGGTTCTACCGGCGCACGTGGGAACACTCGGACGCGACGATCAACGAGCTTCCCCTCGACGCCCCCGGCCACGTGCCGTGGTGGCCGGAGCCTTATGCCGACACGAACCTGTTCGCCATCATGGTCCATGTCCTCGGCGAGTCCATCCGGCATGCCGGGCAGGCCGATGTCCTGCGCGAGGGCCTCGACGGCCGGACCGGGTTGCGCGCCGAACTCGAGATGCAGATCGACGAGGAGGCCCGTGCAGCCTACTGCGCGAAGATCGAGCAGGCCGCCAGGTCGGCCGCACCCATCACGGCTTAGAGGTTGTCTCACGTGACGTGATGTTCGTGAGGCATGATGCCGGTCGTGGGTGCTGATCTATCGAAGCGTCTGGTTCCTGATGAACTCTGGGAGCTGGACGCCCGTTGCTGCCGTCGTTCGCTGCTCGCCCGCAGGTGGTGGGACCGCTCCTTGTGACGAGCGGGCGGTGTTCACGGCAGTGGTGTACGCGCTGACCAGCGGCTGTGCCTGGCGGCATCTGCCGCCGACGTTGGGCACGTCGCCCGCCACCGCGCATCGCCGCTTCACGGTATGGACCGAGGCCGGCCTGTGGCGTCGGCTGCACCGGGCGGTGCTGGACGAACTCGGGGCCCGGGGCGAAGTGGACTGGACCTCGGCGATCGTCGACGCGTCCTCCGTTCGCGCCAAAGGAGGGATCGCTGACCGGGCCGGACCCGGTCGATCACGGCAAGAAGGGCAGCAAGTTGCATGTGCTGTCCGATGCCCAGGGCATCCCAGTCGCCCTCGCCGTGTCCGGCGCGAACATGCACGACAGCCCCGCCCTCAAGCCGCTCATCCGCGGCATACCCGCCGTCCGGTCCCGCCGGGAACCACGGCGGCGCCGACCCGTCAAACTCCGCGCGGACAAGGCGTACCTCTCCGCCGAACACCTGGTGTCGACGTATGACCCAAACTGGCTCTGGCAAGTTTTTCGTAGGCGGAGATCATCTCGGTGACACGGTCGGCCGACCCGCAGCGTGGGCAGCCTCTGACTGTGCTCTGTTGAACTGGTCAGCCTGTTACCGCAGTTGTCTGATGTGCTGGTGATCTCGGTCGAGGTCTCCGATGCTGTGGTGGCGGTCCGTGCCTGCACGAGATCCACTGTTCCTGCGGGCTGTACCGGGTGCGGACATCTCAGCACGTGGTGCCACAGCCGCTATGCACGGCGCCTCTCCGACGTCACGCTCGCGGGCCGGCCTCTGCACATCGACTTGTCCGTACGCCGTCTGTACTGCGAGAACACGACCTGCCCGAAGGTGACCTTCGCCGAACAGGTGCCGGGGCTGACCGTCCGCTACCAGCGGCGCACACCTCAGCTGCAGCACGTGGTGGAGGACGTCGGTGTGGTGCTGGCCGGCCGCGGCGGTTCCCGGATCCTGCGGATCTTGAACATCAGGCTCTCGAGGGTCGCCGTCCTGTCCCAGCTGATGCGAGTGCCGTTGCCGCCACTGGTTACGCCCCGGGTGCTGGGGGTGGACGACTTCGCTCTCTACGGCGACACCTACGGAACTCTCCTGGTCGACGCCACCACCCGGCTCCCGCTCACGCTCTGGGAAGGACGCGACGCAGAACAGCTCGGCCGCTGGCTCCGCGAGCACCCAGGAGTTGAGGTCGCCTGCCGCGACGGTTCCCTCGCCTACCGGCAGGGCATCACCTCCGGTGCCCCTGATGCCGTGCAGGTCAGCGACCGTTTTCACCTTTGGCAGGGGCTCTCCCGCCGAGTCCAGGACATCGCCTCCACCCACCGCGGCTGCCTGCCCGCAGCACTGCCTCCGATCAGCGACACAGCTCCCGCAACGGTCCAGGAGTCCGTCGAGAACACCACCGAGGACACGCCGGCCGAGCATCACGCTCGAAGGCTTTTCGAAGCCGTTCAGGCTTTGACCCGCTCTGGTCGGAGCCACAGCTCCGTGGCCCGGGAGCTCGGCCTGAACCGCCGCACCGTCAGCAAGTACGCCCGAGCCCGCACCTGGCAGGAGGTCGTGCGGCGCCCTCCACGCAAGTTCTCCACCCTGGATCCCTACCTCGACTACCTGCAGCAACGCTGGGACGAAGGACAGCACAGCGCGAAGATCCTGCACGAAGAACTGCAGATCAAGGGCTACCTCGGCCACTACCAGCGCGTGAAAATGGCCGTCGCACCGCTCAGGCGGGGCCTGCCCATCGACGAGCCCCGCGAGCGGCCGCCCTCACCACGCGAAGCCGCCCGATGGATCACGACCCACCCTCACCGGCGCAGCCCGCACATCAACGACCGCCTGCCCCGCATCCTCGACCATTGCCCTGAACTCAGGACCGCCCACGACATGGTCCGCCGGTTCGCCGCCATGCTCGACAACCGCGACGCGACATCCCTGCCTGAGTGGCTGGACGACCTCGCGAACACCGGACTCGCACCGCTGACCGGCCTGGCCAGAGCCCTGCGCGAAGACCGAGATGCCGTCACCCAGGGCATCACCACCCCCTACAACTCCGGGGTCAACGAGGGCCGCATCACCGACGTCAAGCTGCAGAAACGCATCATGGCCGGACGCGCCGGCGTCCGTCTCCTCAGACACCGCGTCGTCCTCATCGCCCACCTCCGACGACGCTATGCCGACCAGCCGACCATCTCACCGAGATGATCTCCGCCTACGAAAATCTTGCCAGAGCCCCCAATCTGCCCAGTCGCGTACGAGCGAACGTGCTCAGGCTCTGCTGCTCTGAACCCATGGCCACATAGACACAGAAGGTGTCATGATGGCATCGTGGGTGTCGATGAGCATACGAAGGATGTGCCCCCGTTGGGGCCTCTGCTGTACGAAGTGATCCGCAGCCTGTGGCCGCTGCACCGCACGGTCGTGCGTTCCGTGGAGCGGGAGCTGATGGGCACGGGGATGACAGCTGGTCAGCATGCGGTGATGGACGAACTGCGCAGGGGCGGCCCTCGAACGGTTCCTCAACTGGCCCGCCTGCTGGGCCTGGACCGGCAGCCGGTCCAGCGTCTGGTGAACGATGCGACAGCCCTGGGGCTGGCTGAGAGCGCCCCGAACCCGGAGCACCGGCGCTCGCGCTTGATCCGGCTCACCCCGAAAGGGGAAGCCATCATCAGGGGCGTCCAGGAAGCCGAGGAAACCGAACTGCGGCGCCGGCTGTCCGATCTGACCGCCGGTGACGTCACGACGGCTCTGCACGTGCTCCGTCGCCTTGGCGAGGAGTTCAAGGACCTTGCACAGGATTCCCCGCCGCACCCCACGGATCGAGGAGGCGATCCACGATGACGCATGCGCGGACACACGCGGTCACAGCCACCACCGTACCGTCGACGCGGGCGAGCTCTTTTGCGAGTCGGCCGGCGAAGGACCCCCCGTCGTACTGCTCCACGGCGGCATGCTCGACCTGAACATGTGGAACGAGCAGTTCTCGTGGCTCGCGAGCCTGGGGTACCGCGTCATCCGCTACGACTCCCGCGGCCACGGGCGTTCCTCCACCGTGGCTGGGGACTACGCCAACCAAGACGATCTGCACGCTCTGCTCACCCACCTCGATGTCCCGTGCGCCACGCTCGTAGGGCTTTCCCTCGGGGCGCGGACCGCCGTCGATACGGCGATAGCTCATCCGGAGTCCGTGTCGGCACTGGTCCTTGCCTCGCCGGGAGTGAGCGGCCGGCCCTTCGCCGACCCCTACGTCGCGCACCACACCGCACAGCAGGGTTCGTGGAGCACTTTCTCCGGATGTGGGTGGACGGGCCGTACCGTGAACCGTCCCAGGTCAGCCGTAAACTGCGCGAGCGGCTGCTTGCGTCGGCGTCCGCCAACGTCATGCGGCACGCCCGCGGGCTCGGGGCGGGGATGCCGAGAGAAATCGGTGCAGCGGACCGGCTGGCCTCCATCGGCGTGCCCACCCTGGTTCTCGATGGAGAACTCGACAGCAGTGACATCTCGTCAAACGCTCAGGCCATCGCCCAAACCGTTCCCGATGCCAGGCACCAACGGTTCGCCTCGGCAGCCCACATGGTCAACCTCGAGAGCACGGCACTCTTCAACCTCGCGGTCAAATCCTTCCTCGTGTCCACGACCGACCTCAACTGAGCACGTTCACCTGTACCGGCGTGAGCACATCCGGGGTCCGCCGACACCTGGCCTGGCTGCGCACGAGCGCGGGCTCGTCGCGCGCATCGTGCGGCCCGGCATCGAGTCCGGCGAACGCCCCGGTCGGCACCGCTGGAAGATCGAACGGTCGATCGCTTGGCTCTTCGGCTACCGCCGCCTCGCCGTCCGATACGAACGAAAGGGCTCGCACTTCCTCGCCTTCCTCGGCCTGGCCGCCGCTCTGACCTGCTACAAGAAGCTCGCGAAACCTGCCACATGAGACACCCTCTGAGTCTTCGTCGGCTTCCGCGCCCGCCGAGAATCGCCCGATAGGGGCTTCCGGCCGGATTCTTCGTCCGGGAGCGTCCCGCCGCCTGGAGGACATGACACGACACGCGCGCACCGGGAGGGACTCCAGCGCGATCTTCAGGAACGGCCCGACGCTGCTCAAAACCAGGATGGGTCACCAACCGGGGCTTGCGAGTGGAGAAGCCGGCCGCTCCGGGCTCACCGGCCTGACGTCGACCTCACCCGCCGCCACCTCGGCCTGGACCTGGGCCGGCTCAACCTGATTGCGCATCAGCGCGAGGAGCGGGGAGACGATCACGGTGGGGGCAGGCGCCGGCGGCCCGCAGCAGCGAGGTCGCGGCGAAGTACGCCGCGGACCTGCCCCAGCCCGTGTGCTGCACCACCGGGCCCGCCGCCTGCGCGCCACGAGGATCTCGATCGCCCGCCACTGGTCCGCGCGCAGCCTGGCGGCGCCCGTGGGGTCGTCGCCCACGAGACGGGCTGGTACGGAGTCGGCCTGGGACCTCAGGTCTGCGTTCATACCCCCATGAAACCCGATGCCTCTGACAGCACGCCCAGGCCGCTCCGGCCCTGTGGACAGTGGTTCCGGGAGTTATCCACAGGGCTTTCGGGATCGGATCATGCGCGGGACCTTCGTGGCATGACGAACAACCACGAATCACGCACCCCGTCCGACCGGCCTTCCATCAGCCCGGCCGGAGCCGCCACCGGACCCCAGATCACCCTGCGCAGCCCGGCCGAACTGGCCGACGCGCTGCCCTACATGCTCGGCTTCCACCCGACCGACTCGCTCGTGATGGTCGCCGTGCACGGCGAGGGCGGACGTTTCGGCGGCCGGCTCCGGGTCGGCATCCCGAGCACGCCCGCGGAATGGGAGGACACCGCCCGACAGGTCGCCGACTGCCTGATCCGTGGCAGTGAACGGCGCGGGGGCAAGCCGGACGGCATCGTCGTCTACCTCTGCCAGGAGCCGAGCGGGGAGGAGACCGCCCGGCGGGTGATGACCCGGCTGCGGCCGCTCGCCCAGCGGATCCGGCTGGCCTGCGGCGCCCTCGACGTGCCCGTACTGGAGGCCCTGTGCCTGTCCGCGGGACGGTTCTGGTCCTACGTCTGCCCCGACGAGCGGTGCTGCCCTGCCGAGGGCAGTCGGCTCGCCGCGGTCGGCACCTCGGTGCTGGCCGCTACGGCCACCTTCGCGGGGCTCCAGGTCCGGGGCTCCCTCAAGGAGATCGAGGGCAGGCTGGCACCGCTGCGCGGGGCCGTGGCGGAGGAGGCGGAGCGGGCCCTGGACCGGGCCGCCGCCTCCCTGGTGCCGAGGATCCTCGACGGCGCCACCCGCGAGGAGGTCGGCGCCGAGACCATCGCCCTGGCGCGGGCCTTGATGCGGCGCATGACCCTGGCCCCGCCCGTCGAGGGCGGTCCCCACGCAGACGACTGGGACGACGCGCTGCTCGGCCACGACGAAGCAGCCTCGCTGATCCTCGGCCTCCAGGACCGGGAGATCCGGGACATCGCGGCCGAGTGGATGGAGGACGAGGAGGCGGCCCCGGCCCTGCGGCTGTGGCGGGCCCTGGCCCGGCGCTGCGTCGGGGCCTACGGCGAGCACGCCGCGGCCCCGCTCACCCTCGCCGGCTGGGTCTCCTGGTCCACGGGGGACGAGCCCACGGCCCGGATCGCCTTCGGCCTGGCCCTGCGGGCGGACACCGCGTACCGCTTCGCCCAGCTGCTTCACCACGCCTGCAACGAAGGGATCGACCCCGAGGGGCTGCGGCAGTGCCTGAGGGAGGAGCGCTCGCGCCGGGAACCCCGGCGCGAGCGCTCCGCGGGCGGTACCCGACCTCCCGGCCGACGGGGCCGCACGGCACCCCGCCGCCGGTCCCGCCGCACCGCGGGGAGCGAACAGTGAACGCGCACCCGCCTTCGCGCAGGGGTCCCGGAGGGCTCCTCCGGTGCGCCTCGGTCCTGCCCCGGCAGCGCGGGCATCGCCCCGGGCACGCCCGGTCGGAGCCGCGGCCCGTGACCCGGGCGGGGGTGGGGACGTTCAGCTGGGGGGTGGTGGGGGCCCGGCCACGCCGCCACCCAGCTGAACCGACCGGAGCGCAGACAAGGCGACACATGTCTCACCCCGCACCTCCCCGCCCGTCCGGCGTGCCCGCCGCCCGCAGGTCCGAACTGCCGCCCGTGCACGGCGCGGTCATCTGCGTCGCCGCGCCCTGTCTGGTCATCTCTCCGGAGCACGGCCAGCTGACCGGGCAGGGGATCGACGGGATCTACCGTTCCGGGCGCCGGCTGCTCTCCCGCTGTGTGCTGCGGGTCGGCGGCCGGGATCCGGTCGCCGTGCTGGGGCGCAGCCTCGGCGCCGACCGGGCGGCCTTCACCGCGACCGTGCGCACCGGGGCCGAGCCCGGACCCGACCCCGACATCGGAGTGGAGCGGGTCCGGCACGCGGACGGCACCGAGCGGATCACCTTGCGCAGTTTCACAGCCCGGCCGGTACGCCTGCCCGTGGAGGTGCTGCTCGGTACCGACCTGGCGGAGCTGGCCGCGGTGGCCGCCGGCCGGGCCGGGCCGGAGCTGCCCGCGGGGGTGCACGCGGCCGGGCTGCGCTGGAGCACCGGCGAGGCGCAGGCCGTGACCGCCGCCGAGCCGCCGCCCGACGACGCGCTGGCCTCGGCGGGGCTGCTGCGCTGGCAGCTCGACCTGGCCCCCGGCGAATCCCGCACCATCGAGCTGCGGACCACGCATCACCGGGTGGGGCGGGCTCCCGCCGGACAGGTGGCCAACCCGCTCGCCGACGCCCGGGCCGAAGGGGACGACCCGAGGGCCGAGGCATGGCTGCGGACCAGCGTCGAGGACCTGGGCGCGCTGCTCCTGCGGGATCCGGAGGACCCGGGCGACGCCTTCGCCGCGGCGGGGGCCCCGTGGCGGCTGGGCCTGGCCCCGGCGGAATCCCTCTGGGCCGCCCGTATGGCGCTGCCGCTGGGGACCGGTCTCGCCGCGGCCACCCTGCGCATCCTCGCCCGGACCCAGACCGAGGAGCGGGGGCCGGACCCAGGGAAGATCCCGGGCCCGCTGCGCGGAGCGGGCGCACAGCTCCCACCGGGATGCACGGGCACCGAGGCGACCCTGGCCTTCCCCGTGGTGCTGGCCGAGGCCCGGCTCTGGGGCATGCCGGAGGACGAGGTGGCCCGGCTGCTCCCGGCCGCCGAGCGATGCCTGGACTGGCTGCGCGGCGCGCTGGGGGAGGACGGGTTCCTGGCCGACCCCGACCCGGGTCCGCGGCGCTGCGAGACCCAGGCCCACGCGCATCGGGCCGCCGAGCTCGGCGCCGATCTGCTCGCCGCCTGCGGGCGGCCCGGCGCCGAGGAGTGGCGGGAGTGGGCGGCCGTGCTGCGGGAGCGGTTCCGGGACCGGTTCTGGATCGACGGTCCGGACGGCGGCCGGCCCGCCGCGGCCCTGCATCCCGACGGCCGGCCTCTGCCGCGGCTGACGGGGGCCGCCGCCCACCTGCTCGACACCGGACTGCTCAGCGGCGGCCGAGTCGCCCCGGGGCTCCTGGACCGGACCCGCGCCGAGCAACTGGCCCGGCTGCTCGGGGCCCCCGCCATGGATTCCGGATGGGGGCTGCGGAGCATGGCCGTGAAGGAGCCGGGGCACAACCCCTTCGGCCACCGCTCCGGGGCCGTGCGGGCGTACGAGAGCGCGGTGGCGGTCGCGGGCCTCGCCCAGGGAGGCTTCGAGAAGGAGGCCGCGGGCCTGCTCAGAGGCCTGCTGGATGCGGCGGAGTCCTTCGGGTACCGGCTGCCCGAGATGTTCGCGGCCGAGCAGCGCACCGCGGGCAGCGCCCCCGTCCCGCACCCGGCGGCCTGTCGCCCGGCCGCCGTGGCCGCGGCAGCCGGGGTCCATGCACTGACCGCCCTCGCCGGAATCCGCCCCGACGCCCCCGCGGGCACCGTCGCCCTCGCGCCCCTGCCCGGCGCCCCCCTGGGCGGGCTCAGACTCTCCGGCCTGCGGGTGGCGGGGGAGCCCTTCGCCGTCCGGATCAGCCGGCTCGGCCTCGGCATGGTGGAGGAGGCGGCCGATGCGCTCCAATTGGGAGGCTGATCAGGCGCGCCCCGCCCGGCCCCGACCATCGACCCGGCCAAACGCCTCCAGCCTGCGGGACAGAGTCTTCGAGGTCACCAAAGCGCTGTTTATCGTCAGGCAGACGACTATGATCGCGGCATGTCGCCCTACGACCCGTCGGCCTATCCGCCCTTCGCCGTCACCGTCGACCTGGTCGTGCTCACCGTGCGGCGCCACGCGCTCTGTGCGCTGGTCGTCCGCAGAGGTGAGCAGCCGTTCCAGGGCCGCTGGGCGCTGCCCGGAGGATTCGTCCGCGAGGACGAAGACCTGGCGGGGGCCGCCGCCAGGGAGCTCTCCGAGGAGACCGGCCTGTGCGCGCACGACCCCGCCCTGCCCGGCGCGGGCAACGGGGCGCATCTGGAACAGCTGGCCACCTACGGTGATCCGAAGCGGGATCCGCGGATGCGTGTCGTCAGCGTGGCGCACCTGGTGCTGGCTCCGGACCTGCCGGCGCCCCGGGCCGGGGGCGACGCCAACAGCGCGCGCTGGGCCCAGGTCGACGAGGTACTGGCCGACACCGAAGAGGCCGGCACGGGGCTCGCCTTCGACCACGCCCGGATCCTCGCCGACGGTGTGGAGCGGGCCCGCTCGAAGATCGAGTACTCCTCGCTGGCCACCGCCTTCTGCCCGCCGGAGTTCACCGTCGGCGAGCTGCGCCGGGTCTACGAGGCGGTCTGGGGCGTATCCCTCGACCCGCGCAACTTCCACCGCAAGGTCACCGGCACTCCCGGATTCCTGGTGCCGGCCGGGGGGACGACGACCCGTCAGGGCGGCCGACCGGCACAGCTGTTCCGCGCGGGCGGGGCCACCCTGCTCAACCCGCCGATGCTGCGTCCGGAAGTCTGACACCGCGACACACGACGCGACGGCGAACGCGACGGCGAACGCGAACGCGACCGTATCGGCATTCCATCGGACCGGTTGCGTCGAAAATCGGACATATCGCAGTATCTTGCTTGGGGTACCCACCCTGCCGCTGAGCGGTCTCACCCCCCGCGAGAGAAGCGATGCTCCAGGCCATCGGACTCACCAGCAAGCCCCGCCACGACGCCCCGCCCCTCGTGGACGACCTCACCTTCGAGGCCCGCCCGGGGCATGTGACCGCCCTGCTCGGCGAGCCGGGATCGGGCAAGACCACCGCGCTGCGGCTCATGCTCGAACTCGAACCGGGCCGCGGCGTCACCTACTTCCGCGGCCGCGCGCTGCACCGGATCCCGCATCCCGGCCGTGAGGTCGGCGTGCTGCTCGGGGATGTGCCCGGCAACCCCGCACGGACCGTCCGCAACCAGCTGCGGATGCTCTGCGCCGCCGCCGGGGTGCCGGCCTCGCGGGCCGACACCATGCTGGAGGTCGTCGGCATCGCGGGCCTGCGGGACCAGCGGCTCGGCTCGTTGTCGCTCGGCATGGAACGCCGGGTCGCACTGGCCTCGGCGCTGCTCGCCGATCCGTGCACCCTGCTGCTCGACGAGCCCGGCGCCGGGCTCTCTCCCCGCGAACGCGGCTGGCTGCACGGACTGCTGCGCGGCCATGCCTCCCTCGGGGGAGCGGTGCTCTTCACGACCGATGACGCCAAGGAGGCCGCCCGCAGCGCCGACCGCGTCGTCAGCATCGGGGCGGGCCGGCTCGTCGCCGACCAGGACGCGGCCGAGTTCGCCCGTACCCGGCTGCGGCCACGGGTCGCCGTGCGCACCCCGCACGCGGCCCGGCTGGCCGACGTACTGGGCCGGGAGGCCCGGGCCGCCCAGCGCTCGGTGGAGATCGTTGCGGAGAGCGGCAGCCGCCTGTCGGTGTACGGCAGCAACTGCGCCGAGGTCGGCGAGGCGGCCTTCCGGCACGGCGTGCTGGTCCACCAGCTCGCCGACGAGACGGGCGACGCCGGCGCACCGACGACCCCCGTCCCGGCCGCCCGCAGCGGAGCCGAAATCCTGCCGGAGCCCGGCGCGGTCCCCGCCGAGCCCTCCGGCGAACACCCCCGCCAGGTACGTTCCGGCCGCCCGGCCTCGGCCGTGCGCCGCGTGGGCGGCCCGCTGCGGCCGTTGCGCTACGAGCTGCTCCGGGTCTTCGGGACCGCCACCCCCGTTCTCACCGCCGCCCTCGTCGTCGCCGTCTCCGTCCTCACCGCCCTGGTGCTGGCCCGGGCCGGACAGACCCCGCAGAACCGGCTGCTCGCCGCCTGGCCCGAGCTGCTGCCCCTGCCGCCCGCCGCCCTGGGCGCGGGACTGCTCGGCGCGCTGGCCTTCGGTGAGGAGTACCGCTACCCCGCACTCGCCGCCGACCGCGGCACCGTCCCCCGCCGGATGGGGCTGCTCGCCGCCAAGCTGGGCATCTGCGCCGCCCTCGCCCTGTTGCTGGGCGCCCTGACGGTGGCCGCCGATGCCGCCGCCCTCGCACTGGTCTTCGACAGCGGCCCGCTGCGCACCCCGGCGGAGTGGCTCTCCCCGGCCGCGAGCTGGGCCGGGCTGCTGATCGGCTGCGCCTGGGCCGGCGTACTGGCCTCCGGTGTCTTCCGGTCCGCCACCGCGGGACTGGCCGCGGTGCTCGCCGTCCCGGTGATGGTGGTCCCGCTGGTGCGCAAGGCGCTGGAGGGCTCGTCCGCGTATCCGTCGACCGGGCTCGGCTCCCGGTTGAGGGCCCTGACCTGGGGACAGTGGCCGCCGGAGGTCGATCGCCTGCTGGTGGGGGCCCTCCGGGTGATGGCCCAACCCGTCGGGACCGCGCTGGTGTTGTCGCTGATGGTCCTGTTGTGCGCCTATGGGTTCACCGGACTGCGCAGCCGGGTCCGTTGGTGATCGTTCGGGGGCGGGAGAAGTCGAGGTCGGGACCGTTGCGGTCCGTGTCACGTCAAACGGACCGCAACTCCCCGCAAAAGGCCCGGTTCTTTACGATAAGTCGTCAATTGAGTAGGTGGCACCGATCACCCTTTCGTGTGCTTTTCACCAAAGACCTCAAGGGTCATGGAGGCACGGCCGACAAAGGATTCGTGAGTACCCTTGCGCACACCATGATGACCGCCGCCCGCCACGCCGACTCCGGCCTCGCCGGCCCGGGCGATCTCGACCGCTACCCCTACGCGGAGACCCCCGGGTCCGACCGCGTCGGAGCACCCCACTGGGACGGTGCCGACGTCGAGTTGAGCCGAGTAGGCCGCCGCGCGGCAGGCAGCCGCGGACGCGGACTGCACGGCCAACTCGTCCAGCAGCTCGGCCAGATGATCGTCTCCGGCGACCTCGGCGCGGACCGCCCCCTGGTCCCCGAGGAGATCGGCCAGCGTTTCGAGGTCTCCCGGACGGTCGTCCGCGAATCCCTGCGGGTCCTCGAGGCCAAGGGCCTCGTCAGCGCCCGCCCCAACGTCGGTACCCGGGTCCGTCCCGTCGCCGACTGGAACCTGCTCGACCCCGACATCATCGAATGGCGCGCCTTCGGGCCCCAGCGCGACGACCAGCGCCGCGAGCTGGGTGAGCTCCGCTGGACCATCGAGCCGCTCGCCGCCCGCCTCGCAGCCGGCCACGGCCGGCCGGACATCCAGCAGCGCCTCGCCGACATGGTCGAGATCATGGGCCACGCCCTCGGCCAGGGGGACGCGCTCACCTTCGCGCGCGCCGACAACGAGTTCCACGCGCTCCTCATCCAGGTCGCCGGAAACCGCATGCTGGAGCACCTCTCCGGCATCGTCTCCGCCGCCCTCCAGGTCTCCGGCAGCCCGATCACCGCCTGCGACCGCCCGAGCGAGACCTGTGTCGCTCACCACGCGCGGATGGTCGAAGCCCTCGCCGCGGGTGACGCGCTGGGCGCCGAGAACGCGATGCGGCAGCTCCTGACGGTTCATCCGGAGGTCGAGCGCGTGGTCCCCGCCCCGCGCGAGCACTGACGGGCGGACGCGCGGGGGCGCGGGGGTTGCAGGACGTGTCGCCGGGCCCGGTCGGGTCCGGCGACACCGGCGTGAGGGCCTCTTTCGCGGCGGTGCGGACCTGGCGGAACGCCGGGCAGGACCCGATGACCGGCACCGGTTTCCACGGGATGTGATTCGGGCCACGAATATTGGGCGTAACGCTCTGCGAGGTCACGCGATGACTTAAGAGGTGATGGCCGACGGAGGGAAGACAGCAGCCCTTGGGGGTGCTGTGCAGCTCCCCGGCCCCTGCCCGCGCCGCCGGCCCATCCCCGGTCGGTGGTCGTCGGCTCCGGTCCAGCACCACCAGGCCCGGGGTCGGAAGCCGTTCCCATCGTTCCGAGAGGTTGTTCGTGTCGGCCAGCACATCCCGTACGCTCCCGCCGGAGATCGCCGATTCCGAGTCTGTGATGGCGCTCATCGAGCGGGGCAAGGCCGAGGGGCAGATCGCCGGCGATGACGTGCGTCGGGCCTTCGAGGCTGACCAGATTCCTGCGACCCAGTGGAAGAATGTTCTGCGCAGCCTCAACCAGATCCTCGAGGAAGAGGGTGTGACGCTGATGGTCAGTGCCGCGGAGTCGCCCAAGCGCGCCACCACCCGCAAGAGCGTCGCAGCCAAGAGCCCTGCCAAGCGGACGGCCACCGAGACCGTCAAGAAGACAACGGCCAGGACGACGGCGGCGCAGCCCGCGGCCCCCGCGGTCCCGGCCGCCGGGGCAGCGGATCCGGAGACCGCGGACGCCCTCGCGGGAGAGCCCGGAACGGAGCCCGCCGTCAAGAAGACGGCGGCGAAGAAGACAGCGGCCAAGAAGGCCGCACCCGCCAAGAAGACCGCCGCCAAGAAGACGGCGGCGAAGAAGACCGCCTCCAAGAAGGACGCGGACGAGGCCGGCGAGGACGAGACCCCGGACGAGGGTCCCGACGCTGCCAAGACCGAGACCGACGAAGAGGAGGAGGGCGGGGAGAACAAGGGCTTCGTCATCTCCGACGACGAGGACGACGCCCCCGCCCAGCAGGTCGTGGTGGCCGGCGCCACCGCCGACCCGGTCAAGGACTACCTCAAGCAGATCGGCAAGGTCCCCCTCCTCAACGCCGAGCAGGAGGTGGAGCTCGCCAAGCGCATCGAGGCGGGTCTGTTCGCCGAGGACAAGCTGGCGAACTCCGACAAGCTGGCGCCCAAGCTCAAGCGCGAGCTGGAGATCATCGCCGAGGACGGCCGCCGTGCGAAGAACCACCTGCTGGAGGCCAACCTCCGCCTCGTGGTCTCCCTCGCCAAGCGCTACACCGGCCGCGGCATGCTCTTCCTGGACCTGATCCAGGAGGGCAACCTGGGTCTGATCCGCGCGGTCGAGAAGTTCGACTACACCAAGGGCTACAAGTTCTCGACCTATGCCACGTGGTGGATCCGCCAGGCGATCACACGCGCCATGGCCGACCAGGCACGCACCATCCGCATCCCGGTGCACATGGTCGAGGTCATCAACAAGCTCGCCCGTGTCCAGCGCCAGATGCTCCAGGACCTGGGCCGCGAGCCCACCCCGGAGGAGCTGGCCAAGGAACTCGACATGACCCCCGAGAAGGTCATCGAGGTCCAGAAGTACGGCCGCGAGCCGATCTCCCTGCACACGCCGCTCGGCGAGGACGGCGACAGCGAGTTCGGTGACCTCATCGAGGACTCCGAGGCGGTCGTCCCGGCCGATGCGGTGAGCTTCACGCTGCTGCAGGAGCAGCTGCACTCGGTGCTGGACACCCTGAGCGAGCGCGAGGCGGGCGTGGTCTCGATGCGCTTCGGCCTCACGGACGGCCAGCCCAAGACCCTCGACGAGATCGGCAAGGTCTACGGGGTCACGCGCGAGCGGATCCGCCAGATCGAGTCGAAGACGATGTCGAAGCTCCGGCACCCGTCCCGCTCCCAGGTTCTGCGCGACTACCTGGACTGACCGGGCGGCTTCCCGCGGCGCCCCGGCGCCGTCGGGAGGCCGATGGGGACGACAGGGCGACGGTGGCCGCGCGGGTGCGCTCGGCCACCGGGCAACCCACTCTGGGTGGAGTCATGCACACTCGGAGTCAGGAGGCCTCATGCGTCGTCCCTTTGCCCGTGCTCTGGCGGGAGCGCTGACCCTGGCGGCGGGAGCGGCCGCGGCGCCGCTCGCCCAGATGCCGCAGGCGGCCGCGGACAGTGTGGTGATCGGCGGGAAGCCGGTGAAGGCGGCCGACAGCCCCTGGGTCGTGGCGCTCGCCAGCCGTGACCGGTTCGGGGGTACGCGGGGCGGGCAGTTCTGCGGGGGTGTCGTCGTGGCCCCCACCCGGGTCCTGACGGCGGCGCACTGCCTGGGCAGCCAGGTGCTGGGCGGCCCGGTCGAGTCCGTGGCCGACTTCCGGGTGATCGCAGGGCGTACGGAGCTCCGGGCGGCCGACGGCCGGGAGATCGCGGTGCGCGGGGCGCGGGTGAACCCGGCCTACGACCCGGTGAGCAATGCCGGTGACCTCGCCGTGCTGGAGCTGGCCGAGGCCCTGCCGGCGCGCCACGTGCTGCCCATGGCGGAGGCCGGGCACGCCGCCTACGGGGCGGGGACCGAGGCGGCCGTGTACGGCTGGGGCGACACGAGCGGATTCGGTGACTACGCGTACGCACTCCGTGCCGCCGGAGTGACGGTGCTGGCGGACGAGGTCTGCGCGCGCGCCTACCCCGGGGACGCGGACGGCCAGTACCGCGCGGAGTCCATGGTGTGCGCCGGGGACGGCGGGGGCGGCAAGGACGCGTGCCAGGGCGACAGCGGCGGGCCGCTGGTGGCCCAGGGGCGGCTCATCGGGCTGGTCTCGTGGGGGCGGGGCTGCGGGCGCGCCGACAGCCCGGGGGTGTACACGCGCATCGCCCCGTTGGTCGACTTCGTGCTGGCCCCGGAGACGGCCGCACAGCCCGAGAGGGTCCAGGATGTCCGGTGGGGGGCCGCAGGGCCTCCGAGCCGGTCACAGGGCCCGTACAGGGGCATCGCACGCTCTGGGCGTGGGTCCCGGACGTGAGGACGGGCGGCACCCCTGGGTCTCAGGGGTGCCGCCCGTCGACCGGCCTTGCCGGTCCTGGCTCGTCGGATGCGAGGTGCAGGCCTGTGTCAGCGGTCCTCGGGTTCGGCATTGGCAGCCGGAGCGGACGTGAGCCGCTCGGTCTCATCCTGTATTTCCGCGGCGATCTTCTTGAGTTCCGGCTCGAACTTGCGACCGTGGTGGGCGCAGAAGAGCAGTTCACCGCCGCTCAGCAGGACGACGCGCAGATATGCCTGGGCGCCGCAACGGTCGCATCGGTCAGCGGCCGTCAGCGGGGTCGCGGGTGTCAGAACAGTAGTCACGTCGCCTCTTCTCTAGCTCGACGAGCTGTCGTACCAGGGTCAACATCCAACCAGGCCGAAAACGTTCCCGCTCGCGGCTTTTCCTCGAAACTTCCTTCCGAAGCTGGCCGGCTGTTGCCGGTTGGCGGCGAAGGAGCCGTATTGCGTTGCTTTACGGTTTCGCGTTGTCAGTCGTGTGCTTGTTGCAGTTCCATCCTCCCCCGGCTGAGTGCCGGGGTTGTGCATGAGGACGTGCCCGAACACTAAATGGTTCATGCGCGGAAGGGAACGTGATGTTTCCCTTCACCCACGCGGGGGATCGAACATTCGTGCGGATCTGGACTAGGCTGAGGAACGCGCGAGGGTGGCGTTGCATCGGCTCTACCTGGCCTCGGTACCCTTCGAGCGGCACCCGAGCCACCCCTGCGCCCTACCGGGCCAGAAAAGAAATTCAGCGAGGAGCGAACTGCGTGACCGCCGACACGTCCGTGCCTTCCAGCGCGCTGCTGTCCGGAGCAGACCGGGACGGTTCCAACTACACCGCGCGGCACCTGCTCGTCCTCGAAGGGCTGGAGGCCGTCCGCAAGCGTCCCGGCATGTATATCGGCTCGACCGACAGCCGGGGCCTCATGCACTGCCTCTGGGAGATCATCGACAATTCCGTCGACGAGGCCCTGGGCGGCTACTGCGACCACATCGAGGTGATCCTCCACGAGGACGCCTCCGTCGAGGTCCGGGACAACGGCCGCGGCATCCCCGTGGACGTCGAGCCCAAGACGGGCCTGTCCGGCATCGAGGTCGTCATGACCAAGCTGCACGCCGGCGGCAAGTTCGGCGGCGGCTCGTACGCTGCCTCCGGCGGCCTGCACGGCGTCGGCGCCTCCGTGGTCAACGCCCTCTCCGCCCGCCTCGACGTCGAGGTGGACCGCAACAGCGCGACCCACGCCATCAGCTTCCGCCGCGGCGTCCCGGGCATGTTCACCGAGCAGGGTCCCGAGAGCCCCTTCGACCCCGCCAACGGCCTCCGCAAGGTCAAGCGGGTCGCCAAGGGCCGCACCGGCACCCGGGTCCGCTACTGGGCCGACCGCCAGATCTTCCTCAAGGACGCCCGGCTCAACCTGGAGACGCTCTACCAGCGCGCCCGCCAGACCGCCTTCCTCGTCCCCGGCCTGACCCTGGTCGTCCGCGACGAGCGGGGCATCGACGGGGCCGGCAAGACCGAGGAGACCTTCCGCTTCGACGGCGGCATCAGCGAATTCTGCGAGTACCTCGCCCAGGACAAGGCCGTCTGCGACGTCCAGCGCCTGAGCGGCACGGGCACCTTCAAGGAGACCGTCCCGGTCCTCGACGACCGCGGCCACATGACCCCCACCGAGGTCACCCGCGAGCTCGGCGTGGACATCGCCCTGCGCTGGGGCACCGGGTACGAGACCAACCTCAAGTCCTTCGTGAACATCATCGCCACCCCCAAGGGCGGCACCCACGTCTCCGGCTTCGAGCGCTCGGTCGCCAAGACCGTGAACGAGGTCCTGCGCTCGGCCAAGCTGCTGCGCGTCGCCGAGGACGACGTGGTCAAGGACGACGCGATGGAGGGCATGACGGCCGTCGTCACCGTCCGCCTCGCCGAGCCGCAGTTCGAGGGCCAGACCAAGGAGGTGCTCGGCACCTCCGCCGCCACCCGGATCGTCGCCGCCGTGGTCGCCAAGGAGCTCAAGGCCTTCCTGACCTCCACCAAGCGCGACGACAAGCAGCAGGCCCGCGCCGTGATGGAGAAGATCGTCGCGGCCGCCCGGACCAGGATCGCGGCCCGTCAGCACAAGGAGGCGCAGCGTCGCAAGACGGCGCTGGAGACCTCCTCGCTCCCCGCCAAGCTGGCCGACTGCCGCAGCGACGACGTGGACCGCAGCGAGCTCTTCATCGTCGAGGGCGACTCCGCCCTCGGCACCGCGAAGCTCGCCCGGAACTCGGAATTCCAGGCACTCCTGCCCATCCGCGGCAAGATCCTCAACGTTCAGAAGTCCTCGATCTCGGACATGCTCAAGAACGCCGAGTGCGGGGCGATCATCCAGGTCATAGGAGCCGGCTCGGGCCGGACCTTCGACATCGACGCCGCCCGGTACGGCAAGATCGTGCTGCTCGTCGACGCCGACGTCGACGGCGCGCACATCCGCTGCCTGCTGCTCACGCTCTTCCAGCGGTACATGCGGCCGATGGTCGAGGCGGGCCGGGTCTTCGCGGCCGTACCGCCGCTGCACCGGATCGAGCTGGTCCAGCCGAAGAAGGGCCAGGACAAGTACGTCTACACGTACTCGGACAACGAGCTGCGCCAGACCCTGCTGGAGTACCAGCGCAAGAACATCCGGTACAAGGACTCGATCCAGCGCTACAAGGGCCTCGGCGAGATGGACGCGGACCAGCTGGCGGAGACCACCATGGACCCCCGCTTCCGCACCCTGCGCCGGATCAACATCGGCGACCTGGACTCGGCCGAGCAGGTCTTCGACCTGCTCATGGGCAATGAGGTGGCCCCCCGCAAGGAGTTCATCACGAGCTCCGCCGCGACCCTGGACCGCTCGCGCATCGACGCCTGATCCGGGTGCTGCCGGCCCCCGGCGGCGGCTGACACCGAAGGCGCCACGGCATACCGGCGCTCTTCCCTCCATCACCTGTTGGAGTGAAGAGCGCCGGTACACCAGTCCGGAAAGCGCCCATTCCGCACATCCTTGTGGGTACGCGGCCAATGCGGCAGCGGACAAGGAGAGTTCGGTGGACAAGCACGAAGGTCGTGATACCGGAACGATTCGGCTGGACGACCCCTGGTACGACGCGTTGGCCGTCGGGTGGGGCGAGGGTGAGGAAACGTCCCAGCCGGCCCCGGTCCCCGGTGGCGGAGGTCCCGCGCCCGGCGCAGCCGACATCTACCTCGAAGTGCAGCGCAGCGCCGCCTTCCAGGAGGTCCGCAGCCGCTACCGCAGGTTCGTCGTCCCCGCCACCGCCGGGTTCTTCCTCTGGTACGTCGCCTACGTGGTCGCCGCCACCGCCGCGCCCGGCCTGATGGCCCGGCCCGTGGTCGGCGCGGTCAACGTGGCCATGCTGGCGGGGCTCGGCCAGTTCCTCAGCACCTTCCTGCTGACCTGGGCGTACGCCCGGCACGCGCGGCTGCGCCGGGACCGGGCCGCGCTCGACCTGCGCTGGACCGTCTTCGAGCAGGAGCGCGGCCAGGAGCGGACGCGGGCGAGGAGGGCCGGCCGGTGACCACCGAGCACCAGACCCTCGCGCTGATCCTGTTCAGCCTCTTCATCGCGGTGACCCTCGGCATCACCACCTGGGTCAGCCGCAACCGGCACGGGTCGGCCGAGGAGTTCTATGCGGGCGGGCGGTTGTTCTCCCCCCTGGAGAACGGTTTCGCCATCGCGGGCGACTACATGTCCGCAGCCTCCTTCCTCGGGATCTCCGGGCTGATCGCCCTCTTCGGCTACGACGGCCTCCTCTACTCGGTGGGCTTCCTCGTGGCCTGGCTCGTGGTGCTGTTCCTGGTCGCCGAACTGGTCCGCAACTGCGGGCGCTTCACCCTCGCCGACGTGGTCGCCGCGCGGATGAGCGAGCGGCCGGTGCGGATCGCGGCCGGCACGTCCTCGGTCGTCGTCTCCGTGCTCTACCTCATCGCGCAGATGGTCGGCGCGGGCAGTCTCGTCGGCCTGCTGCTCGGGAGTTCGGGCGCCGTCGCCCGGACCCTCACCGTGGTCGGGGTCGGGGCGCTGATGGTGGTCTACGTGTCCTTCGGCGGGATGCGGGCCACCACCTGGATCCAGATCGTGAAGGCCGTACTGCTGATGGGCGGGGCGATCACCCTGACCGTGCTCGTACTGCTGCGCTTCCACGGGAACTTCGACCAGTTGCTGACCAGCGCCGCCGACCGCAGCGGGCACGGGCGGGCGTTCCTGAGCCCGGGCCTGAAGTACGGCGGGGACTGGACCGCACGCATCGACTTCATGAGCCTCGGACTCGCGCTTGTCCTCGGGACCGCCGGGCTGCCGCACATCCTGTCGCGCTTCTACACCGTGCCCACCGCGCGGGCGGCCCGCCGCTCGGTGGTGTGGGCGATCGCGCTGATCGGCGGCTTCTACCTGATGACCATCGTGCTCGGCTTCGGGGCGGCCGCGCTGGTCGGCCCGGACGAGGTCCGGGCCTCCAACGCCTCCGGGAACACGGCCGTTCCGCTGCTGGCGGCCTTCCTCGGCGGGGGCGCGGGCTCCACCGGCGGAGCGGTGCTGTTCGCCTTCGTCGCCGCCATCGCCTTCGCCACCATCCTGGCCGTGGTGGCCGGCATCACCCTGGCCTCCTCGGCCTCCGTGGCACACGACCTGTACGCCTCCCTCAAGCGCCGGCACGCGCGCCAGCGCAGCGAGGTCGCGGTGGCCCGGGTCGCCGCGGTGGGCATCGGGGCGGTCGCGATCGCCCTCGGGCTGCTCGCCCAGAACCTCAACGTGGCGTTCCTGGTGGGGCTGGCCTTCGCGGTGGCGGCCTCGGCCAATCTGCCGGTGCTGCTCTACTCGCTCTTCTGGCGCGGTTTCACCACGCGCGGGGCCGTCTGGTCCGTGTACGGCGGGCTGATTCCGGCGGTGCTGCTCGTGCTGGTCTCGCCGGTGGTGTCGGGCAGCCCGGAGTCGCTCTTCCCCGGAGTGGACTTCCAGTACTTCCCGCTCCAGAACCCGGGGATCGTCTCGATCCCGCTGGGCTTCCTGGCGGGCTGGCTGGGCACGGTCACCTCGGGCGAGGAACCGGACGAGGCGAAGCACGCGGAGACGGAGGTCCGCTCCCTGACCGGGGCCGGAGCAGTCTGAAAGGCGTCAGGCCGGCCCTTCCGAGGGGAGCCAGGTGTAGCGGTGCTCGGGACGGCCGGTCTCGCCGTAGCGCAGGGCGAGGCTGACACGGGCGGTGCGTTCGAGGAGCTTGACGTAGCGCTGGGCGGTCTGGCGGCTGATGCCCGCGCGGTCGGCGATCTGCTGGGTGGACAAAGGGCCTTCGGCGGACCGCAGGACCTGGCGGACCAGTTCCGCGGTGGTGACGGAGTGGCCCTTGGGGAGCTCGTTCGCGGATCCCGCGGCGGCGAGGGCTCCGAAGATCCGGTCCACCTCGGCCTGTTCGGCCTCGCCACCCGTGTCCAGGGTGCGGCGCAGGGCCCCGTACGCCTCCAGCCGGGTGCGCAGCCCTCCGAAGGTGAAGGGTTTCACCAGGTACTTCAGGGCGCCGAGGCGCATGGCGGCCTGAACGGTGGCGAGGTCGCGGGCGGCCGTGACCATGATCACGTCGGTGCGGTGGCCGAGCTGGCGAAGTCGGCGCACCAGGTCCAGGCCGTTTTCGTCGGGAAGGTAGTGGTCCAAGAGGACGAGGTCCACCGGATGCGTGGTCAGGAACTCCAGGGCCTCGGCCGCGGAATGGGCCTGCGCCGTCACCCGGAAACCGGGAACCTTCCCGACGTACGCCGCGTTGATCCGGGCAACACGCATGTCGTCGTCGACGACCAATACGTGAATCGGGGTCTCGTTCATCGCAGGGCCTCCGGGAGTACGACGGAGAATTCCGCCCCTCCGTCCGCTGCTTCACCGGCCCGGGCTGTGCCGCCCTGCCGCTCCGCGAGGCGGCGTACGAGGGCGAGGCCCAGCCCGCGCTCGCGGTGGGCCCTGGGCTGCTTGGTCGACCAGCCCTCGGTGAAGATCTCCTCGCGGCGCGCGGCAGGAACCCCGGGGCCGCTGTCGCGCACCCGCAGCACGGCGGTGCGGCCCTCGGCGCGCAGCTCCACCTCGACCAGGGGCGCGGCCGAACCGGCCGCCGCGTCCAGGGCGTTGTCCACGAGGTTGCCGAGGATCGTGACGAGGCCGCCCGGGTCCACCACGCGGTCGGGCAGGAGCGTGGTCCCGGCCAGTCGCAGGGGAACGCCGCGTTCGGTGGCGACGGTCGCCTTGCCCACCAATAGGGCGGCCAGTAGAGGGTCGTGGACCTTCTCGGTGACCTGTTCCGCCGTCGTGCGGTGCACCCCGGCGACCTCGGTCACGAACTCCACCGCCTCCTCGTGCAGGCCCAGCTCCAGGAGGCCGAGGAGGGTGTGGAGACGGTTGGCGTGCTCGTGGTCCTGAGCGCGCAGGGCATCGATCAGGCCCCGCGTGGAGTCGAGCTCGCGGCCCAGGTGCTCCAGCTCGGTGCGGTCGCGCAAGGTGGCGACGGCGCCGCCGTCCTCGGTGGGCATGCGGTTGGCCACCAGCACCCGGGGGCCCTGGACGGTGAGCAGGTCGCGGCCGGTGACGCGACCCGACAGGACGTCCGCGGTGCGGCCCGCGCCGAGTACGTCGTCCAGCGGGCGCCCCGGGAAGCTGCCGGTGGCGTCCGGGGCGAGGCCCAGCAGGCGGGCGGCCTCGTCGTTGACCAGCCGGACCCGGCCGTCGGGGGCGAGGGCGATCACGCCTTCGCGGATGGAGTGCAGCATGGCCTCGCGTTCGGCGAGCAGGCCGGCGATGTCGGAGAAGGCCAGATCGCGGGTCTGCCGCTGGATCCTGCGGGAGAGCAGGTAGGCGGCGAAGGCTCCCGCCGCGAGGGCGCCGCCCGCGTACGCGAGCAGGCCGGGGATGGCGCCGAGCAGCCGGTCGCGGACGCTGTCGTAGGCGATGCCGACCGAGACGGCGCCGACGATCTCGCCGTCGGCGGCCAGGAGCGGGACCTTTCCGCGGGCGGAGCGGCCGAGGGTGCCGTCGTCGATCTCCATGACCTCGCGCCCCGCCAGGGCATCGCTCGGGTCGGTGGAGACGGGCAGCCCGATGCGGTCGGCGCTCGGGTGTGAGCGGCGGATGCCGTCCAGGTCCAGCACCACCACGTATTCGGCGCCGGTGGCCCGGCGGATCCGCTCGGCCGAGGCCTGTACGGGGCCGTCGGCCGAGGCCCCGGAGTCCAGGAGTCCGGCGGCCAGCGAGGGGTCGGCCGCGGCGCTCTGCGCGATGGCCAGGGCGCGCCGCATGGCCTGGTCGTCGAGCTGGGCGCTCAGCGGCGCCAGGAACAGTCCGGTCGCCAGTACGACGACCCCCGCGGCGATGGCCAGCTGGGTCAGGAGGATCTGGGAGACGGCCCGTCTGGGCAGCCCGAGGCGCCGAGCGCTCATGAGGGGGAACCGCATGGGCAGCAACGGTAGGTCGGCCCCGGCACGAGCGGAATGCCTACGGCCGGCTTGTCGGGTTCCCCACTCCCGTCATGCCCGGACCGTGTTCGACCCCTCACCGCGGGTCGAGCGGGTCCGCACCGTCACGGCGTGGGCATGGGCATGGGCACGGGCATGGGCATCGGCTGCGGTGGGCGGGGGCCGTGGTACTGCCCGCTCGGTCGCATGCGCAGCGGCCGCTCCTGGTACTCCTCCAGGGCGTGCGCCATCCAGCCGGCCGTACGGGCCACCGCGAAGACCGTCTCCCCGGCCTCGGCCGGCATCCCGCACGAGACCGTCAGCACGGCCAGCGCGAGGTCCACATTGGCGTGCAGCCCGCCCTGCCGGGCCATCACCGCGGCCACCTCGCGGGCCGCTGCCAGCGCCGGACCGGCCTGCTCCAGCCGTTCCAGCCGGGCGAAGAGCGCCCGCGCACGGGGGTCCTCGCCCTCGTAGAGCCGGTGGCCGAGCCCCGGGACCCGGCGCCCCGCCCGCAGGTACTCCGCCACCACCGGCGCGGCCCCGCCCTGTTCCAGCACCTCCACCAGCATCCGGTGCGCGAGCCGCCCGGCCGCGCCGTGCAGCGGGCCCTCCAGGGCGCCGAGGCCGGCGGACACCGCCGCGTACGGATGGGCCCGTGCCGACGCGGCCACCCGTACGGCCAGGGTCGAGGCCGCCAGGTCGTGGTCGACCAGCAGTGCCAGCGCCAGGTCCAGCACGGCCAGCGCGTCCGGGTCCGGCTCCCGCGCCGTCAGCCGCGACCACAGCTGCCGGGCGATCCGGCCGTCTCCGGCCCACTGTTCCGGGCCCGCCGCGGGCAGGGCGCCGACCAGCGTGGGGATCAGAACGCGCGCGGAGCCCAGTACCGCCTCCTCGGACAGGTCGAAGCGCAGCGGATTCGCCACGGCAGCCGCGGCGACCGCCACCCGCAACCGGTCGATGGGGCCGCCGTGTTCCGGCAGCGCGGCGACCGCCCGCCGGGCCGCCGTCAGGGCCTGCGGGGGAGCGGTGAAGCGTGTCCCCGGCCTCACGGCACCCGTCCAGAGCCACTCGGCGACCTCCTCGTAGCGGTACCGGGAGGCCAGCTCCACGGCGTCCACACCGCGGAAGTAGTACCGGTCGGGCTCGATGAGGGTGAGCGCCGTGCGGACGGAGAGCTCCCCGGCGGGAGCCGCCGCCTCGCGCCGGCTCCGCCGGGCCAGCGCCTCCACCTCGGCGGCGTCGAAGCTGCTGCCCCGCCCGGCCGGATCGCGGCGGCTGGTGAGCTGGCCCCGGCTGACGTACGCGTACACCGTCGCCGGTTTCACCCCGAGTGCGCGGGCCGCCTCCTGCGTGCTGAGCCTGCGCCCGCCGTCCGTCTGCTCGCTCATGACGAACACCCTACAGATGAACAGTGATATTGATTCAATCAACATTGACACGTATCGAATCCATCATGGATGGTCGATCCATGAACACCATCGACAGCACCACCGAAGTACCACGTGGCCTCGCGGGAGTCGTGGTCACCGAAACCGGGCTGGGCGACGTCCGGGGCCGGGAGGGCTTCTACCACTACCGCCAGTACTCCGCCGTAGAGCTCGCCGCCGGCCGCAGCTTCGAGGACGTGTGGCACCTGATGTTCCGCGGCAGGCTCCCGGCGGACGCCGCGGAGCGCGCCGCCTTCGCGGCCGAGATCGCCCCTCTGCGCCGGCTGCCCGAGGAGGTACGGGCCGCCCTGCCGGGACTGGCCCGGGCCACCCGGCTCTCCGGGCCCCTCGCCGGGCTGCGCACGGCGCTCTCCCTGCTCGGCGCCTCCGCGGGCTTCCGCCCGGTCTACGACCTGGAGCCCGGCCGCCGGGCCGCCGACGCGCTGGCCGCCTGCGCCGCCGTACCCACCCTGCTGACGGCCCTGCACCGGCTCGGGCAGGGCCTGGAGCCGGTGGAGCCGCGCGAGGACCTCCCCTACGCCGCCAACTACCTCTACATGCTGACCGGCCGGGAACCCGAGCCGGCCCGGGCCCGCGCGGTCGAGCGGTACCTGATATCGACCGTCGACCACGGCTTCAACGCCTCGACGTTCACCGCCCGGGTGATCGCCTCCACCGGCGCCGATGTCGTCGCCTGCCTGACCGGGGCGATCGGCGCGCTCTCGGGCCCCTTGCACGGAGGCGCCCCCAGTCGCGCCCTGGACACCCTCGACGCCATCGGGACCGTGGACCGGATCGGGCCGTGGATCCGCGAGCGGGTTCTGGCGGGCGACCGGATCATGGGCTTCGGCCACCCCGTCTACCGCACCGAGGACCCCCGCTCACGCATGCTGCGCGAGATCGCCCTGCAGTTCGGCGGGCCCCTCGTGGACTTCGCCGTCGAGGTCGAGCGCCAGGTCGAGGGGATCCTCGCCGAGCTCAAGCCGGGCCGGGAACTGCACACCAACGTGGAGTTCTACGCGGGCGTGGTCATGGAGCTGTGCGGGCTCCCGCGCGAGATGTTCACGCCCACCTTCTGCGCGGCCCGGGTGGTCGGGTGGAGCGCGAACATCCTCGAGCAGGCCGCCGATCCGAAGATCATCCGTCCGGCCGCCCGGTACACCGGCCCGACCCCGCCCCAGCCGGTGCCGCCCCTGCACTGACGGAGCCTGACTACGATCTACCGGGTGAACAGCAGGCAGCCCATCCCCGTCGTCGTCCTCGCCGGATTCCTCGGATCCGGCAAGACCACCGTGCTGAACCACCTTCTCGCCGGCCGCGGGGGCACCCGTATCGGAGTCGTCGTCAACGACTTCGGTTCGATCGAGGTCGACGCGATGTCGGTGGCCGGCCAGGTCGGGGACTCCATGGTCTCCCTCGGCGGTGGCTGCCTGTGCTGCGCCGTCGACGGCAGCGAACTCGACGCGTACCTGGAGAAGCTCTCCGCCCCCGTCCACCGGATCGATGTGATCGTCATCGAGGCGAGCGGGCTGGCCGAGCCCCAGGAGATGATCCGGATGCTCATGGCCAGCGAGAACCCCGCCATCCGGTACGGCGGCATGGTGGAGGTGGTGGACGCCGCCGAATTCGACGCGACCCGGGCCCGGCACCCGGAGACCGACCGCCACCTCGCCGTCGCCGACCTGGTGGTGCTCAACAAGACCGACCGGGTGGACGCGGCCGAACGGGCCCGGATCGAGAAGGAGCTCGCCGCGCTCTGCGGGCCGGGCATCCCGGTCGTGGGCGCCGACCACGGGCGCATCGACCCGGAACTGCTCTTCGACCGCCGCCCCTGGACCGAGACCCGCGGTCAGCTCTCCTTCGAGGACCTGCTCGCGGAGGCCGACGGCCACGACCGCTGCGACCACGCGCACACCGCGTACGAGAGCACGGAGTTCACCTCCGAACAGGCCCTGTCCCCGCGCCGGTTCATCGACTTCCTCGACCGGCGCCCGGCCGGGCTCTACCGGATCAAGGGCTTCGTCTACTTCGGCGTACCCGGGCACGAGGAACGCTACGAGGTCCACGCGGTCGGCCGCTTCCTCCGCTTCGCCCCGCGGCCCTGGGGGCGGGGCGAAGCGCGCCTGACACAGCTGGTCCTGATCGGCTGCGGCACCGACGGGGCGGGTCTGCTGCGCGACCTGGAGGCCTGCCGGGAGCCGGCCCCGCACGAGGCGCGCCCCGAGAGCATGTGGGGCGTACTGCGGTACGTGGCCCGGCCCCTGGAGCCCGGGACCGACACCCCCTAGGCGACCTCGACGCCGTACTCGCCCAGCAGGTCCTCCAGGCCACCGCGGTAGCCCTTGCCGCCGATCACGAAGTCCCAGTCGCCGTTGGAGCGGCGCCGGAACGAGCCGAGGACCAGGGCGGTCTCGCCCGAGCGCCCGTCGGAGACGTCCAGGCGGCCGAGTTCCTCACCGCCGGCGGACAGCAGCCGGATGTGGGCGTCGGTGAAACCGGCGAGGTCGGCGTGGGGATCGACCTCCGGGTCGATCGCGGCCACCAGGACCAGGCGGTCGGCGGATTCGGGGAGGGCGTCGAAGGAGACCTCCAGGGCCGCCTTGTCGGGCGCCGCGTGCTCGCGGGACCGTACGGAACCGTCCGGGGTGCGCGGGTTGTTGAAGAAGACGAAGTGGTCCTCGCTCAGCACCCGGTTGCCGGTACAGACGAGGGCGCACACATCGAGGGCGACCCGGCCCGACCAGGACATCCCGAGCACGTTGTGCTCCGCGGGCGGGGAGGCGGGCGCGGTCTCCCGCCGCGCCGGACCGCCGCCGAGCCGGCCGCGCAGCCCGTACTGGTGGAGCAGCTCGACCAGGTCCGCGCCGGGAACCAACTCCAGCGGCTTGCCGTTGGCAAAGGTGTACGACCCGGGCCCGAAGGACGCGGTGGTGACCAGCACCCCCTTGTTCGCCCCCTTGTCCTGGACCGTGCCGTACAGATCACGCACGGCCGTAGGCGGCACCGTGTTCCGGTAGCGCTTGACCTGCACCACGATCCGCCCGCCCCGGATCGGAGCCGGGTCCACCGCCTCCACGTCCACCCCGCCGTCGCCCGACCGCTGCGTGGTCACCGCCTCCATGCCCATCGCCCGGAACAGCTCGGCGACCAGGTTCTCGAAGGCGATCGGGTCCATCACGAAGAGATCCGGCTCGTCCGCGTCCGTGTCGCCCGCGTGCCCGCCGTGGCTGACCACCCCGCCGCCGACCTCGTCGGGCCGGCGCCCGGGGCGCACCGCCGTCAGCTGGTCGGGCCGCGCCGACAGCAGCCCGCCCAGCCCCGAGACCAGACAGTCCACCGCGCTGACCTGCTCCAGCCGCAGCCCGGCGAAGGCGTCGCGCGCCGCCGGCACCGTGGCCAGCACGAACCGCGCCTCCTGTCCCGTCACCGGATCGTGGCAGTCCACGAATCCGTTGACCACGACCGACTCCAGCACGCCGAACTCGTCGGCCGCGTACAGCTCGCGCACCACCAGCAGCACGCACTGGGCCAGCAGGTCCCGGTAGAGACCCCGCCGTTCCGTGACCGGGCGGGGCTTCACCTTGTCCTGGTCCGTGCTGGGCAGGTACTGGATCGCGCGGGCCTCCGGCACCACCGCGTAGCCGGGCAGCTCCCAGTCCAGCACCAGTTGGCGCGCGGCCGGGTCGTAGGCGGCCGCCACCTGCCTCGGCAGCCCCTCGGGCCATGCCGTCGAGGCGTACAGGGCGGCCGAGAAGTACTCCACCGCCGCCTCGGCGTCGCCCGCGCGCAGGGCGTCGGCCAGCTCGGTGAGCCCGCTGTTGTGCGTCCGTACCCCGGCGAGCTGCTCCGCCGCCCACCGGTCGTACTGCTGTCGGTACGCGGCCAGTTGCTGCTGGCGCTGCGCCTCCGCGGCGTTCGCGGCCTGCCACGCCTGCGTGTACCGGGCGTGCGCCTCCCGCTCGGCCTGTGCCCGGTGGTTGGAACCGAGCGTCCAGCCGCTGCTCTGCCGCTGGAAGTCCTCGATGCGCGGCATCGGCACCGGGTGCGCCAGCGCCCCGGGGTCGAAGGGCTGCAGCTGGTCGGCCTGGGCCAGGGCGGACATCCGGAACGCCGGTGCCCGGCAGCCCGCCACCAAGAGGCCCTTGAGGACATCGACCTCGGCGTCGAGCTGCGCCGTGCGCCGTAGCGCCTCGGCCTCGCGGTACTGCCGGTGGCTCCGGTTCGCGTCCCGTTCGTAGACGCGTTGCCGGCGCTCGGCCTCCCGCTGCTGGACCAGCTGCGTCTGCTGCTGCCGGCGCTGCGCCTCCGCCCAGTTCCCGATCAGTCCGCTGCCCGCTCGACGGCTCATCAGCTGCGTTCTCCCCCCACCACGTCCTGGGGGAAAACACTAGTCGGCATTCGGGTGGTACGTCCCCCCGGTCGTACCACCCGAATGCCGCCGTACGTCCTACAGTGCGGCCCCCGCGAGCGCCGCGACCACCGCCGGCAGTGCCGTCCCCGAGCCGTCCCGGCGCGGGTCCACGGCCGGGAGTTCGGCCGGAGTGCCGTTCGCCGCCGCCGCACGGACGGGGGAGCCGCCCGCCCAGGCGAGCACCAGAACGTCCTCGCCCTTCAGGAACCGCTGGCAGCGCACGCCGCCCGTGGCCCGGCCCTTGCGGGGGTACTGGTCGAAGGGGGTCAGCTTCCCGGACAGCACCGAGTCGTCCAGGGTGCCGTGCGAGCCCGCCACGGTGAAGACCACGGCCTCCCGCGCCGGGTCCACGGCCGAGAAGTGGATCACCTTGGCGTTGTCGGCGAGCTTGATGCCCGCCATACCGCCCGCCGGGCGCCCCTGCGGGCGGACCTGGCCCGCCGGGTAGCGCAGCAGCTGGGCGTCGTCGGTGATGAAGACCAGGTCCTCCTCACCCGTGCGCAGCTCGACCGCGCCGACGATCCGGTCGCCCTCCTTGAGGGTGATGACCTCCAGCTCGTCCTTGTTCGCCGGGTAGTCCGGCACGACGCGCTTGACCACGCCCTGCTCGGTGCCCAGGGCCAGGCCCTGCGAGGACTCGTCCAGCGAGGTCAGGCAGACCAGCTTCTCGTCCGCCTCCAGCGCGGAGAGGAACTCCGAGACCGGGGCGCCGCCCGCCAGGTTCGGCGCGGCGTGGGTGTCCGGGAGCTGCGGCAGGTCGATCACCGACAGCCGCAGCAGCCGCCCGTACGAGGTGACCGCGCCGACATCGGCCCGGGCCGTCGCCGCGACCTGCGAGACGATCAGGTCGTGCTTGGCGCGGGCGCCGCCCTCCTCCTCCGGCAGCGCGTCGCCGTTCGCCGTACGCGCCAGCAGGCCCGTCGAGGACAGCAGCACCCGGCAGGGGTCGTCCGCGACCTCCAGCGGAACCGCCGCCACCGCGGTGCCCGCGGACTCCAGCAGGACCGTACGGCGCTCGGTGCCGAACTTCTTCGCGACCGCCGCCAGTTCCGCGGAGACCAGCTTGCGCAGCTCGCTGTCCGACTCCAGGATCCCGGTCAGCTCGTCGATCTCGCCGGTCAGCCGGTCGCGCTCGGACTCCAGCTCGATCCGGTCGAACCGGGTGAGCCGGCGCAGCGGCGTGTCCAGGATGTACTGGGTCTGGATCTCGCTCAGCGAGAACCGCTCCATCAGCCTGGCCTTGGCCTGGGCGGAGTTGTCGCTGTCCCGGATGAGCCGGATGACCTCGTCGATGTCGATGAGGGCGACCAGCAGGCCCTCGACGAGGTGCAGCCGGTCGCGGCGCTTGGTGCGGCGGAACTCGCTGCGCCGCCGGACGACCTCGAAGCGGTGGTCGAGGTAGACCTCCAGCAGCTCCTTGAGGCCCAGCGTCAGGGGCTGCCCGTCCACCAGCGCCACATTGTTGATGCCGAAGGACTCCTCCATCGGGGTCAGCTTGTAGAGCTGCTCCAGCACCGCCTCCGGGTGGAAGCCGTTCTTGATCTCGATGACCAGGCGCAGGCCGTGCGAGCGGTCGGTGAGGTCCTTGACGTCCGCGATGCCCTGGAGCTTCTTCGAGCCGACCAGGTCCTTGATCTTCGCGATGACCTTCTCGGGGCCGACCGTGAAGGGCAGTTCGGTGACGACCAGGCCCTTGCGGCGCGCCGTCACGTCTTCCACGGCCACCGTCGCGCGGATCTTGAAGGTGCCGCGGCCGTTCTCGTAGGCGTCCTTGATGCCCGCGAGTCCCACGATCCGGCCGCCCGTGGGCAGGTCGGGACCCGGTACGAAGCGCATCAGCGCCTCCAGGTCCGCCTGCGGGTGCCGGATCAGGTGGCGGGCGGCCGCGATGACCTCGCCGAGGTTGTGCGGGGGCATGTTGGTGGCCATGCCGACCGCGATCCCGGACGCGCCGTTGACCAGCAGGTTCGGGTACGCGGCGGGCAGGGCGACCGGTTCCCGCTCCTGGCCGTCGTAGTTGGCGGTGAAGTCGACGGTGTCCTCGTCGATCGACTCCGTCATCAGTGACGTGGCGTCGGCCATCTTGCACTCGGTGTAACGCATGGCGGCCGGCGGGTCGTCGTTGCCGAGCGAGCCGAAGTTGCCGTGGCCGTCGACCAGCGGCAGCCGCATGGAGAAGGGCTGGGCCATGCGTACGAGGGCGTCGTAGATGGACGCGTCACCGTGCGGGTGGAGCTTGCCCATGACCTCGCCGACGACACGGGCGCACTTCACGTAGCCGCGGTCGGGGCGCAGGCCCATCTCGTTCATCTGGTAGACGATGCGCCGGTGCACCGGCTTCATGCCGTCGCGGGCGTCGGGCAGGGCGCGGGAGTAGATCACCGAGTACGCGTACTCGAGGAAGGAGCCCTGCATTTCGTCGACGACGTCGATGTCGAGGATCTTCTCCTCGAAATCCTCCGGCGGCGGGGTCTTCGTGCTGCGGCGGGCCATCGCTGCGCGGCTCCTTAACCAAAATGGGGTGTGCTGGGTGACTGGCGGGGTCTGGCGGGTCTGACGGTCTGGCGGGTTCTGCAGGTCCGGCGGGTTCCGGCTGTCTCGTGGTGCCCGGCGGTCTTGTGGTGTCCGGCGAGGGTACGACGCGGACCATTGTGGCCCGACGCACCGACAACGCCGACTCCGACCCCGGGGGTCCCCCGGACGGAGTGCGGGTGAGTGACCCGGGAACTTATCCGGCGGTCGGCGCGCTTGCATACAGTGGCAGGTCGATAAGAAATCTCTGCATCGCGATCGAAGGGACCACATGCCCATGGGTCACACGGCCACAGCCCAGGCCGGCTCCGGCGGCCTGACAGCGACCGAGCACCGGCTGGCCAACGGCCTGCGCGTGGTGCTCTCCGAGGACCACCTGACCCCGGTCGCCGCGGTCTGCCTCTGGTACGACGTCGGCTCGCGCCACGAAGTCAAGGGGCGTACCGGCCTGGCTCACCTCTTTGAGCACCTGATGTTCCAGGGGTCGGCGAGCGTACCGGGCAACGGGCACTTCGAACTGGTCCAGGGGGCCGGCGGTTCCCTCAACGGCACCACCAGCTTCGAGCGCACCAACTACTTCGAGACGATGCCGACCCACCAGCTGGAGCTCGCGCTCTGGCTGGAAGCGGACCGGATGGGGTCCCTGCTGGCCGCCCTGGACGACGAGTCCATGGAGAACCAGCGCGACGTCGTCAAGAACGAGCGCCGCCAGCGGTACGACAACGTTCCCTACGGCACGGCCTTCGAGCGGCTCACCGCCCTGGCCTACCCCGAGGGCCACCCTTACCACCACACCCCGATCGGCTCCATGGCCGACCTGGACGCCGCCTCCCTCGAGGACGCGCGCACCTTCTTCCGTACGTACTACGCGCCCAACAACGCGGTGCTCTCGGTGGTCGGCGACATCGACCCCGAGCAGACCCTCGCCTGGGTGGAGAAGTACTTCGGGACCATCCCTGCGCACGACGGCAAGCAGCCGCCCCGCGACGGCTCGCTGCCCGACACCATCGGGGAACAGCTGCGCGAGGAGATCGTCGAGGAGGTCCCGGCGCGTGCGCTGATGGCCGCCTACCGGCTGCCGCACGACGGCACCCGCGAGTGCGACGCCGCCGACGTGGCGCTGACCATCCTGGGCGGCGGGGAGTCCTCGCTGCTGCACAACCGGCTGGTACGCCGCGACCAGACGGCCGTCGCGGCCGGCTTCGGCATGCTGCGCCTGGCCGGCGCGCCCTCCCTGGGCTGGCTGGACGTCAAGACCTCCAGCGGGGTCGAGATCCCCGCCATCGAGGCGGCCGTGGACGAGGAGCTCGCGCGGTTCGCCGCCGAGGGCCCGACGGCCGAGGAGATGGAGCGCGCCCAGGCACAGCTCGAGCGCGAGTGGCTGGACCGGCTGAGCACGGTGGCCGGACGCGCCGACGAACTGTGCCGCTTCGCGGTGCTGTTCGGCGACCCGCAGCTGGCGCTGACCGCCGTCCAGCGCGTCCTCGACATCACCGCCGAGGAGGTGCAGGCCGTGGCCGCGGCCCGTCTGCGCCCGGACAACCGCGCGGTGCTCGTCTACGAGCCGCTCGCAGCCGACGAGAACGACGAGAACGACGAGTCCGACCAGCACGGCGAGTCCGACGAGAACGAGGGGGCGGAGCAGTGAGCGACACCGCAGCCGTCACGATGACCTTCCACCCGCGCCCGCAGGCCGGCGAGCCGCAGCCGTGGGCCTTCCCGGCCCCCGACCGCGGCCGGCTGTCCAACGGGCTGACCCTGCTGCGCTGCCACCGGCCGGGCCAGCAGGTCGTCGCGGTCGAGGTCAACCTCGCCGCCCCGCTCGACGCCGAGCCCGAGGGCCTGGACGGCGTGGCGACCATCATGGCGCGGGCGCTCTCCGAGGGCACCGACAAGCACTCCGCCGAGGAGTTCGCAGCCGAGCTGGAGCGCTGCGGCGCCACCCTCGACGCGCACGCCGACCACCCGGGCATCCGGGTCTCGCTGGAGGTCCCGGCCTCCCGGCTGGCCAAGGCGATGGGTCTGCTCGCCGAGGCGCTCCGCGCCCCGGCCTTCTCCGACGCCGAGGTCGACCGGCTGGTGCGCAACCGGCTCGACGAGATCCCGCACGAGCTGGCCAACCCGCAGCGCCGTGCCGCCAAGCAGCTCTCCAAGGAGCTCTTCCCGGCCACCCTGCGGATGTCCCGGCCGCGCCAGGGCACCGAGGAGACGGTCGCCCGGATCGACTCCGCCGCCGTACGCGCCTTCTACGAGGCTCACGTACGCCCCGCCACCGCCACCGCGGTGGTCGTCGGCGACCTGACCGGCATCGACCTGGACGCCGTGCTGGCGGACACCCTGGGTGCCTGGACGGGCAACACCGCCGCGGCACTGCCGGTGCCGCCGGTGACCGCGGACGACACCGGCCGCGTGGTCATCGTGGACCGCCCCGGCGCGGTCCAGACGCAGCTGCTGATCGGCCGGATCGGGGCGGACCGCCACGACCGGCTGTGGGCGGCCCAGGTGCTCGGCACGTACTGCCTGGGCGGCACCCTCACCTCCCGCCTGGACAAGGTGCTGCGCGAGGAGAAGGGGTACACCTACGGCGTGCGCGCCTTCGGCCAGGTGCTGCGCTCCACCGCGGACGGCAAGGGCGCCTCGATGCTCGCCATCAGCGGCTCGGTGGACACCCCGAACACCGGACCGGCGCTGGAGGACCTCTGGAAGGTGCTGCGCACCCTCGCGGAGGGCGGTCTGACCGACGCGGAACGCGATGTCGCCGTACAGAACTTGGTGGGCGTGGCCCCGCTGAAGTTCGAGACGGCGGCCTCGGTCGCGGGCACCCTGGCCGACCAGGTCGAGCAGGAGCTGCCGGACGACTACCAGGCGCAGTTGTACGCCCAGCTGGCGGAAACCGGCACGGTGGAGGCGACTTCGGCGGTCGTGAAGGCCTTCCCGGCGGACCGGCTGGTCACCGTCCTGGTGGGCGACGCGGCGCTGATCGAGGAGCCCGTACGGGCCCTCGGGATCGGCGAGGTCACGGTCGTCTCCAACTGACGCTCGGGTGACGGCCCCTTGAGGGCCGGCCGAAGGTTTCGGCAAGGGGTTCTGGTGACTTGTTCACCAGAACCCCTTTTGTCCGTTTAGTGGTGAGGTTGCTTTTATGTGGTGTGGCGTACGCAACAAAAAGCCGCGTCTGTTTGGCGATTGACTGATGATCCGCCTAGCGTCGGCCGTGCTGTTCGTCAGTCGTGCCCGCCGCACCCGCGGCACCGGACAGCGATCGCCGAGTCCCCGTCAGGCGCGAGCCTGGGGAGCCGGGGACCCACATGTGTCCCTGGGGTGAATCGGACCCCCTCGCAAGAGGAGGCCCGTAGGAGACCTTCCTGCTCCGAACCCGTCAGCTAACCCGGTAGGCGAGAAGGAAGGAAAGGATCAAACCCTTCATGGCGTTTGGCAGTCGTCCCGCTGGCTCCGGTAAGCACCGTGGTTCCAGCCGTCTGAGCCGCAAGACCGCCGGTTACGCCGGTATCGCCGCGATCGCCACCACGGGTGTCGTCGGCTCCCTCGCCGCCCCGGCCTTCGCCGCGGACAACCACAGCAGCAACCTCGGCCAGGACGGCGGCCTGGGCGCCGTGGTCGTCGCCGAGGACCTCGCCGGCGACATTGCCGACCAGGCCGACGCCCAGCACCGCGCCGCCGAGAAGGCCGCCGCCAAGGCGCAGGCCGAGGCCGACGCGAAGCAGCGGGCCGCGGAGGGCAAGCGCCTCGCCGAGGCCAAGGCGAAGGCCGAGCGCGAGGCCGCCGAGCGTGCGGCCCGCGAGGAGGAGCGCAAGCGCCTCAACACGTTCGTCGCCCCGGTGGACGGCTCGTACGTCAGCACGCAGTACCACGCGGGCGGCGGCATGTGGTCCTCCGGCAGCCACACGGGCATCGACTTCCACGCCGCCTCCGGCTCCTCGGTCCACGCGGTGGGCGTCGGCACCGTCGTCGAGGCCGGCTGGGGTGGCGCGTACGGCAACAACGTCGTGATCAAGCACAACGACGGTACGTACACCCAGTACGGGCACATGACCTCGCTCGACGTCTCCGTCGGCCAGCAGGTCACCCCCGGCCAGCAGATCGGCCTGTCGGGCTCCACCGGCAACTCCAGCGGCCCGCACCTGCACTTCGAGGCCCGCACGGGCTCGCAGTACGGCTCGGACATCGACCCGGTCGCGTACCTGCGCTCGCACGGCGTCGACCTCTGACCCTGCTTCGCCGCACCGCTTCACCGAAGACCCCGGCTCCCCGAGCCGGGGTCTTTGTGTTGTGCTGTTACGCCCCTGTGCAGATGTTTCGTATTTCCGGCGGCTCTCGGAAATCATCGTGTGTTGCAATAGAGTCGCAGTACGCGCGCTGGTGCGCGTAAAGAGGCTGGCAGTCGGAAATAGGCGGAGGTTCGGTCTTGCGTATTCCTGCGCACGCGGTATGCACAGCAATCCGCGACGACATCGTCTCCGGGGTCTTCGAGCCCGGCGGCCGGCTGACCGAGGAGGTGCTGGCCCGCCGGTACGGGGTCTCGCGCGTCCCGGTCCGCGAGGCGCTGCGGACGCTGCAGTCCGAGGGGTTCGTGACCACGCGGCGCCATGCCGGAGCCTGCGTGGCCGAGCCGACCGAGCAGGAGGCCGCGGACCTGCTGGAGCTGCGGATGCTCCTGGAGCCCCTGGCGGCCGCCAGGGCCGCCCGGCGGCGCACCGACGCGCACCTCAAGGTGCTGCGCGGGCTGGTCAGGCTGGGGCAGGAGCGGGCCAGGCGGGGTCAGGGGGAGGATCTGCGGTCCCTGGGCGGCTGGTTCCACGAGACGCTCGCCCAGGCCTCCGGCAGCCCCGGGCTGATCGCGTTGCTCACGCAGATGCGGCACAAGATCGCCTGGATGTACGTGGTGGAGGCGCCGGTCCGGCCGGTGGACTCCTGGGCGGAGCACGGCGCGATCGTGGACGCGGTGGCGCGCGGCGACGCCGAACGGGCGCGGTCGCTGACCGCGCTGCACGCCGACCGGGCGGCGGGGGCGCACCGGCTGCGGCTGCGCCCGGCGGTGAGCACTTCGCAACCTGCCGTAAACATGTCGAGCGGCCGGCATTAACAGGCGCCGTATACAAAGGATGGAATCACGCGAATTCGCTGCGCGGCGGCCGGCCGGTTTCTGCCCTGGCTCGATTCGCCGTGCCGAATTCCTGCGGAGCTTTATTTCGGCCCCGGGATTTCGGCCCCCGGGATTTTGGCCCGGGCCCTTTCTCTGCCGAGCCGGATTCCCTGCGGGCCGTCCCGTCATCGCGGGTGGATCGGCGCGCGGCGCCGTAGCCGGCGGCGCGCGCCCGCCCGGGATCGCGGGACAGCCTTCAGGTCCGCTTCCCCTGGGGCGGGGATGCCGCGGCGTCCGGCCCCGTGCGTGAACGACGAAGCCGCGGCCCCCGGGGGTGCCGGGGCCGCGGCTTCGCGCGTGGAGGTCGAACCCGAAGGGTCAGACGGTCTCGGGGAGCTCCTCGAGACCCTCGGCGACCAGCTTCGCGAGGCGGTCCAGTGCGACGTCCGCACCCTCGGCCTCGGAGGCGAGGACGATCTCCTCGCCGCCCTGGGCGCCCAGGCCCAGAACCGCCAGCATGGAGGCGGCGTTGACGGGGTCGCCGCCGGACTTCGCGATGGTCACCGGGACGCCGGAAGCGGTCGTCGCACGGACGAAGATCGAGGCGGGACGAGCGTGCAGGCCCTCGGCCCAACCGACGTTGACGCGGCGCTCTGCCATGGTGATGCCCTTCAGGTTCTTACGGTTGTCTAGACCAGTCTCTCACGACGCCCGGAATGCTCGGACCGACCTTCGGCCTGAATTTTTCGCCGTTCGACCTTCCCCAGCTTGCACTGATTTGCGCCATATTGCCTTACGCGCCGCGCGCGCACCGTCCGGCCCGATCCGGCCTGATCCGGCCGTAAGGTGGGCCCATGACCATCGAGTCGGACCCCTCGTACCCGGCCCACTGGGAAGCCGATGTCGTCCTCCGCGACGGCGGCACCGCCCGGATCCGGCCCATCACCACCGAGGACGCGGGCCGGCTCGTCAGCTTCTACGAGCAGGTCTCGGACGAGTCGAAGTACTACCGGTTCTTCGCCCCGTACCCCCGGCTCTCCGACCGCGACGTGCACCGCTTCACGCACCACGACTACGTGGACCGGGTCGGCCTCGCCGCGACCATCGGCGGGGAGTTCATCGGCACCGTCCGCTACGACCGCATCGGCCCGGACGGCCGGCCCGCCACCGCACCCGCCGACGAGGCCGAGGTCGCTTTCCTCGTCCAGGACGCCCACCAGGGCCGCGGGGTCGCCTCCGCCCTCCTCGAGCACATCGGCGCGGTGGCCCGGGAGCGCGGCATCCGGCGGTTCGCCGCCGAGGTGCTGCCCGCCAACGGCAAGATGATCAAGGTGTTCACGGACGCCGGCTACCAGCAGAAGCGCAGCTTCGAGGACGGCTCCGTCCACCTCACCCTCGACCTCGAACCCACCGCCGAGTCCCTCGCCGTGCAGCGCGCCCGCGAACAGCGCGCCGAGGCCCGCTCGGTCCAGCGGCTGCTCGCCCCCGGCTCGGTGGCCGTGGTCGGAGTCAGCCGCTCCGGCGCGGGCGTGGGCGCCGCCGCCCTGCGCAACCTGCGCGACAGCGGCTTCCACGGCCACCTCTACGCCGTCAACGAGGCCGTCACCCGCGACCTGCTCGACGGCGTACGGGCCTACCGCACGGTCGAGGCCATCGGCGCCCCGGTCGACCTCGCGGTGATCGCGGTCCCCGCCGACCGGGTCCCCGACGCCGTGGCCGCCTGCGGCGATCACGGGGTCCAGGGGCTCGTCGTCCTGTCCGCCGGATACGGGGAGAGCGGCCCGGCCGGACTCGCCCGCCAGCGCGAACTGGTGCGGCAGGTGCGCTCGTACGGGATGCGGCTCATCGGGCCGAACGCCTACGGGGTGATCAACACCGCGCCGGAGGTGGAACTCAACGCCTCCCTCACCCCCGCGCCGATGCCGACGCGCGGCCGCATCGGCCTGTTCACGCAGTCCGGGGCGATCGGGATCGCCCTGCTCGCCGCGCTGCTCCGGCGCGGCGAGGGCCTGTCCTCCTTCGTCTCCGCGGGGAACCGGGCCGACGTCTCCGGCAACGACATCCTCCAGTACTGGTACGACGACGAGGCGACCGACGTCGCCCTGCTCTACCTCGAAACCCTCGGCAACCCGCGGAAGTTCACCCGCCTCGCCCGCCGGACGGCGGCCGTCAAGCCGGTGGTCGTCGCCAAGGGCGGCCGCCACAGCCCGGCCGGGCACGTCGTCACCGGCACCAGGCTGCCGGAGGCCACCGTCTCCGCCCTGCTGCGGCAGGCCGGAGTCATCCGCGTCGACACGGTCACCGAGCTGGTGGACGTCGGCCTCCTGCTCGCCGCGCAGCCGCTGCCCGCCGGGCCCCGGATCGCGATCCTCGGCAACTCCGAATCCCTCGGGATCCTCACCTACGACGCCTGCCTCACCCAGGGGCTGCGGCCGCTGCCGCCGCTGGACCTGACGACGGCCGCCTCGCCGGCGGACTTCCGCTCCGCCCTGACCGACGCGCTCGCCTCGGACGACTGCGACGCGGTGGTGGTCACGGCCATCCCGTGGGTGAGCGAGGACGCGCCCGCGGACGATCTCGCCGGGGCGCTCCGCGCAGCGGTCGCCGAGCACCCCGGCAAGCCGGTGGCGGTGGTGCACGTCGAGCTGGGCGAGCTCGTCGAGGCCCTGTCCGCCGTGCGCGGCGTCCCGAACCCCGCCCCCGCCCGGAGCTGGGGCCCCGCCCCGGACCACGCGCCCCCCGCACCCGCCGGACTGATGTCCGCCGCGGGGGACAGCATCCCCAGCTACCCCGCCGCCGAGCGGGCGGTCAAGGCCGTCGCCGAAGCCGTCCGGTACGGGCAGTGGCGCCGGGCCGCGGCCGACGACGACGGGCGGGTCCCCGAGTACGAGGACATCGACGAGGCCGGGGCGGCGGAGCAGCTGGCCGCGCTGCTGGCCGACGTCGACCACGGCGCCGTGCTGACCCTGACCGACTGGGACGCCCGCGAGCTGCTCGCGCGCTACGGGATCCGCGTCCTGCCCACCCTGCCCGCGCCGAGCGCCGACGCGGCGGCCCGGGCCGCCGGGGTCCTGGGCTATCCGGTGGCCCTCAAGACCACCGCCCCGCACCTGCGCCACCGCGCGGACCTGGGCGGCGTACGGCTCGACCTGACGAACGAGGCCGACCTGCGGCGCTCGTACGAGGAGCTCACCGACGCGCTCGGCAAGCCCGCCGAGCTCCAGCCCGTGGTGCAGGCCATGGTGCCGCGCGGGGTCGACACCGTCGTCCGCTCCGTCATCGACCCGGCCGCGGGCGCCGTCCTCTCCTTCGGGCTCGCCGGGGTCGCCTCCGAGCTGCTCGGCGATACCGCGCACCGCCTCGTCCCGGCCACCGACCGGGACGCCGCCGGACTGATCCGCTCCATCCGGACCGCGCCCCTGCTCTTCGGCTGGCGCGGCAGCGCCCCCGTGGACACGCCCGCCCTGGAGGGCCTGCTGCTGCGGCTGTCGCGCCTCGTGGACGACCATCCCGAGGTGATCGGCGTCTCCCTGGAGCCCGTCGTGGTCGCCGCCGAGGGCATCTCCGTGCTGAGCGCCACGGTCCGCGTCGCCCACCCGCCCGCCCGCGGCGATCTCGGCCCGCGGACCCTCCCCAGTTACTGACCGGGTACGGCGCGGCCTGAGGGCCCCGTACGGGCCTTAGGATGGACCTCATGGCGAAATCCGGTACGACGACCCAGGGGCTGCGCACGGCGATCGAGCGCAGCGGCTACTACCCGGCCCTCGTGGCCGAGGCCGTGGAGGCCGCGGTGGGCGGCGAGCCGATTTCGTCGTACCTGGTCCACCAGGAGACGACCTTCGACTCCAACGAGGTACGCCGCCACGTCACCGTGCTGGTCCTGACCGGCAACCGCTTCATCGTCAGCCACACCGACGAGCAGGCCGCCGACGCCGGGTCCCCCTCCCCGTACGCGACCACCTCCACCGAGTCGGTCAAGCTGTCGAGCATCTCCTCCGTGGTGCTCAGCCGCGTCGTCGCCAACCCGGAGTCCTACACCCCCGGCACCCTGCCCCGGGAGGTCGTCCTGACCATCGGCTGGGGCGCGGTCTCCCGGATCGACCTGGAGCCGGCCGCCTGCGGCGACCCGAACTGCGACTCCGACCACGGCTACACCGGCAACTCCACCGCCGACGACCTCAGCCTGCGGGTCAGCGAGGCCGGCGACGGCCCGGAGGCGGTGCGCCAGACGCTGGTCTTCGCACAGGCCCTCTCCGAGGCGACGGCGGCGACGTCTTCCACCCCCGCCCGCTGATGGCGTACTCCGCGGCACAGGAGTGGCCCGAGCCGGAACTGCTGGACCTGGCCGGCGCCCCCGTCCCGGAGTACGGCGCCGGGTCGCTCGCCGACCTGCTGCCCACGCTCGTGGCCGGTCAGGGCGTCCCCGGTTTCACCGCTGCCATCACCGAGCTGACCCCGGCCGACCGGAACTGCGTGTTCCTGGTCGACGGCATGGGCTGGGAGCAGATCAAGGCCCACCCGGACGAGGCCCCGTACCTCACCTCCCTCCTCGGCAGTTCGCGCGGCGGCACCGGCCGCCCGATCACCGCGGGCTTCCCGGCGACCACCGCCACCTCGCTGGCCTCCGTGGGCACCGGCCTCCCGCCGGCCCGCCACGGCCTGCCGGGCTACGCCGTCCGCAACCCGGCCACCGGCGAGCTGATGAACCAGCTCCGCTGGCAGCCGTGGACCGCGCCGAAGCCCTGGCAGCCGTACCCGACCGTCTTCCAGCAGGCCGACAAGGCCGGTGTGGCGACCGCACAGGTGTCCTCGCCCGCCTTCCAGACCACCCCGCTCACCAAGATCGCGCTGAGCGGCGGCACCTTCCTCGGCCGGATGACCGGCGAGGAGCGGATGGACCTGGCGGCCGAGCGCCTCGCGGCCGGTGACCGCTCGCTCGTCTACACGTACTACAGCGAGCTCGACGGGGCCGGTCACCGCCACGGCGTGGACTCCGACGCCTGGCGCGGCCAGCTGATGTACGTGGACCGGCTCGTCCAGCGGCTCGCCGAGCAGCTGCCGGCGCGCACCGCCCTCTACGTGACGGCTGACCACGGCATGGTCGACGTCCCCTTCGACGAGGACTCCCGGATCGACTTCGACGAGGACTGGGAGCTGGGCGCCGGCGTGGCCCTGCTGGGCGGCGAGGGCCGGGCCCGGCACGTGTACGCGGTGCCGGGCGCGCAGCCCGACGTGCTGACCGTGTGGCGCGAGGTGCTCGGCGACCGGTTCTGGGTCGCGAGCCGCGAAGAAGCCCTGGAACTGGGCTGGTTCGGCCCGCCGGGGGAGTGCGACGAGCGCGTGCTCGGCCGTATCGGCGATGTGGTGGCGGCCGCCCAGGCCGATGTCGCGATCACCGCCTCGCGCAAGGAGCCGAACGAGTCCGCCCTCGCCGGAATGCACGGCTCCATGACCGCGGCGGAGCAGCTCGTGCCGCTGCTCGAAATCCGCACCTGACCCGCGTCGGCCCCCGGCCGCCCCACCACCACCCCCACGACCCGAAAGGTTCCGTACTTCCCATGCCCGAGCTGGTGTTCTTCTCCGGAACGATGGACTGCGGAAAGAGCACTCTGGCTCTCCAGATCGCCCACAACCGTGACGCGCGGGGTCTGCAGGGGGTCATCTTCACGCGGGACGACCGGGCGGGCGAGGGCAAGCTGTCCTCCCGCCTGGGCCTGGTGACGGAGGCGGTCGAGGCACCGGAGGGCATGGACCTGTACGCGCACCTGGTCGCGCAGCTGTCCAAGGGCGGCAAGGCCGACTACGTGATCGTGGACGAGGCCCAGTTCCTGGCCCCCGAGCAGATCGACCAGCTCGCCCGCATCGTCGACGACCTCGGCCTGGACGTCTTCGCCTTCGGAATCACCACCGACTTCCGCACCAAGCTGTTCCCGGGCTCGCAGCGTCTGATCGAGCTGGCGGACCGTCTGGAGCAGCTCCAGGTGGAGGCCTTGTGCTGGTGCGGCGCCCGCGCCACGCACAACGCCCGCACAGTGGGCGGCGAGATGGTGGTCGAGGGTGCCCAGGTCGTGGTGGGTGATGTGAACCGCCCGGCGGAGGAGATCGGCTACGAGGTCCTGTGCCGCCGCCACCACCTCCGCCGCATGACGAGCGGTTCGGCCCAGGCCGGAGCCCTCTCCCCGGACGTCCTCCCGGTCAACCACGCCTGAACCCTCTCCCTGACGCCCGTGCATTTCCCGTGTCCGCGACAGTGGGGCGAAGGCGCTCGGTGGGAGTTCCTCTCAGGGACGGATATGTGGCCCCGTCACAGCAGATCAGATGAGTCAGACATGACCATGAAGCTGACCTTCGACGGCGACTGGCGCGCGACGGTGACGGACGAACCGCTGGACATCACCGCCCGGTTCACCAGCGACGCCTCCGTAGCGGATGCGATGGAACGTGCGCGGTTCCTCGCGGACACCTTCGGCAGCCAGGACTGGCTGTGGGACGCGACTGGCATCCTTCGGTTCGACAAGGACAGCCGAGAGCCGGTCGGGGCACGATCCCACTGGCCGGAAGAGTCCGCCTCCGCCGAGGAAGCCGCCCGCCTTCCCCTCGCGCCGGCGGTACGCCCTCCCCGGCAACCCGCCGCCTGACCGACCGCACTGGCCCGCCTCCGGGCCGCCGACGAGGCCCTGCGCGAACAGCGCGAGGACCGGCCCCGAGCCGACGCCTTGCTCCAGCTGATCGCCACCTATGTGGATCCGCTGTGGCCATCCAGTGATCCTGTGGCTGGTTCGCGGCTGGCCTTCGCCGTAGTGGTCGAGCGGCTGAACGGTGATCGCCGGGACGAGCGCCGCCCCCACCTGAGCCATCGTCTCCCGCCATGCATCCCGTACGGGGCCCTCCGGTCGCCGTCGGGGCGGACCGGTGGGCTGCGCGGCTCCCGGCCATCGGCGAATCCGGGGGCGACCCATGGGCCGTACACTCGGCCCATGGGTCGCACACGTTCCCCGAGGCAGTGCCTGCAGCAGGCCGCCTCCGGTATGCGCCCGGCCGCCGGGGTTCCGACCGTCGTCGACCCGGCCGGCGCGGCCCTCGCCGTACCGTCCAAGACGCGCCGTACGGCCCTGCACGGCCACGGCTAGCGCTTCGCGCCTCCGGCTCCTCCGCTCCACATCACCACCGCAGCTTCCCGGCATGCCGCCGGCGCTGCCGCCTGGCTACGGCCGCACGCCCGGGCCCGAGCCCCCTCGAAGGGATCATTGTGAAGCTGAGCGCATTGCTGGCCGGCCAGGAGCACCACGTCCTCCAGGGCGATCCGGACACGACGCTGATCACCGCGGGAACCACCTTCGACGCCGACCGGGTGACGCCGGGCTCGCTCTTCATCGCCGTACCCGGCCACCGGGCGGGCGGCCCCGGCTCCGTCTCGCCCGCCCTGGCCCGGGGCGCCGCCGCCGTACTCGTCGACGGGAGTGAACCCGCCCTGCCGGCCGCGGTATGGCCCCCGGGCACCTGCGTCGTCCGGGTACCGAACACGCGGACGGCCGCCGCGGTGGTGGCCTCCCGCTACTTCGGCGAGCCCGGCAGGCAGATGGACATGGTGGCGATCACCGGCACCAACGGCAAGACCTCCGTCTCGTACATGGTCGAGTCCGTCCTGCGGATCGCCGAGGGCTCCAGGACGGGGGTGATCGGAACCGCCGGAAGCAGGATCGGCGATGAGCCGATCCCCATGCCGCCATCGGTGCTGACCACTCCGGAATCGCCCGACCTGCAGTACCTGCTGGGGTACATGCGCGACCGCGGGGCCGCCGGCGTGGTGCTGGAGGCCACCTCGATGGCGCTGCTGACCCACCGGGTGGACCGTACGTTCATCGACGTCGGGGTCTTCACCAACCTCACGCAGGACCATCTGGACGACCACGGGACGATGGCGGACTACCGGGACGCCAAGCTGCGGCTCTTCCAGGGCCTGTGCCGGCGCGCGGTGGTCAACGCCGACGACCCGGTGGGCGCGTCCATCGTGTCGATGATGCCGGGTGAGGTGACCACGTACGCCTTGGACCGCCCGGCCGACTACCGGGCCACCGACCTCGTGGTGAGTGCCTCGGGCACCCGGTTCACCCTCCACCACGCTGGACGCGCGTACCCGGCCTCGATCCCCGTCCCCGGCCGGTTCTCGGTGGCCAACGCGCTGGCCACGGTGGCAGCCTGCCACGTCCTGGGCCACGAACTGGGCCCCCTGGTCGACGCGCTCGACCGGATGCCGCCGGTCCCGGGCCGCCTGGAACGCTTCCGGACCCCGCTGGGCACGTCGGTGATCGTGGACTACGCCCACTCGCCGGACTCCCTGGACAAGGTCCTGACCACCATCCGGGGCTTCGCCCACGGCCGGGTGATCACGGTCTTCGGCTGCGGCGGGGACCGCGACACCACCAAAAGGGCCGAGATGGGCCAGATCGCCGGGACCCATTCCGACCTCTGTGTCCTGACCTCGGACAACCCCCGCAACGAGGACCCCGAGGCCATCCTGGACCAGGTCTCCCTCGGCCTCACGGCGACCGGCACCCCCTTCCGGCGCTACGCCGACCGCCGCCGGGCGATCGCCTTCGCCCTGTCCGCGGCCGGACCCGACGACACGGTCCTGATCGCCGGCAAGGGCAGCGAACCACACCAGATCGTCGGCGAGGAGCTGCTCCCCTTCAGCGATATGGCCACGGTGCGCGAACTGGCCCAGACCTAGGCGGTCGTCGCATGTGATGCCCGTCATGGCACGTCCGGGTGGTACCCCTCCTGAAGATGGCGATCACGCCGGTGACCTCTGCTTGGTCCCGAACGGGGTCCCGTCGGGGAGGCGGTCCGTCGCGGTGGCGTTCGGTCGGCCCGCATGGCCGGGGGCCCGGGGGCCCGGTTCCAGTGCATCCGGGACCAGGGGAGCGCGAGTTCGGCCCGGTCCGTGACCTGCCGCGGAGCCAGGGTGCCGATCGCGGCCGCCTCGTGGTGGCGGGCGTACACGGTGTCCACGTAGCGGTGGCCGGTGTCGGCGGCGATGAAGAGGACCGTACGTTCCGGGGCGCGGGAGCGTTCCCAGCGGGCGGCGAGGTATCCGGCCCCGCTCGACAGGCCGGCGAACACCGCGTGCCGCCGCAACAGGTCGACGCTGCCGGCCAGGGCGGCGTCGAAGGAGATCCAGTGGAGCGCGTCGTACGACGCGTGGCTGACGTTCCCGAAGGGGATGGAGCTGCCGATCCCGGCGATGATGATCTCGGGGTCGGCGACGTGCTCCGCGCCGAAGGTGACGCTGCCGAACGGCTGCACGCCGACGAGTTGGACATCGGGGGAGCCCTCCCGGAGGTAGCGCGCGAGGGCTCCGGTGGACGCGCCCGAGCCGACCCCGCCGACCACGGTGAGGCCGTCCCCGCCCGTGGCCCCCCGGATCAGCTCGGCCACGGCCCGGTAGCCCAGGTAGTGGACGTCGTCGTGGTACTGGCGCATCCAGTGGTACTCGGGATGCTCGGCGAGGATCTCGTGGATGCGCTCGACCCGCCGCTTCTGGTCCAGCTTCAGGTCGCTGCAGGGCTCCATCTGCTCCAGTGTCACCCCGAGGACGGCGAGTTGGGCGCGCAGCGTGCGATCGACCGTGGCCGAGCCGACGATGTGACAGTGCATGCCGTGACGGTGGCAGGCCAGGGCGAGGGCGTACGCGTAGATCCCGCTGGAGCTGTCCAGCAGGGTGTCTCCGCGCCGCACCACCCCGGCGTCGAGCAGGTGACGGACCGCCGCCAGGGCGGAGACGGCCTTCATGGTCTCAAAGCGCAGGCAGACGAGCCGGTCGTCGAGGCGAATCAGGTCCGGTCGGCCGATGGCCTCCGCGATGTGCTGGTCCACTCGGGAACTCCTTGGTCGTCGGGAAGGATGGCGGGGAGGACGGCGGGAAGGACGGCGGGAAGGATGCCGGGGAGGCCGGCCGGGGCAGGAAGCTCGTGAAGGTGCGGGTCGCGGCGATGCCGTTGCTCTCCAGGGCCCGTACGCAGCTCCGGACCCGGTGGCGCAGCCCCGGAGCCGCCGGGTCGAGGAGCAGACCGGCCACCGCGCCGCTGTGCGCGATCTGGACCCCCACGGCTCCTAGCCGCCGGGCGATGTCGGCCAGCGTGTCGAACTCCGGGTGACCGAGCAGCCGTTGGCCCTGCCGTGCGCTGGCGCTCGCGACCCGGCCCAGCAGGGCCGCGTCTCCTGTGGCCACGGCCCGCCGCAGCAGGCCGCGCAGCCGCTCGAAGGCGCGTACGTCGGTGTCGTCGTACGCGCGGACCGGCAGGGACAGGGTGTCCACGGGCGCGCCCCCGCCCAGGGCGCAGCCCACGACGACGAGCGGCGGCAGGCAGGGCCCGAGGACCTCCAGCACCCGGCCCTCGCGCTGGGCGAAGAGCACCGGGCGGGCGTCGAGCATCAGCGGGTCGCAGGCCAGTTCGGCGCGTACCGCGAGCCGGGCGACGGTGTCGGGCGCCAGCCGCATCCCGTAGGAGTCCGCGACCGCGCGTACGACGGCGATGACATCGCTGGTGGAGCTGCCCATGCCCAGGCCCACCGGGATGTCGCCGGTGATCCGCAACTCCCCTCCGCAGGGCGGCTCCCGGCGCCGCAGGGCGCACTCCGCGACGGCGAGGGCCGCCGCGCGGGCGGCCTTCGTACGGTCACCCGGCAGGACCGTGAGCTGTTCCGGCGGGGTGCCGGGGCGCCGGGTGAACTCGGCCCGGCTGCCCAGCCCGGACATCGGCAGGGTGACGAGGCCGGCGCACCGGCGCCCGCCGGCGTCGAGGAAGACGCCCTGGAGGATCTCGCCGTGGTGGCAGGAGGCGCGCCCGGCGCCGCGGCGGACGGTGGGCGGGATCACGGCCGCCCCGCCGTCCGGTAGCGGTACAGAGTCGTCGGGTCGGCGCTGAACTGGGAGAAGGGGAAGGGCTCCGCGGACAGGGCGGTCACCCCGGAGCCGAGGAAGGCGCGGGCCACCGCGCTGCCGCTCTGCGCGTAGACGACCAGCGGGATGCCCCGGGTGCGGCAGCGGTCGAGAACGGTGTCGAAGGAACCGTTGCCGAGGGTCATGCCGGTGGCGACGACGGCGTCGGCGCGCTCCAGTACCTCGTGCATGTCGGCGGTGACGGGATCGCCCCACCGGGTGGCCCGGAGGTTGAAGTCGCACGGCAGCGGTGCACCGCCCCGCTCGCGGATGGCCGCGACCAGCGGGTCGACCACGCCGATCAGGCCGACGCGGGCACCCGCGTCGATGTCCAGCAGCCCGGCGATGGCCGCGTCACGCGCCCGGGCACGTACCTCGGGGGTGCCGGCGGGGAGGACGACCGGCTCCGCCCCGGCGTCGCGGTGCGGGAGCTGCCCGGCCAGGTACGCGTCGAGGGCGGCGATCCGCAGCGGCCGCGGTGCCTCGCGCAGCAGGACGTCGAGCGGGGAGCCCGAGGAGTCGCGGCAGATCGCCGGGTCGATCTCGCCGGCCTCGAAGGCGCAGCCGCCGAAGGAGTCGCCGAGCCGCACCAGGACGTACTGGTTGAGGTAGGTGGAGTCGCCGCCGGCCAGCCGGGTGCCGTGGTGGATCCAGAACACGCTGGTCGCCACGAGCCCGGAGGGCAGCGGGCCGTGCTCACCGGCCAGCACGGCCGCGACGAGGGCGTCGACGGTCGGTGCGGGGGCGGTGTCCGTGCGGTGCGTCATGAGGTTCCTTGCCGAAGTGTGGGTGTGGGTGCGGGTGCGGGTGCGGGTGCGGGTGCGGATTCGGGTACGGATACGGCTGCGGGTGCGGCCCGCCGCAGCGGGCCGCGGTAGGAGACCGCGGGCCGGCCCACGCCGTCGGTGGCCAGCTCGGCGTCCACCTCGAAGATCTGGCCGAGGCGCTCGGCCGTGAGGACGGCGGCCGGGGTGCCGGAGGCGATCAGCCGGCCCCGGTGCATCAGCAGCAGCCGGTCGCAGTAGCGGGCGGCCAGGGTGAGGTCGTGCAGCGCGACCAGCACCGTCTGCCCGGTGCCGGCGAGCAGCTCCATGAGCTCCAACCGGTGCTTGACGTCCAGGTGGTTGGTGGGCTCGTCGAGGAGCAGGCCGTACGGTTGCTGGGCCAGCGCGCGGGCGATGTGCGCGCGCTGCCGCTCGCCGCCGGACAGGCCCTTCCAGGAGCGCCCGGCGAGCGCGGTGAGGCCGAGGCGGTCCAGCGCGGCGGCGACGACCGCCCGGTCGGTGGCGTCCGGCCCGCGCCGGCGGCCACGGAAGGGGGTCCGCCCCAGGCCCACGACATCGGCGACGCGCAGGTCGGTGTCGAATCCGGGGTCCTGCTCCACGAACGCGACCCGGCGGGCGATCCGGCGGGTGCTCCAGTCCCGCACCGGCTCGCCGTCGTAGCGCACGGTGCCCGCGTCGGGCACGCGCAGCCCGGCCAGGCAGCGCAACAGCGAGGACTTGCCCGAGCCGTTGGGGCCGAGCAGTCCGACCGTCTCGCCCGGCGCGATGTCCAGGCCGACCCCGCGGACGACGGGCGTGCCCGAGGCCGACCAGCTCAGCCCTTCGGCGGTGATCCTCACAGCTCACCCCTCCTGCGCAGGACGAGGAGGAACAGCGGTACGCCGAGCAGTGCCGTGATCACGCCGACCGGAATCTCACGCGGCGCGAAGGCGACCCGCGCCAGGGAGTCGGTCCACACGAGGAACACCGCGCCCGCGAGCGCCGCGTGCGGGAGCAGGACCCGGTGCAGCGGACCGGAGAGGAAGCGCACCCCGTGCGGGACGATCAGCCCGACGAAGCCGATCGCGCCGACGGTGGCCACCGCCACCGAGGTCAGTACGGCCGTCACCACGAGCAGGAGCATCCGGGTGCGCCGTACGCCGATTCCCAGCGAGGCGGCGGTGTCCGCGCCGAACGCGAGGCCGTCCAGGGCGTTCGCGCACAGCCAGGCGGCCGCGAGACCCAGCGGGGTGACGATCGCGCAGACCGCGACGGCGTCCCAGCGGGCCGGGGCCATCGAGCCCAGTAGCCAGTGGGTGAGGGCGCGTGTGGTGTCGGCGTCCGCCGAGGCCATCAGGACGAGCGAGGTCAGGGCGGTGAAGAGCTGCCCGACGACCACGCCGGTGAGGACGATGCGGACCGAGTCCAGGCCCGTCCGGCGCAGCAGCGCCAGCAGCAGGCCGAAGGAGAGCAGGGCGCCGGCGAGGGCGCCACCGGTGATCCCGAGGGTGCCGGCGCCCAGCCCGGACAGGGGCAGGACGGCCACGGTGACGGCGCCGGCCGAGGCACCCGAGGAAACGCCGATCAGGTACGGGTCGGCCAGCGCGTTGCGGGTGACGGCCTGGAGCACGGTGCCGCAGACCGCGAGCGAGGCGCCGACCAGGGCCGCCATCAGGACCCGCGGCAGCCGCAGGTCCCAGACGAGCGAATCCAGCAGCGGCGGCAGCGGTTCGGTGCCGAGGCCCAGCCGGGCGCCGAACACCCGGCCGAGGTCCGCCCATCCCACGTCGGCCGTACCGATACGGGTGCCTGCCGCCACCGAGGCGGCCAGTACGAGCACCCCCGCGAGGAACAGCCCCACCCGGGCCCGGGCCGGGGCGGGCGCGCCCACCGGCGTCCGCACCCGGACGCCGCGGGCGGCCGGAAGCAGCAGGTCCACGGCCCCCGGCTCAGCGGACATACCCGAGGTCCCTCATTGCGGCCGCGAGCAGCCCCAGGGCGTGCACGGAACGTACGGAGGGGTCCAGTTCGATGCCCGGCACCTCGACGATCCTGTTGTCGCGCACCGCCGCCAGCTTGGACACCAGCGGGTGCTCGGCCAGGGTGGCGCGCTTCTCGGCGGCGCTGTCGCCGGGCCGGCCGCGTTCGCTCAGATCGCCGACCACGACGAAGTCCGGGTTGCGCCGGGCGACTTCCTCCCAGGAGACCTCGGGCCAGTCCTCGTCCACGTCGTCGAAGGCGTTCTGCGCGCCGACGATCCGGCTCATCTCACTGGGCAGACCGGTCCGGCCCGCGACGTACGGCATGCCGTTGAAGACCGAGTAGAGGTAGACGACGGTGGGCCGGCCGCCGCCCGGGACGGCCGCCCGGGCGGCGTTCCCACCGGCCTCGGTGACGGCGGCCCGCTGCTCCCGGGCGAGCCTGCCGGCCCGCTCCTGACTGCCGAAGACCTTGCCGAGCTGCTCGTAGTCGGAGAAGAGCAGTTCGAAGGGGCTCTTTCCGGCCTCGTTCTGCTGCGGGCAGTCCACGGCGCTGACGAAGGCGGGGACCTCGAGGGCCTGGAGCTCCTCGCGGGTGCCGGCCCGGTCCTTCGTGTAGAGGTCGCTGGAGCCGGCCACCACGAAGTCGGGTGCGGCGGAGCGCAGTTGCTCGCTGGTCGCGATCTTGGGGGCGATGACCGGGACCTTGGCGTACGCGTCCCGGTACTGCGCGGGGATCTTCGTCTTCAGGTTGGCCGTCCCGGCCAGCCGGTCCTGGAGCCCCAGTTCCAGCAGGGTCTCGGTCGAGGTCTGGTCCAGGGTGACGGCACGTTCCGGGGGCCGGTCGAAGGAGAGCTGCCGCCCACAACTGCCGATGACGGCTCCGGCGGCGGCGGGTTCGCCGGTCGCTGCGCGGTCTTCGGTGGCGGCTGAGCAGCCCGCCGTCGTGAGGGTCAGGGTCAGGGCGAAGGCAAGGGGGATGCCGGGTCGGGCGCGGTGGCGCATGGGTTCTCCGGTCTGGGAAGAGCGTGGGTGTTGTCGTGCACCGGGCAGGAGTGCCTCGTTCGAAGGGTACTGTAATGGTTATCGTTTTCATTAACACCCCCGGGTCCGGCCCACCGAGCCCCGATCCGGCCCCTGCCGACGCAACCGACGAACGAGGAGCACCACACCGTGGCGACTGCACCCGTGCCCACGACGCCCAAGACCGGCCCGCCGCCCCCGCGTTCCGTCCTGCGCGACACCGCCTTCCTGCGCCTGTGGGCGGGCACCACCGCCTCCGGACTCGCCACCTGGGCCCTGCCCTTCGTCCTGGGCCTCGCGGTCCTGCACCGGGAACTCGGCGCGGCCGGCCTGGGCCTGGTCCTGGCGGCCCGCACCGCCGGCTTCCTCGTCGCCGTCGCCGTCGGCGGGGTGCTCGCCGACCGCCACTCGCGCCGGGCCGTCGTGCTCTGGTCCGCCCTCACGGCCGCGCTCGCCGCCCCGCTCCTCGCCCTCGGGCTCGGCCGGTCACTGGTGTTGATGACCCTGGCCGCCGCCCTCGCGGGCGCGGGCCAGGGGGCCTGCCGCCCCGCCTTCCAGGCGCTCACCGCCGAGGTCGTCGCCGCAGGCAGCAGGCAGCAGGCCAACGCCGCCATGACCGTGGCGGTACGGACCTCCACGCTCGCGGGCCCCACCCTGACGGCGCTGCTCGCGGCCTTCGCCGACGTGGGGACGCTGCTGCTGGGGATCGGCCTGCTCTGGCTGGTCGCCGCCCTCCTGCCGGGCCGTGGCGCCGAGGCGACCGCGTCGGGGGCACCCGCACCGCGGGCATCGCTGCGTGCCGAGTTCGTCGACGGGATACGCGAGGCCCGCCGGCACCCCTGGTTCCCCGCCGGACTCGGCGCCCTGACCGCCGTGATAGCCCTCGGCTACTCCGCCACCAGCGTCGCCCTGCCCCTCATCAGCCGTGACCGCTACGGCACCGAGTGGGTCCTGGCCGCGGCCGTGACCGCCTACACCGTGGGCGCGCTCGGCGGCGCCCTGGTCACCGCCCGACGGCGGCCCCGCTCACAGGGCTGGAGCGCCCTCGCCGGACTGGCCGTCTACGGCTTCGCGCCGCTGAGCCTGGTGCTGCCCGTCCACCCGGCCGTCGTGGTCGCGGCCTACGCCGTGGCCGGAATCGGCATCGAGCTGTTCAACGTGCCCTGGTTCACGGCCACCCAGCGCGAGGTCGCCCCCGACAAGCTCGCCCGCGTCTCCTCCCTGGACTTCCTGCTGTCCTACGGCCTCGCCCCGGTGGGCCTCGCCCTCATCGCCCCGGCCATCGGCGTCTTCGGGGTCACCCCGGTCCTCGCCGTGTGCGCCGCGGCCTGCTTCCTCGTACCCGCCGCGGCCGCCCTCGTGCCCACCGCCCGACACTTCGGGCGGGCGCCGGGGCCGAGGGCGCACTGAGCTCGGTGCCGCGAGCGCCGAGGAGCCCGGCGCCGCGAGCGCACGACGGGCCCAGTGCGCGAGCGCACGACGGGCTCAGTGCCGCGAGTGCACGATGGCGAAGACCGCGCCCTCCGGGTCCGCGACCGTGGCCTGCCGGCCACGCAGGCCCTCGCGGGGCGGGTCGACGACACGTCCGCCGAGCTCGACGACGCGGGCCGCCGCCGCGTCGGTGTCGGCCACCTCGAAGTACGCCATCCAGTGCGGCCCCCGGTCGTGCGGCAGCGAGCGGCCGACCCCGTGCACGGCCGCCACCGGGTGGCCTCCCAGCTGCAGGGTCAGGTAGTCGAAGTCGTCGGTGGCCGTGGCGTGCGTCTGCGCCTCGTGGCCGAAGACGTGCTCGTAGAACTTCCCGACCGTCGAGGTGTCCTGGGTGACCAGCTCGTTCCACACGGGCGTGCCGGGCCCGCCGTGCAGCCGGGTGCCCATGCGGCTCTGCGCCTGCCACAGCCCGAAGATCGCGCCCAACGGGTCGGAGCAGATCGCCACCCGCCCCGCGATACCGGCGTCCAGCGGTCCCACCGCGACCGTGCCCCCGCAGGCCCGGACCGACTCGGCGGTCGCGTCCGCGTCGTCCGTGGCGAGGTACGTCGTCCAGGCCACCGGAAGATGCCGGTCCGGCGGCATCTCGCCGATCCCCGCCACCTCGTGGCCGTCCAGCACCGCGCGGACGTACGGTCCGAGCTGCTCGGGGCCGGGTTCGTACTCCCAGCCGAACAGGTCGGCGTAGAAGTCCTCGGTGGTCCCGAGGCCGTGCACCATGAGGCTCACCCAGCACGGGGTACCGGGCGTGCGCCGGGTTGCTTCCGCTGCCTCGGTCATGTCAGCCGTCTCCTCCGTCGTACCGCTTACCGATGCTGATGCTTCCACTCCCGGGGACTCGGCGCGCCCCGACCGGGCCGCATCGAGGGGGCCCGGTGCGGAGTTGACCGGATCGGTACGGCCCGGCGATAACGGGCTTGTGACGGCGGTGCGGGGTGGGGAGGAAGATGGCCGGCATGACTGCGAAATCTGCGATCCTCGACGCCGCCGAACTGAGGAGCGAGCTGGCGGGCCCCCGCCCGCCGGTCCTCCTGGACGTCCGCTGGCAGCTCGGCGGCCCCGACCAGCGGCCCGCCTACGAGGCAGGACACCTGCCCGGAGCGGTGTACGTCGACCTCGACCGCGAACTGGCAGGTCCGCCCGGGTCGGGCGGGCGGCACCCGCTGCCGGACCCGGAGGCCTTCGGGGAGGCGATGCGCCGGGCGGGCGTCCCGGCGGACGGACCCGTCGTCGTATACGACGGCGGTCTGGGCTGGGCGGCGGCCCGCGCGTGGTGGTTGCTGCGCTGGACAGGTCACCCGAACGTGCGGGTCCTTGACGGCGGCCTGACCGCGTGGACGGCGGCCGGGGGTGAGGTGACGGCCGACCGGGTGACTCCCGCGGAGGGTGATTTCAAGCCAACTCCGGGGTCGGTCGGACTGCTGGACGCGGACGCGGCGGCCCTGCGCGCGCGTGAAGGGATCCTCCTGGACGCCCGTGCGGGGGAGCGCTACCGCGGCGAGGTCGAACCGATCGACCCGGTCGGCGGCCACATCCCGGGCGCGCTGTCGGCCCCGACCTCGGAGAACGTGGGTGCGGACGGGCGGTTCCTGCCGGGGGCCGCCCTGCGGGCCCGGTTCGAGGGGCTCGGCGCGTCCGAGGACATCCCGGTCGGCGTGTACTGCGGCTCGGGAGTCTCCGGAGCGCACGAGGTACTGGCCCTGGAGGTGGCGGGCATCGAGTCCGACCTCTACGCGGGCAGCTGGTCGCAGTGGTCGGGCGACCCGACCCGCCCGGTGGCCACGGGTCCGGACCCCCAGTAGGGGCACGTACGGCCGCCGCCGGGAGGACCCGGCGGCGGCGCTCCTGCTCCTACTCCTGCTTCTTGCGGCGGGTGCCGAAGACGATCTCGTCCCAGCTCGGTACCGCCGCACGGCGCCCGGGGCGGACCCCGTCGGCCTCGGCCTGGCGGTCCGTGGTGCCCGTCAGGCGGTCGCGGTGGCCCGCCACCGTCCGCGGCATCAGTACGTCGGCGTACGCGGCGCCCGCGCCCGCCGAGGCGGCGGGGGCCGGCGGCTCCTCCGCCTCGGGTTCCGTGTCCGGGGTCTCGGTGCGGTCCGGGACCACCATGTCGCCGCGGAAGCTCGGGACCGCCTCCAGCAGGCTGGTCAGGGTGTCCCGCTCCTCCTCCGGTTCCGGCGCGGGCGCCGGCCGGCCGTCGGGCCGCTCCAGCTGCCGGTCCAGGGCGCGGTCCAGCGGCCGGTCGCGCGGCAGCCGCGCGATCCTCGGCACGAAGGGGAAGCTCGGTTCCGGCGCCGCCGGCAGGTCCTCCGACTCGCCGATCAGGGAGCGCGCCTCGTCGTCCACGGCCACGACCAGCCGGCGCGGCGGGTCGTAGGTCCAGCTCGCCGAGTGCGGCTCGCCCGCGACCCGGTAGACGAGGAGGACCTCCCACGTGCCGTCGTCACGGCGCCAGGAGTCCCACTGGACGGACTCCTTCTCGGCCCCGCGCAGGGACAGCCGCTCCTGCACGGCCTCACCGAGCTGCGGACCGGTGTTCTCGCCGGGCCGGCGCACGGGGGTCTTGCGGGCGCGCTCGGCCATGAACGCGCGCTCGGCGAGCACCGGGCCCTCGAAGCGGCGTACGCGGTCGACGGGGATGCCCGCGAGCTGAGCGACCTCCTCCGCGGAGGCACCGGCTCGTATGCGGGCCTGGATGTCGCGGGGGCGGAGGTGGCTCTCCACCTCGATCTCGATCTGGTTCAGGCGTGCGCGATCGTTGCGGACGGCGGCCCGGAGCCGCTCGTCGATCGGAAGCGTGTACTCCGTGCTGTCCGCAGCCTTGAGCACCAGTCGTGTGCCGTCATTTGAGACGGCCACGACACGCAGTTCGGGCATGGGGACCTCCCGGGTGGTGCCTGCCGACGTCACGTGCGTCGCTGCTTCCGCTAGTCGAGTGTGGCCTGCCCGGGTGCAGCCTGCCACAACCTTGCCGAGTTAAACCGGCGTGTCGGGCATGCGCCCTTGATCGCCGTTATGGCACGGTTACCTGTTGGGCACGCACAGTGACCGAACGGTTACTGTGCGCAGCAGGAGCCCGTGCAATACCGCGGCATCACCGGTCTTTGAGTGCCGTTTTCCATCAGTCGGCCCCCTCTCCCGAGTCCGGACATCCGAAAGGAAGGACGGCCCCAGGGCTCGCCACAGTACTCCATTCGGGCCACCTGGGTGGACCGCCGCGCCGCCGAACTTCTCCCGGACGGCGGGAGTTGGCCTGCCCTCGATCGGGTCCGACCTGCACCCGTGGTCCCTTTAGGGTGTCTTGCTTCACATAATCACCAGAAACGGAACTATCTGCTTCGCCCAGGGGTCGGTAACTCCTGAGAGACGAGAAGCGCGAGAGGCAGGACGCACCGGGGATGGCGATGGGTCAGAAGGCGGCGCGGGACGTCGAGGACGAACCGGAGAACGAGGGGAAGAAGCTCGACCTGAGCGCGGCCCAGGTCGCCGGTTCCTCTCTCGCCACCGTCGCGGCGGCCCTGCTCGCCTCGAAGATGGGCGTCTACGGGACCATCCTCGGGGCCGGTGTGGTCAGCGTCGTCGCCACCGCGGGCGGGCCCGTCATCCAGCACCTCTTCCGGCGCACCGGAGACCAGCTGCGGGAGAGCGCCCGGCCCAGGGCCCGTCAGGTGCCGCTGCCCCGCGAGGAGTCGAGGACGGCGCCGACGACGGACGCACCGCGGACGCCGCAGGCGGCGGAGGCGGCCGGTACGCCCGTCACGGGGGGCGCCGCGGAGGAGTTCGGCGCGGCCACCGTGCACGGCACCCGGGTACGGGGACTGGAAGCGCACCGCGGTGGCCTCCGGCGCGGCTTTCGCCCTCGCCATCGGCGGCCTCGGCACCTACGAGGCGATGGCCGGCACCTCCGTCAGCAGCGGCGGCGGCACCCTCTTCTCCGGCGGGACCCGCACGGCGAACGAGGAGCGGCCCGCCCCGCCGCGGGACGAGCCGGACGGTGACGGGAAGGGCGGCCGGCGTCCCGGGACCGGGACCTCCCCGAGCCCCTCCACCTCGCACGGGGGCCGGAGCCCGAGCACCGAACCGAGCCCCTCGGGCTCCGGGCACTCCGGTGACGCCGGGGCCTCCGGCGAACCGGCGCCCGGCGCCTCCCCGTCGAAGGAGGCCCCGGGCTCGTCCCCGAGCCCCACACCGCCGGCCCCGACGCCCAGCCCGGACGCGTCGGCACCGGCAGCGCGGCAGAGCACACCCTGACCGACCGGGACGGCTCAGTCCCCCAGCACGCGCCGCAGGTAGTCGTTGCCGAACACCCGGTCCGGGTCGAGCCGGTCGCGCAGCGCGGTGAACTCGCCGAACCGCGGGTAGACCTCGGCGAAGTACCCCGCGTCCCGCGTGTGCACCTTGCCCCAGTGCGGACGCCCGCCGTGCGCGGTGAAGATGCGCTCGGCCGCCGTGAAGTAGGACTGGTACGGGGTGCCCTTGTACATGTGCACCGCGATGTACGCCGTTTCGCGCCCGGAGGCCGTCGACAGCGTGATGTCGTCCGCCGGGGCCGTGCGCACCTCCACGGGGAAGCTGATCCGCAGCCCGGAACGGTCGACCATCGCCCGCAGCTCCCGCAGTGCCTCGACCACCTGCTCGCGCGGGAGGGCGTACTCCATCTCCACGAAGCGCACCCGGCGCGGGCTGGTGAACACCTTGTACGGGATGTCCGTGTACGTGCGCGCCGACAGGGCGCGGCTGGCCACGCGGGCGATGGAGGGAATGGTGCCCGGGACCGCGCGGCCCAGCGAGTTGACGGCCTGGAAGAGGCCGTTGGAGAGCAACTCGTCCTCGATCCAGGCGCTCACCGGTCCGGGCGGGGCGGCGGGGCCCTGGCTGCGGTTGTTCCGCTTGGTGTTGCAGTTGCCGGTGTGCGGGAACCAGTAGAACTCGAAGTGCTCGTTCTCCGCGAAGTGCTCCTCGAACTCGGCCGTCACCCGGTCGAAGCCCATCGGCTCCTCCCGTGCGGTCAGGAAGAAGATCGGCTCCACGGCGAAGGTGATAGCGGTGACGATGCCGAGCGCGCCGATGCCGAGCCGGGCCGCCGCGAAGACCTCGGGATTCTCCTTCTCGGAGCAGGTCAGCAGCCGGCCGTCGGCGGTGACCAGTTCCAGACCGCGGATCTGGGCGGCGATGGACGCCGAGTCGCGGCCGGTGCCGTGGGTTCCCGTGCTGGTGGCGCCGGAGACCGTCTGCTCCATGATGTCGCCCATGTTGGTGAGCGAGAGGCCCTCCGCGGCCAGGGCCCGGTTGAGGTCCTTCAGGACCGTGCCCGCCGCCACCGTGACCGTGCCGGCGGCCCGGTCGATCGACCGGATCCCGGCCAGCGCCTGCGGGCGTACGAGCACCCCGTCGGTCGCGGCGGCCGCGGTGAAGGAGTGGCCGGTGCCCACCGCCTTCACCCGCAGCCCGTCCCCGGCGGCCCGGCGGACCGTCTCCTGGAGTTCCCCGACCGAGGCCGGGGTCACCACGCGGGCCGGTGTGGCGCTGACGTTGCCCGCCCAGTTATGCCACGCGGTCCGTTCCGCGCTGCTCTTCCCTGCTGTCGCCGTCCCCATCGGTTGCTGGCTCCTCCCCTTGCGCCGGCCTCGTCAGCCGGCGGTATCCCGCGAACGCAACCGCCGCCGCGGCCACTCCCGCCGAGACGGAGACGACGTACCCGGTCTGCGCCCCGGCTGCGTCGACGACCCAGCCGGTCACGGAGGACCCGACCGCGATTCCGACCGCGAGGCCGGTGCTGATCCAGGTCATGCCCTCGGTCAGCTTCGCGTGTGGCACGTGCGCCTCGATCAGGGCCATCGTCGTGATCATCGTGGGAGCGATGGCGAGGCCCGAGACGAAGAGCGCCACGGCCAGAAACGGCATGTTCCCGGCCAGTAGGAGGGGGATCATACTCACGGCCATCGCACTGATGCCCAGTATCCAGCGAGGTTCGGCCCTGCCCTTGAAGTGCATGAGGCCGAAGACGATGCCCGCCAGGCAGGATCCGAACGCCCAGATCGCCAGGAACACCCCGCCGAGGGACTTGCTGCCGTGTTCCTCGGCGAAGGCCAGGGTGGCCACGTCCACGGAGCCGAAGATCGCGCCGGTCGCGACGAAGGTCGCCACCAGCACCTGGAGGCCGGGGGAGCGCAGCGCCGAGGACCGGTCCGTGTGCTCCTGGTGCGGATGCGGCGCGGGCTCGGTGGCGGTCAGTGCGGTCAGCCACCACACGCCGGTCAGCAGACAGACGAGGGCGACCACCGGGCCGGCCTCGGGGAACCAGCCGGCCGACAGCGTGGCCGCCAGCGGAGGACCGACGATGAAGCAGAGCTCGTCGACGATGGACTCGAAGGAGTACGCCGTGTGCAGCTGGGGGGTGTCGCGGAACAGGGCCGTCCAGCGGGCGCGGACCATCGACCCGACGCTGGGCACGCACCCGGCGATGACGGCGAAGGCGAAGTAGGTCCAGCTCGGCCAGTCGTTCGCCGCCGCGACCAGCAGTCCGGTCACGGCGGCGGCCGCGATCAGTGTGGCCGGGCGCAGCACCCGCCGCTGTCCGTACTGGTCCACGAGCCGCGAGACCTGCGGGCCCACGGCGGCGGCGGACAGGGCGATGGTGGCGGTGATTCCGCCCGCGAGGGCGTAGCTGCCCCCCAGCTCCGTGATCATCGTGAGGACACCGATGCCCACCATGGACAGCGGCATCCGGCCGATGAGGCCGGCGGCTGTGAACCCCTTGGTGCCGGGGGTCGCGAAGATCGCGCGGTAGGGACTGGGCAAGGTGGTGCCCTCCGTAAGGGACGTGGCTGGCTCAGACAGGTTACGTCTGCCGACAAGGCGCCCGCATGGGGAAAACAGCGAGAAGTTAGGGTGACCTTACCTCTTGTCCGAGGTGTGGGACGGGCCGGGTCCGTTGCCCGCGCGCGGATGCCGGGTGGCAGGATTCGAGGCATGCCAGACCAGTTCCGCGCCCCCGACGCCGGCTCCGCCGCCCCCTACGACGCCCTCCTGCTGCTGTCCTTCGGCGGCCCCGAGGGACCCGACGACGTCGTGCCCTTCCTGGAGAACGTCACCCGCGGGCGCGGGATCCCGCGCGAGCGGCTCAAGGAGGTCGGGCAGCACTACTTCGGCTTCGGCGGGGTCAGCCCGATCAACGGGCAGAACCGCGAGCTGCTGGACGCGCTGCGCAAGGACTTCGCCGGGCACGGGCTGGACCTGCCGGTGTACTGGGGCAACCGGAACTGGACCCCGTACCTGACCGACGTGGTGCGGGAGATGGCCGCCGACGGGCGCCGCCGGATCGCGGTGCTGGCGACCAGCGCGTACGCCTCGTACTCGGGCTGCCGCCAGTACCGCGAGAACCTCGCCGACGCGCTGGCCACCCTGGCCGAGGAGGGCGTGGAGCTGCCGCGGGTCGACAAGCTGCGCCACTACTTCAACCACCCCGGCTTCGTGGAGCCCATGATCGACGGAGTGGTGGCCTCGCTCGGCTCGCTCCCCGAGGAGGTGCGCTCCGGCGCACACCTCGCCTTCACCACCCACTCCATCCCGACCGCCGCGGCGGACGCCTCCGGCCCGGTCGAGGACCACACCGAGGACGGCGGGGGCGGGGCGTACGTCAGGCAGCACCTCGACGTCGCCCGGGTGATCGCGGACGAGGTGGCGGCGCGGACCGGGGTCGCGCACACCTGGGAGCTCGTCTACCAGTCCCGCAGCGGCGCCCCGCACGTCCCGTGGCTGGAGCCGGACGTCTGCGACCACCTGGAGGCCCTGCACGCCGCCGGTGCGCCCGCGGTCGTCATGGTGCCCATCGGCTTCGTCTCCGACCACATGGAAGTCCTCTACGACCTGGACACCGAGGCCACCGCGAAGGCGGCCGAGCTCGGCCTGCCCGTCCGAAGGTCCGCGACCGTCGGCGCCGATCCGCGCTTCGCCGGGGCCGTACGGGAGCTGGTGCTGGAGCGCGCCGCCAAGGAGCGCGGCGAGCGGGCGGCGGAGTGCTGGGTGGGCACCCTGGGCCAGAGTCATGACCTGTGCGCGGTGGGCTGCTGCCCGGCGCGGGGCCCCCGGCCGGCGGCCGCGGGCGTGGACAGTCCGTACGCGTAGGAAGTGGGACCGTGATCTCTGACGAGCTGAAGGCCGAACTGCTGGACGTGGGCCTGGAGGCCGCCCGGCAGGCCGGAGCTCTGCTGCGCGACGGCCGCCCGGCCGATCTGGCGGTGGCGGCGACGAAGAGCAGCCCGATCGACGTGGTGACCGAGATGGACATCGCGGCGGAGAAGCTGATCACCGGCGTCCTCGCCGAGCGGCGGCCCGAGGACGGGCTGCTGGGCGAGGAGGGTGCGGACACCCCGGGGACGAGCGGGGTGCGCTGGGTCGTCGACCCGCTGGACGGCACCGTGAACTACCTCTACGGGCTCCCGAGCTGGGGCGTGTCCATCGCGGCCGAGTACGGGGGCGAGACCGTGGTCGGCGTCGTGGCGGCGCCGATGCGCGGGGAGACCTACCACGCGGTGCTCGGCGGCGGGGCCTGGCTGGGTACGGCCCGCCTCGCATGCCGGACGGCGGCGCCGCTGGACCAGGCGCTGCTCGGGACCGGCTTCGCGTACGTGCAGACCCGGCGGGCCCACCAGGCGGAGGTCGTGGCGCGGGTCATCCCGCTGGTGCGGGACATCCGGCGGGGCGGCTCGGCGGCACTGGACCTGTGCGACGTGGCCGCGGGGCGGCTGGACGGGTACTACGAGCGGGGACTGAACCCGTGGGACCTGGCCGCCGGTGACCTGATCGCCCGCGAGGCCGGGGCCGTGACGGGAGGCCGTCCGGGCGAGCCGGCCTCGGGCGGGCTGACCCTGGCCGCCACGCCGGCCGTGTTCGCCTCGCTCCAGCCGTTGCTGGAGGAGTACGGGGCCTGGCACGACTGAGGGCACGTGCACCGAAAGCCGCGCTGAAGGCACGTGAACCCCGGACGCCCGCGCTCGGGCATCCGGGGTTCATGTGGTGCAGCGGCCGTGCAGAGGTCGTGCAGGGGTGTTTTGTGCAGGATCGTGCGGGAGGAGCAGGCCCGGCCGATCGGGGGATCAGCAGGCGGGCACGGTGGCGGCCGAGACCGGAACACCGTGTTCGGCGGCCAGGCGCTGGAGATCCTCCAGCTCCGCCAGTTCCACTTCCGCGAGGAAGTCGTCGCCCGTCTCGCGGGCGTGCCTGAGGTCCGACTGCGTAGTCCTGATGCGCTGCAGGAGACCCGCGGTGAATGCGTCCATGGTGGGTTCGCCCCCTCTTCGTGGGTCGGCGGCGGCACGTGGCTGTCCGCCGTCAGGGAGTGGATGGGGTGTGCTCTCGTCCTCCCCTGCACCCTGGGCCCAGAAACCTCGTAAGGCCAGGGAATCCTCACTTCCGTCCCGTGAGCCCCTCCCCGAGCCGCCTTACAGCCGGTTTATGGCCGAAACGGGCAGGATGGGCGACGCAATACACGTGTGCCCTTCTGGGCTCGGAGGAAGGAAACGACGTGCGCGTACTCGTCGTCGAGGACGAGCAGCTGCTCGCCGATGCGGTGGCCACCGGACTGCGCCGGGAGGCCATGGCCGTGGACGTCGTGTACGACGGCGCCGCCGCCCTGGAGCGGGTCGGCGTGAACGACTACGACGTGGTCGTGCTCGACCGGGACCTCCCGCTCGTGCACGGTGACGACGTGTGCCGGAAGATCGTCGAGCTCGGCATGCCCACCCGCGTGCTGATGCTCACCGCCTCCGGCGACGTGAGCGACCGGGTGGAGGGGCTGGAGCTCGGCGCGGACGACTACCTGCCCAAACCCTTCGCCTTCACCGAGCTGACCGCCCGCGTACGGGCGCTCGGCCGGCGCACCACGGTGGCGCTGCCGCCCGTACTGGAGCGGGCCGGCATCAAGCTGGACCCGAACCGGCGCGAGGTGTTCCGTGAGGGCAAGGAGGTCCAGCTGGCGCCGAAGGAGTTCGCGGTGCTGGAGGTCCTCATGCGCAGCGAGGGGACCGTCGTCTCCGCCGAGCAGCTGCTGGAGAAGGCCTGGGACGAGAACACCGACCCCTTCACCAACGTCGTACGGGTGACCGTCATGACCTTGCGCCGCAAGTTGGGCGAGCCGCCGGTCATCGTGACCGTGCCCGGTTCCGGATACCGGATTTGAAGCGCGTGCCCGTCACCCCGGCGCCACCGGTCGCACCACCGAAGCCGACGTGGGACCCGGGCCAGCCCGAGGGACCCTTCCCGTGGCTGCGGCCGACCATCCGCATACGCCTCACCCTGCTCTACGGCGGGATGTTCCTGATCGCGGGCATCCTGCTGCTGTCGATCATCTACCTGCTGGCGGCCCAGGCCCTGCGGCAGGGCAACGCGCTGCCGTTCCAGATCGTCGGAGGCCAGGTCAAGGTCTCCAGTACCAACTGCTCGGGGGTGATGGGCGGCCCCCTGGAGCCGGAGCAGTTCAACGCGGCGGTCAACCAGTGCGTCCTCGAACAGCGCCGGCACGCCCTGGACGACCTGCTGAGCCGGTCGCTCATGGCCCTGCTGGGCCTGAGCATCATCGCCTTCGCCTTCGGCTACGCGATGGCCGGCCGGGTGCTCTCGCCGCTCGGCAAGATCACCCGGACCGCCCGCCGGGTGGTCGGCTCCGACCTGACCCGGCGGATCGAGCTGGACGGGCCGGACGACGAGCTCAAGGAGCTCGCCGACACCTTCGACGAGATGCTCGACCGCCTGGAGCGGGCCTTCACGGCCCAGCAGAGGTTCGTGGCGAACGCCTCGCACGAGCTACGGACACCGCTCGCGATCAACCGGACGCTGCTGGAGGTGCATCTCTCCGATCCAGGGGCCCCCGTCGAGCTCCAGCAGCTCGGGAAGACCCTGCTGGCCACCAACGAGCGCAGCGAGCAGCTGGTCGAGGGCCTGCTGCTGCTGGCCCGCAGCGAGAACCAGATCGTCGAGCGCAAACCGGTGGACCTGGCGGAGGTCGCCTCGCGCGCCGTCGACCAGGTGCGCAGCGAGGCCGAGGCGAAGGGCGTGGAGCTCCGCGGCGAGCGGGGACCGGCCGTCGTCCAGGGCAACGGGGTGCTGCTGGAGCGGATCGCCCTCAACCTGGTGCAGAACGCCGTCCGGTACAACGTGCCGGAGGGCGGCTGGGTGGAGGTCCTGACCGAGGCCCAGCACGATCAGGCGGTCCTCCTGGTATCGAACACGGGTCCCGTTGTTCCCGCGTACGAGGTGGACAACCTCTTCGAGCCCTTCAGACGGCTGCGTACGGAGCGCACGGGCAGTGACAAGGGTGTCGGGCTGGGTCTGTCGATCGCGCGCTCCGTGGCGCGCGCACACGGCGGCAGGATCCAGGCGATGCCCCGGGAAGGCGGTGGCCTCGTGATGCGTGTCACTCTTCCCTTGTGAGAACACCGCCCCGTGTTCGCTTTTGGCTGAATGCTTGCCCTGTGAAAGCAAGTGGTCCTGTGTGATCGATCACAGTGGCCGGTGTCGGCCCATGTGCGTTCAGTGACCCCGGCGCGGCCGGAACGCCCGGGAAGTCCGGGTTTCCGGCACCTCGTATGGCGGGAAATACACGGGGTGGCGTTTGTGCATGACGGCCCTCGGACCGTGTACGGTCCCGCTCGTCATCCCAGCCAATCGCCCTTCAGGCAGGCGGCTGGGTGTCGATTGAGTAACAGACCTTGATGTGAGGCAAAATCTCCGCCTCAGGTCGGGCACAAGTCCGGCCTCTCGTGCGTTACGTGCGCTGAGACACCGCTAACACCCAGAGGGGGAGAGCGAACAATGGCAACGGACTACGACACCCCGCGCAAGACCGACGATGACGTCGACAACGACAGCATTGAAGAGCTGAAGGCCCGGCGCAACGAGAAGTCGACCTCGTCCGCGGACATGGACGAATTCGACTCTGTCGAGAGCATGGAGCTTCCCGGTGCGGACCTCTCCAACGAGGAGCTGGCCGTCCGGGTCCTGCCCAAGCAGGCCGATGAGTTCACCTGCATGAGCTGCTTCCTGGTGCACCACCGCAGCCAGCTGGCACGTGAGAAGAACGGTCAGCCGATCTGTCGCGACTGCGACTGAGAGGCGTCGGCCGTGGCTGGCTCCACACCCTTCCGGAAGCGCCGCTTCCGGAAATCTGGTGATCCGGCGGAGACGCAGGTGGCACCCAGGGATCCGGAAACGGCTCCTGGAGCTCCCGGCGGCTCCGCCAGTGCGGCGAACGCCGTGCCGTCCGACACCGCCCCGGCGGTGCCGTCGGCCACCGAGCCCGACGAGGAGTCCCGGAACGGTTTCGGGGCTCGTCGGATGCAAGCCGTCAAGAACGGTGTGCGCAAGGGCGGCCACGGTGTCAGGGCCGTCACCCTGTACATCACCGACAGGATCATCGAGAACGCCCCGCGCGTTCCGGTTCGGGACCTCGCGACGCTGCGCGCGCAGTTCCCGGGCCTCGGCCCCGAGCAGCTTGCCGACAAGCTGATCTCGGGAGCCGCCAACGCCGCCTCGACCGTGGGGGCGGGGGTCGGCGCAGCGGCCATGCTGCCGGTGCCGCCCGCGATGCCGGCGGAACTGGCGGCCGAGATCACCGCCGTCGCGGCCATCGAGCTGAAGCTCATCGCCGAACTCCACGAGGTCTACGGCCAGCGGCCGCACGGCAGCCTCAGGGAACGCAGCCTCGCCTACCTGACCGCCTGGACGGAGGAGCGCGGGGTCGACCTGACCAAGCCGACCACGCTGAACGCGGCGCTCGGCGGGCAGATGAAGCGCGAACTGCGCCAGCAGATCATGAAGCGGATGTTCCGCAGCCTGCCGAACCTCATGCCGTTCATGGTGGGCGCCGCCGTCGGCGCGGTCATGAACCGGCGCGACACCCGCAAACTCGCCGAGAAGGTCCGTGGTGACCTGCAGAGGCGGGCCGTGGACTGGGAGGCCCTGCGCTCCCTGCCGCCCCTGGAACAGCCCCTGCAGCCCCTTCCCGAGGCAACCAGGGCCGCACTCGAGGTCTCGGATCCCTCCGTGAACGACTGAGCCCCTCCGCCGGGGCGGTTCCCCGGCAGGACCACCCGGTCGCACGCCCCGGTCGGACGACCTGCTCGGACAGCCCGGTCACGCCGCCTGGGCGCGGGCGGCGAGCAGGGCCGCGACCAGGGCCTGCGGCTCGCGGGTGGAGACGTAGACGTACGGGGTCGGGTCGGCCGGGTCGGTGACCTCGATGCGGACCGCGGTCGGTACGTAGCTGCGCATCAGCATGAAGGCGCGGGTGTCCGCCTTGTACGTGCGCCAGGCGCGCGACTCCTCGGCGTCCAGGATCTCGGGCTCGCCCAGGGCCGTCACCGGGATCCGGGCGTCCCCGGCCGCCAGCGCGCCGTTCACCACGCGCACGCGCGCGGAGCCGTACGAGCTCACCAGCAGCCCCGCCAGCGCGGTGCCCCCGACCAGGCCCGCCAGCAGCGGCATCGTGCCCAGCGGCAGCAGCATCAGCGCGCACGCGAGGCCGACCAGTACGGCGATGCCCCACCAGGAGCGAGGGGCTGTCAGGCGTTCGTCGTGGTGCGCGGTGGAGAGCTGCATACGGCCTAGCCTGCCACGAGGCGACCGGTGGGTAGCCGCGCGGGTAAGGTCTGCGGCTGTGAGTGGACGAAACACAGCGTTGACGCCCCCGGACGATGCCGCCGCACCGGTCCGGCACCCCGACGCGCCGGTACCCGGCGAGCTGCTCGGTGCGCACTACGAGCACTGCTTCGGCTGCGGCGGGGGCCAGCCCCACGGACTCCATCTGGAGGCCCGAGCGGGCGAAGGCGTACGCGTCACCGCCGAGTTCACCGTCAAGGCCGCGCACCAGGGCGCACCCGGTCTCGCGCACGGCGGGGTGCTCGCCACCGCGCTCGACGAGACGCTGGGTTCCCTGAACTGGCTGCTGCGCGTCATCGCGGTGACGGGGCGGCTGGAGACCGACTTCGTGCGGCCCGTGCCGGTGGACACGGTGCTGTACCTGGAGGCCGAGGTCACCGCCGTCGCCGGGCGGAAGATCTACTGCACGGCCGTCGGCCGGATAGGCGGACCGCAGGGCCCGGTCGCCGTGCGTGCCGACGCCCTCTTCATCGAGGTGAAGGTCGACCACTTCATCGACAACGGACGGCCCGAGGAGATCCAGGCGGCGATGGCCGACCCGGACCAGGTCAGGCGCGCACGCGCCTTTGAGGTGAACCCCTGATGTCCCAGAGCAACCACGACTCCCACCGGCCGGTCGACGTACTGATCCGCCGCGTCGACCCGGAGGTGCCGATTCCGGCGTACGGCCACCCCGGCGACGCCGGCTGCGACCTCGTCACCACCGAGGCCGCGGAGCTCGCCCCCGGCGAGCGCGCCGTGCTGCCCACCGGCGTCTCCATCGCCCTGCCGGACGGCTACGCCGCCTTCGTGCACCCACGTTCGGGGCTGGCCGCACGCTGCGGGCTCGCGCTCGTGAATGCCCCGGGGACGGTGGATGCCGGGTACCGTGGAGAGATCAAGGTGATCGTGGTCAATCTCGACCCTCGCGAGAGCGTCCGGTTCGAGCGTTTCGACCGCATTGCCCAGCTGGTTGTCCAGAGAGTCGAGAAGGTGCGCTTCCACGAGGTGGCGGAACTTCCCGGCTCGGCCCGGGCCGAGGGGGGTTTCGGCTCCACCGGCGGTCATGCGGCCGTGGCCGGATCGGGGGCTGGTCAGCAGGGTGGGAATGGCTACGCTTCGGTCGTAACCGACCGGGAAGGACAGTGACGTGTTCGGACGTCGCAAGAAGAACGACTCCGCCCAAGACGGCGGCGCGGCCGAGCAGGTCGTAGACGGCGTCGGCGCTGAGCAGGACGACGCGGGCGAGCAGGAGAGCGCTGCCCAGCCGCGCCGGGTGAACCTGCCGCCGGCCCCGCGACCCGACGGCCCCTGGGACGTCTCCGAGGTACTCGGGAACCCGGCCGACGGCCGGGTCGACCTGGGCGGCATCCTCGTACCCGGTGTCGAGGGCATGGAGCTGCGCGTCGAGGTCGCCGGTGACGCGATCGTTGCCGCGACCGTGGTCCTCGGCGACAGTGCCGTGCAGCTGCAGGCCTTCGCCGCGCCCAAGAAGGAGGGCATCTGGGGCGAGGTCCGCGAGGAGATCGCCACGGGTATCACCCAGCAGGGCGGCATCATCGACGAGGCCCAGGGTTCGCTGGGCTGGGAGCTGCGCGCCCAGGTGCCCGTACCGCTCCCGGACGGGCAGACCGGCGCCCAGCTGGTCCGCTTCGTCGGCGTCGACGGCCCGCGCTGGTTCCTGCGCGGCGTCATCTCGGGCCAGGGCGCGGTGCGCCCCGAATCGGCGGGTGTGCTGGAGCAGATCTTCCGGGACACCGTCGTCGTCCGCGGTGACGGCCCGATGGCTCCCCGCGACCCGATCGTCCTGAAGCTTCCCAACGACGCCCAGATGGTGCCGGACGGCGTGCAGACGGACGACCAGGAGGGCTCCCGCTTCGGCGGCGGCATGGGGCAGCTGGAACGCGGCCCGGAGATCACCGAGGTCCGCTGACCTCGGACGGCCCCCGCGCACAGGGGGGCTCGTCATGTGTTTCGGCCGGTGGGCCCCACTCCTTCGGGGTGGGGCCCACCGGCTTGTCCGGGCACTGCCCGCGCCCCTGCCGTGCCTTTGGCGTCGGCCCGGACCGCGCCGCGTCAGGGATCCGTCAGGGATCGCCGGCGGGGCGCCGATCGGTGCGTGCACCCGCTGGACGTCCCGGAGAATGGGGCGCATGGGACGCGGCAAGCTCAGGATCTACCTCGGCGCGGCACCCGGTGTGGGCAAGACCTACGCGATGCTCTCCGAGGGCCATCGCCGGGGGGAGCGGGGCGCGGACTGCGTCGTCGGCTTCGTCGAGCACCACGGCCGGCCGCGCACGGAGGTCATGCTGCACGGCCTGGAACAGATCGAGCGCAAGGCCCTCGTGTACCGCGGCGCCGACTTCACCGAGATGGACGTGGACGCGCTCCTCGCCCGCAGGCCCGCCATAGCCCTGGTGGACGAGCTCGCGCACACCAACGTGCCCGGCTCGCGCAACGCCAAGCGCTGGCAGGACGTGGAAGAGCTGCTGCGGGCCGGCATCGACGTCGTGTCCACCGTGAACATCCAGCACCTGGAGTCCCTCGGGGACGTGGTCGAGTCGATCACCGGGGTGCGGCAGCGGGAGACCGTCCCGGACGAGGTGGTCCGCCGGGCCGACCAGGTCGAGCTGGTCGACATGTCCCCGCAGGCGCTGCGCCGGCGGATGGCGCACGGGAACATATACAAGCCCGAGAAGGTCGACGCCGCCCTGTCGAACTACTTCCGGCCGGGCAACCTCAGCGCCCTGCGCGAGCTGGCGCTGCTGTGGGTGGCCGACCGGGCGGACGAGTACCTCCAGCAGTACCGGGGCGAGCACGACATCCGCTCGACCTGGCAGGCGCGGGAGCGGATCGTCGTCGGGCTCACCGGCGGACCCGAGGGGCGCACGCTCATCCGGCGCGCCTCGCGGATGGCCGCCAAGGGCTCGGGCGGCGAGATCCTGGCCGTCTACATCGCCCGCAGCGACGGCCTGACCGCCGCCTCGCCCAAGGAGCTCGCCGTCCAGCGGACCCTGGTCGAGGACCTGGGCGGAACGTTCCACCACGTGATCGGCGACAACATCCCCGAGGCGCTGCTCGCCTTCGCGCGCGGGGTCAACGCCACCCAGATCGTGCTCGGCTCCAGCCGCCGCCGCTCGTGGCAGTACGTCTTCGGCCCCGGCGTCGGCGCGAGCGTCGCCCGCGACTCGGGGCCCGACCTCGACGTGCACATCGTCACGCACGAGGAGGTCGCCAAGGGGCGCGGCCTGCCCGTGGTGCGTTCGGCGGCCCGGCTCGGGCGCAACCGGATCCTGGCCGGCTGGGTGGTGGGGACGCTCTTCCCCGTGCTGCTGTGCCTCCTGCTCACGCACATCGAGGCGGACCTCGGGATCGCCAACGACATGCTGCTCTTTCTGGCGCTGACGGTGGCGGCCGCGCTCCTCGGCGGGCTCTGGCCGGCCCTGGCCTCCGCCGCCCTCGGCTCGCTCCTGCTGAACTACTTCTTCGCACCGCCCCTGCACCGGTTCACGGTCTCCGACCCCAAGAACATCGTCGCCATCGTCGTCTTCTTCGGGGTCGCGGTCTCCGTGGCCTCGGTGGTGGACCTCGCCGCCCGGCGCACCCACCAGGCCGCCCGGCTGCGGGCCGAGTCCGAGATCCTCTCCTTCCTGGCCGGCAGCGTCCTGCGCGGGGAGACCACCCTGGACGCGCTGCTGGAGCGGGTGCGCGAGACCTTCGCCATGGAGTCGGTGGCCCTGCTGGAGCGGGTGAACGACGTGGAGCCCTGGAAGCCGGCCGGCAGCATCGGTCCGCGCCCCGCCGCCCGGCCCGAGGACGCCGATGTGGACATGCCCATCGGGGACCACATGGCGCTGGCCCTGACCGGGCGGGTCCTGCCCGCCGAGGACCGCCGGGTGCTCGGCGCCTTCGCGGCGCAGGCCGCCGTGGTCCTGGACCGCCAGCGGCTGGTCGGCGAGGCCGAGGAGGCCCGCCGGATGGCCGAGGGCAACCGGATCCGCACCGCGCTGCTGGCCGCCGTCAGCCATGACCTCCGTACGCCGCTGGCCTCCATCAAGGCGTCCGTCAGCTCCCTGCGCTCGGCCGACGTGGAGTGGTCCGAGGAGGACCGGGCCGAGCTCCTCGAGGGCATCGAGGCCGGCGCCGACCGCCTCGACCACCTGGTGGGCAACCTGCTGGACATGTCCCGGCTGCAGACCGGCACCGTCACCCCGCTGATCAGGGAGATCGACCTCGACGAGGTGGTCCCGATGGCGCTGGGCGGCGTACCGGAGGACAGCGTGGTGCTGGACGTGCCCGAGGCGCTGCCGATGGTGGCGGTCGACCCGGGGCTGCTGGAGCGGACCGTGGCCAACGTGGTGGAGAACGCCGTCAAGTACAGCCCGGCGGGGGCGCCCGTCCTGGTGGCGGCCAGCTGCCTCGGCGACCGGGTGGAGGTGCGGGTCGTCGACCGCGGGCGGGGCGTGCCCGACGAGGCCAAGGACCGGATCTTCGCGCCCTTCCAGCGGTACGGGGACGCCCCGCGCGGGGCGGGCGTGGGCCTCGGGCTCGCCGTCGCCCGCGGGTTCGCCGAGGCCATGGAGGGGACGCTGACGGCCGAGGACACCCCCGGGGGCGGGCTGACCATGGTGCTCACCCTGCGCGCGGTGCACGGCGGCCGGGCACCGGACCGTGCCACCGTGGACGGCGGCGCCGGCGCCGGCGCCGGGGCGCACCCGGGCACGACCGCGGAACCGACGGCCCCGGCAGAACAGCTGGAACCGACAGAACAGCTGGAACCGATGGAAATTGATCACGGCCGTGAGCGGATGACGCGACAGAAGGCAGGACCCCAATGACCCGGGTGCTCGTGGTGGAAGACGAGCCGCAGATCGTCCGAGCGCTGGTGATCAACCTGAAGGCGCGCAGGTACGAGGTCGACGCCGCGGCCGACGGCGCCGGCGCTCTGGAGCTCGCGGCGGCCCGCCACCCCGACGTGGTCGTCCTCGACCTCGGGCTGCCCGACATGGACGGCGTCGAGGTGATCAAGGGCCTGCGCGGCTGGACCCGGGTGCCGATCCTGGTCCTCTCCGCCCGGCACAGCTCCGACGAGAAGGTCGAGGCCCTGGACGCGGGCGCCGACGACTACGTCACCAAGCCCTTCGGCATGGACGAGCTGCTGGCGCGGCTGCGCGCCGCCGTCCGCCGGGCCGAGCCGGCCGCGGGCGCCGGCGAGGACGAGGTGATCGTGGAGACCGCGGGCTTCACGGTGGACCTGGCCGCGAAGAAGGCCGTGCGCGAGGGGCGCGACGTACGGCTGACGCCCACCGAGTGGCACCTGCTGGAGGTCCTGGTCCGCAACCGCGGCAAGCTGGTCAGCCAGAAGCAGTTGCTCCAGGAGGTCTGGGGGCCTTCGTACGGCACCGAGACGAACTATCTGCGGGTCTACATGGCCCAACTGCGGCGCAAGCTGGAGGCGGACCCCTCGCATCCGCGGCACTTCATCACCGAACCGGGCATGGGATACCGCTTCGAGCGGTAGTGGGCGCGCCGGTACGCTTCCTGTATGAGTGCTGAACCGCGTCCCGAGAAGCCCGCGAAGCCGGCCAGGCCTGCGGGCCGGTTCCGCCGGATGATAGAGCGGCTGTCCACCTCCCAGGAGGAGCTGCATTCGGCGGAGCTGCAGGAGGACGCAGAAGCCGCGGGGTGCACGCGGATCTGCGACTGCCACGACCGCCAGATAGTCAAGGTGACCGGGACCCTGCGTACGGTCACCCTGCGGCCGCGTGCGGGCGTTCCCGCCCTGGAGGCGGAGCTCTTCGACGGCTCCGCCGCGCTGGACGTGGTCTGGCTCGGACGTCGCTCGATCGTGGGAATCGAGCCCGGTCGGCGCATGATTGCCTCAGGGCGCATCTCCATGACCCACGGCCGTCGGGTGCTCTTCAACCCGAAGTACGAACTCCGCCCGCTCGGACAGGAGCACTAACCGGTGACGTCACTCGACAAACCGACCACCCCGGAACAGGCCGCCGCGCCGTCCGAGGACCAGAAGGCCGTGACGCAGGCGGCGCTCTTCGATGCCTTCGGCGGCATCCGGGGCACCGTGGAGACGATGCTGCCCGGGCTGCTCTTCGTCATGATCTACACGATCAACAAGGACGTGAAGTGGTCCGCCATCGCGGCGGGCGCGGTCGCCGTCCTGCTGGTGATCGTGCGGCTGCTGTGCAAGGACACGGTCAAGCACGCCTTCAGCGGCGTGTTCGGCGTGGGTGTGGGTGTGGCCTTCGCCCTGTTCACGGGCAGCGCCAAGGGCTTCTACCTGCCCGGCATGATCTACGGCGTCGGCCTGGGCGTGGCCTTCACGGTCTCGGCGCTGGTGGGCTTCCCGCTGCTGGGCGTGATCCTGGGCCCGGTGTTCAAGGAGAACCTGTCCTGGCGCACCCGCAACCCGGGACGCAAGAAGGCGTACGTCAAGGCCAGCCTGGCCTGGGGCCTGATCTTCCTCGCCAAGTACGCCATCCTCTTCCCGCTGTACTGGTGGGGCGACGCGACGCAGCTGGGCTGGGTGCTGATCGCGCTGAAGCTGCCGCCGATGGTGCTCGCGGTGTACTTCACCTGGGTCTTCCTGGCGAAGGCGCCGCCGCCGATCGACGTGATCGCGGAGTGGGAGGCCAAGGAGGCCGCCGAGGCCGCCGCCAAGGGGCCGAAGGCCTGACGGCCCACAGCCGACGAAAGGGGGCGGGACCGGCCCGGGAGGCCGGTCCCGCCCCTTTGCGCTGCCGCGATCGCGGCAGCCCGCGGCGTACTGCTTCCCGGCCCGCAACGGCCCCGGACGGGGCCGGGAGCGCGTGTCCGTGGCCGCGGGGCGGGGTGCAGGCCGGGCCCGTGCAGGGTCCGGGACCTGCGGCGGCGCCGGACGCACCCGAGGCGCCCCCGGCGGGGGGGGGGGGGGGGGGGGGGGGGGGGGGGGGGGGGGCCCCCCCGGGGGGGGGGGGGGGGGGGGGGGGTTGGGGGGGGGGGGGCCCGGGCCGGGGGGGGGCCCGGGGGACGGGCGGGGCCCCCCCCCCCCCCCCCCCCCCGCCCCCGGCGCGGCCCGCCCCCCCCCCCCCCCCCCCCCCCCCCCCCCCCCCCCCGGCCCGCAGGGCTATCGGCGGGCCTGGAGGAGGTCCTCCAGCTGTTCCTCGCGGGCCTGGGCGGCCACGAAGAGCAGTTCGTCGCCCGGCTCCAGGGTCTCCTCCCCGTGCGGGGTGAGGACCCGGTTGCCCCGGATGATCGTGACCAGCGAGGTGTCCTCGGGCCAGGTGATGTCGCCGATCTGGGTGCCCGCGACCGAGGAGTCGGCCGGCAGGGTCAGCTCGACGAGGTTGGCGTCGCCGTGGCTGAAGCGCAGCAGGCGTACCAGGTCGCCGACGCTGACGGCCTCCTCGACCAGGGCCGACATCAGGCGCGGGGTGGAGACGGCGACGTCGACGCCCCAGGACTCGTTGAAGAGCCACTCGTTCTTCGGGTTGTTGACGCGGGCCACCACGCGCGGGACTCCGTACTCGGTCTTCGCGAGCAGCGAGACGACGAGGTTGACCTTGTCGTCACCGGTGGCCGCGATGACCACGTTGCAGCGCTGGAGCGCGGCCTCGTCGAGCGAGGTGATCTCGCAGGCGTCGGCCAGCAGCCACTCGGCCTGCGGCACCCGCTCCACCGAGATGGCGGTCGGAGCCTTGTCGACCAGCAGCACCTCGTGGCCGTTCTCGAGCAGTTCGCCCGCGATGGAGCGGCCCACCGCGCCTGCCCCGGCGATCGCGACCCTCATGCGTGTGCCTCCTCAGGCCCCTCGGCGAACGCGGCCTCGACCTTGTCGATCTCGTCCGTGCGCATCATCACGTGGACGAGGTCGCCCTCCTGCAGGACCGTGGCCGACGTGGGCAGCGTCGCCTCGCCCAGGCGGGTGAGGAAGGCCACGCGGACGCCCGTCTCCTCCTGGAGCTTGCTGACCTTGTGCCCGATCCAGGCGGCGGAGGTGTGCACCTCGGCGAGTTGCACCCCACCGCTCGGGTCGCGCCACAGCGGCTCGGCACCCGACGGCAGGAGCCGGCGCAGCATCTGGTCGGCGGTCCACCGCACGGTGGCGACGGTGGGGATGCCGAGGCGCTGGTAGACCTCGGCGCGCTTGGGGTCGTAGATGCGGGCGGCGACGTTCTCGACGCCGAACATCTCACGGGCCACGCGGGCGGCGATGATGTTGGAATTGTCACCACTGCTGACGGCGGCGAACGCGCCCGCGTCCTCGATTCCCGCCTCCCGCAGGGTGTCCTGGTCGAAGCCGACACCGGTGACGCGGCGGCCGCCGAATCCGGCGCCGAGCCGGCGGAATGCGGTGGGGTCCTGGTCGACGACGGCGACCGTATGCCCCTGCTGTTCCAGGGTTTGCGCGAGGGCGGAGCCCACCCTTCCGCAACCCATGATGACGATGTGCACGGCCGTCCTTCCGGCTGTCAGCGACTCGCTGGTTCCCAGCCTCATTGCATGCTCTGGTTTAACAGGGTCTCAGACCATGGCCCAAGCTACACACGGGCGGTCACCGGTGGGGACTCTTGCGTCGCAGTCATGGTGCGGTCGGGGAGGAATTGCGGCGGGATTGCGGTACGAGGGGGTGGGTGTTCGTCAGTCTCATTTCGAACGCTTACGATCCTCTGCGTGTCCAAACTGACCGACGTGCCCAAACGGATCCTGATCGGCCGGGCGCTACGCAGCGACCGCCTCGGAGAAACACTCCTTCCCAAGCGGATCGCCCTTCCCGTCTTCGCCTCCGACCCGCTCTCGTCCGTGGCATATGCCCCTGGCGAAGTCCTGCTGGTCCTGTCGATCGCGGGCGTGTCGGCGTACCAGTACAGCCCCTGGATCGCGCTCGCGGTCGTCGTGCTGATGTTCACCGTCGTGGCGTCCTACCGCCAGAACGTCCATGCCTACCCCAGCGGTGGCGGGGACTACGAGGTGGCCAATACGAACCTCGGCCCCGCGGCCGGCCTGACCGTGGCGAGCGCCCTGCTCGTCGATTACGTCCTGACCGTCGCCGTGTCGATCTCTTCCGGAGTCGAGAATCTCGGCTCGGCCGTGGATTTCGTCATCGAGCACAAGGTGCTCTCGGCGATGGTCATGATCCTTCTCCTCACACTCATGAACCTGCGCGGTGTGAAGGAATCCGGGAAGCTCTTCGCGATCCCGACCTATGTCTTCGTCGCCGCCGTCTTCGTCATGATCGCCTGGGGTGCCTGGAAGGGCATCGTCCTCGACGACACCATGACCGCCCCCACCGCGGATCTCGAGATCAAACCCGAACAGCAGGGCCTGGCCGGCTTCGCGATGGTGTTCCTGCTGCTGAGGGCCTTCTCCTCCGGCTGTGCCGCCCTGACCGGCGTCGAGGCCATCAGCAACGGCGTACCCGCCTTCCGCAAGCCGAAGAGCAAGAACGCGGCCAGCACCCTCGCCCTCATGGGCGGCCTGGCCGTCACCATGTTCTGCGGGATCATCGGCCTGGCCATGGCCACCGACGTGCGGATGGCCGAGAACCCGGCCGCCGACCTGCTCGACAACGGCGTCCCCGTCGGCCCCGAGTACGTCCAGCACCCGGTCATCTCCCAGGTCGCCGAGGCCGTCTTCGGCAACGGCAGCTTCCTGTTCATCCTGCTGGCCGCGGCCACCGCGCTGGTGCTGTTCCTGGCCGCGAACACTGCGTACAACGGCTTCCCGCTGCTCGGCTCGATCCTCGCCCAGGACCGCTACCTGCCGCGCCAGCTGCACACCCGCGGCGACCGGCTCGCCTTCTCCAACGGCATCGTGCTCCTCGCGGGCGCGGCCATGCTGCTCGTGTGGATCTACGACGCCGACTCGACCAAGCTGATCCAGCTCTACATCGTGGGTGTGTTCGTCTCCTTCACCCTGAGCCAGATCGGCATGGTGCGGCACTGGAACCGGCACCTGAAGACGGAGCGCGACGTCGCCGCCCGCCGCCGGATGCACCGCTCGCGGGCCATCAACACCTTCGGCGCCTTCTTCACGGGCATGGTGCTGGTCGTCGTCCTCGCCACCAAGTTCACCCACGGCGCCTGGGTGGCCCTGCTCGGCATGGTGATCTTCTACGGCACCATGAGCGCGATCCGCAAGCACTACGACCGCGTCTCCGCGGAGATCGCCGCCGCCGAGGGCCCCAGCGACGACAGCGTGCGGCCCTCCCGGGTCCACTCGATCGTCCTGGTCTCCAAGGTCCACAAGCCCACGCTGCGCGCTCTGGCGTTCGCCAAGCTGACCCGCTCGGACACCCTGGAGGCGCTCAGCATCAGCGTCGACCCGGCCGAGACCAAGGCACTGCGCGAGGAATGGGACCGGCGCGGGATCAACGTCCCGCTCAAGATCCTCGACTCCCCGTACCGGGAGATCACCCGCCCGGTGGTGGAGTACGTCAAGGGCCTGCGCAGCGAGAACCCGCGCGACGCCGTCAGCGTCTACATCCCGGAGTACGTCGTCGGGCGCTGGTACGAACACCTGCTGCACAACCAGAGCGCGCTGCGCCTCAAGGGCCGGCTGCTCTTCACCCCCGGTGTGATGGTCACTTCGGTGCCCTACCAGCTGGAGTCCTCGGAGCTCGCCAAGAAGCGGGCGAAGAAGCGCCAGGAATGGAACGCCCCGGGTGCGGTGCGCCGGGGTCCGGTGGACACCCCGCGGCCGCCGAAGGAGCCCTCCAAGAAGGGCTGAGGAGGTTGGTGAACGGCCGGACGAGATCCACGTAAACTGGTGGGTCGGTCGTCCGGCCGTTCCCCGTTGTTTCAGTTTTTGGAGTCTCCCCACCATGACGAGCGTCGAGCAGAACGAGAAGCAGTCACTGGTCGGGGAGGAGTACGAGGTCGAGGTCGGCCCCGTCGCACACGGTGGGCACTGCATCGCCCGGACCGAGGACGGCCGTGTGCTGTTCGTCCGTCACACCCTGCCCGGTGAGAAGGTCGTCGCCAAGGTCACCGAGGGCGACGTCGACTCCCGCTACCTGCGCGCCGACGCGATCACCGTGCTCGACGCCTCCAAGGACCGCGTCGAGGCCCCCTGCCCGTACGCCGGCCCCGGCAAGTGCGGCGGCTGCGACTGGCAGCACGCCAAGCCGGGCGCCCAGCGCCGGCTCAAGGGCGAGGTCGTCGCCGAGCAGCTGAAGCGGCTCGCCGGCCTCACCCCGGAGGAGGCCGGCTGGGACGGCACCGTCATGCCGGCCGAGGGCGACAAGCTGCCGGCCGGGCAGGTGCCGCAGTGGCGCACGCGCGTGCAGTTCGCCATCGACGAAGACGGCCGCGTGGGCCTGCGCAAGCACCGCTCGCACTCCGTGGAGCTGATCGACCACTGCATGATCGCGGCGCCGGGCGTCAGCGAACTGGGCATCGAGCAGCAGGACTGGCCCCAGATGGCCACGGTCGAGGCGATCGCCGCGACCGGCTCCCAGGACCGCCAGGTCGTCCTGACCCCGCGCCCCGGCGGCCGCCTTCCGCTGGTGGAGCTGGACAAGCCGGTCTCCGTCCTGCGCGTGGAGGAGAAGGACGGCGGGGTCCACCGCGTCCACGGCCGCCCCTTCGTACGGGAGCGCGCGGACGGCCGTACGTACCGCGTGGGCATGGGCGGCTTCTGGCAGGTCCACCCGCAGGCCGCGGACACCCTGATCAAGGCCGTCATGCAGGGCCTGATGCCGCGCAAGGGCGAGATGGCCCTGGACCTCTACTGCGGCGTCGGCATCTTCGCGGGCGCGCTCGCGGAACGGCTCGGCGAGACGGGCGCGGTGCTCGGCATCGAGTCGACGAAGCGCGCGGTCGAGGACGCCCGCCACAACCTGGCGGACTTCCCCCGGGTCCGCATCGAGCAGGGCAAGGTCGAGCAGATCCTCCCGAAGACCGGGATCACGGAGTGCGACCTGGTCGTCCTGGACCCCCCGCGCGCGGGCGCGGGCAAGCAGACGGTCCGCCACATCACGGGCCTCTCGGCGCGCCGCATCGCGTACGTCGCATGCGACCCGGCGGCCCTGGCCCGCGACCTGGGCTACTTCAAGGACAACGGCTACAAGGTCCGCACGCTGCGCGTCTTCGACCTCTTCCCGATGACGCACCACGTGGAGTGCGTCGCGATCCTTGAACCCATCGCAAAGGGCGTCTGACGTGGGGGCTCGTCGGTGCGCATGATCCGGGCTGATTGAGACGGCGACGTTCGTCGCCCGCCGGACCGGGCTGCCGAAGGCAGCTCGTCGCGGGGGAACGGCGAAGGCCTGCCGGTCATCGGCGCTTCGTGGGCGGGGTGTGGGGGCGGCCGGCGGACATGACCAGGCGGACGTCGCGGAGGGCGGCGAGCTCAGAGAGAGGGTCGCCGCTGACCGCGAGGAGGTCGGCGCGGTAGCCGGGGGAGAGGCGGCCGGTATCGGAGGCGATGCCCAAAGCCAGGGCGGCTTCGACGGTGGCCGAGTCGATGGCCTCGGCAGGGGACAGGCCGATGTGGATGAAGAACTCCAGGCTGGAGACGAAGCCGTCGAACACGGCGTGGGTGACGCCCGCGTCGGTGCCCGCGATGAGACGGACTCCCTGGTCCGCCATCCAGCGCAGGCGGCCGAACATCTCCTCGGCCCGCTCGGAGCCGAACCGTTGGGCGAAACCACGCCAGTCGGGGCTCGCCGCCGGGCACACCCGGATCTCCTTCGCTACGATCCCCGCGACGAGATCGTGCCGTACGTCGAAACCGTCCTGCGCCATCCACGTGCAATGCTCAAGGGTAGTGACCCCCGCTGCGACAGCGGCCTCGATGCCCGCGGTGCCGTGCGCGTGGGCCGCCACGGGCAACCCCGCCCTGCGTGCCTCGGCCACGACCAAGCGCAGCTCTGCGATGGTGAACTGGGCCTGCCAGATCGGCGGACCGCCCTTGGTGATGCCGCCGCCAGTGGCCATCACCTTGATCACATCGACGCCGTCCTCGGCGTTGCGCCGGACGAGCTCGCACAGGGCCGCCTCACTGTCCACCTCGCCGCCGAAGAACCAGCAATGACCATCCGGGCGGGTCAAGGGGGTGCCGGCGCTGAGGATGCGCGGGCCGGGGACTCCGTCGTGTGCGATCGAGTCGCGCAGGCGCAGAGCCAGGCCGTTGCGGTCGCCGAGGTCCCGTACGGTCGTCACACCCGATTGGAGCAACTGCCGGGCCCGCTCGGCCATTCCGGTCAGCAGATCGGCGTCGTCCGTGTCCAGCAGCGTCGTCACGGGATCCGGTCCCGCGTCGAGTGCGAGGTGGACATGGCAGTCGATCAGGCCGGGAAGCAGCGTGCCATGGGGGAACGCCATGGTCGTGGCTTCGAGCGAGGCCAGGGCTTCGATGTCGGGCCGCGGGCCCACGCCGACGATTCTTTCGCCCCGGACGAGTACGGCGCCGTCCCGTAGCCGCTGACCGCCGGGGCCGGTCACGACCTGCCCGGCGGAGATCAGGTATTCCAAGGAATGTCACCCTCGTGTATGTCGCTTCGGATGTTTCGGATGCGTCGGATGCTTCGGTCAGGCGGGGTGGGAGGCCCGGAGCGCGTCGGAGAGGAGGACGAGCTGGTGCACGTCGTCGTCGAGATCGTCCCCTTGGGGCAGAGCGATGGCGACCGCCCCTGAGGGGGCCGGCGTCCCGGCCGCGTACGCCTCCAGCGCGCGATTCAAGTGCTCGGCGACCACCCGGGGTGGCAGGTGCTCGACTGGCCCAGCCTCCTTGAGCTGTGCGAGGTACGGACTGAGTCTTACGATGCCGTCGCGGCATTCGATCACTCGGCGGTAATAGCGGTGGTGCATGCCCTGGGGGGTGAGCCGACTGCGCCACCCGCCGGACGCCGCCCGGTGCAGGGCGTTCTCGGGGAACGCCTCGTGCAGGGCCACCCACAGCGGGGTGAGCCGGTGGTGTATCCGCCGGTGCCGCCACCGGAGGCGGAGCGAGGCCAGCCGGCTCGCGGCTCCGGGATAGAGGATGCCGACGACGAACAGCGGGATCGCCAGGTCCAGCAGCAGCTTGATGCCGGTGATCACAGCCGTTGGCACGGGGCCGTCGAGCGCGCGGACCACGACGAGAGCTCCGCGGAGGGCGTCGGCGCCGACCATGCAGGTCAGCGAAACGGCGACCAGGCGCAGTCCTACGGTCAGGGAGCCACGGGAGCCCCGGATGTAGCGCAGGGTCCACCGCAGCGCCATCGCGAGCGCGTACGTCAGGTAGATCCCGGCGGCCAGGTAGAAGACGGCGATACTCGCCACCTGCATGTTTGCCGTCGCGAAGACATGGCCGCGCTGGGTGCGCGGGGTCGCGAGCGTCGCCGCCGTGATCACGACCGCGGTGAGGGCAAGCGGGATGAGTTCGATCCGGGCGCGCCGACGGCCTGAGCGTGGGTCCGAAGTCGATTGCAGGTAGAAGCACATCAGCCAGTACACGGTGCCGAGCAGCAGGATGTTCTGCATCAGCTTCGCCGTACCTGCGCCCGCCATGCCGTCGACGTCGTCGGCGACGCTCCGCAGCCCCATGGGGAAGGACAGTGAGGCGCAGACGATGCAGTAGGTCACGGCCCGGAGCGGCCGGTCGTGCGGGGCCTTGGCGATCTGGTGGATCATACGGGCCAGGGCGAGGAGAAGCACAGCGCCGAGCAGAAAGGCCAGCATGTCACAGCCACCCGCGCCGCTCGGTCAGCGCCGTTTGGATGCGCCGGGCTGTGGAGTCTCGAGGGGCCGGCTGGTCAACGGTGTTCAAGATGCAGGCCCATTCGAGAATGATGGTGGCCATCATCTCGGCCTCGTGCTCGTGTTCCTCGTCGTATGAAGTGCGCCCCAGCAGCCGCTTGACCACGTCGAGCGAGATGCTCGGCATCATTGCGCCAAGCAGCGCATCGTCAAGCCCGCCGCTCTGGTGGTCGGCCAGGATGTGCCCGATCTCGTGCACGATGATGTGGTTCTGGTGGGCCCTGCTGGTTTCCTGCTGATAGAAGATGTAGTCGGTGGTGTCGGTGGCGATCCACAGTCCATACGCGCCGTGCGCGGGCAGCCTGTAGGGGACCAGCCGTATGGGGCGGTTGCGGCGATCACCCAGAAGTCTGCACAGCACATCGACGTTCAGTGGTGGCTGGACCCCCAGCGACCGGAGTTCGCGCTTGCAGCGCCGCCGTAACTCTCGATCTCTCAACAACGTTCGGTTCCTCCCCCGTGCCTCACCTAGCACATGCCTTCATGCAACATGAGTCGGCTCCGGGCAGACAGGGGGAATCAGGTCATGATCGCGGCTCGTCCTTGGGCGGGCCCTGCGGCAGGCCCTCCAGAGCCCGTACGTGCTCGATCAGTTCGCCGATCGAGCTCAGGCTCGCGGGGGAGAGGCCGGCGGCCCGCAGGGCGACGTGCTGGACGTTGGAGTCGCGCAGCGCCGCGAGGAGGGCAAGTTGCGTGTGGACGTCTGATGCGACCTGGTCGTCGAAGAAGTAGGCCGGGGGGACGCCGAAGAACTTCGCTATCCCCTCGAGGTGTTTGAGCGTCGGATTGTCCCGCTGCCCCTTGCGGAGCAGCCAGATGTAGCTTCCGGAGATGGGTATTCCGGCTTCTGAAATGGCCCGGGCGACCTCTTCGGTGTTGTAAGGCTGACGGCCGCCCTGAACCACCGTTTCGAACAGATGGTTGATCTTGTCGGCGAGGGTGAGTCTTGCTCTGCCGTCCATCTCGGCCAAGGCCGCACCTCCCTGTGTCGGGGGCAATCTAGTGCTATTGACCGTGATGGTCGATGGCAGGGGCCTGTTGACACCCGCCGGGGCTGAGGCTAGCGTCCCCGCCAGGTTGAGCTTCGACTCACGTTGGATTCAATTCGACTTGAGGTCACCTGAGTTGGCGCGGTCTGCTCGGTGTGAGCCCCGAGACGGCACCCGCGCTCGGACGAGGGAAGACATGGAACTTCGCATTCTCGGACCGATTGAAGCGCTGAACGACGGCCGGGCCCGGTCGCTCGGCGGGATGCGGCCCAGAACCCTGTTGGCGGCACTGGTGATCGCCGGCGAGCGCGGACTGGCCGAACACGAGATCCACCAGGTGTTATGGGGAACCGCTCCGCCCGCGACCGTGCGGGCCCAGGTGCACACGTATGTTTCGCGGCTGCGCAAGGCGCTGGGAGACGCGGTGGAACTCGTCCGGTTGCCGAACGGGTACGGGCTGATGTCGAGCGGGGCGACAGTGGACTACCTGGAGTTCGGGAGCCTCGCGGCCCGCGGCCGCGCCGTCTTCGCCGTCGGGGGTATGGCCCAGGCCGCCGATCTGTTCACGGCCGCGCTGGGGCAGTGGCGCGGGCCGGCCCTCATCGGGGCCACGGAGTTCCTTGAGGCATCGGAGGCGCCTCAGCTTGAGGAACTCCGAATGTCCGTTGTGGAGGAGAAAGCGGCCGCCGACCTCGCTCTCGGCCGTGCCCGGCGGGTTGTGGAAGAACTCGGCCCGTGCATGGCGCAGTTCCCCTTCCGGGAGGGGCTGAGATCCCTGCTGATGACCGCACTCTCCCACTGTGGCCGACAAGCCGAGGCCATCGCCGTCTACCACGAGGGCCGGGCGGTCCTGGCCGAACACCTCGGCGTGGATCCGGGAGAGGAGCTGAACAGCACCTTCCAGTCCTTGCTCGCCGGTACCCTCATCGCGCACCCGCCGCTTCCCGGGCGCGCGGACCATCCGGCCCGGCCCGGGCCTGTGTCCTCGCGCGAAGAGGCGTGCACGGCGCTGCCCCCTGACCTCGTGGACTTCACCGGCCGGCACGCCGAACTGCGTCGGCTCAGGGAATGGCTGAAGCCCGCACCGGACGCCACCGGTTGCGCCGGGCCGGTCGTGGTCACCGGCCTGGCCGGGAGCGGCAAGACCGCACTGGCCGTGCGGGCCGCGTACGGGATCGCTCCCGCCTACTCCGAGGGCAGGTTGTTCGTCCGCTGCCGCGACGCTTCTGGATGCCGGCGTCCGCCGGCCGACATCGCCGGAGACCTGCTGAGAGGGCTGGGTGAACAGGTGGACCCGACGGCGGGTCCGGCAGAGTGCGTTCGGCGATTACAGACCCGGCTCACCCAGAGCCGCTGCCTGGTCGTTCTGGACGACGCCGCCGACGAGGCACAGGTGCATGCCCTGGTCCCGGGCAGCGGACGGGCCCAGTTCCTGATCACCGGACGACCGAGGTTCGCCACACTGCCCAGGGTGCGCGTCATGGCCTTGGGCGGCCTCCAGCCGCGCGAAGCGATGGACCTGCTCGACGGGATCGCGCCCGGCGTGGCCGGCTCCCAGGGCGACGCCGAGCGGTTGGTCCGCCTGTGCGATGGCCACCCCGCCGCCATTCGTGCCGTGGCGGCCCAGCTGATCGCCAAGCCCCACTGGACGCCCGCCCACCTCGCTGACCGATTGGCCGACCCCTGCCGCGACACCCTCGGCCTGCTGCGGGTCGGTGAGCTTGACGTCGGCGCGACGCTGCTGCGCAGTGCCGCCGGACTCCCGGACGGCCCGCGCCGTGCCCTGCGGCGGCTGGCGCTCCTCCAGGCCCGGCGCATCACCGTACGGGCCGCGGCCGCCGCACTGGAACTGCCGGTGTCGCAGACCGAAGACCTTCTCGAACTTCTGGTGGACGCCCACATGCTGGGTGTGGCCGGATCGGCGGGGGAGGACGGCTTCGTCTTCGAGCTGCCCGGCCTGCTGATGTGCCTGCTGACGGCCGATGGAGTGGGCGGGGGCGCCAGGCATCTGCGAACCGAGGTCATCCGTCGGCAACCAGAGTCGAACAGAGCGCCCCGACCGGCGCTCCCCGCGGTGGCCGGCAGCCGTTGCGTATAGCTGCTATATCGCGACCGACAGTCGGTATATAGCGTCCTTTCAGATCATTTATCGGCCAGTTGAGCTGTGTGTCCCCTTCACAGGAGGTTCTGTCGTGTCCGACACCCCCCCTCGTCCGGGCTTCACCGACCATGCGGAACTCCGGCGCACCAACCGGGCCACGGTCGAGACGTACATGCAGACCACGGGTCAGGACCGCCTCAAGCGCCACCTGCTCTTCGTCGAGGCGGGGGAGGGCGGCCTCTGGACGGCCGACACCCCCGAACCCATAGTCATCCGGGGCCGCGACCGGCTGGCGGAACATGCCGTTTGGTCCCTCGAATGCTTCCCCGACTGGGTGTGGTTCAACATCCAGATCTTTGAGACACAGGACCCCAACCGCTTCTGGGTGGAGTGTGACGGTGAGGGGGCGATCCACTTCCCCGGCTACGAGCCCGGCCACTACAAGAACCATTTCCTCCATTCCTTCCTGCTGGACCGGGGGAAGATCGTGCAGAACCGCGAGTTCATGAACCCCTTCCACCAACTGCGGGCGCTCGGCATCGAGGTGCCCGTGGTCCGGCGTGAAGGGATCCCCACGTGAAGGCCATGATCGCGTGGTGGGATCTCACGCCATCCGATCAGACCATCGAGTCGTTGCGCGGCTTCCTGAGTGACGAGGCCGCCGCAGCCTGGTCCGACCAGCCCGGACTGGTGCTGAAGCTGTGGATCGCCGACGACGAGAACAATCGCTGGGGAGCGGTCCTGGTCTGGGAGTCCACCGAGGCAGCCGCACCGCCGCACCCCCGCAGCGCCGCCGAGCTGATCGGCTACGCGCCCACTCACCGTGCCTGGTTCGACATCGAGGCGACCGCCGTGGGATGGCGCGATCTGTCCTCCCTCGCCGGCCTGGGCCGGGCCCTGGAGGTACCCGCACGATGACGACGACATCGAACGAGCCCACCGGTCCGGCCCCCGTCCGCGAACCGGAGGAGTTCCGTACGCCCCCGGCCGACCCGCTCGCCCTGCTGCGCAGCTGGCTCGACCGGGCCCGCGATGAGGTCCGCGAACCGGGCGCGCTCGCTCTGGCGACCACCAGCGCGGACGGCCGCGCCTCCAGCCGGATCGTTCAGCTCAACTCCCTGTCCGATGCGGGCCTCGTCTTCACCAGCCATCGAGGAAGTCCCAAGGCCCGTGAACTCGCAGCTCAGCCCTGGGCGTCCGGCGTGCTCTACTGGCGCGAATGCGGTCGGCAGATCGTCGTGTCCGGCCCCGTCGAGCAGCTGCCCGCCGTGACCTCGGACGCCCTGTGGGCGGCCCGTCCCGTCAGTACGCACGCCATGTCGATCGCGTCGCGGCAGAGCGAGGTGCTGGAGGACGTCGAAGCCCTGCGAGCCGATGCCCTGCGGCTGGCCGCACTCGGCCCGCTGCCCAGGCCCGAGCCGTTCGTGGGCTACCAGCTCGTCCCGCACGGCCTGGAGTTCTGGGAGTCCAGTCCGGACCGGCTGCACCGCCGCCTGCGCTACGACCGTCAGGGAGACACCTGGTCGGTGGTCAGGCTCCAGCCATGACCTCGTGCGCGCCGAGTGGCAGTCGGTATCCCTCGGGCAGCCACCGGCCGCGCCACGGCCTGAGCGCCTTGCTCCCCGCCCTGCTCGAAGCGAAGGGAACCCACTGACCATGCGCCAGTACGTCGTCGCGGACGCCTTCACCCACACGCCGCTCGAAGGGAACCCGGTTGCGGTCTACTTGGACGCTGCCGACCTCACCGCACATCAGATGCAGTGCATCGCTCGCGAGATGAACCTCTCGGAGACCACCTTCGTCCTGCCGCCCGAGCACGGAGGACACGCCCGCATCCGGATCTTCACTCCCGTCAACGAGCTGCCGTTCGCCGGTCACCCCATGCTCGGCACCGCCCAGGTCCTCGGCGAGGAACGGCAGGCCGCCAGTCTGCTGCTGGAGACCGCCATGGGTGACATCCCGGTGGAGTTGGAGCGTACGGGCGACCGGATCACCCGCGTCCGGATGTGTCAGCCGATACCCACGTGGGAGCCGTACGCGCAGACGCCCGAGCTTCTCGCCTCCCTCGGCCTGCGCGACTCGACCCTTCCGGTCGACATCTACTGCAACGGCCCCCGTCACGTCCTGGTCGGTCTGCCGAGCGTCGCGGCTCTCGCGGCCCTGCGCCCCGACCACCGTGCCCTGACCGCGTTCCCGGATATGGCCGTCAACTGTTACGCCGGCAGCGGCAACACCTGGCGCACCCGCATGTTCTCACCGGCGTACGGCGTGGTCGAGGACGCCGCCACCGGATCCGCGTCCGGACCGCTGGCCATCCATCTGGCCCGGCACGGGTTGATCGAGGACGGTACGGAGATCGAGATCGTCCAGGGTGCCTGGATGGGCCGCCCCTCCACCATGTACGCGCGGGCGACCCGTGAGGATGGCCGCGTCACGTCGGTCGAGATGAGCGGAAGCGCGATTACCGTCGCGCGCGGAACCCTCCTCCTCTGAGGACCCGGACACACCGAGGGAAACGGAAGGCACAACCATGCCCTGGGGGACCGCCACCTCCGCAGACTGGCCGACAGCGGGCCGGGAAACCGAACTCGGCCATGTGGAAAGGGTGCTCGCCGGACCACGAGGGGTCCTTCTCAGCGGCGAATGGGGGGTAGGCAAGAGCCGGCTCCTGCAAGCCGTGCTGGAGCGGGCGGCGGCGGGCGGCGCCCCGACGCGGTGGGTGAGCGGTGCCGTCCCCACCGGCGCCAGCGGCTCCCTGGCAGACGTCCTCAAGGAATTCCCGCGCGTGCCCCAGGGGGCACCCGCTGCCCCGCTGGTGCTCGGCCTCGACGACGCGCACGTCATCGATGCGGCCGTCGCGGCCTGCCTGTACGCGCTGGTCCGGGACGGTCGGCTCAGGCTGGTCGCGGCAGTCCTCTCGGGCGTGGCCATGCCCGGTGACATCAGTGCCCTGTGGGTCGAGCGTCTCGTCGAACGCGTTGAAGTGCTCCACTTCGACCGGACCGCGACTGCGAAGGTGCTCCAGTCCCGGCTCGGCGGCCAGCCGTCGGCCGTCTCCATGGAGCGGCTGTGGTCTGCCACGCGCGGTAACGCCCTGCTTCTCCGCGAACTGACTGACGCTGCCCTCGCCACCGGAACCCTCCGCAACGAGGGCTCCATCTGGCAGTGGCGCGGAGAGCTGCCTGCCGACCCCATGGACCGGCCGGCGGCCCTGGTCCAGCTGCGGCTGGGTGCCCTGCGGCCGGACGAACGCGAACTCGTTCAACTCGTCGCACTGGGCGAACCGTTGGAGGCGGACCTTCCTGTCGCTGCAGGGCTGGCCCAGGCCGCCGAGTCACTCAACCGCCGCGGCCTCGTCGTGACCGAACGCGTCGGCCGCAGGCTGCGTCTGCGGCTCGCCTACCCTCTGTACTCCGCGGTGGTCCTGCGTGCCATGCCGGAACTCGAAGGCCGCCGACTGCGCCGTCAGCTCGCCGACGCCATCGAAAGCGTGGGCATGCGGCGTCACGAGGATGCCCCACGGGTGGTCGACCTTCGGCTCGCCGCCGGCCAGACACCCCCCACCGAACAGTTGCGGGCCGCCGCTGAACACGCGCTGCGCCGCTTCGACTTCGGCCGGACCGAGGCGCTGGCCCGAGCCGCTCTGTCACACGCGGACAGCCCGGACGGCGTGGCGACCGTACCTGTGCGGCTCGTACTCGGGCAGGCCCTCCAGGGCCAGGGGAGGCATCGCGAAGCCGAGCGGGTGTTCGCAAGCGTCCCCGCCCGGTCATCGGCCAGGAGCGAGGAGGCCCTTGCCATCCGGGCGGTGAACATGGCCTTCGGGCTGGGCCGTACGGCCGAGGCCGTGGGCATCGTCGAAGGCGGCCTGCTCAGCGCGCGGGGCCGGGGCAGACTTCGGTTGCTGGGCGCGCGCAGCCTGCTCGGGTTGCTCGAGGACCGGTTCGAGGACGTCTCTGACGCGGCGGGGACCGCGCGGTTCCCTGCCGAGGCCGCCCGCGAGAGCCTGGTCACCGTCCCTGCGGCCTTCGCCCTGGTCGAGCGGGGCGACCCCGCGACGGCCGCCCGGCTGCTCTCCGGGTTGCCCCTGGATCACGACAAGCGTCACGGCTCCGTGGATACGGCCGCCCAGTGGATGCGGACGTACGCCGCTCTCCACACGGCTGGGGTCGCCGCGGCCGCCGCCCGCCTCGGCGGTATGCATTGGTGGGACGAAGGCGATCCGCAGGGCCGGGTGCGCGCCGCACTGCTGCGGGTCCGGCTGCACCGCGCCCGCGGCCACTGGGACGCGGCCGTGGAGGAACTGCGCCGGGCCGCCGCCGTGGATGCGGTCCCCGACTGGCTCGCGGCCCCCTCGTGGACACTGGCCCAGCTCGCCGCCGCCCTTGCCGAGGCGGGCGAGCACGCAGAGGCCGTACGCACCCTCGTCGAAGTCCGTTCACTGGAGGGTCAGGGCGTCGGCTATCCCTTGGCGCAGGACGGGACGGCCATCGAATCCGCCCTGGTGCACGCGCATGTCGGCGATCGTGCCCGGGCCGTGCACCTTGCCTTGTCGGTCGCCGCGACGGCCGGTACGGCCGGGCGGCGTGCCCAGGAGGTCGCGGCGCTCCATCTCGCCGCCCGGCTGGGCGCCGCCGAAGAGGCCGTGGCAGCGCTGCCGGACGGCTCCGTGTTTTCCGGTACGACGGCTCTTCAGGCCCGGCACGTACGGGCGCTGGCATTGCGGGACGGTGATGCCCTGGAGGAGCTCGCCGAACGCTGCGCGGCCCTGGGCTTTCATCCACTCGCCGCTGAGGCCGCCGCGCAGGCCGCCCAGGTCCACCAGACCGGCGGCCGGCAGAGCCGTAGTCGCGCCGCCCGGCTGCTGTGTCAGGAGATCACGGTTTCCACGGGGGTGACCCTGCCGCCGTGGGTCGCCGCACCCGGTGGCGGCCGCACGGATCTCACCACCGCCCTGACCGTCCGGGAGCGCGAGGTCGCCGCCTTGGTGGCGGCGGGCCTGAGCAACCAGGAGGTCGCTGACCGGCTGTACGTGTCGGTCCGCACCGTCGAGAACCATCTGCACCGGACCTATGGAAAGCTGGGGATCACCGCTCGTTCGGAGCTGGCCCACCGGCTCGACCCCCCGGGGCCGCAGCGGAGAGTGGGCGGCGCCCGCTCCAGGCTCGCGGGCCGCCGCCGTTCCTGACCGTCGGCACGGTCGGTGGTGCGGGCCGCTCCCTGTCCGCCGTCACGGTCGGTTGGGGGTGCGGGTGTGGCTCCTGCCGCGCCCTGCGATGCGCGCCGCGAGCCTGCCGAGTTCGAGGGATTGTTCCCGGTTCAGCCGGGGGTCGCATGCGGACGCGTAGCGCAGGGGCAGGTCCCCCAGGCCCGTGCCCCCGCCGCCGCCCACGCACTCGGTGACGTCCTCTCCGGTCATCTCCACGTGGATGCCGCCAGGATGCGTCCCCAGCGACCGGTGTACCTCGAAGAAGCCGGCGATCTCGGCGAGGATGTCGGAGAAGGCGCGTGTCTTGTGGCCGGAGGGGGCGGTGAAGGTGTTGCCGTGCATCGGGTCGCACACCCAGCCCACCCGCGCGCCCGACGCGGTGACGCGGTCCACCAGATCCGGCAGTGCCTCGCGCACCCGGTCCGCGCCCATGCGGACGACGAAGGTGAGCCGTCCCGGCTCCGCGTCCGGGGCGAGTCGTCGCACGAGTTCCAGGGCCTCGTCCGGGGTGGCCCGCGGGCCGAGTTTCACCGCGACCGGGTTCGCGATGCCTGCGAGGTAGTCGATGTGGGCACCATCGGTCTGCCGGGTCCGCTCGCCCGCCCAAAGGAGGTGTGCGGAGCCCGCGTACCGGGCGCCGGTGCGCGGATCGAGCCTGGTCAGCGCACGCTCGTAGTCCAGCAGCAGGGCCTCGTGGGAGACGAAGAACTCTCGCGGTCGCAGGGGGAGGTCGGCTTCGATGGCCGTTCCGGGACCGACTGCCACGGCCGAGAGCGCCCTGATGCTGTTGAGGGTGGCGGCCGCCGCTCCATACATCCGGAGCATCCGGTACGGGTTCGGTGTGCGGAGCGCGGCGGAGAACTCCAGCCCGTTGACCGCGTCGCCCCGGTAGGCGGGCAGCGCGACGTCGTCGCGCACCTCGGTGGGCTGGGACCGCGGTTTGGCGTACTGGCCCGCGATCCGGCCCACCACCACGACCGGCAGCCGCGTACCGGCCGTCAGGGAGCCGGCCATGGCGAGGAGCGTGTCCAGCTTGGCCGCCACCGACTCGGCGCTCAGCGCGTCGAACGTCTCGGCGCAGTCGCCACCCTGGAGCAGGAACGCCTCGCCGCTCGCGACCGCGGCCATCCGGGCCGTGAGCCGGTCGCACTCGGCGGGTAGGACCAGCGGCAGGTAGCCGGCCAGCCGCCGGGTGACGTCGTGGACGGCCTCGTCGTCCTGCCAGCCCGGGTGCTGTGCGACGGCCGGGGCCGTCACTGTGTGCGGCAGCGAGCTGCCGGTGACCAGGGAGGAGCTCATGCGGTGGCCTCACGATCTCGTGGAAACTCGGTCGAGGGCGCCATCACGGTGCTGATGAGCCCTTCGAGGATGCCGATGCCGTCGCGGGTCATCACGGACGCGGGATGAAACTGGACCGAGGCGAAGCCGGGTCCGCGCAGCGCGTGGATCTCACCCGTCGTCCCGTCCCGGCACACCTTCACCGGGCCGGGCCGGGCCGGGTGGCCGCTGACGGCGTCGGCCGACGACACGGCTGCGAACGTGTTGTAGAAGAACACCTCCTCGCGCTGCCCGAAGAGGTCGATGGTGCGCTGTACCCCCTGGTGGGGGACGTCCTTGCGGACCAGAGGAAGGCCCAGGACGCCGCACAGTGCCTGGTGGCCGAGGCAGACCGACAGAAACGCGGTGCCCGCCTCGAGCAGATTCCGTGTCTGCGCCCGGAGGTGGGCGATCTTCGGGTTGCCCACCTCGCGTGGGTCACCCGGTCCCGGTCCCACGACCACGAGGTCCTGTCCGGTCAATGAGTAGTCCTCGTCGAACCGCCGTACGCTCACGTCGAGTCCGAGTGCGCGCAGAAGCGTCGCACCCATGGCCGAGAAGGTGTCCTCGGCGTCGATCAGCAGGGCTCGCCGGCCCGCCAGGTGCGGCGGCCGGGGCGAGCGGTCGCCTGGCGACGACTGCCAGAAGCCGGCCAGCGGGTCGTTGCGTGCCCGCAGGGCGCGGGAGACGCGCGGGTCGGCTCCCAGCGGTCCGGCCTCCGGACGGCTCGGTGGCCGTTCGTCCGGCGCCCCGCCGTCGAAGGCGGCGAGCAGCCCGGCGGCCTTGGCACGGGTCTCCTGGGCCTCGGACACCGGGTCCGAGTCGCGTACCAGGGTGGCTCCCACGCCCAGCCGCAGCCGGCCGCGCTGCGTGATGTCCGCGGTACGGATCAGGATCGCGGAGTCGAGCCGGCGTTGCCCGTCGGCGTCCCTCCCGAGCAGGGCGGCGACTCCGGCGTAGTAACCGCGGCCGTCCGGCTCGTACTTGCTGATCACGCGGCAGGCGCTCTCCAGGGGACTGCCGGTCACCGTCGGTGCGAAGAGGGTCTCGTGCAGCACCGCGCGCGGGTCCGCGTCGCAGCGCCCTTCGATGAAGTACTCGGTGTGGGCCAGATGGCTCATTTCCCGCAGCTGTGGCCCGGCGACCCGGCCGCCCTCGGGGCAGAGCCGGCTCATCATCTTGAGTTCCTCGTCGAGCACCATGTAGAGCTCGTTGCGCTCCTTGCCGTCCTCCAGGAACTCCAGTGCGGCCGCGGGGGTGGCACCGCCGTGCGGGTAGCGGTAGGTGCCGCTGATCGGGTTCATCACGGCGGTGCCCCGGTGCAGTGTGATGTGACGCTCCGGACTGGCGCCGATCAGGGTCCGCCCACCGAACCGGATCAAGAACGTCCAGTACGCGCCTTGGGAGTTGCGCAGCAGCCGCCCGTAAAGGGCCAGCGCCGAAACGGCCGACCAGTTGTTGATCCACGCGGTATAGGTGCGTCTGAGGACGAAGTTCGCGCCGGCGCCCGTTCCGATCTCGTCTTCGATGATCCGGCGCACCGTCTGCGCGTACGCGTCGTCGTCGACGTCGAACGTGCCGCCCCGTACGGTGAGCGGCAGGTCCGGCAGCCCTTCGAGGAACGCGTCCAGCGTCACGGTGCTCTGGTCGCGGATGTCCATGACGAGCAGCTCCTCGCCATCGTCCGGGCATTCGTAGCCGCGCTCCGCGATCTGCCGGTAGGGCAGCAGGACCAGCTGCTCGTGGGGCCCGCCCCCGCGCGCCTCCGGTACGGGGACGTCCGCGAGGGTGGCGGCCGGCGTCACGTCGCCGATGAGCACGTCGAGTGCGTCCCCGGCGCCGGCCTCGGGGCGGTGCAGCAGGGCGAACGCGTCCGGCGCGTCCTTGCCGGTCAGCCGGTTCACCAGGTCGGCCACCGTGCCACCCCCAGTCATCGAGGGGCTCCCGCGTCAGGGGCCGCAAAGGCGGATAATACGGTCTTCGCGGGTAGTACCACGGAGCAGCGGGCCGCCGCGTACTCCAGCGCCATGCGGTGGTCGGCCTCGCCGAAGTCCGCCACCGCGTCGGCGACGAGGAACGACTCGATGTCACGGGCCAGGGCATCGCAGGCGGTCTGGAGCACCCCGATGTGTGCGTACACGCCGCACAGGACGAGCTGGTCCCGGCCCTGTGCGCGCATCAGCTCCCGCAAACCCGTGCGGTAGAAGGCGCTGGGCCGCCACTTGGTGAGAACGTGATGCCCGGCGGCGGGCCCGAACCGCACGGGGAAGCCCCGGTGCTCGGGTGCAGCACTCATGCCGGGCCCCCAGAAGTCCGCCAGCAGGCCTCGTTGCAACGGGGTCATGTCGCCGGGCTGTGCGGTGTACGCGACCGGCACGCCTCCGGCGGTGGCGGCCTGCCGCAGCGCCGTCACTCGGTCCTCCAGGCCCGTACGCGGTTCCTGGCCGGGTGGCAGGAACCGCAGGAAGTAGTGCTGCATGTCGTGGATCAGCAACAAGGCGCGGCGCGGGTCGACCTTCCAGGTGGCCGTGTTCTCCGGCAGGTCGGTGGAGGCGGGCATGGGGTAGGCGCGGATGGCGGGTATCGCGGGTGCGGCGGAGAGCGTCAAGGTCCTGGCTCCTTTCGCGGGTCGGTGCGGGAGGGGGACGGCCGGGCTCAAGAGTCCGCGGTGACGGCGGCGACGTGCCGGACCCAGCCCTCGATGGTGGGGTCGGCCACGAGGGACTCGAACTTCACGGGAATGCCGCCGCGGCGCCAGCGCCCGCTCAGCCGCATCAGGTCGAGCGAAGTGAGGCCCAGCAGAACGAGGTTCGCGTGGTCGGGGATGTCATCCGGCTCGGGGCTGATCAGCGCGGCGACCGCCGCGCGTATCTCGTCCGCCGAGCGGGGGGCTTCGGTGTTCATGATGAGGTCGGCCTTTCCGTGGTGATCGGTTCAGCCCGCGTCCGGCACAGCCGCACGGACTGCCGCGGCGACGGGCAGGAACGCCGCCGAAGCGGGCACGCGCTCGCCACGGGCGAGGGCGGCAAGCATCTTCTTGTCGGTCTTTCCGAGGCCGGTGAGGGGGAGTTCGGCGACGATTTCGACACGATCCGGCAGCTTGTACGCGGCCAGGCCCCGCTGCTCCAGAGCCGCCTTGATCTCCGCCAGTACCGGGGCCCGGTCCACGGGGACGACGAAGGCGCAGGTGCGCTCGCCCAGGTACTCGTCGGGGTACGCCACGACGGCCGCGCGCGCCACGGAGTTCAGGGCGAGCAGATGCCCTTCGACCTCGGCCGCGGACACCTTGTCGCCGCCCCGGATGATGACGTCCTTGATGCGTCCCTCGATCACGAGGTTGCCTTCGGGCGTCAGCCGCGCCAGGTCCCCGCTGCGGTAGAAACCGTCGTCGGTGAAGGACCGGCCGTTGTGCTCCGGGGCCCGGTAGTAGCCGCGCAACGTGTACGGGCCACGGGCGAGGAGTTCGCCGATACCGCCCGCCGGTAGCTCGCGGTCCTCCTCGTCGACGATGCGGATCTCGTCCGCCGGGGAGACGGGCCGCCCCTGGGTGGTGAGGACGGTGTCCGCGGCGTCGCCTTCGCGGGTGAAGGTGAGCAGCCCCTCGGCCATGCCGAAGACCTGCTGGAGCCGGCAGCCGAAGGCTGGTTCGACGCGTGCCGCCACCTCCGGGTACAGCTTGGCGCTGCCGACCTGGAGGAAGTGGAGACTGCCCAGGTCGGCGTCGTGCCACTCGGCTGCCTCCAACCACAGTTGGAGGACGCTCGGCACCACCGAGGTGAACGTCACGGCTTCCCGCTCGATGAGGGGGAAGCAGCGCTCGGGAGTCGGGTCCTGGGCCAGCACCACGGTGCCCCCCACGGCGAGCGTTCCGACCACGCCCGGGCATCCCCAGGTGAAGTTGAACTCGACCGGCAGAACAGCGAGATACACGTCGCCGCCGACGACCGGCCCGGCCGCACGGGCGGCCCGGGTCTGGTACACGTAGTCGTCGTGCGTACGGGGGATCAGCTTCGGCAGGGCCGTGGTCCCACCGGAGAGCAGGAAGAACGCGACGTCCGCAGGGTCCGGGGCGGGCAGTTCAACGGGATCCGCGTCCACCTCGGCCAGCGGCACCACGTCGCCGTCTGCCGGCCTCCCCTCGCCCGACACGAACAGATGCTTCAGGCCGGTGACCTCGTCACGGACCCGGCGGGCCAGCGCCGCGTGGTCGAAGCCGTGGTGGCTGCGCGGGAAGACGTAGCCGACCGCATCGGACTGCGCACACAGATGGGTGATCTCCTGGGAGCGGTGGGCAGGCAGGGCGAAGACGGGCAGGGCGCCGAGTCGGAACAGCGCAAAGCAGACGACGACGAAATCGGGTCCGTTGGGAAGCTGGACCACGATCCGGTCGCCGGCCCCGATGCCACGCGCGCGGAAGCCGGCGGCCGCCCGCCGGGTCCGCAGCCCCAGTTCCGTGTACGTGATCCGGACGTCGTCCTGGACCAGCGCCGTCCTGGCGCCGTAGGCCGTGACGGCGGTGTCGAGCAGGTCCACGAGGCTCTCTCCGCGCCAATGGCCGTCGTCGCGGTAGCGGGCGGCCACGTCCTGCGGCCAGGGGGTGCATCCTTCGAGCATCGGAGAACTCTCCTTTTCGCGTATGAGGGGAGACAGGGGGACAGCGGTCAGCGGACCGGTTCGGGACCGGAGGTGATCTCCAGCAGGGCACAGGCGGCTTCCATGCCCGTGGTGAACCCGAGCATCAGCACATGGTCCCCGGGCCGTACCCGGCCGGTGCTCCAGAGGTGTTCGAGACCGAGGGCGAAGTCCGAGACGCTCGCGTGGCCGATGCGCCGGTTGAGCTCCCACGTGCCGCGGTCGGCGGACAGGCCGAGCGGGTCCAGGAGAAAGACGCTCAGGGGGTCCCGGTTGAAACCGTTGTGCACGATCCGGGTCACTCGGTCGAGCGAGCTGTCGGCCGCCGCCAGTGTGCGCTGCACGCTGTCCGCGATGAGTTCGCCGAAGTCGCCGAGGGGGATCGCGCCGCCCTCGGCCCACTTCAGCCGCCAGTGCTCCAGCCTGGCGTCGAAGTCCATCACCCGGCTCACCGGCACCTGCGGCGGCAGCAGCGGCTCCGCCCCCCGGTGCATGGCCTCCATGCCGGGCTGCGAGACGAAGTCCATGGCCAGCAGCCGGGCGAAGCCGCCGCGCCGTGAAACCACCAGTGACGAACCGGCGTCCGCGAGGACGAACATCGACGAGGAGCGCCAGCGATCCACCAGGGGCGTCTCGAAGTTGTCGGCCGCCGTCAGCAGCATCGCCGCGTCCGGGTCGGAGGATGCGGCGAGCCGCAGGGCCGCCGTCTGGAGGCCGGCCAGGACCCCGAGACAGCCGTGCTGGACATGGTGGGCGGAGATCGGCCGGTCCAGGGTGTTGAGCAGGATGTAGTGGGCCGGCGACCATCCCTCCGGTCCCTGGTGGTACGTGCTGCTGTGCAGCAGACCGAGGAAGTCCTGCGCCCGGTGGCCGGAACGGGCGACGGCGGTCCGCGCGGCCCGTACGGCCATGTCGACTGCGGGCAGGGCCGTCTCGACGGCGACCGACTCCAGGCCTGATGCCTTACGGGCCTCCTCGGTGTACCAGCCCGTGCGGACCGCCTGCTCCGTCGTGACGGAGGGCGGGAGATGGGTGCCGACGCCCGCGAGGTAGATGCCGTCGAAGTTCATGCGCCCGGCTCCCCCGCGATGCCCCAGCTCTGTCGCGGCACTCCGGTCAGCACCACCCAGGTGTGCTCGCGCACCTCGTCACCCAGCACGGCGGCCGCGGCATCGGTCAGACGGCCGATCAGCTCGGCGCGGGTGCGCTCGTCGAGCCGGTCCTGGTAGAGCTTTACGTCGATGAGAGGCATGACAGTCCTTTCACTTCAGAACGGAGAACGTCGTCGAGGGCGGCAACCAAGTGGTCCACCTGCTGCTCGGACAGCCCCGGTTGGCACGGCAGGTTGACGTGCTGGCCGAACCACAGCTCCTCGGCGACCGGGCACTCCCCGGGCCCGTGACCGCGCTCGCGCCACTCGGGCAGCAGGTGCAGTGGCAGATAGCGCAGCTGCACCTCCACGCCCCGCACGTCGAGAGCGCGGATCACGGCCTCACGCAGACCCGGCGGCCCGTCCACGAAGAAGGTGTAGAGGTGCTGGGCGTGCCGCACCCCGGGCCGGGGCTGCTGAAGACGGGTGTACGGGTGGCGGGCGACGACCTCGTCCAGCCTGCGGGCGACCTCGCGCCTGCGCTCCACCAGCCCGTGCAGCCGGTTCATCTGGACGAGGCCCACGGCCGCCGCCGCCTCGGACAGGGTGGCGTTCGTTCCCGGGCGGCGGATGTGCGAGCACACCTGCTCGTACGCGGACGATGCGTACTTCATCCAGGGCAGCAGCTCCCGACCCGTTCGCAGGCCCTGGTGGCGGGCCGGCGAGAAGTCGCCGTCCACCTCGTTGGAACGCAATCGGTCGAGGCGCTCAGCCCAGTCGTCCCGGCCTACGGTGATCATGCCGCCTTCACCGAGGGTGGTGATGTTCTTGGACGAGTGGAAGCTGAAACAGCCGATGTCACCCAGCGCGCCCGGGCGGCGGCCGTCGTACATCGCGCCCAGTGCGTGCGCGCAGTCCTCGACGACCGTGATGTTCCGGTCCCGGGTCATCGCCATGATCTCGTCCATCTCGGCGGTCCAGCCTCCGTAGTGGACCAGGAGGACGGCCCGGGTGCGATCCGTGATCAGGGACTTCAGGGTCGCCGGGTCGATGTTCAGCGAGTCGGGGTCGACGTCGCAGAAACGCACGGACACCGGCAGCCCGAGCAGCGGCTGGGCGGTCGCCTGGAATGTCTGGGGAGTGACGATGACCTCGTCACCCTCCTTCAGGTCGAGCAGGTGAATGGCCAGTTCCAGCGCGACGGTGCCACTGGTGACGGACAGGGCGTGCCGCGTACCGATGTGTTCGCGAAACCGCTTCTCGAAGCGGTCCCGGACCGATCCCGTGGACAGTGAGCCGTCCGAGGCGATCAGTTGTTCGAGCGCCTTGGCCTCGGCTTCGCCGAGGATGCTGCCACGGCTCGCGTACGGCACGGCGTAACTTCCGCGCATGACGGGTCCTTTGGCGTTGAGGTCGGGGGGTCGCTGCCGCATCCCGCAGCAGGCATGTCGGAAATCAAGCAGGCCGCCGCGCTGCGGGCAATGGGGAATGGCATTCCTGACAGCGGACTGACAGCCTGACGGGCAAATGCCCCCGACGGTTGACGGGGCGCCGCGCACCCGCTTTCCCTGGGACTGGCACACCATTCAGTTACCAGGAGGAGCGGTATGACGGAATTCGGTGTCAATTTTTTCCCAGTGGTCGATCCGGCGGTCAAATCCGCCACCTCGTACTATGACGAGACCTTGCGGCTCATCGAATTGGCCGAATCGCTGGGATTCACGCAGGCGCAAACGGTCGAGCACTACTTCTCCGCCTACGGCGGCTACAGCCCCGACCCGGTCACGCTGCTCGCCGCGGCCGCGGCCCGCACCAGCCGCATCCGCATCGCCACCGGCGCCGTAGTTCCCGCCTTCACCCACCCGGTGAAGCTGGCCGGCAAGCTGGCGATGCTCGACCACCTTTCACACGGGCGCCTCGACGTCGGTTTCGGCCGGGCCTTCCTGCCCACCGAGTTCGCCGCGTTCGGCATCCCGATGGACGAGAGCCGGGACCGGTTCGCCGAGGGCGTCGAGGCCGTGCGGCAGCTGTGGACCACCGAGGACCTGGTCTGGGAGGGGCGCTTCCACCAGTTCGGCCCCGTCACCCTGCTGCCCCGCCCTTACCAGAGGCCGCATCCCCCCGTCTTCATCGCCTCCGCCACCAGCGCGCAGTCGTGCGCGGCAGCCGGCGCCGCGGGCCACCACCTGCAGGTGGTGCCCTCCGTGACCTCGGCCGAACAGCTGGCCGGGATGCTCGACGCCTACCGTTCGGCGTGGGACGGCGCCGGTCACCCTCCCGGCGAGCGGCGCATCCAGATCAAGTTCACCTGCTACCTCGGCACGGACCGCGAGGAGGCGCACCGCCAGGCCGAGTTCTACGAGCGGCAGTACGTCGAGCACATGGCCCGTGCGGTGGCCCCCCTCGCCGCAGGCGGCTCGGCCGACTACCCCGGCTACGAGAAGTTCCTGGACAAGGCGAAGAACTACGAGTTCCAGGCGTCGCTGGCGGCCAACAAGGTGCTCGCGGGAAACCCGGACGACGTGCGCGAACAGATCGCCGCCGTCCGCGGGCAGTTCGGTGCGGACCTCTCCTTCAGCCTCCAGTTCAACCCGGGCGGACTGGCCTTCGCCCGCTCCGCCACGGCGATGGAGCTCTTCGCCGCGCACGTCATGCCCGCCTTCGCCGGACAGGAAGGGGCCGCATGAGCGAACTGCTCGACGTGTTGCGCACCCGGGTGCTCGAGCACCGTATGGGCGGGGGGAGCGGTCGTCACCCAGGCTCACCTGGAGGTGGGAATGGGCTACGTCCGGGCCGAGGCGCCGCTGTTCGTGGATTCGCCCACCGTTTTCAACGTGCCGTCATCCATGGTCTGTCACCACACAAGCACCCCACTGTCGAGCCATCTCTCGCATGAGGACTCCACCTTCCGTGTCGCACCGGGCCACGGTCACGTGATCGTCCGGCCGCCTACTCAGGAGCGCTGACCAGCGCCGTCAGTCCGTCTAACCGAGTGCGCAGGGACCGCTGCTCCGAGGCCAGCAACTGGACGAGGCCACGCAGCCGTTCAAGCTCGCCCGGCCTGCCGGCCGCTGGCCCCGGCCGGCAGGCCCCCGGCGCCGCCGCGGCCGGTCTGCTCCGCAGGGCGAGCGCCAGCTGCTCCCGGAAACGGGTCCGCCCCGGGTGTGCCGACACAGCCGCCCGCAGCTCACCGAGCACCTGCTCATGCCGCCCTGTGCGCAGAGCGGTTTCGAAGAACGTCTCCAGCGCATCCTGCCGGGCCCGCTCGTGCTCGGCGGCCAGCCCGGCGCAGATCGGCCCCATGACGCTGCCTTCCAGTACGTCGCCCCGCCACAGCGAGAGAGCCTGCCGGAAGGCCTCGTACGCGGCCTGCGGATCGTGCTCTGCGAGTTCCCGGGCTTCGGCCACGGACAGCCGGAACCGTCCGGCGTCGGTGTCGTGTTCGCCGGCCGCCAGCTCGTATCCCGTGCCGTGTCGGATCAGGCGCGGCGCATTGGCACGCTCGGGCTCCACCAGCGCCAGCCGCCCCCGCAGCCGCGACACATGGGCCTGCAGGGCATTCGCCTCCTTGGCCGGCGGGCGGTCTCCCCACACCTCACGGATCAGCTGCTCCGCGGGCACCGTGACACCTGGCTGTTCCAGGAGGGCGCCCAGCAAGGCGCCCTGCATCGGGCCGGCCAGGCGTACCCGGCGCCGGCGCCGCTCGTCGTACAGCTCGGGCACTCCAAGAATCCGGAAGAGCATCCGTTCCCCCTTGCGCTTCTCGTGGCCCGCGGTGCCGCACGGCAGCGGGCGGGACTTCCCGTCCGAGAGGACCACGGCGGGGGCCACCGGGGCCTGAGTGAGCGGTACTCAACCCGGGACGGCCCCGGCAATTGAGTACCGACCACTCACGTGCTGGACCGCGACCGCGTGGTCCGGTGGTTCGGGCCGTTCCGGCCGGTTCGGCCGCAGACGGGAAAGAGGAGCAGATGAGTCGGTGGGACGCGGACGTCGCCGTGATCGGACTGGGGGCATGGGGAGCCGCCGCGCTGTGGCAGCTCGCCTCCCGTGGCGTCGACGTGATCGGATTTGAGAGCCGCAAGCCCGGGCACGCGCTCAGTTCGTCGTACGGCGGCTCGCGGATGTTCCGCACCACCTGTCTGGAACACCCGGGGCTGGTGCCGCTGGCGAGGCGCTCGCTGGAACTGTGGCACAGGCTGCAGGAAGAGGCCGGACAGCGCCTCTTCTTCCCCGGCGGCGGCCTGCTCATCGGGCCCGAAGCGGGCGCCATCGTCGGCGGGACGCTGCGGGCGGCCCGTACGCACGGTATTGAGGTGCACAGCATGGGGGCGGCCGAGCTGCGTGAGCGGTTCCCCCGGCACACCGGCGTGCCCGGGCACCACCTCGCCGTGTGGGAGCCGTCCGCCGGCATCCTGCGTGCCGAGGACTCCGTACGGGCCGCCACCCGACTCGCCGGCATCGCCGGCGCCCGCGTGTACACCGACACCCGCGTACGCGCAGTGAAAGCGGGGGACGGCGGCGTCGTGCTGCGAACCGCCGAAGGGGAGAGCCGGGTGCGCCGGGTGGTGATCACGGCCGGGTCGTGGCTGTCGGCCCTCGTGGGAGGACTGCCGCTGGAGACCTTGCGGATGCCCCTGACGTGGTTCCGGCCGGTGGTGACCGACGGGAGCTTCGAGCTGGACCGCTTCCCGGTCTTCATGCGCGAGACCGAAGAGGGCCCCGTGCTGTGGGGCAACGGTACTGAGGGCGGGCACGAGGTGAAGTTGGGGCTGGAGGGGTACGGCCCCGGGGCCACCGCCCTCGACCCCGAGGACGACGGCGAGCGGGCCCTGCGCCCGCAGGACTGGACGGACGTGGCCCGGATGCTGCCCGGCCGGCTGCCGGGGCTGGAAGATCTGCCGGCCAAGGCGGCCGTATCGCTGTTCACCCGGACACCCGACGGTCAGTTCCTCCTCGGCGCCTTGGACGGCGACCCGAGGATCGTCGTCGCCGGCGGGTGCAACGCACACGGCTTCAAGCACGCCACCGGCATCGGCGAGGCCCTGGCCGATCTGGCCACCGGACGCACTCCCGAGGTCCCCCTCGACTTCCTTTCACCCGGCCGATTCGGTGGCCGGGTCGCGGCGAACGCATCATCGATGGAGAGCGCACTGTGAAAGCTCACGTCCCACCCACCGCGCTGACCGAGGCGCGGCATTTCCGCGAGGCCATGGCACTGCTGCCGGCCGCCCTCACCGTGGTGACCACCGTCGACGGCCTCGGCCGCCGCTGGGGGTTCACCGCCAGCTCCGTCACGTCCGTCTCGCTCGATCCCCCGCTGCTGCTGGTCGGCGTCAACCGGACGTCGAGCTGCCATGACGCGCTCGTCAGCGCTCCCGAGTTCGTCGTCAACGTGCTGGGCGAGAAGCACCGGGCCGTGGCCGCCAAGTTCGCCGCCCACGGCGTCGACCGCTTCGCCGGGGAGGACTTCGCGGACTGGCCGGGTACGAACCTGCCCCATCTGCCCGACGCGCACGCCGCGTACCGCTGCACGCGGCACGATGTCATGGCCGCCGGTGACCACCAGCTGCTGCTCGGGGCGCTCACGGGGGTCCGCGCCGAGCACCCCGGCCGCCCGCTGCTCTGGTACCGGCGGACGTTCCACACCCCGCGGTGAGCCCGTCGCGCGGCCACCGATCCATCGCTTCATGCGTCCCAGGAGGCACAGTGTCACCCGTAGACCGATCCGTGCTGGACCTGCCCTTCGATGTCGTCCCGGACCCCGACGAGTTCATCCGCGCGGCCATGGAATGGCACTTCAACCCGGAGACCGGCTCCCCCTACTGGCTGAGGCGGGCCCGGTCGCTCGACTTCGACCCCCGCAAGGACGTCAAGAGCCACGACGACCTGCGGCTCTTTCCCAACGTGGTGAACGAGCTTCGCGACGTACCCGTGACCGATCTCGTACCGAAGGGCTACGGCGCGGCGCCGCACATCGTGGGCACGTATGAGAGCGGAGGCACCACCGGTGCGCCCAAGCGCGTGATCTGCCTGCGCGACTGGATGGACCGGCTGATCGCCTGGAGCAGTGCCAACCTCGACGATCACGGTTTCCCGCGGGGTGCCCAGTGGCTCGGCGTCACGCCCTCGGGCCCCCACATCGTGGGCCGCATCTTCGAGGAGTCCGCCACCACACACGGCAGTCTCGGCTTCCGGATCGACCTCGACCCGCGCTGGGTGAAGAAGCTGATCGCCTCCGGCAGGCGGGACCTGGCCGACGACTACGCCGAACACGTCGTCGACCAAGCGGCATTCATCCTGCGCACCCAGGACATCGGCGTCATGACGATCACCCCGCCGCTGCTGGAGCGGCTCGCGCGCCGCGACGAACTCGTCGACCTCGTCAACGAGAAGGTGAAGGCGATCCGCTGGGGAGGCACCCAGATGGACGCCGACACCCGGCACCTGTACCGCACCGAGGTCTTTCCGGGGCTGAAGCTGTACGGGCACTACGGCAGCACCATGATCCTGGGGATAGCCGGACAGCGGTTCGACGCGGACGAGGACGCCTGCGTCTTCGACACGCTGTCGCCGTACGTGACCTTCTCCGTCGTCGATCCGGCCACAGGCGCGCCGGTGGCCCACGGCACCCGCGGGCAGGTCGTGATGAACCACGTCAGCAAGGGCCTGCTGCTGCCCAACAACCTCGAACGCGACCTCGCCACCCGGGTCGAGGCGCCCGCTGGGCACGTCGGCGACTCGGTCCAGGACATCGCCCCGGTGGCGCGGTTCGACGAGGAGGCCGTCATCGAGGGGGTCTACTGATGGCACGTACCCCGGGATCCGGGCCCGGTCCCCTCGTCCTGGACGTACTCGGCCCGGGAGGCCCCTACCGGGCGCGCAACCGCCAGGTCATTTCCGATCTCACGGGCAGCCCGGCCATCGAACTGGGCCTGGCTCCCCGGGTGTTCGTGAGCAGAGCCATGAGTGCCCTGCGTGCGGCCACCCCGCTGCCGTTGGACGAACGGGTCGCGGCCATCGCCCGTGCGGGCGAGCTGTTCGCCACGGCGGAACTCGGCGGACTCACCCCGGCCGCCTACGAGTACGCCGTCAGCCGGGTCGCCGGCATACCGCTCCCCGTGGTCCGCACGGCCACCCGGACCCTGGCCCGCCGTGCCGCCGACATCTACCGAGGCATACGGTTCGCCCGTCCCTGGGGAGCCGCAGAGGACTGGCGGGACCCCCTGACCCGCACCGGACGACCGGTGTGGGCGCGGCGGGGCGAGGTTCTATCCGTGCATGCCGCGGGCAACCACCCCGGCACGCACAGTCTCTGGCCCGAAGCGCTCGCCCTGGGCTACCGGGTGGCGGTGCGGCCCTCCCGGCGGGAACCCCTGACCCCGCACCGGCTCGTCCTGGCCCTGCGCGCCGCGGGATTCCCCGACGACCACGTGATCCTGCTGCCCACCGAGCATGATGCCGCCGAGGTCATGCTGCGCGAGGCCGACCTGGGTTACGGCAGCGACGAGGTCATCCGGGAGTTCGCCGACGACCGGGGCGTGCTGCCGTTGACCCCGGGCCGCAGCAAGATCCTCCTGACCGCCGACGTCGACTGGTCCCGCCATCTCGACACCGTCGTCGACTCGATCGCGCACCACGGCGGCACGGGCTGCGTGAACGCCACCGCAGTGTTCGTCGAGGGCGATCCGGCACCCGTTGCCGAGGCCCTCGCCGAGCGCCTCGCCGCCCTGGTGAGCCTGCCTCCGCAGGACGAGAACGCGCTGCTGCCGGTACAGGCCGTCGGATCCGCCAGGGTCCTGGAGAAGTACGTACTCGGCCGGGCCGAGGGCGCGCGGCCTTGGCTGGGAGGCGACGGCTTCGTCGACGAACTCGGCGACGGCAGCGCAGTCCTGCGTCCTGCGGTCTTCGAGCTCGACCGCCCGGACGCGCCCGAGGCCGGTATCGAGGTCCCGTTCCCCTGTGTGTGGGTCGCGCCCTGGAACCGAGACGTCTGGACGGCGCCACTGCGGGACACCCTGGTCCTGAGCGCCTTCACGAGCGACGAGCGGCTTGTCGACGCGCTCTTCCACGAACCGACGATCAGCAACCTCCATCTGGGAAACCACCCGACCCACTGGACCGACACCGGCATGCCCCACGACAGCTACCTGTCCGATTTCCTGATGCGCAGCAAAACCGTGCTGCGCGGCTGAGCGTTGCCTTTCCCGATCGGCGTCGGCGACCGCCCGCACAGCGGCCCGCCGATGCCTTTCGGCATGTCCGCCCGGACTCTGTCCCCGCATAACGAGTGGTTCTGCCTCTCAGGGAATGTAGCTATTGGACTTCTGGATCCGGCGCTTGGAGGATCGAATGGCCCGACCGCCCCTGTGGTTCCCGTAGAAGAAGAATTGGAGTGGCATCGTGACATCCCAGTCGCCCTTACCGGAACGGCGGAGCGAGAGCGTCGTCGCCGAGATCTGGAGCGAGGTTCTCGAACTGCCGCACGTGGGGCTCCAGGACAACTTCTTCGATCTCGGTGGACACTCCCTCCTGCTGAGCGTGGTCCGCGAAAGAATCGCCCTGCGCCTGGGCCATGACGTGCCACTGGTCGAGCTCTTCGCCCACCCCACGGTCCGCGACCTTGCCCGGTACCTCGACCAGGGCGTCACCGGCGCAGCCGCACGCGCCGCGATCAGGCCCCGGACGAGCGGCCGCGCCCGGCTCGCCGACCGCCGGGCGGCACTCGGGGGAGGCACGAGTGACTGACTCCGGCCAGAACCTCGATGAGAGCGGCCACGTCGCCGTCATCGGCATGGCCGGCCGTTTCCCGGGCGCCCGTGACATCGACGAGTTCTGGCACAACCTCGCCTCGGGCCTCGACACCATCACCCGGGAGCCGGTCCGGCCGGTGCGCACCGGCGCCGTCCCGTCCACGGGCGGCCCGACCTATGTGCCGGCCCGGGGCCTGCTGGAGCGCCCCGAGTGGTTCGACGCCGGGTACTTCGGCTACTCCGACGACGAAGCCCATGTCCTCGATCCGCAGTACCGCGTCTTCCTGGAGTGCGCCGTCGCCGCTCTCGAACACGCCGGTCAGGATCCCGACCGCTGCCCGGGACCCGTCGGTGTGTACGGCGGATCGACGGAGACCGCCCATCTGCAGACGGTGCAGGACCAGCGGGAACGTTTCCCCGACCTGACCGACGACGACCTTCTGCTCGCTGCCGCACCGGAGTTCCTGGCATCCCGTACCGCCGAGCGGCTGGGCCTGAGCGGACCCGCGACAACCGTGCAGTCCGCCTGTGCCACCGCTCTCGTGGCCGTCCACCTGGCCGTCCAGGGGCTGCTCGGCGGCGATTGCGACCTGGCCCTCGCCGGCGGTGTCGCCGTGCACGTCCCACCGAAGCAGCCGGGGTACAGCGAGGACGGCATCCTCTCCTCCGACGGAGTAACCCGCACCTTCGATGCCCGGGGCGACGGCACCGTGGCGAGCAGCGGCGTCGGCATGGTGGTCCTCAAACGCCTCACCGACGCCCTCACCGACGGCGACAGGGTTCTCGCCGTGGTCCGGGGCTCTGCCGTCACCAACGACGGTTCGGCACGGATCGGCTTCACGGCCCCCAGCATCGAGGGTCAGTCGGCCGCAATCCGAGCCGCTCAGCTCACCGCCGGCGTGGACCCCGGGACCATCACGTACGTCGAGGCGCACGGCACGGCGACCCCGCTCGGAGACCCGGTCGAAGTGGCCGCCCTGACCCGGGCGTTCCAGCAGCACACCGACGAACTCGGTTTCTGTTCCATCGGATCCGTCAAGAGCAACATCGGACATGCCGACACCGCCGCGGGCGCGGCCGGCCTCATCAAGACGATCCTCGCGCTGGAGAATGCGGCGATCCCGCCCAGCCTTCACTTCCAGGAACCCAACCGTCAGATCGACTTCGCCTCGGGCCCCTTTCGTGTCGCCACCCGGTACACCCCGTGGCACCCCCGTGTCGGCCCCCGGCGCGCAGGGGTCAGTGCTTTCGGTATCGGTGGGGTCAACTCTCATGTCGTATTGGAAGAGGCCCCCGCGCCCCGGTCCGCCGCCCCAAGCCGGTCGGAGCAGCTCCTCGTCGTGTCCGCGCGGACACCGGCGGCCCTGTCCGTCGCCGCAGCCAACCTTGCCGCCTTCTTGAGGAGCGCGCCGGAGACGGTGCTCGCCGATGTGGCGTGGACCCTCCAGACCGGCAGGCAGGAACATCCGTACCGTGCCTTCACCGTCGCCGGCCGGGCCGCCGACGCGGCAGCCGCACTGAGCGCCCTGGCGGGCGGAGCCGCGGACGTCACCAGCGCGACAGCACGCGACCGCGAGGTCGTTCTGCTCCTTCCCGGCATCGGCGGGCGGCCCGGACCCGGGTGGCACCCGCTCGCCGAGCCGGAGTACGAGCGGTCCTTCGCCGCCTGCCTCGACGCTCTCGCCCCCGAGCAGGCCGCCGCCGTACAGGAAGCCCTGTCCAGCCCCCGTCAGGACCGGCCGTCCGACCTCGCGGTCCACGACATCTGCGTGTTCGCACGCGAGTACGCACTCGCCAGGCTGTGGATCCGCTGGGGCGTGCGGCCGGCCGGCGTCTGCGGAACCGGGACGGGAGCCCTCGTTGCGGCCGTCCTGGCGGATGTCCTCGACCTGCCCGACGCACTGCGGCTGCTGCTGGCCCGGGCCCGGTGCGCGGAGCCGGGGAGGGAGGACACCCTCATCGGCCCGGTCCGTACGATCGCGGTCAGGCAACCCCGTATCCCCCTGTTCTCCGCCCAGGACGCGCGCTGGCGCGACGGGGTCGGGGCGAGGCCCGACGCCGTCTGGTGGGCACGGGAGTGGTCCGGTGCGGCGCGCGGGGACGGCGTGCTCGCCGCACTGCTTTCCGAGGATCGGGCGGAGGGCCGCCTGTTGCTCCAGCCGGGGCCCGGAAGGGTTGCGTCCGGCCCGGCTCGGGGCGGGCCGTCGCTGTTGGCCCCGCTCGCCGATTCCAAGGGCGGCGGCGCGCTCGCCTCCGTACTGGACACGCTCGGGCAGTTGTGGGCCGGCGGCGTCCCCGTCGACTGGAGCGGCGTACACGGCGGGGCCCGCAGGGCCAAGGTACCTCTGCCCGGCTACCCGTTCGAGCGTCGTCCCTACCTGCTGCGGCCGCCGGAGCCCGTCGCCGGGACCGGACGCGGCGCGGACCTCTCCCTCACGACTCCGCGGTCAAACACGGCAGTCCCGTCCGCCCCCACGGGGGAGGCGGCCGATGAAGGTGGCCCCGATGGCGGTACCCTCCCGCTGGTCCTGGACCTGTTTCGCCGCGTTCTGGCCCTGCCGGACGTCGACCCCGACGACAGCTTCTTCGACCTCGGCGGCGACTCCTTGATCGCTGCCCGGGTTCTGGCCGAGATCCGTGAACGCCTGCCCGTCGAGATCACCGTGAAGTCCCTGTTCGCGGCCCCCACAGCCTTCGAGTTCGCCGAATTCCTGGATGCCGAGCTCCCTGGCGGAGGTCTTCCCTCCCATGGAACGCAGGAGTGAGCGTGCCGGAACCCACCAGCCCCGCTGCCCGGGGCGCCGTCCCCAAGGGGACCCGCTGGCTCGCCTGCCGGGACAGCAAGCCCGGCGCCACGGTCGAGCTGTACTGCTTCGCCCACGCCGGCGGCTCCGTCGGCGAGTTCCTGCGCTGGTCCGGTGAACTGCCCGGGGTGCGGGTGCTGGGCGTGAAGATGACCGGGCGGGCACCCCGCGAGAAGGAGCCGCCCTTCACCCGCATGACCGACCTGGTGGCCACCTTGGTGGAACAGGTCGACTTCGGGCCCGGACCCTTCGCCTTCTTCGGTCACAGCCTCGGCGGGCTCGTCGCTCACGAGGTCGCCCGTGCCCTGCGTACCGCCGGCCGTCCCCAGCCGACGCGGCTCTTCATGTCGTCCGTGCAGCCTCCGCCGATCGTCAGCCGGCGACCGGTGCACGGCCTGCCCCAGGCCGAGCTGCTCGCCGAGATCGAGCACCGGTGGGGAGCGCTGCCCGCCGCCGTCCACGAGGACGACGAATTGCGCGACATCGTCCTCGGCTACTTCCGGGCCGACATGGAGATCGCAGAAACCTACGCGTTCGTCCCGGAACCCCCGCTCGCCGTCCCCGTCACCGCCTTCGTCGGTGACCGGGAGGACGGCGACCTGACCGGCTGGCGGGCTCATACCCGCGGGACCTTCGAGCACCGCACCCTGCGCGGTGGTCATTTCTACTTCCGCGACCCCGAACAGCGGCGAGAGCTGCTGCGCCACGTCCACCGGGCGCTTGGCACCGAGCACTGAGCGACAGAGGAGGCGCCATGCGCTACACGACCTTCGGACGCACCAACGGTCTACGGGTGTCCGAGCTGGCCCTGGGAACGGCCAACTTCGGTTCGTCCTGGGGCGGCGGGGCCAGCCGGGACGAGTCCAGGAAGATGTTCGAGCGTTTCGCCGAGGCAGGCGGCACGTTCATCGACTCCGCTGACAGCTACCAGATCGGCCAGTCGGAGCAGCTCCTCGGCGAGCTCATCGGCAACGACCGTGACCACTTCGTGCTGGCTACCAAGTTCTCGCTGGGCCACACGCGTCCCCACGTATCCACCACCGGCAACAGCCGCAAGAACATCATCCGGTCGGTCGACACGAGCCTCAAGCGCTTGGGCACCGACTACATCGACCTCTACTGGGCCCACCTGCCGGACACCGTGACCCCCGTCGAGGAGATCCTGACCACCCTCGACCATCTGACCCGCGCCGGCAAGATCCTGTACGCCGGGTTGTCGAACTTCCCCGCCTGGCGGGTGTCACGCGCGGTCACGACGGCAGAACTGCGTGGCTGGAGCCCACTGGCGGGCATCCAGTTCGAGTACAGCCTCGCCGAGCGCAGCGCGGACCGGGAACTGCTGCCGATGGCGGAGGCACTGGGCCTCGGCACCGCGCTCTGGGCCCCGCTGGGCGGCGGGCTGCTCACCGGAAAGTACCGGGAGAGCCGACGGGGCAGGCTCAGCGACTGGGAGGGGCGCGGCATTCGTACGGAGGACTGCGCGCAGCGCGTGGAGGTGGTCGACACCGTCCTCTCGGTGGCAGCGGCGACGGGGCTGGAGCCCGCCCAGGTGGCGGTCGCCTGGTTGCGGTCACGGGCCGGCTCGGCCGCGACCGCCGTGGTGCCCATCATCGGCCCGCGCAGCGTCGACCAGCTGGAGACCTACCTGTCCGTGCTGGACGTGACCCTCGAAGAAGCTTCCTTGCGGCTACTCGACGAAGCCAGCGCCGTACGCCCGGGCGCGCCGCACGAACTGGTGGCCAACACCCTCGATTCCGTGCTCGGCGGAGGGGCCGGCCGCATCACGCGTCAGCCCGTACCAGTGGCGTGACGTGGGGACATCACACATGCACAGGACGAGGGAGGAGTGTGACATGAACGCGATCGATCCGGACCACGACGATGCTGCCGTTGCCATCGTCGGCATGGCCGTCCGGTTCCCGGGGGCGGACGGCATCGCCGCATACCAGGCCCGATCCCGGCAGGGCTCCCGACCTGAACCCGTACTGGAGGATGCGGACGCCTTCGACCACACGTTCTTCGGGGTCTCGCCCGGCGAGGCGCTCATCACGGATCCGCAGCAGCGGGTCCTGCTCGAATGCGCCCAGCACGCCCTGGAGGACGCGGCCTGCGATCCGGCTGTGGAGCCAGGCGTCATAGGCGTCTACGCCGGATGCGGCGGTACGCCGCATGCCGCACGACTGCGGCGCGAGATGCACAGGCTGCCCTTCGCGGACGACTGGCAGATCAGGATCGCCACGGGCGCGGACTTCCTCGCCGCCCGCCCCGCGTACAAGTTGGGCCTGGCCGGGCCCGCGGTGACGGTGCAGGCGGCAGGAGCCACGATGCTCCTGGCCGTGCACAGCGCGGTGCAGGCGCTCCTCGCGGGCGAGTGCGACATCGCGCTGGCGGGAGCGGTCACCGTCCGCCCGGCGGTCGCGGACCGTGGGCAGTCGGTGGGTGGCTGCGGGGTCGTCGTGCTCAAGCCCCTGCGCGCGGCGCTCGAAGCGGGCGACCGCCTCCATGCCGTCGTCCGAGGGACGGCGGTCGGCAGCGGGAACGACCCCGAACGGATCGCGCGGCAGGCCCGCGCGGTCGCACGGGTGCAGGCCGAAGCGGTCGCGGCCGTGCGGGCCGACCGCCCGCAGGCTCCCGGGGCGGTAACGGACACCATGCCCGGCGTCGCCGCTTTCCTGGACGCCGTGCTGGCCGTGGCGCCCGACACGGCGCCCGCCGACGCCGACGCACCAAGACTGATCGGGGTGAGTGCCCCAGGGCCGCACGGACTGCACGCCCATGTCGTGGTGGCGCGGCCGCCGCGCCCCCACCGCGCCCAGCCCGAACCGGACGGGGCGCAGGACTGGCAGCTGCTCCCCCTCTCGGCGCGTGACGCAACGGCCCTCGACGACCTGACCGTCCGGCTCGGGCAGCATCTGGCACGGCTACCCCAGGAGCCCGTGCGGGACGTTGCGTGGACGCTCCAGACCGGGCGGGCCCGGTACGCGCATCGCCGGTTCGTGGTTGCCCTCGGTACGGATGTCGCCGCGGCGGCGCTGACCAGTGGAAAGCGCCGTCTGACCCCGTCCGGTACGGCTCCGGAGGCAGCTCGCCCCCTCGTCATGACCTTCCCGGGCCAGGGCGGCCAGCACGTGGGTATGGCCCGCACGTTCTACCGGATCGACCCCGGCTTCCGCGCAGACGTCGACGCCTGCGCCGAACTGGCGGGGCCCGCGCTCGGACTCGACCTGAGGTCCGTCGTCGACCCGGGTGGCGACGACGAGGACGAGCGGGCGCGCCGTGCGCTCACAACCATCGAGGTCGGCCAGCCCGCAGTCTTCATGGTCGAGTACGCACTGGCCAGGGCCCTGCAGCGGTGGGGCGTGCGGCCGGCGGCGGTCGTCGGGCACAGTCTCGGTGCGTACGCCGCCGCCTGCGTCGCCGGCGTATTCTCCTTCCCCGACGCGCTCGCCCTCGTGGTGGAACGGGGCAGGCTGCTGCAGAGCCTTCCCTCGGGATCGATGGCAGCCGTCGGGCTGTCCGAGGCCGAAGTGCTCGAGCTGCTGCCGGAAGGGCTCGGCATCGGTGCCGTCAACGGGCCGCGGCAGGTGGCCGTCTCGGGGCCGACCGAGCTCGTGGAGCGCTTCGTTCGGGAGTTCCCGCGCGAAGGCGTCGAGGTGAAGCTCCTGAAGATCGCCACAGCGGGTCACTCAGCCCTCGTCGAGCCCATCCTCGACCAGTACGAGGCGTACATGGCCGGCCTCAGGCTCAGCAGGCCGCAGGTGCCCGTCATCTCGGATACCACCGGCACCTGGGCTGACCCGGGCGACATCGCGACGCCCGGCTACTGGCGGCGGCACCTGCGCCACGCCGTGCGGTTCGATGACGCCCTCGGCACGGTTGCGCAGGTGCCCGGGGGCATCCTGCTCGAGGTGGGGCCGGGGATGACGCTGACGTCTCTCGCCAAGCGCCACCCCGCTCTGGAGGGCCCGGACCGTCTCATGCTCCATACCCTGCCGCACCCGGCGGACGAGACGCCCGAACTGAGCATCCTGCTGACGGCCCTCGGCCGGCTCTGGATCGCGGGCACGGAACTGGACTGGGCCGGTCTGCCTTCAGGGGGCGGCCGCCACCGGGTCCGGCTGCCCGGGTACCCGTTCAGGCGTACGAGGTTCGACCTGGACGCAGCTGCCCACTGATCGGCCTTCAGCCGGCCGACTGCGCAAGACCCCGGCGGGCGTGTTCGATGAAGGCGCGCGCTGCCGGGCTGGTCGGACCTTCGGAGCGCCATGCCAGCGCCAGTCGGCCCCTCAGGTGCTCGTTCTCGATGACCACCGTGCGCAGCTGCTGCGCGTGGGCGCGGGCGAACGGCCGCGGGAGGACGGCCAGCCCCAGGCCCCGGGCCGCGAGCTGCACCAGCACCAGCGGGTCGCTGGCCTCGAAGGCTATCCGGGGCGTCGCGCCCGACGCTGACCAGGCCGCCTCGACGGACGTGCGCAGACCGGTGCCCGGCGGCAGACAGATGAGCGTCTCGTCGCGCACGTCCTCGACGGACACCCGTCCGCGGCGCGCCAGCGGGTGGTCGCCACTGACCGCACCGACGAACAGTTCGTCGGCGATGACCTGGACGGCCAGACCCGTCGGAGGCTCGGTCGCCATGCCGATGACCGCGACGTCGAGCCGACCCGACCGCAGGCCTTCTGCGAGGTGGTCCGAGTTGCCCTCGGCCAGGGACATGTCGACGGACGGGTGCAGTTCGTGGAACTCGGCCAGCAGTTTCGGCAAGGACAAGTGGGAGGAGGAGGCGACCGTCCCGATGGAGACCTGACCCCGTACCAGGCCGGTGAGGTCGTCGACGGCGAGCCGGGCTCCGGCCACGGCGGCCAGGGCGGCCCGAGCGTACGGCAGCACGGCGACGCCCACGTCCGTCAACTGCACCTGCCGGCCGCTCCGGTCGAGTAGTTCCTGTCCTAATTCGCGCTCCAGCCGACGGATTTGAGCACTTACACCTGGCTGCGCCACATGCACGCGCGCGGCACCTTTGGTGAAGCTCGCCTCCTCGGCCACGGCGACGAAATATTCCAACTGGCGCAGTTCCATGAGCGCCGAGTCTAAAGGTTGTCCTATGAGTGAGTTCTCCTGGCTGGTGTCGCGTGTCGAGGGTGAGGTGTTCCTGCCGGGCGGGGACGGTTTCGATGCGGAACGCAT
>NZ_JBICZI010000023.1:0-107190 GCF_043201855.1 Streptomyces sp. NPDC048257
GGACCCTGTGGGAGAGTAGGACGCCGCCGAACAATTATTGCGGAAGCCCCGCACCAGCCCTTTACGGGTTCGGTGCGGGGCTTTTCTGCGTTTACGGCCAGATAGGTGGCCCCCGCCGTGGGGGTGTCGTCCGAATGGCCGCAGCAGCCCGGTGATGCGTCGTCGGCGGCCCGGCGAGACGGGCTCTTCGTCCCTTTAGTTCGTACTGTGGGGGTATGGGCTATGACCTCGTCATCTTCGACAACGACGGCGTGCTGGTGGACAGCGAGCCGCTCGCCAACAGCGTCCTTGCCGGGTACCTGACCGAGCTGGGGCACCCGACCACCTATGAGGAGTCGGTCAGCGACTACATGGGGTCCGCCGTGCACCGCGTGCACGACCTCGTCCAGGAGCGGACCGGGCAGCAGTTGCCGGCCGACTTCGACGAGACGCTGCACGCGCGGACCGTCGCCGCGTTCGAGCAGGACCTGAAGCCCGTCCCCGGCGTGGAGGAGGTGCTGGGGGCGCTGACCGCTCAAGGGGTCGCCTACTGTCTGGCCTCCTCCGGGAGTCACGACCGGATCCGGGTCGGGCACCGGGTGGCCGGGCTCGACGGGTGGTTCGAGGAAGAGTGGATCTTCAGCGCGCAGGACGTGGGTCAGGGGAAGCCCTCTCCCGACCTCTACCTGCACGCGGCGCGGCAGATGGGCGTGGAGCCGGCCCGTTGTGTGGTCGTCGAGGACAGTCCGCTCGGCATCCAGGCCGCCGTCGCCGCGGGCATGGACGTGTACGCGTTCACGGCGATGCTGCCCGCCGACCGGCTCCCCGGGGCCACCGGCCACTTCGGGGACATGAAGCAGCTCACCGGGATGCTCGGGCTGGAGGCCGGACTGGGTATGTGATCTCTCTACCCACGGGTAGCCCGTGGCCGTACGCTGACCCGCCATGACGGATGATGTGCGGCTGCGGCGAGGCCGGGGCGCTCTGGGGTTCAGTTTCTTCGTGCAAGGCGTCGCCTTCGCGCTGCTCGTGACGCGGATCCCGGCCATCCAGGACCGGTACGGGATATCCGACGGCCTGCTGCCCGCCTTCCTCGCGGCCGTGCCGGTCCTCGCGGGGGCGTCGAGCGTGGCCACCGAGCACCTGGTGAAGCGGGTCGCGCCCAGCCTCGTACTGCGGTGGGCGCAGCCGCTGGTGCTGCTGTCCCTGCTGGGTGTCGGAGCGGGCGGCCAGATGTGGCACGTGGCGGTGGCCCTGGGGGCGTTCGGGCTGTCGGTGGGGGCGCTGGACGCCTCGATGAACATGCTCGGGGTCAGCCTGCAGCGGGCGTACGGGCGCAGCATCATGCTCGGCTTCCACGCCGCGTACAGCCTCGGCGGGATCCTGGGGGCGTCGGCCGCGTGGGCGGGGGCGCACTGGGAGCTGAGCCTCTTCGTGAGCTATCTGCCGGCCGTGGTCGTGCTGTTGCCGCTGGCGCTGCTGGGGAGCAGGCGCTACGTCGACGGGGCGGCGGGCCGGGGGGAGGCCGTCGAGAAGGGGCTGGGGAGCGGCGGGTTCAAGCTGCTGCTGCCGCTGTGCCTGGTGATGGCGTGCGCGTACATCGGGGACTCGACGGTGGCGAACTGGAGTGCCAAGTACCTCCAGGACGTGCTCGGGAGCTCGGAGCAGATGGCGACCGTCCCCTACAACGTCTACATGGTGACCACCCTCCTCGGGCGGGCCGCCGGGGACCTGGGCGTGCGGCGCTTCGGGGCGGCGGCCGTGGTGCGGGGCGGGACGCTGGTGGCCGCCGCCGGGTTCGCGGTGGTGGCCGCGGCGCCGGGGGCGTGGGTGGGGATGCTCGGCTTCACGCTGCTGGGGATCGGGCTGTGCGTGATCGTGCCGCAGACCTTCGCGGCCGCGGGGCGCCTGTTCCCGGGGGCGTCCGATACGGCCGTCGCGCGGCTCAACATCTTCAACTACGTCGGCTTCCTGATCGGCTCGCCGCTCGTCGGGGCGGTGGGCGATGCCTGGAGCTACCGGGGCGCGATGCTGGTGCCGATGGCGCTGGTCCTGGTGACGCTCTTCCAAGCCCGCTCGTTCGGCTCGGAGGGCGCCCGATACGGTGTCCGGCATGAGCGGCGAGCCGGTGACCGGGCTGTTGATGTGGGACGAGGCGGTAACGAGGTATGACTTCGGACCGAGCCATCCGATGGACCCGGTGCGCCTGGCGCTGACCATGGGTCTGGTGCGCGCCTTCGGGCTGGACCGGGCGATGGAGGTACGGGCGGCGCCCGCGGCCGGGGATTCGACGCTGAGGCTGGTGCACCGGGAGGACTACGTCGCCGCGGTGCGCGAGGTGTCCGCGGACCCGGGGGCCGCGGACGGGTCGTACGGGCTGGGGACCATGGACGATCCGGCCTTCCACGGGATGCACGAGGCGTCCGCGCTGATCGCCGGGCAGTCCGTGGCGGCCGCGGAGGCCCTGTGGAGCGGGGAGGCCGAGCACGCGGTGAACTTCGCCGGCGGGCTGCACCACGCCATGCCGGGCGGGGCGGCCGGTTTCTGCGTGTACAACGACGCGTCGCTGGCCGTGGCGCGGCTGCTGGAGCTGGGGGCCGAGCGGGTCGCGTACGTGGATGTGGACGTGCACCACGGGGACGGCGTGCAGGCGGCCTTCTGGGACGACCCGCGGGTGCTGACCATCTCCCTGCACGAGCATCCGCGGACGCTGTTCCCGCAGACGGGCTGGCCCGAGGAGACCGGCGGCCCGGGGGCGGAGGGGTCGGCGGTGAACATCGCGCTGCCCGCCGGGACCGGTGACGAGGGATGGCTGCGGGCCTTCCACGCGGTCGTGCCGGAGCTGCTCGAGGACTTCCGGCCGCAGGTGCTGGTGACCCAGCACGGGGCCGATACGCACTTCGAGGACCCGCTCGCGCACCTGGCGGTCTCGCTGGACGCCCAGCGCGCCGTCCAGGAGTCCTGTCACCGGCTCGCGCACGAGTACGCGGACGGGAAGTGGCTGGCGCTGGGCGGCGGCGGGTACGCGGTGGTGGACGTCGTACCACGGTCGTGGACGCACCTGGTGGGGATCGCCGCGCACCGGCCGGTGGATCCCGAAACGGCGGTGCCGGCGTCGTGGCGGGACGAGGTGTACGCGCGGACGCGGCAGTTGGCGCCGGCCCGGATGACGGACGGGCGGAGTCCGTCGTGGCCGGATTGGGACGCGGGTTACGATCCGGCGGACCGGACGGATCAGGCCGTTCTGGCCACGCGCCGGGCGGTCTATCCGCTGCGCGGCATGCTGACCTGACGGCGTGGCTGCGCTGATGCATCGTTACGCCAACTGTGGGGCTGTTCGGTGGAATTGATGACCCGCCAGATGTGTTGGGGCAGCATCGGAGGGTGTTGAGCACCGGCGCGCTGCGTGCGCATCTGCTGGCCGCCCGGTTGGCCGGGCCCGTCGCCACTTCCCGGGAGGAGAGCCTGCGCAGTTACCGGCTGTTCGCGGCGCGGGATCCGCGGGTGATGCTGGGGCTGGATCCGGAGTGGGGCTGGGGCGAGGGTGATCTGCTGAGGCTGATGGCGGACAAGTGCGGTGTCTCGGCGGATCCGGCGCATGTCAGCGGGCCGGACGTGATCGATCCGGAGCGGACGGTGGCCGCGCTGGAGGCCTTCGCGGGGCGGCTGTGCGAGGCGGCGAGGGCGCGGTCGCCGGTGTTGTTCGGGACGGGCCATCCGCATCGGCTCCTGGGCTTCTACGCCGGTTTGGCCGAGGCGTTGTCGGCGGCGGGATGTGTTGTCCTCACCCCGGCGCAGGGGGTGGGTGTGGACGTGACGACGCGGTTCGGCGTACGCACGTACAGCATCGAATACGTACGGGGGGTCGCACTGGTGCGGGAACCCGGCGTGCGGCTGCCGGGGAGTGCGACCGGCGTGCACACCCATTCGCCGCTGCCCGTCCGGATGGCGCTGGGGGCTCTCGCGGAGGCCGGCGGGCCGCTGCCGGAGCTGGTGGTGGGGGACCACGGGTGGGTCTGCGGTGCAGGTCAGCTCGGTGTGGAGGCGATCGGGCTGGCGGATACGGATGATCCCGCGCTGTTCGTCGGGGAGGCCGAGGGGCGGGTCTCGGTGGCCGTTCCGCTGGATGACGCGGTGCGCGCGGACTACTACCGGCCGCTGGCTCGTTACGTCCTCGGCCGCGCGAGTCTGACGGGTCGGCAGGAGTGGCCGTAGCTCCTCTTCCCCACTCGTATCACGCGCCCCTACTCTGGGGAGTGAGCGTGCGACGACGAGGAGTAACCGGAGGGGAAGCCGGTGCCCGTCATGCGCGGAAGGTCAAGGTGTGTCATGGCTGCTGGCGAGAGGCCTCTCAGTGAGGTTCAGTTCCTGACCGTGGCGGAGGTCGCCTCGGTGATGCGAGTGTCGAAGATGACCGTGTACCGGCTGGTGCACAACGGTCATCTGCCCGCAATCCGGGTGGGCCGGTCCTTCCGGGTCCCCGAGAACGCGGTTCACGAGTACCTCCGAGAGTCCTATGTGGGGGTGGAGTCGGCCTGAGACTGAGGCTCGGGAGAGCCCCGGCTACGAGTCGCAAGCGCTCGGATTACAAGCTCAGAGCTCGGGCGGGTAGGCTAGGCCGACGTAGGTCGTGTGGGCCCAGACGCCCCGCACCAGTGAAGAGAAGTGAGCGAGGGTAGTCGTGGGCTCTGTTATCAAGAAGCGGCGCAAGCGGATGGCTAAGAAGAAGCACCGCAAGCTGCTCAAGCGCACCCGCGTCCAGCGCCGTAACAAGAAGTAAACGGCAGCTGTACGTGTTCTCCGCAGCCCCTCCACCATCCTGGTGGAGGGGCTGCGGTGCAGCCGGGGGACTTCTTCTAGGGAGGCGCTGAGCTCGTGGGGAAGGTCGTACTCGTCACCGGGGCTGCCCGGCAGTTGGGCGGCCGCTTCGTGCGCCGGATCCAGCGTGACCCGGACGTCGAGCGGGTGATCGCGGTGGACGCGGTGACACCGCCGCACCGGCTCGGATCGGCGGAGTTCGTCCGTACGGACATCAGACAGTCGGCGATCGCCAGGGTGCTGGCCGAGCACGCCGTGGACACGGTGGTCCATCTGGCGGTCACCGGGGGCAGTGCGGGCACGGGCGGCGCGCACAGCACCGTCAAGGAAACGAACGTCATCGGCACCATGCAGCTCCTCGGGGCCTGCCAGAAGTCACCGACGGTACGGCGGCTCGTGGTGAAGTCGAGCACCAGCGTCTACGGGGGCACCCCGCGGGATCCGGCCGTCTTCACCGAGACCACGGAGCCGAAATCGCTGCCGGCGGGCGGCTTCGCGAAGGACGCCGCCGAGGTCGAGGGCTATGTACGGGGCTTCGCGCGCAGACGGCCGGACGTCGCGGTGTGCGTGCTGCGGTTCGCGAACATCCTGGGACCCTTCGCGGATTCGGCGCTCGCCGAGTACTTCTCGATCCCGGTGATGCCGACCGTGCTGGGGTACGACCCGCGGCTGCAGTTCGTGCACGAGGACGATGTGCTCGAAGTGCTGCGGCTGGCGGCGCGGGAGCCCCGGCGCGGGACCCTGAACAGCGGGACCTTCAACATCGCGGGCGACGGCGTACTGCTGCTGTCGCAGTGCTCGCGGCGGCTGGGGCGGCCGACGCTGCCGCTGCTGCTGCCCGCGTTGAACTGGGTGGGCTCCGCGCTGCGGGCGGTCGGGGCCACGGACTTCTCGCCGGAGCAGATAAGGCTGCTCACCCACGGCCGGGTCGTGGAGACCACGCAGATGCGCGAGGTACTCGGCTTTGAACCGCTCTACACGACCGCCGAGACCTTCGCGGACTTCGCACGGAGCCGGGGGAGCGGGCTGCTGCCGCCGGAGCGGGTCGGGCGGGCCGTGGACCGGGTGGCGGCCATGCTGAACGCGGACGGTCTCGCAGAGGGTCTCAAGGACGACAAGGACGAGGCCCACGCGGCTGAAGGAGCGAAGCGATAGTGGCGGACGCCAAGGTCATTCCGTTCGACGAGGACCGGCCGCGGCGGCGGATCCCCCGCCGGGTGCGGGCGGTGTCCGCGCCCGATCCGGAGGTGGAGTCGCCGCCCGCTCCCGAGGTCGCTCCCGAGTCCGCCGCGCCGGCGGTGCCCGGTGACAGCTGGGACCGGCGGATCGCCGGTGGGCTGGCGTTCCTGCGGCGGCGGGTCACCGGGGACTACGAGGTCGACGACTTCGGCTACGACAAGGAACTGACGGACCAGGTCCTGATGTCCCTGATGCGGCCGCTGTACGACAAGTACTTCCGGGTCGAGGTCAAGGGCATCGAGAACATCCCGGCGGAGGGCGGTGCGCTGATCGTGGCGAACCACTCCGGGACGCTGCCGCTGGACGGGCTGATGCTCCAGGTCGCCGTGCACGACCGCCATCCGGCGGAGCGGCACCTGCGGCTGCTGGCGGCGGACCTGGTGTTCATGCTGCCGGTGGTCAACGAGCTGGCCCGCAAGGCGGGGCACACCCTGGCGTGCGCGGAGGACGCGCAGCGGCTGCTGGAGGCCGGGGAGCTGGTCGGGGTGATGCCCGAGGGCTTCAAGGGGATAGGGAAGCCGTTCGGGGACCGGTACAAGCTGCAGCGGTTCGGCCGGGGCGGGTTCGTGTCGACGGCGCTGCGGGCGGGGACGCCGATCGTGCCGTGCTCGATCGTGGGGGCGGAGGAGATCTACCCCATGGTCGGCAACGCGAAGACGCTGGCACGGCTGCTGGGGGTGCCGTACTTCCCGATCACGCCGACGTTCCCGTGGCTGGGGCCGCTCGGGGCGGTGCCGTTGCCGACGAAGTGGACGATCCAGTTCGGCGAGCCGATCGCGACGGACGGGTATGCCGCGGAGGCGGCGGAGGACCCGATGCTGATGTTCAACCTCACGGACCAGGTGCGCGAGCAGATCCAGCACACGCTCTACAAGCTGCTGGTGCAGCGGCGGTCCGTGTTCTTCTGACCGGCCGTCGGGCGGGTCAGAGGGGAAGGGCGGGGCTGCCGAGGCAGCCCCGCCCTTTCGCTACTCGGCGTCCTCCGCGCCCAGGCCCAGGCCCGGGAGGAGCCCCGGGAGCAGGGGCGGGATGGTGATGTCCGGCTGGGGGTCGTCCGGCAGGCCCGAGACGGGCGGTGCCGACTGTCCCGCGGGCGGGTTGAGCAGGTCGCCCGTACCACCGAGGAGGCCGCCGGCGGGAGGCCGAGAGCTGCCCGAGGGGGACGGCGCCGTGGGGCTGCCGGACGGTGTGCCGGCGGCCGGGGCGGACTGCTGTGTGCCGCTGGGGGTGCCCGGCTTGCTGGACGAGCCGGGGGTGCCTCCGGTGCCGCGGGGCTGCTCCGGTGCCTTGGGGAGCAGGCGCTGGAGCGGAGCCACGTCATCGTCTATGGCCTGGAAGACCGACTCCACCTCACCGCCCACGTCCGTGAGCTGGGCCGGGAGCTTCTCGCGGAGCTTGCCCCACGCGTCGCGGTGGGAGCGGGAGAACGACGACAGCTTCTGGATCGGGCCGAGCGAGCCGTCCCGTTCGTACGCGGCCTGGAGGAGGCGGTGGCCCGCCTCCGCGTCGTGCTTCACGCCCGCCAGTGCCCGGCGGATCGCGCCCAGGGACTCGTGGTCCAGGGTGCCCAACCGGCCTCGTTCCATCAGCCGGCGGGCTTCCGACAGGCGGTTCGAGGCCTGGTCGAGATAGAGCTCGCCCCGGTCCGCGTCGTCGTCGGCCATCCCCAGCTTCAGGTCCTCCATGCCCCGCTTCACGGGGTAGAGGTGGTCACCGGGCAGGGCGTCGGAACTGGCAGCGGCCACTCCGCTGAAGGCCCCTGCGGCCACACCCACGGTGAGGCCGCCCGCTGCGATGCCCTTGGACCAGCGGGAGCGGGGTCGCAATTTCCGGAGCGGGGTCGCCCGGTGGGCGCCGCGGCCGGTCCGCTGTTCGGGCACCTGAGGGTCCGATGCGGCACTGCCCCCGGCCCTCTCCTCCAGCACCATGGTCTCCATGGCGGCAATGAGCTGGGCTCGTTGCACCACTTTGACCTCGGGGTCCAGCACTGGGCGCGGCATTCTTTCGCCGAGCACGCTCGCCAGGGCCAACAGCCGGTCGTGGTCGGCAGGTTCGGCAGGTGCCTCGGACTGCTCGGCCGCCGAGTCCGGTTCCGAAAGGTCGGACGGGGTCCGATCTTCCAGGGCCTGGGCGAAGGCGTTCGCCCGCCGGTGCGGGGTCACGTTCGCGATCACTGGCGGCACCTCCTCTCGTCATGACGATCGACTCCCCAAGGTGTCCGGAAGGTTGCCTTCCTTGAGCACATCCACACTTTCGAGTGAGCGGCTTCGGGCAAAGCATGTCCACAGGGAGCCTGCATTCCGCACAACGAGCGTCGCGGCACTTGGGTTACGGACGAAGGATGATCTGACCACAGCGTCATCGAGGGGTCACCGAATGTGAGGTTGTGTGGTGTCGGAGGGTCAGCGGGCGTCTTCGGGGAGGAGGCGGGCCAGGGTGCGGACCGCCCGGTACTGGAGCGTCTTGATGGCGCCCTCGTTCTTCCCCATCACCCGGGCCGTCTCGGCGACCGAGAGGCCCTGCAGGAAGCGCAGGGTCACGCACTCCTGCTGCTGTGGATTGAGCTTGCGGACGGCCTCCAGGAGGGCCGCGTTGGAGAGGGACTCCAGGACGGAGTCCTCGGGGCTGCGCTCGACCTCGTTCGCGTCGAGCATCTCGCCGGTGGTGACCTCCAGCCGGAAGCGGCTGGACTTGAAGTGGTCCGCCACCAGGTTCCGGGCGATCGTCACGAGCCAGGCGCCGAAGTCGCGGCCCTGCCAGGTGAAGGTGGAGATCCGGCGCAGGGCGCGCAGGAACGTCTCGCTGGTGAGGTCCTCCGCGGTCGCCTTACCGCCGACGCGGTAGTAGATGTACCGGTAGACCGTGTCGCTGTACTGGTCGTAGAGGCGGCCGAAGGCCTCGGCCTCGCCCGCCTGGGCGCGTTCGACCAGGTCCATCATGCGGGCCTGGTCGCTGTCCGCCGTGGGGCGGCGGTGGGTGGCCTGGGTGCCGGTGCCGGCGGCGTTCGAGCCGCCGGCGGCTCGACCTCGTCTGCCCACCGTCGCGCCGCCGTCGGTCAGGGCATAGCAAGGACCGGCCGGGCCGAGGCCGGCAGGGACCGCGGCGGCGAAGGCGGGGACGGCGTACGCGGCGGTGGGGACGAAGCCGCGCAGGTGGTCGAGGACCGTTGCGCGCAGCTGAGCCAGGCCCGAGGCGTCAACCCCGACAGGTGGGTACACGGGACTCCCAGAGGCAGAGCTTCCATCACGTGCAGTGCGGGACCGTTCATCCGTCGTGGCGACAGATGGCCGGGTGGCATGCGTTTGAGGAGAATAACGCTTCGTACAGGCAGCGCTACACCCAGTTGCTCAAATCACCGGTTCCGACACTTCTGTTGCGTGTCGAGGGCATATTCAGTCGCAGATGGTGATCGATTCCTGATCACTTGGGGACGCGGAATGGACGCTTCCAGGGGGACCCGCGACCGAGTCGGGCATGCCGGAGTGCCGCGCCGCGGGCGCGGGTAGAGGTGAGCGAATGCCGTGGCCGGGTCGTGGTCCCGGCGGGTCCGGGGTGCGCGGGCCCCGGGCCTGGTGTTGTTACTTCCGGCGGCGGTGCAGGGCGATGGCGGCGGCGGCGCCGCCCGCGATCGCGCCGACGCCGGCGGCCGCCGGGACGCCGACCTTCACGGCCTTGCGGCCGGTCCGATAGTCGCGCAGCCGCCAGTCGTTGGTCCGGGCATGCTTGCGCAGTTTTGTGTCGGGATTGATCGCGTACGGATGTCCGACCAGTGACAGCATCGGGATGTCGTTGTGCGAATCGCTGTACGCGGCGCAGCGTTCGAGGTCCAGCCCCTCGGCGGCCGCCAGGGCGCGGACCGCCTCGGCCTTCGCGGGGCCGTGCAGCGGCTCGCCGACCAGGCGGCCGGTGTAGATCCCGTCGACGGATTCGGCGACGGTGCCCAGGGCCCCGGTCAGGCCGAGGCGGCGGGCGATGATCGTGGCCGTCTCCACGGGGGCGGCCGTCACCAGCCACACCTTCTGACCGGCGTCGAGGTGGGCCTGGGCCAGGGCGCGGGTGCCCGGCCAGATCCGCTCGGCCATGTACTCGTCGTAGATCTCCTCGCCGATGGCCATCAGTTCGGAGACCTTGTGGCCCTTGACGATGGACAGGGCGCTGTCGCGGGCGTCCTGCATGTGCTCGGGGTCCTCGACACCGGCGAGCCGGAACCAGGCCTGCTGCCAGGCGAAGCGGGCGAGTTCGCGGCGCCGGAAGAACTCGCGCTTGTAGAGGCCGCGGCCGAAGTGGAAGATCGCGGCGCCCTGCATGACGGTGTTGTCGAGGTCGAAGAAGGCGGCGGCCAGATCGTCGCCGGCGACCGGGAAGGCGGGCTCGTGCGCGATCTCCTCCGGGCCCTCTTCGGCCAGGGCTGCCGGTTCCGTTTCCGGTTCGGTGAGCGGTGGGACCTCGGCCAGAGCGGACTTGCGGGCGGCCTCGGCCGAGGCCTCGCCCGCCAGCACGCTGCGTGCGGTGGCGGAGCGCCGACGAGGGGGGAGCCATCCGAGAGCGGCCATGACGCGAGCATAGCCACTGTGTTCGGGAGTTCCCGAACCGATGGGATGCGGAGGCGTGAACTCTTCGGGGCGCTCCTGTTACGCGGGGGCGCGGGAGAATGGCGGCATGAGCCCTTTGTTGCGCCGTAAGGAAAAGAAGCGTCCCGGCGAGCGGATGGTGACGCTCATCGGGAAGCCGGGGTGCCACCTGTGCGACGAGGCGGAGGAGGTGGTGGCGAAGGTGTGCGCCGAGACGGGTGCACAGTGGGAGAAGAAGGACATCTCACAGGACGAGGAGCTCTACCGGCTGCACTGGGAGCAGATTCCGGTCGTGCTCGTGGACGGCGAGCAGCACACCTTCTGGAGGGTGAACCCTGACCGGCTCCGGCGGGCGTTGGAGGCCTGACCCTCTTCCCGGTTACCATCATGGGCGATTTATGGGGTCTCGGGGGCGTATCTGTGAGGAGAGTGCACGGTTTTGCCCCCTTTGGGATTTGAACGGGTTCGGCGTCCCATCGGTTCCGGCTCTCCATGCCGGAGTCGCGTGACCCCGGTCACTTTGCTCGGACAAATCGGACACAATCTTTGTGCACGCGTTCACAAAGGCATAGCCTGCTGTCGACGGGGCGGTCCTGGGACAAGTGGCCGCCTGCAGCCCCGCTCATCCCGCAGGAGCATCGTGGCAACTGGCCGAACTCACCGACCGGCGACCCGCAGCCGAGGTATTCCCGAGGCCACTGTCGCCCGGCTTCCGCTGTACTTGCGTGCCCTCACCGCGCTCTCCGAGCGATCGGTGCCCACGGTGTCCTCCGAGGAGCTCGCGGCCGCCGCCGGAGTCAACTCCGCGAAGCTGCGCAAGGACTTCTCGTACCTGGGCTCCTACGGGACCCGCGGCGTCGGCTACGACGTCGAGTACCTCGTCTACCAGATCTCCCGCGAGCTCGGCCTGACCCAGGACTGGCCGGTCGTCATCGTCGGCATCGGCAACCTCGGCGCCGCGCTCGCCAACTACGGCGGCTTCTCCGCGCGCGGCTTCCGCGTGGCGGCCCTCATCGACGCGGACCCGGCGATGGCCGGCAAGCCGGTCGCGGGCATGTCCGTGCAGCACACCGATGATCTGGAGAAGATCATCTCGGAGAACGGCGTCTCGATCGGTGTCATCGCCACGCCCGCCGGCGCCGCCCAGCAGGTCAGCGAGCGGCTGATCGCGGCCGGTGTCACCTCCATCCTGAACTTCGCGCCCACCGTGCTGTCCGTGCCCGAGGGCGTGGACGTGCGCAAGGTCGACCTCTCCATCGAGCTCCAGATCCTCGCCTTCCACGAGCAGCGCAAGGCCGGTGAGGAAGCGGCCGCCGCTGCCGCCGGCGGCTCCTCCGTGGGCGGCGCCGCCCCCGCCGCGGCCGTGGTGCCGCCGGCCGGGCGGACCACCGCCGAGACGCGCAAGGGCGGCCCCGAGGGTGACGTGCCGGCGGTGATGCCGGCATGAGCCTGCTCGTCGTGGGACTGAGCCACCGCAGCGCACCCGTGAGCGTGCTGGAACGTGCCTCGCTGTCCGCCGATGCCAAGGTGAAGCTGCTGCACGACACCCTGGCCGCCGAACCGGCGACCGAGGCGACCGTGCTCGCCACCTGCAACCGGATCGAGCTGTACGCGGACGTGGACAAGTTCCACGCCGGCGTCGCCGAGCTGTCCACGCTGCTCGCGCAGCACAGCAGCGTCGCGCTGGAGGAGCTCACTCCGTACCTGTACGTGCACTACGAGGACCGGGCGGTGCACCACCTGTTCTCGGTGGCGTGCGGGCTGGACTCGATGGTCGTGGGCGAGGGGCAGATCCTCGGCCAGATCAAGGACGCGCTGGCGCTGGGCCAGGAGCTGCACACCGCCGGCCGGCTGATCAACGACCTGTTCCAGCAGGCCCTGCGGGTCGGCAAGCGGGCGCACTCGGAGACCGGGATCGACCGGGCCGGGCAGTCGCTGGTGACTTTCGGGCTGGAGCAGCTCGCGGTGGGGACGCCGGTCGACGAGTGGGCCGCCGGCAAGCGGGCGCTGGTCATCGGTGCCGGGTCCATGTCCTCGCTGGCGGCGGCGACGCTGGCGCGGGTCGGTGTCGCCGAGATCGTCGTGGCGAACCGGACCGCCGACCGGGCGGACCGGCTCGCGGAGATTCTGGTTGCCTCGGGCACCGGGGTCTCGGCCGTGGCCGTGCCGATGGCCCGGGTCGCCGATGAGCTGACACGAGTCGACGTGGTGGTGTCCTGCACCGGTGCGACGGGGCTCGTGCTGAGCGCCGACGACGTGCTCAGCGCCGTGTCCTGGGGCGCCGGTGGACTCGCGCCGGCGGAGCGGGACGAGGCCGGGGCTGCGCCCCGGGCCTCCCAGGGGCTCCGCCCCCGGACCCCCGCGCCTCAAACGCCGGCGGGGCTGGAATTGGCCGATGTCGTGGCTCGTCTTGCGGCCGCTGCCGAAGGCGGGAGGCGTTTGGCTGACGCCGGGGCCGCTCGGACCATCAGTGCTCCCGTCGAGGCCGACGGGTGCCCCGTGGGGCCCGACGGACGGTCCGCGCTGACCGGGGTCGACGCCAACTCCCTCGAGCTGCACGGCACCTGGGCCGACCAGGGCGAGGCCGCGGCACAGCGGCAGCCCCGCAGGAGCACCCGTACGCACGCCCACGCGGCCACCGTCCGGCTCGCGCTGCTCGACCTGGCCATGCCCAGGGACATCGACGCGGCCGTGCACCGGATCCCGGGCGTCCGGCTCGTGGACATCGAGTCGCTCGCCGAGGCGTCCGCCGACGCCCCGATGGCGGCCGACGTCGACGCCGTACGCCGGATAGTCGCCCAGGAAGTGGCGGCCTTCGGGGCGGCGCAGCGGGCCGCCCACATCACGCCCACCGTCGTGGCTCTGCGGGCCATGGCGGCCGAGGTCGTGGCCATGGAAGTGGCGCGGCTCGACGGGCGCGTGCCCGACCTCGACGAACGGCAGCGTGCCGAGGTCACCCAGACCGTGCGCCGCGTCGTGGACAAGCTCCTCCACGCGCCGACCGTGCGCGTCAAGCAGCTCGCGAGCGAGCCCGGCGGCGCCGGGTACGCGGACGCACTGCGCGAACTCTTCGACCTCGACCCTCAGACGGTTGCTTCCGTCAGCCGGGCGGACGCGGCCGATCCGATGAACGACGACGACCCAGGACGGGCATCATGAACACACGTCCCGACCAGCCGCTGCGGCTCGGTACGCGGCGGAGCAAGCTGGCCATGTCCCAGTCGGGGCACGTCGCCGACGCGGTACGGGCCATCACCGGCCGGGCCGTCGAGCTCGTGGAGATCACGACCTACGGCGACGTCTCGCGCGAGCACCTCTCGCAGATCGGCGGGACGGGCGTGTTCGTCACCGCCCTGCGCGACGCACTGCTGCGCGGCGAGGTCGACTTCGCGGTGCACTCGCTGAAGGACCTGCCGACCGCGCAGCCCGACGACCTCGTGATCGCGGCCATGCCGCGCCGCGAGGACGCGCGGGACGCGCTGGTCGCCCGGGACGGCCTGACCTTCGAGGAGCTGCCCGACGGTGCCCGGATCGGTACCGGGTCGCCGCGGCGCACCGCCCAGCTCAACCACCTGGCGCTGTCGCTCGGCAAGCGGATCGAGACGGTGCCGATCCGCGGCAACGTCGACACCCGGATCGGCTTCGTCCGTGACGGTGAGCTCGATGCCGTCGTCCTGGCGGCCGCCGGCCTGAACCGGATCGGGCGCGGTGACGAGGCGACCGACCTGCTGTCCGTCGACAGTGTCCTGCCGGCTCCCGGCCAGGGTGCCCTCGCCGTGGAGTGCCTCGCGTCCGACACGGACCTCGTCGCCGCGCTCGGCGAACTCGACGACCCGCGCACCCGGGCCGCCGTGACGGCCGAGCGTTCCCTGCTCGCCGCCCTGGAGGCAGGCTGCAGCGCACCCGTGGGCGCGTTCGCCGACCTGCTGGCGGACGGGGAGATTGTCAATGAAATGCGCCTGCGCGGCGTCGTCGGAACCCTCGACGGCTCGACGCTGGTGCAGCTGTCCACCACCGGTCCCGTGCCCCAGTCGTACGACGAGGCCATGGCGCTCGGCCGCGAACTCGCGGACGAGATGCTGGCCAAGGGCGCGGCCGGTCTGATGGGGGAGCGATCGCTTTGAACCCCTCAATTCCGACCACCTCCGCTATTCCGGCCGTCGCCGCCCACGGACGCGTCACCTTCCTCGGTGCCGGCCCGGGCGACCCGGGTCTGCTGACGCTGCGCGCCGTCGAGGCGCTCGCCGCCGCGGACGTACTGATCGCGGAGCCCGAGGTGCTCGAGGTCGTACGGACGCATGCGCGCGCGAATGTCGACACGCCGCAGCTGACGGTTGCTGACGAAGTGTCAGCAGCCGCCGGGGTCCCGGTGATCCGGGACGCGGCCAATCTTGTCATGGAGGCCGCACGCTCCGGCAGGCGGGTCGTGCGTGCCGTCACGGGCGACCCCGGGCTCGACGGCAACGCCGCCGAGGAGATGCTCGTCTGCGCGAGCGCCGGCATCCCCTTCGAGGTGGTGCCCGGTGTCGCGACCGCGGTGGGCGTGCCCGCGTACGCAGGTGTCCCGCTGCGCGACAAGCAGGGCACGGACGTGCGGTTCGTCGACGCGAGGACCGCCTCGCCGCGCTGCTGGAGCGAGGCGGGCACGAGCGACGGCATCCTCGTCGTCTCCGCGACGCTGGAGACCGTCTCGGCGGCCGCCGCCGAGCTGGTGGGCGCCGGGCGCAAGCCCGACACCCCGCTGACCGTGACCGTCGCCGGTACCACCACGCGGCAGCGGACCTGGTGCGCGACGCTGGGCACGATCGCCCAGGTGTTCAAGCAGGGCAAGGTGCTCCCCTCGCCCGAGGGCGCCCGGTCCGTCATAGCCGTGGTCGGTGAGCACAGCGCCGCCGCGCGGCGCGAGGACCTGTCCTGGTTCGAGTCCAAGCCGCTGTTCGGCTGGCGGGTCCTCGTACCCCGCACCAAGGAGCAGGCCGCCTCGCTCTCCGACCAGCTGCGTTCGTACGGTGCGGTGCCCCACGAGGTGCCGACCATCGCCGTGGAACCGCCGCGCACCCCGCAGCAGATGGAGCGTGCGGTGAAGGGCCTGGTGACGGGCCGCTACGAGTGGATCGCCTTCACCTCGGTCAACGCCGTGAAGGCCGTCCGCGAGAAGTTCGAGGAGTACGGGCTCGACGCGCGCGCCTTCGCGGGCATCAAGGTCGCCGCGGTGGGCGAGCAGACCGCCGCCGCGCTCGTGGAGTTCGGCGTCAAGCCGGACCTGGTGCCCAGCGGTGAGCAGTCCGCGGCCGGGCTGCTGGAGGACTGGCCGCCGTACGACCCGGTCTTCGACCCGATCGACCGCGTCTTCCTGCCGCGGGCCGACATCGCGACCGAGACGCTGGTCGCCGGGCTGATCGAGCTCGGGTGGGAGGTCGACGACGTCACCGCCTACCGGACGGTGCGCGCGTCGCCGCCGCCGGCGGACACGCGCGAGGCGATCAAGGGCGGCGGCTTCGACGCCGTTCTCTTCACGTCGTCGAGCACCGTGCGCAACCTGGTGGGCATCGCCGGGAAGCCGCACAACGTGACCGTCATCGCCTGTATCGGGCCGGCGACGGCCAAGACGGCGGAGGAGCACGGGCTGCGCGTGGACGTACTGTCCCCGGAGCCCAGCGTGAGCAAGCTGGCGGAGGCTTTGGCCGAGTACGGTGCCGCGCGCCGCGAGGCGGCCAAGGAGGCCGGCGAGGCGGTGTTCCGGCCGAGCGAGCGACGGCCGGGGGCGCGTCGTCGTCGTACGACGTGAGTGGCTTAGGCCGGAACGGCCGGTGGGAGAGGGGCCCGGGTGCGATGAGCGCCCGGGCCCCTCTCGCGTATCCGGGCTGGCACCCGCCAGGCCCCGGCCTGATCGGCAGGACAGCCCTTAGGCCGGGTTCGCGGTGCGGAACGTACGGCGGTAGGTGTCGGGCGGGACGCCCACGAGCCGCTTGAACTGGCGCCGCAGGGTCGTGGCGGTGCCCATGCCGGTGGCGACGGCGACCGCCTCGACGGTCTCGTCGGTGGCCTCCAGCAACTCCTGGGCGCGGCGCACGCGCTGGGTCAGCAGCCACTGCAGCGGGGTCTGGCCGGTGACCGCCCGGAACTGCCGCCCGAGGTGGCGCGGGCTCGTACTGGCCCTGCGGGCCATGTCGGTGACGGTCAGCGGCCGGTCGAGGCGCTGCTGGGCCCAGGCGAGCAGGTCCGCGAGCTGGTGGTCGCCCGTGGCCTGCACCGGGGTGGACACGAACTGGGCCTGACCGCCGGGCCGGTGCGGGGCCATGACCAGGCGGCGGGCGATGGCGTTGGCGACGGCGGCGCCGTGGTCGAGGTGGATCAGGTGCAGGCACAGGTCCACGGCGGCGGCCTTGCCCGCGGCCGTGAGCACGCTGCCGTTGTCGGTGTAGAGCACGTCCGGGTCGACCTCGGCCCGCGGGTGCCGTGCGCTCAGCTCCGCGGCGTGCGCCCAGTGGGTGGTGGCCCGCCGGCCGTCCAGCAGGCCCGCGGCGCCCAGCACGAAGGCCCCGGTGCACAGGGAGGCGACCCGGGCTCCCGCCTCGTGGGCCGCGCGTACGGCGTCGACCAGCTCGGGCGGCGGGGGTTCGTCCACGTCGGCGCACGCGGGCACGATCACGGTGCCGGCCCGGGCGAGGTGCTCCAGCCCGTGGTCGGGCTCGACGGTGAACGGGCCGACGCGCACCGGGCCGGGGCCGCAGAGCAGGACGTCGTACCAGCCCTGCGGGGCGTCGAGCGGGGGATTGCCGAAGATCTCGTGGGCCACCGCCAGCTCGAAGTGCAGCATGCGCCCGGCGGCCGCTAGGGCGACGGTGGGCCTGGGCCTGGGCGTGGGCATGGGCATGGGCATGTCCGAAACTGTACGGGTGGTGTCGTTCCGGACCATCACGGTCGGGTCCCGCCCGCCCCGAGACTGGGTTCATCGAGGCGATGGGCACGTGGCGGACGGGGAGAGCGATGAGCACGACGGGTACGACGGGTACGACGGGTACGACGGGTGCGACGGGCGCAGTGGTGGTCTACGGGGCGACGGGACACACCGGTCGTTTCGTCGTCGCCGAGCTGCGCAGGCGCGGCATCGCCACCGTCGTCTCCGGCCGCAACGCGGCCCGGTTGGAGGCGCTGGCGGCCGAGGGCGGCGCGGACGCCCTCGTCCGCCCGGCCACCGTGGACGACCCGGCCTCGCTGGACCGGGCCCTCGCCGGAGCGGCGGCGGTCGTCAACGCCGCCGGGCCGTTCGCGGTGACCGGCGGCCCGGTCGTCGAGGCGGCGCTGCGCGCGGGGATCCCGTACGTCGACGTCGCGGCGGAGATCGAGGCGAACGCGGCGATGTTCGCCGACCGCGCGGAAGCGGCCCGCAAGGCGGAGGTGCCCGTGGTGCCGGCCATGGCCTTCTACGGGGGCCTGGGCGACCTGCTGGTGAGCGCGGCCATGGGGGAGTGGACGGCGGCGGACGAGGTGCACGTCGCGTACGGGCTGAGCGGCTGGCGGCCCACGCCGGGCACCCGGGTGGCCGGCGCGGTGTCGCACGAGCGCCGCGCGGGCCGTCGGGTGCGGTTCACGGAGGGCGCCCTGCAGTACCACGAGGACCGGCCGGTGGAGCAGGAGTGGAACTTCCCCGAGCCGCTGGGCCGGCGGAGGGTGATCGCGGAGTTCACCATGGCCGACGTCGTCACCGTGCCCAGCCACGTGGACGTGCCGGAGGTGCGCACCTACATGGCCGTGGAGGCAGCGCGGGACCTGGCCGGGGCGGACACACCGGCGCCGGAGCCGGTCGACGACCTCGGGCGGTCGGACCAGACCTTCGTCGTCGACGTCCTGGTGCGCGCGGGCGGCGTCGAACGCCGCGCCACGGCCCGGGGCCGGGACATCTACGCGGTCACGGCGCCGCTGGCGGTGGAGGCCGTCGAGCGCCTGCTGTCGGGGCGCACCCGGACGACGGGGGTGGCCTCGGCCGCCGCGATGTTCGACGCGGCGGACTTCCTGCGGGCGCTGGCCCCGTACCTGTCGGTGGAGCTCTCGCACTGACCGGCGGGCGGTCCGGACAGGGCGGAGCCCGGGAGCGGGGGGCCCGGGCTCTACCCTGGTCCGGACTGCTGTCGATGCTCGAAGAGGCGACTGAAGATGAGCGCGTACGGATCCTTCCCCGGTTCGCGGCCCCGCCGGCTGCGCACCACCCCGGCGATGCGGCGGATGGTCGCCGAGAACCGGCTGCACCCCTCGGACCTGATCCTCCCGGCGTTCGTCCGGGAGGGCATCAGCGAGCCCCTGGCGATCTCCGCTATGCCGGGCGTCGTGCAGCACACCCGGGACACGCTGCGGAAGGCCGCCGTGGAGGCGGTCGAGGCGGGGGTCTCCGGGATCATGCTGTTCGGTGTCCCGGCCGACGAGAACAAGGACGCGCTGGGCACGGCGGGCACCGAGCCGGACGGGATCCTGCAGGTCGCGATCCGTGACGTGAAGGCCGAGGTCGGGGACGACCTGGTGATCATGTCGGACCTGTGCCTGGACGAGTACACCGACCACGGCCACTGCGGTGTGCTGGACGAGAACGGGCGCGTCGACAACGACGCGACGCTGGAGCGGTACGCCGAGATGGCGCAGGTCCAGGCGGACGCGGGCGTCCACGTGGTCGGGCCCAGCGGGATGATGGACGGGCAGGTCGGCGTCATCCGCGATGCGCTGGACGAGACCGGGCACGAGGACGTCTCGATCCTCGCGTACACGGCGAAGTACTCCTCCGCCTTCTACGGTCCCTTCCGCGAGGCCGTCGCCTCCTCGCTGCAGGGTGACCGCAAGACGTACCAGCAGGACCCGGCGAACGCCCGGGAGTCGCTGCGGGAGCTGGCCCTCGACCTGGAGGAGGGCGCGGACATGGTGATGGTCAAGCCGGCCGGTCCCTACCTCGACATCCTGTACCGGGTCGCGCAGGCGGTGGACGTTCCGGTGGCGGCGTACCAGATCAGCGGCGAGTTCGCGATGATCGAGGCGGCCGCGGAGAAGGGCTGGATCGAGCGCGAACGGGCCATCCTGGAGACCCTGCTGGGCATCAAGCGGGCGGGCGCCGACACGATCCTCACCTACTGGGCGACCGAGGTCGCGGGCTGGCTGCGCGAGACCCGCTGACGTCGGGGCCGGTCGACGCTCCGGGCCGGCCGGGCGGGAACGCCGACGGGGCGGCGTACGCCGACCGTGGTGTCGGAGTGACGCCGCCCTGGGGCGGAGCGAGGTGCGGGGTGGCCCGCGGGGTCATGCCGGTTACTTCGGGTCGCGGTTGAACGAGGCGGTCGACCAGCGGTAGCCGAGGGCGGCCAGGCCGATGGACCAGGCCACCGCGAGCCAGCCGTTGTGGCCGATCTCGGTGCCGAGGAGCAGGCCGCGCAGGGTCTCGATGGCGGGGGTGAAGGGCTGGTACTGGGCGATCGGCTGGAACCAGCCCGGCATCGCCTCGATCGGGGTGAACGCGCTGGAGATCAGCGGCAGGAGGATCAGCGGCATCGCGCTGTTGCTGGCGGCCTCGGCGTTCGGGCTGGCCATGCCCATTCCGACCGCGATCCAGGTGAGCGCCAGGGCGAAGAGGGAGAGCAGTCCGAAGGCCGCCAGCCACTCCAGGGCCGTGGCGCCCGTGGACCGGAAGCCGATGGCGACGGCGACGGCTCCGACGAGGACCACACTGGCGACGGACTGCAGGACGCTGCCGACGACGTGCCCGATGAGGACGGAGCCGCGGTAGATCGCCAGCGTGCGGAAGCGGGCGATGATGCCCTCGGACATGTCGGTGGAGACGGACACCGCGGCCCCGATGACGGTGCTGCCGATGGTCATGAGCAGGATGCCCGGGACGACGTAGGCGACGTACTCGGAGCGGCCGGCGCCGCCCATGCCCGCGCTCATCACGTCGCCGAAGACATAGACGAAGAGCAGGAGCAGCATGACCGGGGTGAGCAGCAGGTTCAGCGTGAGGGAGGGGTAGCGCCGGGCGTGCAGGAGGTTGCGGCGCAGCATCGTGGAGCAGTCGCGGGCGGCGAGGGCGAGGGAGCTCATCGGACGTTCTCCTTGGGCTGGTGCGGGAGGGTGGCGGCGCTGCCGGTCAGGGCGAAGAACACGTCGTCGAGGTCGGGGGTGTGCACGGTCAGTTCGTCCGCCTCGATGCCGGCCGAGTCGAGCCGGTCGAGGACGGCGCGCAGCTCGCGCTGGCTGCCGTCGCTGGGGATCTGGAGGGACAGGGATTCCTCGTCCCGGGTGACCTCGGTGAGGGCGGACGCGGCGGACCGGTAGGCGGCCGGGTCGGTGAAGCGGAGCCGGACGTGCCCGCCGGGGACGAGCCGCTTGAGCTGGTCGGCGGTGCCCTCGGCGGCGATCCTTCCGTCGTTGAGGACGGCGATGCGGTCGGCGAGCTGGTCGGCTTCCTCCAGGTACTGGGTGGTGAGGAAGACGGTGACGCCGCCGGTGACGAGCTCGCGGATGATCTGCCACATGGTGTGGCGGCTGCGCGGGTCGAGGCCGGTGGTCGGCTCGTCGAGGAAGATGATCCGCGGGCTGCCGACCAGGGTGAGGGCGATGTCGAGGCGGCGCTTCATGCCGCCGGAGTAGGTGGAGGCGGGCTTCTTTGCGGCTTCGACGAGGTCGAAGCGTTCCAGGAGTTCGGCGGTGACCCGCCGCCCCTCGCGCTTGGAGAGGTGGTGCAGGTCGGCGAGGAGGAGCATGTTCTCCTCGCCGGTGATCAGGCCGTCGACCGCGGAGAACTGGCCGGTGACGCCGATCGCGGAGCGGACCGCCTGGGGGTGGGTGGCCAGGTCGTGGCCGGCGACGTGCAGGTCGCCGGCGTCGGCGGTGACGAGGGTGGAGAGGATCTTGACGGCGGTGGTCTTGCCGGCGCCGTTCGGGCCGAGCAGGGAGAAGACCGTGCCTTCGGGGACGGCGAGGTCGATGCCGTCGAGGACGGTCTTGTCGCCGTAGGACTTGCGCAGCCCGTTCGCCGCGATCGCCAGGTTGGTCATGAGGGGGCTCCTTAGAGGCTGCGGGCGGTGATGTCGCCGTGGTCGGTGGTGGCGTGGATCGTCAGGTCGGGGGTGCCGGTGTTCTTGAGGGTGTTGTGGATGCGGCCGAGGGTGGTGCCGGCGTCGAGGGTGGCGGAGACGCCGCGGGCGGCGCCGACGGTGATGTGACCGGCCCGGGTGGCGAGTTCGACGGTGCCGCGCCGGGCCTCGTCGATGTGCAGGTCGCCCTTTTGGGTGCTGATGGCGGCGGGGCCGGCGAGGCTGCCGACGGTGATGTCGCCGGCCTGGAGGGTGAGGCGGGCGGCGGCGGTCTCGTCGAGCTTGACCGTGCCGTGGGCGGCTTCGTAGGTGACGTCGCCGAGGCGTCCTACGCCGCGGAGTTCGGCGCTGGCGGCCTTGGCGTCGATGCGCGAGCCGGCGGGCAGCCGGACGGTGATCTCGACGGAGCCGGGCTGGCCGAGGAGCCGGTTCTTCGCAGGGGCGGTCCCGATCCGCAGCACGCCGTCCGCGTAGGCGGCGGTGGTCTGTTCGGCGGCCTTGGTGTCGCGGCTCTTGGCGGGGTCGGCGGGGAGGATCTCGACGGTCGTGTCGGTCCGGTCGGCGGCGATGAACCGGATGCGTCCCGCGGGGATGTCGAGGACGGCGGTGACCGGGGTGGGGGTGGTGAACTTCTGCATGGTGCTTCTCCTTCATCTGCGGCGGGCGCTCCGTGCGCCGCGTCGTTTCCGATGAGTGAAAAGCTACGTTGCGTTCAGGATTTTAGCAACGACCTCGTTGCGCATAAACCCTGTAATCCCAGGTCATAGGCGGGAATTCATTGCAATGGTTTCGCGCTTAACGCAACAGCGAAGGTGTGTTGCGTTGCAATGAAATGAGGGTGAACGCTATAGTGAGGCCCTCACAGACGATGAAGGAGACCTCGATGCCGGGAGGCAGGCTCAACCAGCAGGAACGTCAGCAGATCGCGCTGGGACTGGCCGACGGCCTCGCCTATGCCGAGATCGCCCGGCGCCTCGACCGGCCGACCTCGACCGTCTCGCGCGAGGTGATGCGCAACGGTGGCCCCAACGCCTACCGCGCCGACCTGGCTCACCGTGCCACCGAACGCCGCGCCCACCGCAGGCAGTCCACCCCCCGCGGCGCGGCACAGACCCCGCAGGCCCACGGGCGCGACGCCGAGGCGGTGCGCGAGTACGAGGAGGCGTTCACCGACGTCCTCGTACAGGCGGGCACGCCCAAGATGATGGCCCGGGTGATGGCCTGCCTCTACATCACCGACGCGGGCAGCCTCACCGCTTCCGAGCTCGTGCAGCGCCTCCAGGTCAGCCCGGCGTCCATCTCCAAGGCGATCACGTTCCTGGAGGGCCAGGGCCTCGTCCGCCGGGAACGCGACGAACGCCGCCGCGAGCGCTACTTCGTGGACGACGACGTCTGGTACCAGGCGATGATCGCGACGGCCCGCGCCAACGCCCTGATCATAGAAACCGCACGCCAGGGCGTCAGCATCCTCGGACCCGACACCCCTGCCGCCAACCGCCTGGAGAACATCGCCCGCTTCATGGACTTCGTGTCCGAGAGCCTGACCCGTGCCGCGGAACAGGCGCGCGAGGTCCTCCACACGAAGCCGGCGACACCCCCGGACGACCCGGCCTGAGCGGGGGCCGGGCGCCGCCCCGTACGCCGAACTCGGCGGCCGGCGCCCGAACATGAGTGCGCGTACTCAGGTGCCCGCTCCGATGACCTGCGAGAATCCTGGGCGTACGCGGGCTGTGGCGCGGCAGGGCCGCCACGGAGGGGGAGGACATGCAGGACGGCGATCTCAGGGTCTCGGAGGACGGGCTCACCACGCTGGCGGACGACCTGGACCAGATGCAGGGTCATCTGGAGCGGCAGATCCGGGACATGGACCGGGTGGTCGACAGCATCGCGGCGGGCTGGCAGGGGCCGACGGCCGCGGCCTACCGCGCCCTGCACCGGGGCGCCGCCGAGGACGCCGTGCGCATCCGGCAGGTGCTCTCCCTCCTCGAAGAGGCCACCAGAGCCTCCCGCGACGGCTTCACCGCCCAGGAGCTGGAGGTCCTGGCCGCGTTCAAGCGCGTCCAGGGCAGCGAGGACGTGTCCGCGTCCGCCGCGGAGCTGACCGTGCCGGACCCGCCCGCCCCGGCCCCGCACAGCCGTCTGCAGGACATCTGAGAGCAGCGAGGAACAGCACCACCATGTCGGACGACGACCGGATAACTGTCGATTTCGCGACCCTGCAGCGCCTGTCGGGAGACCTGGAGACGATTCTCAAGGACCTCAACGAGAAGCTGGACCTGCTCTACGGGCGAGCCAAGAAGGCCGTGCTGAGCTGGGACGGGGAAGCCCGCGAGGCCTTCATCGACGAGCTGGACAAGTGGGACCGCTCGGCCCAGGACCTCAAGGCCGCGCAGGCCTGGCTGCACGAGGTCGTGGTCAAGGGGCACCTGAACTACGCCGCGGCGAACAAGTCCGTGCTGCAGGGCTGGGGAGGCGGCGCCTGATGGCCGGCCCCACACCGGGCCCCACCCCCGCGCCGCCCGCGGGAGGCGGCACCATCGACGTCAAGCCGCCGCAGCTCTGGAGCGTCTCGGGCCGGATAGCCAAGGCGCAGGACCCCATGATGCGCGGCGCGAACACCCTCCTGCGGGAGCTGAAGGAGTACCCAGACGCGGGTGGGGCGGGCACCGAGGCCGAGCAGTTCGCGCAGGCCTACAAGAAGATCGGCAACCGCTGGCTGGAGGTGTGGGGCAAGAGCGTGGTCAGCGTCGGCGGCGTGGCCGTCGGCTTCACGGAGACCGCCAACGCCTACACCAAGGCCGATGCGGCGTCCCACCCCAAGCCCGGCAAGGCCGCGGAGCAGCGCCCCCTGCCCACGGTCATCGACAAGGAGCCCAAGTTCGACAGCGTCCCCGACATCAAGTGGGGTGACGACGACGGCGGTGACGACCTGATCCGCGGCGCGATGGAGGGCATACCGGAGATCGTCCGCGACCTCCTGCAGCCCGTCGCCAAGAACGTCTTCCGCGTCGGCAAGGTGGCGGACGTCCACCCCTTCCCGCAGCAGCATTACCTCAACTCGCACTGCCACAGCTGGATGAACGCCTCGACCATCGTGACCGGCGCGGCGGACGAGCTGACCATGGCCATGGGCACGATCACCAACCACCAGAAGGCCGACTGGGAAGCCGCCATGCGGACCTTCTGCAGCGCGCTGTGGGGCGCGACGGACTGGGGCCAGTCCCGGCACGGCTACCAGTGGGCACACTCCTCGGGCGGGCACGGGGCAAGGGTGGCCACGGGAAGCGAGCCGGTGATGACCGTGCTGAAGGACGTGGCGATCAAAATCAGCGACTGCCTGCGCGAGTACGCGGAAGCGGCCGTCGAACTGAACCACGACGTCTTCGAAGAGCTCAAGCGGGCCATGAAGAAGGCCGCCATGAGCATCATCGAAGACCTGGAGAAGGCCAAGGAGAAGCCCAGCCTCAAGAGCATCGCCGGCGCTGTCACCAGCGTGGCCAGCGGGATCGGCGGGGCCACCGGCCTCCTGCTGAAGTTCGACGTCAACACGGTCCTGAAGCTGGACAAGGCCAAGCTCAATCGGATCGTGGACAAGTACACCGGCATCGTGGACGGCCTCACCACGCGCATGAACGCGCTCCAGGACGTCCTGGACGAAGCGCACCGGAGCGCCCCGAAGTACGAGGCCGGCGTCGCCCGCGCCCACGCCTTCGGCGCCCGTTCGCTCAACGACTTCAAGCACGAGCAGCAGTGGACCGTTCCGGGCGCGAACGGCAACATGGCCTTCGACCTGGCGGCCAACGAGTACCTCGGCGGCGGTCACACCCTGGACAAGCACGTGGGCAAGACCGACGAACAGCTCGCGCAGCGCCTGCGGGACCAGTCCAACCCGTCCAATACATGGCCCGAGAACGCCAAGCCGAGCATCGGCGGTTCGTCGAGCTTCAAGACGATCGCGGACGCGCAGCGGCTCACCGAGCAGAACCTGCGGCTGAAGCAGGCGGAGATCGACGCATGGCTCGCCTCCAACCCGGGGGACGGCAACAAATTCGCTGTCGAGACGGCCACGCCCAACGGTGAGGTCAGTGGCAGTTACGTCTCCAAGCAGCCCACGGAAAACCAGGACGGCTCTCCGGGCACGATTCCCGGGACGGGTTACAAGGACCACGGCCTCGACGCCAAGGCAGTCGACGTCAAATATGTCAAGACCATCCTCAAGTACGATTCCAACCTCGATCCCCCGTATGTCATCTACACGTCGATGCCCTCGCCGCGACCGAAGGACCTTCAGGGACCATGATGAACACCCTTGACGGCCACGCCTGGGAAGCCGCACTGGTGCGGCTCCTGGAGGACGTCTATACCTTCGCCAGGTGCGGCCCCCGGCTGCACGAGGACTGGGCCGAGGACGTGCTCGCGGCCATGGAGCGAGCGGTCCCCGACCCGCGGGGGTGGTCCGCCCTGGAGTGGCAGATGGACGAGGAAGCACGCAAGACGGTCCGTCCCTCGTACCCGTTCCGTGCGCTGACCGCCGAGGATGTGCGCTCCGGGCTCCGGCCGATCACGGCGGGTGCCGCCGCCGGGCTCCTCGCCTCGTTCGCGCAGGAGTGGTGGTTCGAAGGTTCCCCGGTCCGGTTCCGGGAGGACCGGGACACGGTGCTCGCGGACGCCCGGACCGTGCTGGACCGGTTCGGCCACGATGCGGTGTTCTGGACCTCCTCCGACCTCGCGCGCACCTGCGACGCGCCCGACTTCCTCGCGCGGGACCTCGAAGGCGGCCACCAGTTCACCGACCTCATGATGGACCTCGGCCTGATCGCGGTGTCCGCGGACGAGGTCGGCGTCTTCTGGTCGTTCAACGCGAATTGAGACAATGATCCGATGCTGACCCGATCCGCCACCTACCCCGACCGGGAGACCGCCCAGTGGGCCACCCAGCAGGTGGTCACCGCCAACGAGCAGGCCATCCACCGATGGCTCGCCCAGGGAACGCGGGCGCGCCTGACCATCGAGGCCGCCTGGCCGTCCCGTGAGGAGCCCGTCGGCCGGGTGCAGTTGGAGGCGATGCTGCTCGCCGGACGGGAGCCCGTCGATGTCCGCGCCGCCCGTGTCGTGCTGCGCCGTGAGCCCGCCAGTCCGTACGGATTCGTCGTCCAGACCACCCTCCCGTTCTACCTGTAGAGGCAACCGACCGTGGCCATGAAGCCCCTCGAACACGACCGGCGCTACGGCGAGCTGGATCAGGTGATGCGCGCCTACCTCGGCCAGCAGGGCGAGGACACGGCCGAGCAGCGCAGCCCCGCGCTCGACGCCTACCTGCGCCACACCTGGCACACCCGCCCCTGGGCCGTCGCGGAGGCGGAGCGCCAGCTGCGCGAGTACAGCCGTAACCCTCCCGGGCGCCTGCGGATCGACCTCAGCGAGTTCTACGCCGTCCCCGACGTCGGGATCCCCCAGTCCGCCATCGGCCACTGGCTGCTCGTGCTCGCCGACCACCTCAAGCAGAGCGTCGAGGACGGCGAGGTGCCACCGCCGGCGACCCCGCAGACGCACTGGGAGTGGCACGCACGGTTCCCGGAGACCGGCCAGCTGCTGGGCGGCTGGTTCTCGCAGGACATCGTCGACGAGTTCACCGACCACGAGGCCGCGGTCGCCGACTACGCCGCCACCACCGACCCGCAGCTCGTCGCCCGCCTCGTCGGCGAGCTCCACGAGCTGCTCGCCCTCCCGCTGGACGAGGGCGACTACGCCCTAGCCGCCGCGGAGCTCGGCATGGAGGTCAATCCGCCCGAGCCGCTCTCGTACGGAGCGTGGTTCCAGGCGGTGGCGGCGGCCCTGACCGGGGGCTGACCGCACCGGAGCCCCGGCTCGCGCCGTACCGGCTGCGGGCGCACCCTGGAGGGAAGGGTGACCTCCTGGAGGTGATGCACCATGTCCACGCTGGTCGGGTGGCATGTGGAGCTCGAATTCACCGAGGAGGGCCACCGCACGAGTGCGGCGGCCCTGGTCAGGCTCGGGGACGGCTCCGAGATGAGGGCGCGGGGTTATGCCCTGCGTCATCCTTCCGACCCGGAGCAGTTGAGGGTCGGGGAGGAGATTGCGGGCGCACGTGCGCTCATGGATCTCGCGTCGCAGATGTTGCAGAAGGCCCACGCCGAGATCGACGAGGCGACGGGCCGGCATTCGTACCCGCTCAGTGGCTGAGCGAGCGGTCGCACCATCGACCTGTTGAGGGGCTCCGGCAGGGGTCCTTCAGCGGGTCCTGCTGCGGAACAGCGCGCCCGCCAGCGTCACCGCCGCGACCGTGATGCCCGCGCACCAGGTCAGGGCGATCCACGGGGCGTCACCGGCGGGCTGGGCCAGAAGCAGTGCGCGCAGGGATTCGATCACCGGGGTCAGCGGCTGGTGGTCGGCGAAGCCGTGGAGCCAGCCGGGCATGGTCTCGATGGGGACGAAGGCGCTGGACGGGTACGGCAGGAACATCATCAGGAAGGTGAACCCGCCCGCCGCCTCCGGGGACTTGGCGAGCAGACCGAGTGCGGCGGCCAGCCACGAGATCGCCGTGATGTACGTCAGCAGCAGGCCGGCCGCGGCGAGGAAGGCGGCCGGGCCCGCCTGGGGCCGGAAGCCGATGGCGAGGGCCACGGCGAGGACCAGGGTGGTGGAGATCAGGTTGCGCACCACCGAGGCCGCGACGTGCCCGGCGAGGATCGGAAGGGCGCCGATGTCGAGGGAGCGGAAGCGGTCGATGACGCCGTTCGTCATGTCCTCGCAGACGCTGACGGCGGTGGAGGCCGCGCCGAAGCCCGCGCAGAGCAGCATGGCGCCGGGGACCACGTACGTCACGTACGCCGTCCCGGTGTCGATGGCCCCGCCGAAGAAGTAGACGAAGATCAGCATCAGCATGACGGGCAGCATCAGGGCGGCGATCAGCGCGTCGGGCCGGCGGCTGCTGATGCGCAGGCTGCGGCCTGTCAGGGCGAAGGCGCTCACGGGCATGGCGGTCATCGGTCGGCTCCCGTCAGGGCGAGAAAGACGTCGTCGAGGGTGGCGCTGCGCAGGCTGAAGCGGTCGATGTCGGTGCGGTCCGGGTCGAGTTCGTCGAGCAGGGCCCGGACGTGGGCGGCGGTGCCGTCCGTGGGCAGGCCGAGGGTGAGCTCGTCGGGGTCGAGGTGTACGGCGCGCGGGGCGAGGGCCTCGTAGGCGGCGCCGGTGGTGAGGGTCAGGTCCAGGCGGTGTCCGGCGACGCGGGCCTTGAGTTCGGCCGCAGTGCCCTCGGCGGCGATGCGGCCGCCGGAGAGGACGGCGACGCGGTCGGCGAGCCGGTCGGCCTCCTCCAGGTACTGGGTGGTGAGCAGGACGGTGGTGCCGTCGGCGCGCAGCTCCCGTACGAGGTCCCACAGGTCCTGGCGGCTGCGCGGGTCGAGGCCGTTGGTCGGCTCGTCCAGGAAGAGCACCTCGGGGCGGGAGACGAGGCTGGCGGCGAGGTCGAGGCGGCGGCGCATGCCGCCGGAGTACGTCTTCGCGGTGCGGCCGGCGGCTTCGGTGAGCCCGAAGCGGGCGAGGAGCCCGTCGGCGCGGGTGCGGGCGGCGCGCGGGGAGAGCCCGGCGAGGCGGCCCATCATGCGCAGGGTCTCGGTGCCGGTCAGGAGGTCGTCGAGGGCGGCGAACTGGCCGGTGAGGGAGATGAGTTCGCGGACCCGGGAGCGTTCGCTGACGGTGTCGTGCCCGGCGACGCGGGCGGTGCCGGCGTCGGCGGCGGTGAGGGTGGCGAGGATCCGGACGGTGGTGGTCTTGCCGGCGCCGTTGGGGCCGAGGAGGGCGAGGACGCTGCCGCGCGGGACGGCCAGGTCGATGCCGTCGAGGACGCGGAGGTCGCCGTAGGACTTGGTCAGGCCGGTGGCGTGGATCCCGAGGTCGCCGGAGGCGTGCGTGGTCATGAGGGATGCTGCTCCCTTCGCCGGTTCTGCGTATGGGTTACGCTCTTCTGTGTAAGTAATACACAGAACTAGGATGGGGGTCAATCGAGGAGTGGGCGGTCATGGCGGACGAGGACAGCGGGACCGGACTCCCGGCGAGCCTGGAGATGGCCTGGGGTCTGCGCGAACGCCCCGGCAAGGGGCCGCGCCCCACGCTCACGCTGCCGAAGATCGTGGAGGCGGCCGTGACGCTGGCCGCGGGTGAGGGGATGGACGCCGTCTCCATGGGCCGGGTGGCCAAGGAACTGGGCGTCTCGACGATGTCCCTCTACCGGTACGTCGCCGCCAAGGAGGAGCTGTACGTCCTCATGTCGGACGCGGGGGTCGGCACCCCGCCGCCGTTGCCGCCGGAGGCGGAGGGGTGGGGGTGGCGCGAGCTGCTGACGAACTGGGCGTACGCACAGCGGGCCGTCCTGATGGCCAACTCCTGGATCCTGCGCATCCCGATCACGGCCCCGCCGGCCACCCCCAACCAGCTGGCCTGGATGGACCGGGGGCTCGGCGCGATGGCCGGCACGGGCCTGAAGGAGGGCGAGAAGCTTTCCACGATCATCCTGATCGGCGGCCTGGTGCGGAACGAGGCCACCATGGCCGCGGACATGATCGACGCCATCGTGAAGTCGGGCGTGGCCCCGGAGCAGGCCCTGGCCCAGTACGTACGCACGCTGCGGCTGCTCGCCGGCCCGGACAGCCACCCGGCCGTGACGCGGCTGCTGGACTCGGACGCCTTCAGCGGCTCCGGAGAGCCGGACTTCCAGTTCCGCTTCGGCCTGGACCGGATCTTGGACGGCCTCGCCCCGCTGGTCGCCGAGCGGTCGCGCTGACCGTCGCGGGCCGCGCTACTTGCCGACCCAGCCGGTCAGCTGCGCCCAGCTCGCCGGGGCGAGATCCAGGACGGGGCCGTCCTGGACCTTGGAGTCCCTGACGTGGACCTGGGCTACCCCCTGGGCGACTTCCACGCACTGGTCGCCGTCGGGACTGCTGTGACTGGACTTGAACCACTTCAGTGCGGCGCTCATAGCTCTCCTAGCATGCGGTCCAGCAGGCGCCTTGTCTCACGAGGGTTGAGGGCCTGAGTCCGCAGCATTGCATACCGCTGGGCCAGGATGCTGACGTCATCGGGATCGGTGACGAGCTTGCTGCCGCGCTGACCTTCGAAGTAGCCGCGGTGCACGTGATCGGGTGTCTCCAACATGGTGAATGAGCCGGAGAGGGCCGGATGGTACGTCTGGCCGAGCGGCAGAATCTGCATGGTGACGTGGGGAAACTCCATGCAGGCCAGCAGGTGACGTACCTGCTCGGCCCAGATTGCGTCGCCGCCGATCCGGTCGCGGAGTCCCGTTTCCGAGATCACGAAGGAGACGCTCGGCGGGTGCTGCTGATGCAGCATCTGCACCCGGGAGACTCGTCGGACGATCAGCGCCTCGATCTCCTCCGGGAGGAATGCCGGTACGCGGCAACGGAAGAGAGCCCGCATGTAGTTCTCGGTCTGGAGAACTCCCGGAATGACCATGGATTCGTACCAGTTGAGGGCGATGGCCTCCTTCTCGAGCTCCATGTACTCCTCCGACCAGGGAGGGCTCGCATCCCGCTCGGGCATCTCGAGCGCTGCCACGGTCAGCAGGCCCGGCAGGCCCAGGTGCAGGTCCATCAGCTCGGCGACGTTCGGCATCAGGGCGCGGCGGCCCTGTTCGATGGACGCGATGGTCTCCGCATCCAAGCGGACCAGCTCTCCGAGCTGTTTCTGGGTCAGGTTCTTGGCGATGCGGGCGGCGGCCACCATCGCGCCGACCATCTTCATGGTCGTCGCGTTCGGCCGTACTCGTTTCCTCGGTGGCATGACAGCGAACTCCCCACCCATGCAAGCGGAATACCCCGTGCGGACCCGTACTCATCAAGGAGTACGGGTCGGCGCTCAGCCACACGCTAGTCACGCAACGCAACGATCGCCTGGTGAATCCAACTATTCAGGCGGCGCTCGTGCGCGAGCGCCTCTACCTGCGCTCGCCCCGAACTGTCGCAGCTGCGCGGCAGTTCACACGTGACACCTTGCGGGCGTGGGGCGTGCACGAACGCCCCGAAGAGGTGTTGCTCTGCGTGAGCGAGCTGGCGACCAACGCGCTGCGGTACGGCGTCCCGCCCGGCCGCGGGTACCTGCTGCGGCTGTTCGGCTTCGAGGACGCGACCGTCCGGGTCGAGGTGCACGACAGCGGGCCCGGGTTCTCCCGGATCACCGGGCGGCCGCACGGTCACGGCCTGACCCTCGTGGCCGCGCTCGCCGACGACTGGGGGGTGCTGGCCCGGACCCCCGGGAAGGTCGTCTGGTGCGAGTTCCGCCGCGCGGCGAGGCGGGCCGCGGTCCAGGCCGCAGCGAGGCAGAGCGGGGTGTAGAGCGCCAGGTTGAGGGCGTAGAAGGGGCTGTCCGGCGGGCTGGGGAGGAGGCCCGCGGCCCAGCCGAGGCCCGCGAGGCCCCGTACGGTCAGGCCGGCCGCGACCGCCCCCGTGACGGCCCGGGTCGCCCGGCCGCCGCGGCCCCGGGCGTGGGCGAGTACGGCGGTGGCTCCCGTCAGCAGCACGGCGGCCAGCGGGAGCACCGCGCCCGGCCCGAAGGAGGTCTCGATGCCGAGGACGGCCAGCGAGAGGGCGCGTTCGTCGGCGGCGGGCCAGGTCGCGCCGGTGGCCCAGTACAGGTGGAGCACCCCGTCGGCCGCCAGCAGCCCGGCCAGAGCCGTCCCCGCGCGCTTGTTCCTCATGTGAGCCCCCTTCGTGGTGGACGAACCGTCACCGGGAAGGAGGGGGCGCACAGGGCGAACATTCCCTGTGCGCCGGGTCACATCAGGCGGGCTGCTCCGGCATGGTCGCCGTGATCACCGCGAAGGGGCCGCCCTGCGGGTCGGTCAGGACGGCCATGCGGCCCGCCACCATGTCGAAGGCGGGGGCGAGGACGTTGGCCCCGGCCCGTTCGGCGGCGGCCTGGATCTCGTCGACGTTGTCGACGTGGAAGTACGGCAGCCAGTTCGGGGGAGTGCCGGGCGGTGTCTTGTCCAGGTTCATCATTCCGCCCACCACGCGGCCGGAGGCCTTGAACTCCGTGTACCCCTCGGCGCCCGACATCGTGGAGGCGGCCGTGGAGATCGGCAGGATCGCGGAGTAGAACGCGGCGGCGGCGGGGACGTCGCTGGTGCTCAGCTCGTTCCAGATGAGGGCGCCGTGCTCGTTGACGATGCCGGCGCCGTCGAAGGAGCCGGGCTGCCAGAGGCCGAACACGGCTCCGGTCGGGTCGGCGGCGACGGCCATCCGCCCGAGGTCCATGACGTCCACCGGACCCATCATGACCGTGCCGTGGGCGTCGGTGACGGACTTGAGGGTGGAGTCGAGGGAGTCGGTGGACAGGTACGTGGTCCACACGGTCGGGGGCATCGGGTCCGGGACGGTGCCGTCCGGGTTCATCGCCTTCATGATGCCTGCGACCGGCTGACCCTTGAGGGTGCAGACGGAGTAGCCGCCCTGTTCGGCCGGACCGACCTCGCCCTGCCAGCCGAAGAGGTCGCAGTAGAAGTCGAGGGCGGCCTGCTGGTCGGGGACCATCAGGTCGATCCAGCACGGGGTGCCGGGCTTGTAGGGGCCGTTCATGTCGGGCACGAAGGTCTCCGTTGGTGGGTGGGGGAAGGACGGGCCGTCCCCTACCCGGCCCGTACGGCCCGAATCGAGCCGTACGGGTGAACAGCCGGCCCGCCCTGCCCGCTCCTACTGCCAGAAGATCTCCTCGACCACGATCTGCGGCTCGGCCACCCTGGGGAGGAACGTGAAACGGATCCACCCGCGGAATCCGTCGAAGCTTGAAGAGGACTTCTCACAGCGCCTCGCGGGCTGCGTCGGGCAGACCGAGCCGGTATTTCTCGGCGTCCTGGGTACAGTCCACGGCCCACGGCGGCCCGGTGAACTCTTCGCTCACTCGCCGGGCTCCCGCTTGCGCAGCTCGTGGCGGATGCGAGAGGCCTCGTCGAGGAGCTTGTGGGCCGCTTCGGCGTCCGTGGCTCCGACCGCCCGCTTTTCGAGATCGTTGACGTGGCGGTCCAGCTCGGGGTCGCGCGCAAGGGCGTACTCGCCCCACCAGCGGGCCATGAACGCGGGTACCGGCGCGATGTCGTAGGCGTCGGCGATCTGCTGCCGCCAGGCGTTGTCGAAGTCGGGCAGCAGCGCCGGGGCGTGGGCGGCTATGGCGGCACGCAACGCCTTCGGCGTGTACTCCGGCATCGGCGGCACGGACCCGCCGGGCTCAGGCGTCGCGGTCGTCATCTTCCGGTTCCTCCTCGGATCGGACACGTCCACCCTAGCCGTCCGGGCCCGGCCGCGGCCGGGGAACGCGACGGCCCTCGGGGCGGATGCGCCGGGGCCGCAGGGTGGAACCGTGGTGCGGTCGACGCGTAGTTGATATCCTTTTCTTGAATCGTATATACGGCGACGATCCGGAGGCGGCCATGTCCAGAACGGTGATCGACCTCGACGACGAAGCGCTCGCCGAAGCCGCGCAGCTCCTCGGTACCACCACGAAGAAGGACACCGTCAACGCCGCCCTCCGCGAGATCGCGGACCGCAGGCGCCGGGCAGCGGCCATCGAGCGGATGCGGCAGATGGTCGACGAGGGCGAGATCGACTTCGGGGCCATCGGGCACGGTGACGTCGACGGTCCGGCCGACGGCAAGGGGCAGTCGGCCGCGTGAGCGAGGACTTCCTCATCGATACGAGCGCCCTCGTGCGGTTCTACCGGCGTCAGGCCGGATCCGAGTGGGACCAACTGGTCGAGTCCGGCCGGGTGGGGCTGTGTGAGCCGGTCCGGCAGGAGTTCCTGCGAGCGGTCGGTGGTCGGCCCGCCTACTACGAGGCCGATGGCCTGCTCCGGGCGGTATTCCCCTACTGGACCGCACGTGATGCGGTGTGGGCGGAGACGGAAGCCCTCCAACGGCGGCTGGCGGACGCCGGTGCGCACCAGTGCGCGAGCCCCGTGGACCTGCTCGTGGCGGTCATCGCGCAGCAGCACGGATTGACGGTCCTGCATCAGGACGCCGACTTCGAAACGATCGCCCGGGTCACGGGACAGCCGGTACGGCGCATCCTCGGCTGATCGAAACGGCGCCGCCCCCGGCCCGAAGGCCGGGGGCGGCGCCCGTCCGTCAGCAGCAGCCGGACGTCAGAGCTTCTCGGGGGTGCGGATGCCCAGGAGGGACATGCCCTTGCTGAGGGTGCGGGCCGTGAGGTCGCACAGGAAGAGGCGGTTCTCGCCCACGACCAGCTCCGGCTCCGGCTTCACGACGGGGCAGTCGGCGTAGAACGTGGTGAACAGCGAGGACAGCTGGTAGAGGTACGCCGCCACCTTGTGCGGGGCGTGGTCCGCGGCCGCCTCGGCGATGAGCTCGCCGAAGTGGTCCAGGTGCAGGCCCAGCGCGCGCTCGGCCGGGGCCAGCTCCAGCTCCGGGTGCGCGACCGGCTTGCGGTCGCCCGCGTTGCGCATGATGGACCTGATCCGGGCGTACGCGTACTGGAGGTACACCGAGGTGTCGCCGTTGAGCGAGACCATCTGGTCCAGGTCGAACTTGTAGTCGCGCGCGGCCGAGGTGGACAGGTCGGCGTACTTCACCGCGCCGATGCCCACGTACTGGCCGTTCTCGACGATCTCCGCCTCGGTCAGGCCCACCTTCTCGGCCTTCTCGCGCACCACGGCCGTCGCGCGGTCCACGGCCTCGTCCAGCAGGTCCACCAGCCGGACCGTCTCGCCCTCACGGGTCTTGAACGGCTTGCCGTCCTTGCCGAGCACGGTGCCGAAGGCCAGCTGCACGGCCTTGGTGTCCTCGTTCAGCCAGCCCGCCCGGCGGGCCGTCTCGAAGACCATCTTGAAGTGCAGGGACTGCCGGGCGTCGACCACGTAGATCAGCTCGGTCGCGCCGAGGTTGCCCACCCGGTCGCGGATCGCCGACAGGTCGGTGGCCGCGTAGCCGAAGCCGCCGTCCGACTTCTGCACGATCAGCGGGGTCGGGTTGCCGTCCGGGCCCTTGACGTCGTCGAAGAAGACGCAGAGCGCGCCGTTGGAGCGGACGGCGACGCCCGACTCCTCCAGCAGCTTGCAGGTCTCCACCAGCATGTCGTTGTAGCCGGACTCGCCGACCACGTCGGGGTCCTGGATGTCCATGTCCAGCTTGTTGAAGACGGAGTAGAAGTAGATCTTCGACTCGTCCACGAACCGCTGCCAGAGGGAGAGGGTCTCCGGGTCGCCCGCCTGGAGGTCCACCACCCGGGCCCGGGCCCGCGTCTTGAACTCCTCGTCGGAGTCGAAGAGCGTGCGCGAGGCCTTGTAGAGGCGGTTCAGGTTGGACATGGCCTCCTCGCCGGAGACCTCCTCGCCCGGCTTGTGGTCCAGCTCGTGCGGGTGCTCCAGCAGGTACTGGATGAGCATGCCGAACTGGGTGCCCCAGTCGCCGATGTGGTGGCGACGGACCACCTTCTCGCCCGTGAACTCCAGGATCTCCACCATCGCCGCGCCGATCACGGCGGAGCGCAGGTGACCGACGTGCATTTCCTTGGCGACGTTCGGCTGCGCGTAGTCGATCACGGTGGTGCCCGGGTTCGCCGCGAGCGGGACGCCGAGGCGGTCGTCGCCGGCCCGTGCGGCCAGGGTCTCGATGATCGCCCGGTCGGTGATGGTGATGTTGAGGAAGCCGGGGCCGGAGACCTCGATGTCCTGGATCAGGTCACCGGTCGGGATGCCCTCGACCACGGTCGTCGCCAGCTCGCGCGGGTTGGCCTTCGCCTTCTTCGCGAGCGCCAGGATGCCGTTGGCCTGGAAGTCGGCCCGGTCGCTTCGTCGCAGCAGCGGGTCGGCGGCACCGGCCTCCGGCAGGGCGGAGACGAGGGCGTCCGCGACGCGCTGGTTGACGGAAGAAGCGAGGGAAGGGACCGAGGCCATGAGCTGCCGTTCCTGTGAGGTTGTGCCGGTGGGTGCACTTGGTTGTTCCGACAAGTGCCGAGTATCCCACGAGGGGGCTGCCCCTTTCCCGGGTTAACACCGAGCGCCGGGCAACCCCGGAGCGGCCTGTTCCGTCTGGGAGAATGGCTGAAGCCAGCATTCGAGATAGAAGGACGTGTCGTGGCTCAGAGCAGCACCGAGACCGACTGGGTCTCCCGTTTCGCGGACGAGGTCATCGCCGAGGCGGAGCGCCGAGCACCCGGCAAACCTGTCGTCGTCGCGTCCGGACTCTCCCCTTCCGGCCCCATCCACCTGGGCAACCTCCGCGAGGTCATGACCCCGCACCTGGTCGCGGACGAGATCCGCCGCCGGGGCATCGAGGTTCGTCACCTCATTTCGTGGGACGACTACGACCGGTACCGGAAGGTGCCCGCGGGCGTGCCCGGCATCGACGAGTCGTGGGCCCAGCACATCGGGCGCCCGCTGACCGCCGTGCCCGCCCCGGCCGGCTCGGCGTACCCGAACTGGGCCGAGCACTTCAAGGCCGTCTTCGTCGAGGCCCTGGCCGAGATGGGCGTCGAGTACGACCCCATCAGCCAGACCGAGCAGTACACCACCGGTGTTTACCGCGAGCAGGTGCTGTTCGCGATGAAGCACCGCGGTGACATCGACGCCGTGCTCGACCAGTACCGCACCAAGCAGAAGCCGGGGGGCAAGAAGCCCCAGCAGAAGCAGGTCGACGAGGCCGAGCTGGAGGCCGCCGAGGGCTCCGGCGCGGCGGCCGAGGACGACGGCAGCACCGGCGAGGGCGGGTACTTCCCGTACAAGCCGTACTGCGGCGAGTGCGGCAAGGACTTCACCAAGGTCACCTCGTACGACGACGAGACCACCGAGATGACCTACGTCTGCACCGAGGACGAGTTCACCGAGACGGTCAAGCTCAGCGAGTTCAACCGCGGCAAGCTGGTGTGGAAGGTCGACTGGCCGATGCGCTGGGCCTACGAGGGCGTGATCTTCGAGCCCTCGGGCGTCGACCACTCCTCGCCCGGCTCGTCCTTCCAGGTCGGCGGCCAGATCGTGCACATCTTCGGCGGCGAGCAGCCGATCGGGCCGATGTACGCGTTCGTCGGCATCAGCGGCATGGCCAAGATGTCCTCCAGCAAGGGCGGGGTCCCCACCCCGGCCGACGCGCTGAAGATCATGGAGCCGCAGCTGCTGCGCTGGCTCTACGCCCGCCGCCGCCCCAACCAGTCCTTCAAGATCGCCTTCGATCAGGAGATCCAGCGGCTCTACGACGAGTGGGACAAGCTGGAGGCCAAGGTCGCCGACGGCTCCGTGCTGCCCGCCGACGCGGCCGCGCACACCCGTGCCGTGCGCACCGCCGCCGCCGAGCTGCCGCGCACCCCGCGCCCGCTGCCGTACCGGACGCTCGCGTCCGTGGTCGACATCACCGCCGGGCACGACGAGCAGACCCTGCGCATCCTGACCGACCTCGACCCGACGCAGCCGCTCACCTCCCTCGACGAGGTACGGCCGCGCCTGGACCGCGCCGAGAACTGGATCACCACCCAGGTCCCGGCCGACCAGCGGACCCTCGTACGCGAGGAGGCCGATGCCGAGCTGCTGTCGTCCCTGGACGACGAGGGCCGCGAGTCGCTGCGGCTGCTGCTGGACGGGCTGGACTCGCACTGGTCACTGGACGGGCTGACCACGCTCGTCTACGGCGTCCCGAAGGTCATGGCCGGACTGGAGCCCGACGCCAAGCCGACGCCGGAACTCAAGGTCGCGCAGCGCACGTTCTTCGCCCTGCTCTACCGGCTCCTCGTGACCCGGGAGACCGGGCCGCGACTGCCCACGCTGCTGCTGGCGGTGGGCGCGGACCGCGTGCGCAAGCTGCTCGCGGTCTGAGCCCCGGCACGTACGCGCACGGGCCCGCACCCCTCAGGGGGTGCGGGCCCGTGCGCATGTCGGTGGCGGCCTGCCGCTACGCGGGCTCGGCCTCCCGGTCCTTGTGGTGCTGCTGCCGGAACGACGGGATCATCCGGCGCAGGAGCGAACCGCTGCGCGGGTGCGTCACGCCGAAGCGGTCCGAGAGGGTTATGTCGAGGGCCTCGGCGGACGGGTAGTCCTGTGTCTCCTCGACCAGCGCGCAGAACACCTTGTACGCCGCCACGGCGAACTCGGCCTCGTCCGGCGTCTCGGGGCCGTATTCCTCGCGCGGGGCCGGAATCAGGACCTCCTGCTGCCCGGGCTGCTCCTCGTCCGGGCCCATCGGGGGCAGCACCGGGGTCGGCTCCAGACCCTCCACGTACTGGGGGTTGTAGCCGCCCTCGTACGCCGCCTGGGGGGCCAGCGGAGCGGCGAACCAGGCGCTGTTGTGGGCCGCGGGCATGGCCGTCGGCTCCACCGCGAAGGCCGGCGGGACGTGGTGGGCGGCGCCGGGAGCGCCGGGATCACCGGCCGGGTCCTGCTGCTGCTGTGGGGGCTGGGCCTGGGGCTGGGCCTGCTGTCCGGGACCGGGTACGGGCGCCGACGCGGCCGCCAGGGCCGGAGCCTGCTGCTCCACCGGGGGCAGCACCGCCGGCTCGATGCCCGTCGCCGCCAGCGCTTCCGCGGTCGTCTCCGCGAGCGGCACGCCGATCTTGGCCAGCTTCAGCGGCATCAGCGCCTCCACCGGAGCCTTCCGCCGCCAGGAGCGCCCGTACCGCGCCTGCAGGCGGGCCTGGTAGATCAGCCGGTCCTGCTCCATGCCGACCGCCTGCTCGTAGGAGCGCAGCTCCCACAGCTTCATCCGGCGCCACAGCTTGAAGGTCGGTATCGGCGACAGCAGCCACCGGGTGATCCGCACACCCTCCATGTGCCGGTCCGCGGTGATGTCCGCGATCCGGCCCACCGCGTGCCGCGCGGCCTCCACCGTCACCACGAACAGCATCGGGATGACGGCGTGCATCCCGACACCCAGCGGGTCCGGCCAGGACGCCGCGCCGTTGAAGGCGATCGTCGCCGCCGTCAGCAGCCACGCCGTCTGGCGCAGCAGCGGGAAGGGGATCCGGAGCCACGTCAGCAGCAGGTCCAGCGCGAGCAGGACACAGATGCCCGCGTCGATACCGATGGGGAACACCAGCGAGAAGCTGCCGAACCCCTTCTGCAGGGCGAGCGCACGCACGGCGGAGTACGAGCCGGCGAACCCGATCCCCGCGATGACCACGGCTCCCGCGACCACGACGCCTATGAGTATCCGGTGCGTACGAGTCAGCTGCATCGCGGCCACCCGCGATCCCCTCCCCTTGTCGAGCACTTACCGCGCCTTTACCGACCCGCGGCAGGCACAGCGTACGGGTGACTGGATGTCAGTGCCCAAGAGGCCCCGCTCCGGGACCACCCCTACTGGGGCGCGGGGGACTGCGGCTGCTCCGCCGGCGCCTTGTTCGCCGTGTCCACCGAGGTCACAGCCTCCTTGGCCGCCGCGATCGCGTCCTGGAGCAGCTTCCCGTGATCCGGCGCGCCGGCCCCTTCGAGCCCCGCGCCGTTGTAGTCGAGCGTGATCACCACGTTCTGGGTGCGCGCCACGACCGTCGTGTTGTAGTAGTCGCCGTCCTTCTTCACCGTGTAGACGACCGACGTCGCCTGGTCGCCGACCCCGGCCGCGGCCTCCGCCTTCGGGTCCAGCGCGCCCTCGGTGGTCTTCGCCCCCTCGACCGTCTTGTTGTACTGCTCCTCGGCACGCTTGTTGGCGTCGCCGAGCGTGGCGTGGGAGTCGGTGCGGAAGTAGGAGAGCGAGAGCCAGCGGTACTGCGAGCCCTTCAGGCCGTCGTCGTCCAGACCGTTCCAGGTGCAGCTGGCATTGGCGGCCAGGTCGTTCGCCTTGGCCGCGGTGCCGTTCTTGTCCTTCGCGTCGGGGACGAGCGTGTCTATCGTCGCCGTCCCGAGCGCCTTGCAGGGGTCCGGGAGGGTGGCGAAGGCCGCCTTCTCCAGGGCCTTGGAGGACTTCGCGTCGGGCTTGGCGGACGCGGACGAACCGGACTTCTTGCTGCCGTTCGAGCCCGACTCCTTGCCCGAGTCGGACGAACACCCGGCGACGGTGAGGATCACCGGGACGGCTGCGCAGGCGAGAACGCGGGTGAGGCGCGAGGCTGATCGGTGCATGGTTCCTTCAGTACGTTGGTCGGTTGTTCTTCGGACGCGGGACCGGGCAACGGTAGCCCGACCGGGTGGCCGCCTGCTGTGCGCGCGGTCACGCCGGGGCGTGGCGCGCACCACTCACTCGCTGAAACGCTCGGCCAGGGCCTGTGCCAACTGCCGTGCCTTGTCCTGGGTTTCGGTGCTCGGCGGCACCGTGCCGGGCAGCGTGGGCTGCACGCTGTACTCGACGGTGACGATGACATTCGAGGCGCGGAACACAATCCGCACGGTGCGGGACTGCGCGGCGCTGGCCCCGGCGGGGCTGAGCTTGTCCTCCAGGAAGGCGTCGCTGCCGAGGTCCTCCAGGACGCGGGATCCGAGCTCGACCGGGGCCGAGGCGGACGGGCTCGCGGCGGGGGACGACGGTGCCCCCGAGGCGGGCGTGCCCGGGGCCGGGGCCGAGGGCGTGGGGGCGGCGGGGGTGGGAGCCGAGGGCGTGGGGCTCCCGGTCGGTCCGGGGAAGGGCAGGTGGGCGTCGGTGAGCCGGCGCACGTAGACCTGCTTGGCCTTGTCGTCGTCGCTGGTGGCGGTCCGGTCGTACGAGACCACGCGCTCGAAGCCGACCGACAGCAGCCGCGTCTCCTCCGGGCTCTGCCCGGTCCAGCGGCAGCCCACGTGCCGGTCGCCGTCGTACGAGGCGTCCGCGACGCCGGCGTACATCTGGTCGCGCTGCTCCGGGGTGAGGCTGTCCCCGGCCGGGAGCATGCCCTTGAGCTTCTTGCTGTCGGCGCCGGCCCGGCAGGGCGCGGGCAGACTGCGGTACTTCCCCGGTTGGGCGGGCGCGGCGGAGCTCCCGCCGGCCTTCGAGTCGCTGGTGCCTCCGCCGCCGCTCCCGCCGGTGCACCCGGTCAGGCCGGCCGCCCCGGCCGCGAGCGCGGTGAGCATCGCGATGCCTGGCAGGACTCGCCGCCGTACCGCCTTGCGCTGCACGTCCACTGGCTCCCTTCGACCGGCGGGCCCCCCGACGGTCAGGAAAATGCGTTGCCGCGACTCGGGCGCGGCTGGACACAATGTCTATCGCACACGCTGGTGCTGGCGCCGGTCCCGTGTCGTATTTGGGATCAAGAGCGAGGCTTTTGCGCTTTCCTACTTTTCTGTGGTTTTCGGGGGATTGATTCCTAATGTCGTATGTAGAGGTACCTGGGGCGAAGGTCCCGATCCGGATGTGGACCGACCCGGCGTCGGTCGAGGACGGCGCGATGCAGCAGCTGCGCAACGTCGCCACCCTCCCCTGGATCAAGGGCCTGGCCGTCATGCCGGACGTCCACTACGGCAAGGGCGCCACCGTCGGCTCGGTGATCGCCATGAAGGACGCGGTCTGCCCGGCGGCCGTGGGTGTGGACATCGGCTGCGGCATGTCGGCGGTGAAGACCTCCCTGACGGCGAACGACCTGCCGGGGGACCTGTCGGGGCTGCGGTCGAAGATCGAGCGGGCGATTCCGGTGGGCACGGGTCTGCACAAGGAGGCGGTGGACCCGTCGCGGCTGTACGGCTTCTCGGTGGAGGGGTACGACGACCTCTGGCAGCGCTTCGACTACCTCACCGATGCGGTCAAATTCCGTCACGAGCGCGCGATGAAGCAGATCGGGACGCTCGGATCCGGAAATCACTTCATCGAGTTCTGTCTTGACGAGTCGGGTTCGGTCTGGCTGATGCTGCACTCCGGCTCCCGGAACATCGGCAACGAGCTCGCGGCCCACCACATCGAGGTGGCCCGGGGGCTCGACCACAACCAGAACCTGGTCGACCGGGACCTCGCCGTCTTCCTCGCGGCCACGCCCGAGATGGCGGCGTACCGCAACGACCTCTTCTGGGCGCAGGAGTACGCCAAGTACAACCGCGCGGCCATGATGAGCCTGTTCAAGGAGGTCATCCGCAAGGAGTTCCGGAAGGCGAAGGTCTCCTTCGACCGCGAGATCAGCTGCCACCACAACTACGTGGCGGAGGAGCGGTACGACGGCATGGATCTGCTGGTCACGCGCAAGGGCGCGATCCGGGCCGGCAGTGGCGACTACGGGATCATCCCGGGCTCGATGGGCACGGGCTCGTACATCGTGAAGGGGCTCGGCAACGAGAAGTCCTTCAACTCGGCCTCGCACGGAGCGGGCCGGAAGATGAGCCGTACGGCGGCGAAGAAGAGGTTCTCGGCGCGGGACCTGGCGGAACAGACCAAGGGTGTGGAGTGCCGCAAGGACTCGGGCGTCGTGGACGAGATCCCCGGCGCGTACAAGTCCATCGAGCAGGTCATCGACCAGCAGACCGACCTGGTCGAGGTCGTGGCCAAGCTCAAGCAGGTCATCTGCGTCAAGGGCTGAGGCCCGGGCGCGGATGCCGGGGGAGTGCGGGAGTCCGGACCGGTGCGATCGGTCCGGGCTCCCGTGCGTCGGGGGTCAGGCCTCGTCGCCGTCGAGGAGGAGGTCCACCGGGAGCTCGACGGAGACCCCGATGGATGGGGGCAGGGGGAGGGATTCGCCCCGCTTGTAGGTCCTGCGCAGGCGGTACGTGCCGTTGCGGGGGTCGCAGCAGAGGACGGCCTCGTCGTGGTGGCGGTCGGCGATGACGTACACCGGGATGTCGGCCTTCGCATAGCTGTCGACCTTGACGCCGATGTCGTCGGACCAGTTCGACGACGTCACTTCGACGACAAGGCGGAAGACGTCGGCTGCGTAGCAGTTCTTCTGGACCTTGTGGTCGCGGAAGTCGGCCTCGACGAGAGCGAAATCCGGAATCGCGTAGTCGTCGGATCCTGTCGGCAGCCAGAGGCCGATCCCCTGGACGTATCTCAGCCCCGCCTTTCGGGCGTCGGCGTCGTAGAACTTCTCGATGAGCCAGCTCAGCGAGAGCGCGTGTGACCCGTCCGCGGGTGGTGTCACGGTGAGCCTCCCCTGGAGAATCTCCACTCGGTGTCCGGGAAGCTCCTTGGAGAGTCGATCGGCGGCTTCCGCGATCGTGGTCTCGTTCTGTGTCACGGCCACAGCTTCCTCCTTCTCGCGGCTCACGCTTTCGGATCGTAACCGCGCCCGCCGACATTCCGTGTGCATTCACCCATACGGGCCCAGGGTGCGGGGCGCCAACTTCCGCTTGAGGCATGAGGGTTGACCCGCATTTTGGCCTAGACCAGGGTGTGCGGCATGTGGAGATCTGCGGGTCGCGGCGAAGGCGTGCGGGGTGAAGGCGCTGATCACGCGGACGCACGACTTCACCACCTGGGGCGGGACCCAGCCCACGCCGCGGCTGCAGGCCGGGGACATCGTGCTGCTGCACTTCGCACCGACGCCGGCGGCGGACCTCCGGCGGGCCCTGGACGCGGCGAGGGCCGCGGGGCGAAGCCCGCGGCCCTGATGCCGCACCTGAAGGCGGCCGGCCTCGTGTAGCGGGCCTCGTGCGGCCGGGCCCGGCCTAGAGCTCGCGGTGGACCTTCGTGTTCGAGGCCTGGGCGCGGGGGCGGACCACCAGGAGGTCGATGTTGACGTGGCTGGGGCGGGTCACCGCCCAGGTGATGGTGTCGGCCACGTCGTCGGCGGACAGGGGCTCCGCGACGCCCGCGTAGACCTTCTCCGCCTTTTCCGCGTCGCCGCGGAAACGGGTCTTCGCGAACTCCTCGGTCTTGACCATGCCCGGGGCGATCTCGATGACGCGGACGGGCCGGCCGACGATCTCCAGGCGCAGGGTCTCGGCGAGGACGCGGGCGCCGTTCTTGGCGGCGACGTAGCCGGCCCCGCCCTCGTAGGTGGAGTGGCCGGCGGTGGAGGAGAGGATCACGACCGTGCCGTCGCCGGAGGCGATGAGGGCCGGCAGCAGGGCCTGGGTGACGTGGAGCGTGCCGATGACGTTGACCTCGTACATCGTGCGCCAGTCGGCCGGGTCGCCGGTGGCGACGGGCTCGGCTCCGATGGCGCCGCCGGCGTTGTTGACGAGTACGTCGCAGCGGTCGAGGGAGGCCGCGAGGGCGTCGACGGCGGCGCGGTCGGTGACGTCGAGGGCGTGCGCGGCCGCGGAGTGGCCGGCGGAGGTCAGCTCGGCGGCGAGGGCCTCGATGCGGTCCTTGCGGCGGGCGGTGAGGACGACGTGGTAGCCGGCTGCGGCGAGCTGCCGGGCGGTGGCCGCGCCGATGCCGCTGCTCGCGCCGGTGACTACGGCGGTTCGGGTGGCGGCCGTGCTCATGTGCGGGCTCCTCGGTCGTTCGTACGGGCGATTACCCGCCAGCATAGGCGGCACGGGCGCGGCTCAGCGGCCGCGCGGGGCGTACATGATCAGGGCCATTCCGGCGAGGCAGACGAGGGCCCCGGCGATGTCCCGGCGGTCGGGGCGGTAGCCGTCGGCGACGACGCCCCAGGCGAGGGACCCGGCGACGAAGACACCGTCGTAGGCGGCGAGGACGCGGGCGAAGTCGCCCTGGGGCTGGAGGGTGGCGACGAAGCCGTAGAGGCCGAGGGCGATCACGCCGACGCCGATCCAGGCCCAGCCCCTTGGTGCGCGCACGCCATGCCGGCGGAGCGGGCGAGGCCGGCGATCGGCATGGCTCAAAGGTACGCACGGCAGATGGGGGTGGGCCCGCCCTCGTTCGTGTGATGGTCCGACCGGTCGGTGGCGCTGCTGGCTAGCCTGCGCGCGAGGAGGTGGTGTCGGTGCGCCGTGGTGCCGTACGGAGTGTGGTGGTGGCGGGTTTGCTGGCGCTCGGCGCGGGTGTTCCCGGGTCGGCGTGGGCGCAGGCGGGGGCCCAGGGGCCGGCGCATGCGTCGGCGCGTGTGCCGGCGTCGAACGAGCCGGAGGCCGATGTGGCCTACCACGGCCGGGTGACCCTGTCGGGGGCGCGGCTGCGGGTCTGGCTGGTCCCGGAGAACGACGGGCCCGCCGCGCTGCCGAACGCGACGGTGCGGGTGCGGCTGTCGGCGGAGCTCGCGGACCGGCAGGCGCTGGCGGAGGGCTGCGCGCGGGCGGGTCTGCGCGAGGTGGTGTGCGAGACGGGACCGCTGCCGCTGCACGGGCGGGGGCGGCACATCGGGCTGCTGCTGGAGCTGCGGGAGCCGGCGCCGGAGGTGGTGATGCGGGTCGACACGTGGTGGAACGGCGGCGCGACGGACCGGGACCTCACCAACAACGAGCATGTGGTGCTGGCCCTGGACACGGGCGACACCTACGCCTTCTAGGCCCTGCCCGCCCGAAGATCCGGAAAAGGCAGCCCTTAGGCCGAGCCGAACTCCACCAGGGCCTCGTCGACGATCCGCTCCAGGCGGGCGTGGTGGGCGCCGCGCCAGTAGACGCGCTCGCACTCGGCGCACTGCGCGAACACGTCGTAGGAGCGGTGCGTGCCGTGCTCCAGGCGGTCGCCGACGCTCTCCTTGTCGGCCTCGCGCAGGGGGCCGTTGCAGGCGGTGCAGCGGGTCCACGGTGCGAGCGCGGGCGCGAACCGGCTGAGGACGTCGCGCAGTTGCTCGTCCGGGTTGTCGCTGTAGACGTACGCGCCGGCGAACAGCTCGCGGCGGCGCAGCAGTCCGCGGTCGCGGGAGAGCAGGACGCGCTGCTCGGCGGCGGAGCGGGTGGCGAGGGCGGGGTCGCCGATGTCCTCGTTCTCGTACGCGGCGTCGACGCCGAGCAGGCGCAGGCGGCGGGCGAGGGTGCCGAGGTGGACGTCGAGGAGGAAGCGGAGCGGGGCGCCGGGGACCTGCTGGGGCCGCTCGACCCCGAGCACCTCGACGCTCTGGCCGTCCTGGGGCACGTAGGAGACGGGCACCTCGTGGCCGTCGACGAGGAGGCGGCCGACCTCGGTGAGCGGGACGCCGGCCGATTCGACGACGTGGCCGAGGCTGGACGCGCCGTCGGTCACGGTCGGTACGCGGTCCGCGCGCCGGCTGGGCGGGGCGAAGAGGCGCAGTTCGGGGGCGAGGGTGAGCTGAATACCGGGTCCGTTCACCCTGTCAGCATGCCATTGCGGGGGCGCTGGTCGCGGCTGAATTTATGACGTCGCGGCGGTCTCGTCGTAGCTGTCGCGATGGGCGCTGACCTCGTCGAAGTGGTTCTCGGCCCAGAGCTTCACGGAGGACAGGAGGCAGCCGAGGCTGCTGCCGAGGTCGGTGAGCCGGTAGTCGACCCGGGCGGGGACGGTGGGGGTGACGGTGCGGGTGACGAGGCCGTCGCGTTCGAGGGAGCGGAGGGTCTGGGTGAGCATCTTCTGGCTGACGCCGGGGATCTTGCGGCCGAGGTCGCTGTAGCGCATGGTGCGGTCCTCGGCCTGGCCGAGGGCGCTGACGACGAGGCCGACCCACTTGTCGCTGATCCGGGCCAGGAGCTGGCTGGTGGGGCACTCCTTGAGGAACGCGTCGTAAGCGGAACGGGCTTCCTCGCGGCGGGCCGCGGCGGTGCTGGTGGCCATGGGTGCCCCACTTCCGGGTCGGGTACGCACCTTGGAGTGCGTACTTACGAAAAGAGAGTACCTCTCCCTAGGTTAGTGCTCAGGAGAACAACCGACCAAGGGGAGAGACGAAGATGAGCGAGCAGACGATGCTGGCGGCCGTCGTGACGGAGTTCGGCGGCCCGGAGCAGGTCCTCCTGGCCGAAGTGCCGGCGCCCCGCCCCGCGGCCGGCCAGCTCCGGGTCCGGGTCGCGGCGGCGGGCCTCAACCCGGTGGACGGCGCGGTCCGCGCCGGGATCTTCGGGGGCGCCGGACAGCGGCTCGGCCTCGGCTGGGACGTGGCCGGCGAGATCGACGAGGTCGGCGCGGGCGTGACCGGCTGGCATGCCGGCGACCTGGTCGTCGGACTGCACTACGGGCCGGTGAAGCCGCTGGGCACGCACGCGCAGTACGTGGTCCTCGACGCCACCGCCGTCGCCGCCGCGCCGGCCACCGTGGACGCCGTGACCGCCGCCGGGCTCCCGCTCGCCGGTCTCACCGCCGCCCGCGCGGTGGACCTGCTGGGGCTCGCCCCCGGGGCCTCGGTGCTGATCACCGGAGCCGCGGGCGTGGTCGGCGGCCTGGCCGTGCAACTCGCCGCCCGGGCCGGCCTGGTGGTGACGGCCCTGGCGGCCCCGGAGGACGAGGAGCTCCTGCGGTCCCTGGGTGCGGCCGGCTTCGTGCCGCGCGGCGCGGCTCCGGCCGGGCCCGTGGACGGGGTCCTGGACGCGGCCGTGCTGGGCGGGACCGCGCTGGACTCCGTCCGCGACGGCGGGGTCTACGTCGGCCTGATCCCGAACCACGCCCCGGCCGCGGAGCGCGGCATCCGGGTCGAGGAGCAGGAGGTCGCGGCGGACGGGGCGCACCTGGCCCGCCTGGTGGCCCTGGTCGACGCGGGTGCGCTCACCCTCCGGGTCGCGGCCACCTTCCCGCTCGGCGAGGCCGCCGAGGCCCACGCCCGCCTCGGGACCGCGGGGGTCCGCGGCCGGATCATCCTGACGGCGTGACCGGGCCCACCGCGCCCTGCGGCCGCCCCACCCGGTAGCGCCAGTCGCAGCTCGGGTGGGGCACTCCGGGCGGGTACTCGAAGTCGACGTCGCCCAGGTACTCGAAGCCGGCCCGCCGGCACACGGCGTTGGACGCCGGGTGGTCGGTGCCCGGGAAGGCGTGGACGCTGTCGCGGGTGCCGTGGACGCGGACGTACGCCAGGAGCTCCGTCAGCGCCGCGACCGCCAGCCCGTGGCCCCGGAACTCGGGCAGGATGCCCCAGCCGGCCTCGTAGACCGGCTCGCCCTGCCAAGCCCGCTCCCAGAAGCCGACGGAGCCGACGCTCTCGGCGCCTTCGTCCCCGGCGGGTGTCCACACCACGCGGAACATCCGTCCGGCGGCCGGCTCCCGCGCGCTCAGGGCCTCGTAGCGCCGCTGCCGGTCGACGAGCTTCGCGGCCGGTTCGGGGCCGCCGAGGAACTCGGTCATGGCCGGCTCGTTCTTGCGCTCCAGCAGCCAGAAGTCCCCCGCGGACCAGGCTTCCAGTCGTACGTGTGTCTCCATCCGGACACGCTACTGCGGTCCTGTCCCGTCCGGGGGCCGTCAGCTCCGCTGGAAGAACTCCACCTCCGCCAGGGCGAGATGGCGGTCCGGCGCCGCCCCGGCGGGTGCCTCCAGGACCAGCCGGACCGTCATGGCGTCGCTGATGCCGGTGGGGAACGTCTGGGGTCCGGGCTTGTCGCTCAGGGCGAGCTTCCTGTGGACCTTCCGGCCGTCCCGCGCCGTCACCTCCATGTCGATCTGGAGCGCCCGCGCCTGCTTCGCGTACTCCTCGGGCGATGAGGAGGCGCCGTTGGTGATGATCACGTCGACCAGGCGGAACGGCTTGGCGAAGGTGTACGTCACCGAGGCGCCGGGGCCCGGCGTGCCCCAGTAGCGGTTGCTGAGCCCGTCCGTGGCGTCACCCACCGGATGCCCGGGTACCTCGGCGCTCGCCTCGATGCGGGCGGCGGTCACCGCCTTGGCCTTGCCGAGCTTGTCGCGGGTGTCCTCGATCAGGTGGCGTCCGGCCGGCAGCAGCAGGAAGCCGCCCGCGCAGAGGGCCAGTACGACGGCCAGGACCACCAGGAAGCGCGTCGTACGGCCCGAACCCGCGCGCGTGCGGCGGCGGAACGGCCAAACCGTCCGCCACCACGGCAGGGAAGCCGGTGCGGTGGTGGGCGTCAGCGGAGCCGCGCAGCGACGGCAGAACCGGCGGTCCGGCGGGTTGGGCGTCCGGCAGGCGGGGCACGGCACGCCGGACACGTCGTCGTCGCTCACCGCGGCGGGGCGCACGACCGGGCGCGGCACGGCGGCCTTCGCGGGCCGGACGGCCTGCGGGGCCGCTCCCGCGGGGGCGGCGGGTGGGCGGGCAGCGGGCTCCGCGGCGGCCGGCGGCCGGGCGTCAGGTGCCGGTGGTGCGTGGGGCGGCCGCGCTGCGCTGGGCGTCGCCGCGGGGCCGGACGACTGTCCCCCGGAGGGCGCCGGAGGGGCCGGCTCTGCCGCAGGGGCCGAGCCCGTCTCGGCGGGCGCAGCCGGCGGCTCTGCCGCGGGGGGTGCGGAGGGGGCCGACTCCGCTCGGGAGGGAGCAGCCGGGGCCGACCCGGCCCTGCCGGGCGCAGGTCGGGCCGAGCCCGTCTCGGCGGGCGGAGCCGGCGGCTCTGCCGCGGGTCGGGCGTCGCCGGCCGGGTCGGGGGCGCCGGCCTCCGGAGCGGCCGGGCTCCGCGCCGGAGCCGAGCCCGACCAGCCCAGGTAGGCGCCGCAGTTGCCGCAGAAGTCGTCCGTCACGCCGTTGGACGACCCGCACACGGGACACGCACGCACCACTGTCACTTCCCTTCGCCTGCGGGCGGCCCGGACAGGACCTCGACCCGGCAGACCGTGTGGACGGGGCACAGGGTGCGCACGAGCGCGCGGACCCGGTCCGCATCCACCGCGGCCTCGCGGTACGGCCACACCCGGACCAGGACCTCGCCGGCCGGAGCGGCGGGCAGCTCGGCACCGGCCGTACGGGACCACGCGGCCCCGCCGTCCCCGCTGACCTCGGCGGACACACCCAGCACCAGGCGCAGGGCCTCGGTCAGGCCGCGCCGGGTGCCGCGCCAGCGGTGCAGTTCCACCGCGCGCGCCACCGCCTCGCGCCGTATCCCGGTGGGCCACCCGGGGTCGTCGATGCCGCCCACCCAGGAGGCCAGCCAGGACAGGAAGTCGGCCGGGGCGAGCCGGGGGTCGAAGTAGGAGGGCAGGTTGTCGAGGGTCGTGAACACCGGGGCGAGAACGGTGTCCAGCCCCGCCGTGAACCGCTGGGCGAAGTCGTCGTCGGCGTACAGCGCGGGCAGCTGCCCGCCGATCGGGTGCCGGCTGGGCAGGCCGGGGACGGCGGCTCGGTTCATCGGTGCACCCCCTTCTCCGGTTCCGTCACGACCACCTGGTGCTGGTAGGAGAAGACCAGCGAGCCCGCTCCGATGTCGATCCGGTCGACGGGGGCGCCGCGCCGCCCGGTGATCGGGTCGGCGGCGAACATCCGGATCTCCTCCACCAGGACGTCCCCGATGGCGCGTTGCAGTACGCCGAACACCTCGCCGTACTGGACGGGCCGTCCGAACGGCCAGCCGGCGCCGTCGGGCCCGCCGCGCAGGGGGTTGAGGTGGCGGAACAGCGCGGCCAGTGCCGCCTCGCGTACCCGGTCGGCGTCCGGGGCGGGCGCCGACAGCCGGGCGACCACGGTGACGCCCTGGTAGACGGGCGGCTCCACGACGAGGCGGGTGCCGATCAGGCGCCGTTCGTCGAGGGTGGTGGTGATCGAGGTGAGCACCTGGTCGGAGGGGATCAACTGCTCGAAGCGGAGCCGGTCGTCGCCCTCGTCGGCCACCGCGTCCGGCACCACCAGTACGCGTACCGCGCCCGCGCCGGCCGGTCCGCCCGTCGCGTCCGTGGCGGGCAGGCAGCGGACCCGGCGCACCGAGGGCGCCGCCTGGCGGGCGATGATCTCGTAGTCCTCGGCGGTCACCGCGCGCTCCTGCATGCGCAGCGTCTGCGGTGCCCGCAGCTTGGCGTTGTCGATCGTCTCCCCGGCGACTCCACCGCGCGCCGCCTCCCGGTTGGTGACCCGGGCGACGTACGGGACGGAGCTGCGCAGTACGGAGATCGCGCCGCGCGAGACGTTGCCCGCAGGGCCTCCGCCGGTGCGGTAGCGGGCGACGCGGACCTGGGAGCCCTTGGGCGGCACGGCGCCGCAGGGCCGCAGGGTGCCGTCGGCCTCGCGCAGCACGGGCGGGAACGCGAACTCGCCGGTGGTGGCGTTCACACGCACGTGCCGGTCGTCGGGACCCGAGCGGCCGAAGTGCTCCACCACCTCCCAGCGCTGCCATCCTTCGGTGGAGGACACCTCCACCACCGGCGGTTCCCCGTCGAGCAGCACGGGCGGGCGGCCGAGCCGGAAGGTCTGCCCCGCCACCCCCTCCGACGCGCCGAGCGGTACCTCGTTCACCCGCTCGGCGTGCTCCACGGTCATCGTGCCGCCGACGGTGAAGACGGCGGCCTCGCGCACGGTCGGGGACTCCGAGTAGAACGGCTGGCCGGGCTCCGGCTCGGTGACCCGGCAGCGCAGCCAGCCCGCGCGGGTGCCGCTCAGCAGCGATGCGGTGTGCCCGGCGGGTACGTACACGATGACCTCACCGGGCCGGTTGAGGCCGCCGGTGCTGTCGGAGTCGGTCTCGCAGCGCTGCCACCGGCCGCCGTCCCATGCCTCCCACACCAGCGGGGGCTGGCGCGGGTCGACACCGACGCCCTCGACGCGGCTGTCGAGACGGACCGCGACCACGCAGCGCGGTACCGCCGTCGGCAGGCCGAACAGCAGCGCGTCGCCGGGCTCGGGCGTCGCCTGGAAGCACGGTATGTCGCGGCCCTCGGCGAGCGCACCGGTCCGGTCGGTCATGTCACCGGTGCGGGGTGCGGTGACCAGGCGCGTCAACTCGGACGGCACGATGCGCAGATCGCCGGTGGTCGCGAACACCACGGCTTCCTCGGACTCACCGGCGGCGGTCGTCACCTCGGTGCCGGCGGGCAGCGTCACCGTGTCGGGCTGCGGGGCCGACAGCCAGAAGTCGACGTCGGCGACGGCGGCCGAGGGCGGGTACAGCTGGATGTCCAACAGGTCCAGGAACGCCAGGTAGTTCTTGTCCGGGACCCGGTTCAGCCGGTACAGCAGCTGGTCGACGAGGTAGGCGAACGTCTCGATCAGGGTGACGCCCGGGTCGGAGACGTTGTGGTCGGTCCACTCCGGCGCGCGCTGCTGCACGTACCGCTTCGCCTCGTCGACGAGTTGCTGGAACCGTCGGTCGTCCAGGTTGGGGGAGGGCAGCGCCATCAGTCCGCGACCATTTCCTCGGCCCCCTCCTCGGAGGGGATCGTGTAGAAGGGGAAGACCAGGTTGCGCCGGTCGTTGGTGGTGCGCACCGTGTAGTGCACGTCGATGTAGAGGGTGCCCGCCTCCACGGCGTCGAAGGCCACGACGACCTCGTCCACCGCGATCCGGGGTTCCCAGCGCTCCAGGGCCTCGCGCACCTGCTGGGCGACGCGCCCGGCGGTGTCGCCGTCGCCGGGGGCGAACACGTACTCGTGGATGCCGCAGCCGAATTCGGGCCGCATCGGCCGCTCCCCCGGAGCGGTGCCCAGGACCAGCCGGATGGCCTCCTCGAGCTCCCGTTCCCGCTCGACCATGGCGATCCCGCCGGTCGGCCCGACCCGCAGGGGGAACGCCCAGCCGCGCCCGATGAACCGTTCGCTCATCACACACCGCCGATCAGGACGTTCACGGCGCCGGTCAGGACCATCGCGCCGCACGCGGTCTGGTCGCGCGCCCGCGCGGCGGGCAGCCCGCCGATGAGCACCGCGCCCGCGGCGAGGGCGGCCGGGTTCGGCATGAGCACGTTGGCCGGTCCCGTTGCCGCGTGCGGCGGGACCGGGCAGACGTGCAGGCTTCCCACGACGGCGGCGGGCTGCCCGCCGATCAGCACCGTCGCGACCGCCGCGGCGGCGCCGGGCGGCGGCGTGGCGATCCGGCCACCGTGGTTGGTGGGGTCGCCCGTACGGGCTGCGGCTGGCATCGGGTGCTCCTCGGGGAAGGGGGCCGGGGTGGAAGGGCAAGTGACATGGAAGGGCTTTTAGTTGATCCGGATGAGCCGGGCCTTGAGGACGGCGAGCAGGCCGCCGTTGACGGTGACGTCCGAGGTTCCGTTCACCCGCACCGACCGGCCGCCGATGCTGACCCCGGCGGAGCCGTCGATGTCCACCTGCCGGCCGGACACCTTCACCGTGCCCTTGCCGGCGTCCAGGGTGATGCCGCTCTTGTCCAGGAGGACCGAGGTCAGCGGGCGGCCCCGCCCCGCGTACACGGTGAGCTCGATGCGGTCCCGGCGGTCGTCCATGCGTACTTCCAGCCGCTCGTCCCCGGTCACCAGCCGCAGTCCGGAAGGGCCCGGCGCCGCCGCGTCCAGCAGCTCCACGCGGTGGCCCGAACGTGACACCACCGAGCGGCGGTTGACCTTTCCGCTGGTCTTGTCGATCAGCGGCACGTCGTGCGGTGAGGGCTGGTCCACGCCGTTGTAGAGCCCGCCGATGACGTACGGGCTGTCGAGCAGTCCCTGCTCGAACCCGACGAGCACCTCGTCGTTGACCTCGGGGCTCACCACACCGCCGCCGCCCTTGCCGCCCCACTGGACGGTGCGCACCCAGCCGGTGACGTAGGTGTCGTCCAGCCAGGGAAACTTCAGCCGCACGGCGCCGCGTTCGGAACCGTTCGGCTCGCGCACGTCCGTCACCACGCCGATCGCGAGCCCCGGGATGCGGGGGCCGCGCCCCGGCGCGTTGGCGCCGGTCACCAGGCCGGCCAGGGAGCGGTCCGGGCTGGAGCTGACCCACACGGTGGTGCGGTAGCCGCCGTGCGGCTCCAGGACGTGCTGCACCGCCGTCGCCGTGTACCGGCCGGAGAACGCCTGCCCGACGTTGCCGAGCGCCACCGCCTTGCCGGCCCGCAGCAGCGGGTTCCCCTCGGCCACCGCCTCCAGCTCGCCGAAACCGGAGCTGATCCGGTCCGCCGCCGCCTTCGCGACCGCCGTGGTCTCGGCCTGCGTACGGTACGGAGTGTCGGTGACGGCCACGGCCGACTTGCCGAAGCGCGCGGCGAGCGCGGGGCTGAGGCCGGGCACCACCGTGTCGCTGACCACCGACGGCTGCTGGGCGACCAGTGGCCGCTTGGTGGTCACGTCCCAGCCGCGCACCTGCACGGTCGAGGAGCCGTCGGCGGCCGACAGCGCGGCCCGCAGGGCCAGGAGGTTCCTCCCGTACTCCAGGACCATCGGACTGCGGACGGCCGACGTGGACGGGGCGGGCGCCCCGGACGCCTTCACCGGCCGGGTGAACTGGAGCAGCCCCTGGTCGTCGACGCGCACCTGCGCGCCGCTCTCCCCGGCGAGGTACTGCAGGAAGTCCCAGTCGGACACGTTCGCCTGGGACAGCTGCTCGTACGTCACCGGCGCCGCCTCCACCTTCCCGACGGCAAGGCCCGCTCCGGCGGCCACCTTGCGGACGATGGCGGCGGCCGTCATGTTCCGGTACGCCACGACCCTGCGGCCGCGCTGGAGGCGGTGCGCCTTGGAGTAGGCGCGGACGACGGTGAACGAGCCGGTGCGGTCCCGGTCGATCTCCAGGGCCGTGACCTCGCCGTTGAACAGCCGCTCCCGCGCCTGCCCCTTCACCGTCATCACCGACACCCGCAGCGGGGAGCCGATGGTGATGCCGGTGGCGCGCAGGAACTCGTGGTCGGGGTCGCGGTAGGTGAGCACGGCCGTGTCCGGCAGACCCACGTTCTCGTCGACCACGCAGCTCACCAGTTGTGCCGCCCAGATCGGCGGCAGTTCGCCGGGGGCCTCCACGATCGGGTCGGCCGCGAACGACCGGCCTCCGGATTCGGACCCGCTCACCGCTGCTCCTCCTCGCCGTGCTGGTCCAGCGTGCCGGGCACCACGATCTCGGTGCCGGGGACAAGGGCCATCGGGTCGTCTATGTTGTTGGCCTCCGCGATGGCCCGCCAGGCCGTCGCATCGCCGTACTCGCGCCAGGCGAGCATCGCCAGGCTGTCGCCCGCCACCACGATGTGCGTGCTGCGGGCGGTGCGTGAGCCGGAGGTCGGGTTCTGGCCCGGCGGGTCGACGCTCGCCTCCTCGATGGACAGCGAGCAGGTGGCCCGCAGCGGCTTGCCGTCCACGTCGAAGAGCGTGTACGACACCGACAGGTTCGACAGGACCCCGTCGAACGACGTCGTCCGCGCGCTGCCCCACTCGAACCGCACCCAGGGGCTCGCCGGCTTCTTGCGGCCGAGGCTGGCCGGGGTCGGCACGCACGCCTTCATCAGCTTCTCCACCGCCTGCTCCACCGAGTTGTCGTGGGTGGCGGTCGCGTCCAGGAACACCTCCAGGCTCAGGGTGCGCGGACCGCTGCCCACGAACTCGGGCAGCGCCGACTGCCCGGCCATCCGGGACGGGGAACGCCGCCACTCGGTGGTCTTGCCCAACTGCAGGGTCGACGGGTTGAACTGGAGATCGAGCTTCGCGATCACCCCGCCCGGCTTGGCCCCGACCGAGGTCGGGGGCTCCTTGAGGGTGAGCTGGGCCCTGGCGCGGCTGGCGCGTGCCGATGAGGCCATGGCGTGGATCCCTTCCGGAGCGGGGGCGGCGTACGGGGACGGATACGGGCGGGGTGCCGGGCGGTCAGGAGGGCAGCAGCCCTTGGTGGGCGATCTCCAACGTCTCCACGGCTGCCGCGGAGTTGGCGGGATCGAAGGACGGCCCCTGCCACCGGACCGGGACGATCCCGAACACCTGCCAGCTGATGATCCGGCTGAGATCGGGACGCAGTGCCACGATCTCCCCGTCCTTGGGCTCGACCCGCCGCAGCGTTTCGTCCAGCCAGCGGCCGATCTTCGCCGTGTCTGCGGTGACGGGCCGGGTGAGGGTGATGTTCGACCAGGTCACGCGGCCCGGCAGCTGCCAGGTGAAGCCGTTGTTGCCGCCCTCGGCGTAGCTCTCCATCTCGACCTCGGCGCCCATGCCGGAGCAGGTGTGGAAGGCGCCCAGGTCGTTGCCGCCGATCGCCAGCCGGAAGAACACGCTGGTGGCGAAGATGTTGTCCGTCATCGGTCCGTCGTCCGTTTCTCGTTCGTACGTGTTCTCAGCGACGGCCGTCGAAGGGCCGGCCCGCGCGTTCCCGGCCGCGCCGCAACTCGGTGCGCAGCAGACGGGAGACCGGATCCAGCAGGCGGCGTGCGAGATCGTCCAGATCGGAGTCGGGGACCTGCGGTGCCGTGTGCCGGTCGGCCGGGGCGGGCCCGGCGCTCCCGGCCGGCCCGGGGCCGGTCCGGGGCCCGCCCGGGGTGCGCTGCACCGGCGCCGGTGGCGCGGGGCCGGTCGCCACCGGGGCGGCGGCGGGGGGCGGTGTCCTGGGGCGCACGACGGGTACGGGCTGCGCCGGCGACGCGGCCGGTGCCGGCTGGACCACGAGCGGCGGTGCGTGCGGGCCGGTCACGGGGAGGGGGGTGGCCGCGGCGCGGGTGGGTGCCGCGGGCGCTGCGGGGCGCACGGCATGTACGGCACGTACGGGACGCACTGCGGGCGGCGGAGTCGTTCCGCGCGGCCCGGCCATCGCGGCTCGCTGGACCTGGGGTGGTGCGGCGTGCGGGGTGGGCGGGGCGGACCAGCGGGCCGGGACCACGGGACGGCTCGCCGGGCGGGCGGCGGGGCCGGCTGCGCTCCCCATGTCACGGGTGCCGAGGGGCAGCGGCCGGGCCGCCAGGAGCTGGAGGGTGCGGGACGCGGTGGTGTCCCCGGTGAGGTGCGGGGCCGTGCTCGGGTCGGTCACCTGGCGCGCAACGACGAGCGGTACCGGGTGGGCGGCCCCGGGGGGTGCACCGGGGCCGCCGGTCAGGGGAGCGCGGCGGGCGGCAGAGGCCGCCCCCAGCACGGGCGCATGATCCGTGGGCAGCGCCGGCGCACCGGGCACGGGCGCGCGCTGTACGTCGGCGGGGGAGGCGGGCCGGGCCGCCCGGGCCCGGGACGAGGCGGAAGCGGGCGGCGCCGCGCTGGGCGGCAGCGCGGGCAGCGGCGCCCCCAGGCCGGTGCGGACGCGTGGCGTGGGCCGTCCCGGGCCGGACCCGCGGTCGGCCTGGGGGCCGGCCGCGGGCTCTGTCTGCCGCTGGACGACGGGCATCGCCGGGGCGGGCGCGGGGGCCGGTGCGGGGCGGCCCGACGGCACGGCTGTGGCGGGCAGTTCGGTGAGGGGTGCCCCGAGCGGTGCGCGGGTCCTCGCACGCTGCACGGCCGCCTCGGCGCCTGCGGCGGGCTCCGGCCCGCTGCTGTCAGGAGGGGCCGCGCCGCGTGCCGGGGGCGCCGCCTGACGGTCCGGCGGTGTCGCGGTGGCGGGCAGTTCCGCGCGGGGGGTCCCGAGCGGTGGGCGGCTTCCCGCGCGCTGCACGGGCGTGTCTGCGCCGGCCGAGGGCTCGGCCTGGCGCTGGACTACGGGCAGGGCCGGGGTGGGCGCGGGGGCCGTCGGGGGGTGGTCCGACGGCGCGGCAGCGAGCGGCAGTTCGGCGGCAGGGGTGCCGAGCGGTGCGCGGGTCTGCGCGCGCTGCACGGGTGCGTCCGGGTCTGCTGAGGGCCGCGCCATGAGCGGTGTCGAGGCGGCGGGCTCCTCCGCGCGGTCCTGCGGGGAGGGCTTCGCACCCTTGGTGTCCGGTGCGGCGGCACCGGCGGCCGGGGGTTCGGCCCGGCGCTGGACCATCGGCATCGCAGGGGCGGGCGCCGGCGCCGATGCCGGGCGGTCCGACGGCGCGGCCGTGGCAGGAACTTCGCTCAGGGGGGCGCCGAGTGGCGGGCGGCTTCCCGCACGCCGCACGGGTGCCGGGGTGCTCGCGGCAGGCTTCTCCGTGCGGTGCTGCGGGCCCGGGCCGCCGGGGGTGGCCGCATGAGCGGACTGGCCGGTCGATGTCGTCGCGGCGGCGCCCTCGGGCGCAGGCTCTGCCCGGCGCTGGAGCACCGGCAGGGCCGGGGCGGGTGCGGGGGCCGTTGCGGGGTGGCCCGACGGCGGGGCCGTGGGCGGCAGTTCGGTGACGGGCGTGCCGAGCGGCGCTCGGCCGCCCGCGCTCTGCACCGGCGCGACCGGGGCGGACGTGGTCGTGTGCGCGGGGGCGGGCCGGACGGCGGGCACACGGCGCCGGGGCGTGGCGGGAACCCGGGCGACGGTCAGCGTACGGCCGACGGCGCGCGGCCGGACCCCGGCGGCCGCCGGGGCGGACGAGGATCCCGTCGCGACCCGCTGGACCGGCGGGCCGGAGGGCGCAGGGGCGCTGGCCCCGGCGGAGGCCGCCCGGGCCGTCGATGCGTCGGGGACCACTGCGATGCGGCGGACCAGCGGGAACCGCGGAGGCTTCGGCGCGGGGCCGGGTGCGGCAGGGGGAACGGCCGCGCCGCTGCCCGTCGCCCCGGCCCGCTGCACGGCGGGAGCGGGCGTGCCGCGTACGGCCACGGCGTGCGTGGACGCGCCCCCGCGGGACGGCGACGGCGGCACGGAGTCCGGCACGGACGCGGCCGGTCCGGACACCACCGGATCCGTGCCCGGGCCGCCCGGCCGGGGCGGCGTGGCACCGGACGGGGCGGCGTCCGGCCGTACCCGTCGGGAGATCTGCGGGGTGTCGCCCGCACCGGACGGCTCCGCTTCGTGCGGCTGCCGCAGCGCCCGCAGCAGCAGCGGGCCGCCGCCGCTCGCGGAGGTGCGGGGGCCGGCGGGGCGGGTGACCCCGTGCACGAGGCCGGCCGGGGCGGACGGCAGCAGGGCGTGGGCGAGCCCGGTGTCGAACGACGGATCGCGCCATGCGGCCAGACCGGACCGGAAGGCGAGCCCGTCGCTGACGCCGATGGCCGCGCGCGACACGGTCAGTGCGGGCGGCGCCGTCATGCGCCAGCCGCCGTCCCAGTCGCCGGGTACACCGGTCTCCCGTGCGGCGGCCGTGTTCCGGGCCACCGGCGCCGCGGTCGCGGCCTCCGGCACGGCGGCACGCCGACGCAGCCTGTCCCGCCATGCCATGCGTTCAACCGCCTTCGTTCACACGGGTGTTGATTCGAGCTATCTCGGTGACCCACTCCTGGCGCTCGCCGTGGGTCAGGTCGAGGATCTCGTCGCGTTGCCAGTGGAAGTGGTAGGCGATGTACGCGATCTCCTCCCTGAGCCGGGGGAGGGCGTACGTCACGATTCCCCCAGGCGCCCACCGGAGAGGTCGACCTCGAAGCCGCCTTCGCAATGCGGGCAGGTGACCGCCGCGCGGGTGTGTCCCTCGCTGTTGACGCGCCGGTAGAAGTCCTGGAGGAACGCGACGTCGGTCGCGTACATCCGTTCCACGATCCCCGCGTGCACGTCGGTGATGGTGCCGAGCCGGGTGATCACCTGGCTGAGCAGCACCACGCTCAGGTACGCCGGGTTCTCCTTGACCCGCAGGTCGATCTGGGGGCGCAGTTCGTCGCGGGCGGTGGCCAGGCGCATCGAGCCGTGCCGGTGCACCGTGCCCGCTTCGTCGACGTACCCGCGCGGCAGCTCGAACTCGAACTCCGTCCGCAGCCCGTGGTCCTCGCGCCCCGCCGGAGCGGCGGCGGCCGGAGGCGCCGCCGCCTGCTCCGGGGCCGTCGCGGGCGCAGTGACCTGGAGGATCTCCTCCAGGTTGCCCGCCGTCACCGTACGGCGTCTCATTCGACGATGATCTCCTCGAACACGATGGTCACGGACTCGGTGGCCGCGGCGGACTCGCCGGCCTTGAGGGAGGGGCCCTCCCACTTGGAGGCCCAGCCCTGCATCAGCTGGATGCGGCGGACCGTCGCACCCGTGGAGTCCTTGATCTCGATGGTGAGGTTCTGCCGCGCGGTGTCGACGGCCCCGTTGTTCAGGGTCTCCTTGATCCACTTGGTGAACTCGCTGCTCTTGTCGAGTCCCCGGGTGATCGTGACCTCGCCCGCCTGCCGTGCGCCGGGCTGCTTGCGGATGATCTGCTTGCCCTCCGCGCTGACCTGGCGGACCTCGACGACCTCCTCCTCGACGGTCAGGCCGCTGATCTCCTGGACCGATTCGACCAGGTAGCCGCCGAGCTGGACGCCGAAGATATGGGTGGAAAGAGCATCGCCCTCTGCCATGACTGTCCTTCACCTTTCCTTGCTGCTGCCCCGGAGGGTCATTCGTCGATGAGGCTGGTGCTGTCGGAGAACTGGGCCAGCCGGAACACCACGAACTCGGCGGGCTTGACGGGCGACACACCGATCTCACAGACCACGCGGCCCTGGTCGATCGACTCCTGCGGGTTGTTGTCCCGGTCGCACTTGACGTAGAACGCCTCCGCCGCCGTGCGGCCGAACAGCGCGCCGCGGCGCCACTCCTCGGTGAGGAACGCGGTGACGTTGCGCCGGATGCTCGACCAGAGCCGGTCGTCGTTCGGCTCGAAGACCACCCACTGGGTGCCCAGGAGGATGGACTCCTCCAGGTAGTTGAAGAGGCGGCGCACGTTCAGGTAGCGCCACGCCGGGTCCGAGGAGAGGGTGCGGGCGCCCCAGATCCGGATGCCCCGGCCGGGGAAGGCCCGTACGCAGTTCACACCGATCGGGTTGAGCAGGTCCTGCTCGCCCTTGCTCAGGCGCAGTTCCAGGTCCACCGCGCCGCGGATCACCTCGTTGGCCGGGGCCTTGTGCACACCGCGCTCGGCGTCGCTGCGCGCCCACACACCGGCGACGTGGCCGCTCGGCGGGACGGTCGTGTTGCGCCCGGCGGCCGGGTCGAAGACCCGAACCCAGGGGTAGTAGAGGGTGGCGTAGCGGGAGTCGTAGCCCGCCTCGTCGTTGCGCCAGGTGCGTACCTGCTGCGCGGAGAGGCCGGGCGGGGTGTCCAGGACGGCCACCCGGTCGCCCATCTGCTCGCAGTGCGAGATCACCGCGAGCTGCACGGTGCGCACGCCTTCGGAGTCGATGTCGCCGCGCTGGTAGGCGCTCATCAGGTCCGGTACCGCGACCATGGTGATCTCGTCGATGGTCTCCAGACCGGCGAACCCGGTGCGGGCGGCGGAGTCGCCGACGTACTCGGCCGGGTCGAGCCGGGCCACGCCGTTGCCGCCGGCCGGAGCGGGCGAGATGGCGGCGGCGTCGGGCACGACGACGGTCTGCCCGGCGGGCCGGGTCTGTGTCGCGCCCCGCTGCTCGGTGACCTCGATCAGCTTCGAGGCGCGGGCCTGGGTGACGAGGTAGCCCTTGACGTTCTTGCGGGCGGACACCTCGTAGCTCTCGGCGACCTGCTCGCCCTGGCGGACCAGGACCCTGAAGCGGTCCTCGGCCGGGCTCTCGCCCTCCGCTTCGGCGATCTCCACGGACACTCCGGTGACGCCCGGCCGGGCCGCGATCAGGAAGCCGCCGAGCTCGACCGGCTCCGCGGCGCGGGGCTGGGGGACCGTGCCCACGGCCGCCGGTGCGGAGGCGTCCTGGGCCGGCCCGCCGATGCGGACCACGTACGCGGCGCCGCCGCCGTTGGCGAAGTACCCGTAGACGGCGTGCGGCAGGTAGGTGCCCTCGGTGAAGCCGCCGAAGTGCTGGGAGTACTGGTCCCAGTTGGTGACCAGCGTGGGCTCGTGGAACGGGCCGCTCTGGGCGAACCCCACGAACGCGGCGACGGCGGTGCCGACTCCTTCGATCGGGCGAGCACCGGACTGCACCTCCTCCACGTACACGCCCGGGGTGAGGTACGTCGGCATGCTCGCTCCTTCGGGTCACAGCTGCGCAATCAGGTCTGACCACAGCCTTTCCGTCGGCCGCCGCCCGGGACAAGGGCGTTCGGACCTGGCCGGGGGCAAGTGCGCTGCCCTCCCGGTCGCCCCCGCCGGACCGGTTAGGCACTGCCTCCCGCCCGCTGGCCGGCCCCGGCTCACACGCCGGTGACCTGGCCCAGGTACGGCCCGAACTCGCCCTCCAGGACCAGGCGGCCGAGCTTGCGGTACTCCTGGGCGACGGCCGTCACCACCTGGCCCATGGTCAGCGGTTCACCCGACGCGGCCGCGAAGTAGGCGGCCGTCACGGCGCAGGCCCGGATCGAGCCTCCGGCCAGTTCGAACCGGTCCGCGCAGAAGCCGAGATCGAGGTCGCCGGCCCGGGGCAGCCGGTCGCCGAGGCACCGCTCCCACAGGGCCAGGCGCTGGGCGGCGTCCGGCACCGGGAAGTCCGCGACCACGTCCAGGCGGCGGGTGAACGCCTCGTCGAGGTTGGCCCGCAGATTGGTGGTGAGGACGGCGATGCCGTCGAACGACTCCATCCGCTGGAGCAGGTAGGCCGACTCCATGTTGGCGTGCTTGTCGTGGGCGTCCTTCACCTCCGAGCGCTTGCCGAAGATCGCGTCGGCCTCGTCGAACAGCAGCACCGCGTTGACGGCCGACGCCTCGGTGAAGATCCGCTCCAGGTTCTTCTCGGTCTCGCCGACGTACTTGTCGACGACCGTGGACAGGTCCACCACGTACAGGTCCATGCCCAGGTCGGCCGCCACCACCTCGGCGGACATGGTCTTGCCGGTGCCGGAGGCCCCGGCGAACAGTGCGATCACCCCGCGCCCGCGCCCGCCGCCGGGCCGCATGCCCCACTGCCCGAGCACCTGGTCGCGATGGCGGGCGCGCACGGCGAGTTCACGCAGCCGGCGGTGGGTGGGGGCCGGCAGCACCAGGTCGTCCCAGCCCACCGCGGGCTCCACCCGGCGGGCGAGACGGGCGAGCCCCGCGCCGTTCTGGGCCCGTACGGCGGTGCGCAGCCCGGCGGGGGAGAGCGGCCGCCCGTCGAGGGCTGCGGTGCGCACCGCGGTCTCGGCGGCGCGCCGCAACTGCCCGGCGTCGAGCCGGTGCGCGGACACCGACCGGGCCAGCGCCGGGATGTCCCCGTCCGTGCCACGTCCTGCGGCAGCCCCCTCCAGGGCGTGCCGCCAGCGGGTGACGTGCCGGTCGGGGGTGGCAGCCGCCACCGTCAGGGTGACGGGGGTGTCGGCCGCCCAGGCGGGTTCCCAGCCGCTCGTTCCATAGGTGAACAGGGGGATGCCGCGCAGCGCGGTGCACAGCGTGCGCAGGAGGCGGGCCCGCTCGTCGGGTCGGCCGGGCAGTTCCTCCATCGGACCCAGCAGCACACCGGCGCCCGTCAGGCGGGCTTCGCGGGCGGCGGCCCGGGCGAGTTCGGGCACGGCACCGGCGTGCCGGGCCAGGGCCGCCGTGTCCAGGGCCAGGGGACCCGGCCCCCAGGCGTGCAGCGCGGCCGCGGCCAGGCCCTCCGGATCGCCGCCGCGGGACCGCAGGTGGACGTGGCGGGTGCCGCTGCCGGCCGCGGCGACGGCCCGCCGCAGTTCGTCCGGGTCGACGGCCGGGTCCTCGTGGGCCTGACCGAGCACCTCGGCCAGCCGCGGGTCGGGCGAGGCGTCGCCCAGCAGATGGGCGGTGACCCGGTCCGGGACGGCCAGCACCCTCGACAGGGGCGGCCGCTCCGGCTCGGTGACCTCCAGCAGACCGCCCGCGACGAGCGGTGCGCTGGGGGAGAGCCGCAGCCGCGCGGCCGCCGAACCGGTGCGGCCGCACAGTTCGAGGGCGAGGCCGACGGTGGGCCGGCGACGCGTCAGGTCGTCGTTGAGGTAGCCGTAGAGCCGCTCGAAGCGGGCGTCCAGGTCCGGCGCCACGGCCACCAGGAGCAGGTCCACGTCGAGCGGATCCAGCGCGAAGCGCGCGGCGAGGACGCCGAGCGGCGAGCCGGACGGTGGCGCGCCCGGTGCGAGCGCGGGCAGGCCGGGGCCGTGCGGTGCGTCCAGGATGCGGGCGACCGCCTCGGGCGTGAGGAATTGGCCCCGGTAGGGGTCGTCCGGGTCGGGATCGACGGCCCGCCGGAGCTCCACCGCCCGGCGCACCCGCTCCTCGACGAGCCGGAGCCGTGTCCACAGGTACGGGGTGGTGTCGGCCGGGGCCGCGGGCGCGGCCACCGGCTCCAGGGTGTGCGTCACGGCTGCCGTTCCCCCCGCCGGCGGCGGGCGGGAGCGCCCGGGCGTTCCCGGGATCCGCCGAAGCCCTCCGCTCCCGGCTCGCCCAGCTCGGTGTAGCGCAGCCGGCGCCTGCCCGCGCCCGTGCCCGCGCCCGTGCCCGCACCGGCGTCCCCGCCCCCGGTCCCGTCCGGTGCGGCCTGCGGTACGGAGTTCACGACGAGCCCCTCGGTGACCGGCGGGGCCGTGACGCTGCTGACGCCCGCCAGCGGTGCCTTCACCCGCAGCCCGAGGGACGGCTTCAGGTCGCCGCCGAGCGCCGACCACACGTCGGAGGCGGCCGGTGCGTCCGTGCCGGTGCCGCCCGCGTCCACGTCCACGAGCAGGCCGAGTCGGGCGAGCGTGCCGGTGAGCAGGTGCGGGGGCAGCGTGTCGGTGTTCACGAGGGTGGAGAGCACCTGGGAGAGGAGCCGGTGCTCGTCCTGCGGCCGGCTCGCCCACGCGGTGACCAGGTACGTCAGCTCGAACCAGCGCGGCGGGGTGCGGCGCGCCACGACGAACCCGTCCGCGTCGTACACCTCGCCCCCGCCGCTGCCGCGCCGGGCGTGGTCCTCGCGTATGTCGTACAGGAACACGCAGACCGTGGGCGCGCTGCGGCGCGCCGCCCAGTCACTCGTCGGGGCGTCGAAGACCACCTCGACGCCCGACGCCTCCAGACCGGACTCCGCCAGCAGCCGGCGCAGCCCCTCGTCGACTTCGTGGATCATCGGCGGGACACCTCGTCGGGCGGCTGCACCGAGCCGTTGACCACCAGGAAGCCGGTCTGCACCGGCGAGAAGCCGGGGCCGTTCGCGGTGATGACACGGGGGCCCGTCTGGTCCTTGGCCAGGATCAGCAACTGGCCGATGAACGTGCCGTCGCGCTGGGGAAGGGTCGGTGCCGCCGCTGCCGTGATGCCCGGCTTCCACGTGAACCGCACCGGCACGCCGGGCGGGAAGTCCTCGCCGCGCACCGAGGTGACGAAGCCGGGCCTGCCGATCGGCGGCACGGCGACGATGCGCGGCTGGAGGATGCGCAGTTGCTGCCGGGCGGTGTTGTCACCGGGGTCGGCATCCGTGCCGGTCGTGGTCAGACTGCCGGTCACCGGCGCGGTGAGCGCCTTGTCCGGGTTGAGGACGACCCGCAGGACGGTCCGTGCGCCCGGCGCCAGGTCCGGCAGGGCGCATTCCCAGTTCCGGTCGCAGCCCGGCGGCGGCCCGGCGCTGGGCACGCCCTGCGGGAGGCCGATGCGCAGCCGCAGACCGGTGGCCAGGGCGTTGCGGCCGTTGCGGACGGTGTACGTGACGACGACGCGGCCGCCCACGTAGCCGGGGTTCGGCTGCGCCGTGACGCTCAGACCGGGGCCGGCCGTGGGTGCGGGCGGCTCCGGCTGCGGCGGGGCCGGGGTCGGCGGGGCCGGAGTGGGCGGGGCCGGGGTCGGCGTCGGCGGGGTGGGGGTCGGCTTCGGGGGTACGGGTGCCTCGCGCACCGGCACCACGGTCCGGCCGGAGTTGTCGCTGGGCCGGGGGTCGAGCACGGTGCCGGTCACCGACCAGTCCACCGGCTGGTCCCCGGGGGTGACACCGGTGAGGGTGACGGTCACCGGGACGGTGGCGCCGGGGCGCACCACGCCCAGGGTGCAGGTGAGCGCGGCCGCGTCACACGTGGCGCCGGGTGCGGTGAGCGCGGTGACGCTCACGCCGAGCGGGGGCGCGACGGTCAGCCGGGTACCGGGCGAGGCCGCCGGACCCTGGTTGACGACGTCCACCCGGACGGGGGCGGAGCCGCCGACGGTGAGCGGCGCGCTCTTCTCGGGTGCCCGCACCGCGAGGTCCACCGACTGCTGTACGCCGGGCTCCTTCTGGCGGCCCGGCAGACCCGTGACGAGCAGGCTGTGGTCACCGGAGGCCACGTCCACCAGCTTCAGTTTCTCCGGGCTGTTGGGGGCCCGTGAGCCGCGGGCACTGAGCACCAGGCTCTTGCCGTCGGCGGTCCACGCCGCGTCGCGCGGCTGGAACGGCCCCTTGGCCGTGGGTTCGGGCAGTTCCCGGCCGCAGGCTCCCGGCACGTCGCGGGCGGCGTCGGGCAGCAGGACCCGGCAGGCACCGCCGACCGCGGAGGCGAGCAGGATGCCGCTGCGCTCGTCGACGCGGCCGCCGCCGTTCTTGCGGTTGAAGGCGATGGTGGCGCCGTCCGGGGAGAACGCGGGGCTGTCGTCGATGACTTCACAGGTACCGGGACAGAGGGTCGCGCTCAGGTCGCGCTGCCGGTCCAGGTGGTCCACGGGCACGGTCCAGATGTGCTTGTTGCCGCCACCGCCGTTGATCACGAGGTTGCGGGTGAAGGCCAGCGTCGTGCCGTCGGGGGACCACGTGGGCTGGGCGTCGCCGCTCCGGGCCTGGCCGGCGGGCGGGGTGATCTCGCCGCGGATCGCTCCGGTGGCGGCGTCCGCGATCAGGATGCGGGCGAGGCCCGTGTCACCGCCGACGCCACCGGGCGAGGTCCGGGTGAAGGCCAGGAACCGGCCGTCGGGGGAGAACGCCGGGTCGGTGTCCCAGTCCTTGGGGCCGCGTCCCGCGAGCGGCAGGGCCGCCTCGTGGGTACCGTCGGCGTCCGCGGTCCAGATCCGTTCGATCCGGCCGTCGGGCGTGTCCTCGAAGCGGGTCAGCACGATCCGGCGCCCGTCGGGCGTGTAGTTCTGCCGTTCGGTCCACGGGTCGAAGCCGGGTGCCGGCTGGAACAGCGGGTCCTTGGCGGGGTCGCTGTTGGTGTCGGCCGCCGGGTCCTCCTTGAGGATGGTCAGGCCGAGGTCGCGGGGGTCGGAGCCGTCCATCCGGGCGTCCTGCAGCGTCACCACGTGCGGCCCGGCCGCCGAGGTCCGCTCGACCACCGCGCCGCCGCCCTTCAGGGGGCCGAGCCAGGTCGGCGAGCCGACCTCGCGGTCCTCGCTGAGTACGAGCTCGGGGGTGTCCGCCGAGTGCGCGGGCACCCGGAAGACGTGGTCCCAGTCGCCCTTGCAGTCACAGGTGCGGTCCGGGCTGAGGAAGAGCAGCCCGTTCCCGTCGGGCAGCCAGGCTGCCCCGCGGGTACGCCAGCCGGCCTGGGCGCCGGCCAGCAGCGGCCCGTCCGTGCGCCCGTTCGTCCACCGCAGGCGGGGCCCGGAGTCTCCGGTTGCGGTGTAGGCGATCACGTCTCGGTTCGTCGCGTCGTCCACCGGGTTCCACACCGGCTCGGTGGCCCTGCCGTTGGCGGGGTCGGTGACGCGGGTGGCGGCGCCGCCCCGCAGGGGGCGTACGTAGACCTGCCGTCCGGCGGCCCGGTCGCCGTCGGAGGAGTAGGCCAGGCGTCCGCCGTCCGGCGAGACGGTGGGGTGCTCCTCGTTCGCGGGAGTGTCGGTCAGCCGGGTGAGGCCGGAGCCGTCGGCGCGCACGAGCCACAGGTCGCGCTGCACGCCACCGCTGCCCGCGCGCTGGGCCGAGTCGAAGACGACCGCCCGCCCGTCGGGGGTCAGCCGCGGGTTCGCGACGTCCAGGCCGCTGGTCAGCCGGCGCACCGAGCCGTCCGGGGACCGCAGGTAGACCTGCGGGGTCTTCTCGTCGCGGCGGCCGGCGAAGACCAACTGGTTGCCCAGCGCGGCGGGCTGGACGTCCAGGTGGACCGGGCCCGCACCGAACAGCGGGGCGCTGGTGGGGGACGTGCCGGGCCCCACCCGGCCCAGGCTGCGGTGGCGCGTGCCGGCGTACACGACCCGGCCGTCACCGGCGTCGGCCGCCAGGGGGCGCGCCTCGGCGTCGCCCGGGCCGGTGGCCGCCGTCACCGCGAGCAGGGGGACCAGCAGCAGCAGTGGTGCGCCGGCCCTCCCCCAGCGGCGTCGACGACTGCCGGAGCCACCCGTGCCCATCACGGTCCACCTCACAGTCCGGTACAGCATTCACGTATGACCCCGCCACTCTGCGGCCCGGCACGTACGGCCGGCAGGGCCGTGGGGCCGCACCCGGGGGAAGCACCCGGTGCGCTTTCGGGCAGTGGGGGTGCGGGCCGCCCGGACCGGCGGACCGACGGCACGCGCAGCCGGGTCCCGCAGACGCGTCCCGCAGCCGGGTCCCGCAGACGCGTCCCGCAGCCGGGTCCCGTCGTGCGGTCAGATCAGCCCGTTGCGCAGGGCGTAGCCGACCGCATGCGTGCGATTGCGCAGGTGCAGCCGCGTGATGATCTCGTGCAGCACGTTCTTGACGGTCCGTTCGGAGTACGAGGTCTTGCGCGCGATCTCCGCGGTGTCCAGGCCCTCCGACACCAGGCGCAGCATGTCGGCCTCGCGCGCGGTCAGGGTGGACAGGGACACGGCGTGCGGGTCGAGGGTCGAACGCTGCAGGCTGCCCACGTGGTCGAGGAGCTTCGCGAGCAGGTCGCCCGGCAGCACGCCCTCGCCGTTGGCTATCGCCAGGACCAGCCGCAGGAGCCGGTCCTGGTCGGCCTCGCTGCGTCGCAGCACCGCGGTGACCCCGCATTCGATGGCGCGCTGCAGGGCGTCCCCGGATTCGAACGTGCCGACCACCAGCCCGGTGCGCGTGCCGGAGTCGTGCCGCAGCCGGTACAGCAGGGCGGCCGTCTCGTCGTCCACGCTGTCCACGGCGACGAGCGAGACCTGTGCGCCGTCGGCGGCGTCGACGAGTTCGATCTCGGGGCGCTGGCGCAGCTGGTGGACGACCCCGACGTGCAGGATCGGGTCCGGTGCGTACACGGCCACGGTGACCCGCTCGCCGGCGCCGGATGAGGAGACGGGTCCGTTGTTCTCAGGCTGGGCCATGTGTGGTGTACCTGTTCCATGATGCGTATGTGGGGTTACGGATGGAGAGGAATGATCGACAAGAGGTTGGGCACTCGTAACTGATGAGCGTCCGCAGGGGCATTCGGGTTGCCCGGGTCGTTGCCCTTGCGTCCGTGGAGGTGGCGCGGGCGGCGGCATAGCGTCGCGGTGTGATATCCCCAGCAGCCTCTTCAAGCCCTGGCGCGCCCGGCCTCGACATCCCGCCGGTGACGGTGACGCCGGGCGGTACCGCATCCACCAGCCTGACCGTCCGCAACGACAGCGACATCGTCGAGGCGTACCGCTTGGAGGTGGTCGGCGACTGCGCTGCCTGGACCACGGTGGAGCCGGAGCGCGTCTCGCTCTACCCGGGCACCTCGGAAACGGTGACGATCCGTCTGGCACCGCCCCGTTCACCGCAGGTACGGGCGGGGGACGTCCCGCTCGCCGTCCGCGTGCTGCCCACCGAGCAGCCCGAGGCCGTGCGGGTCCCCGAGACCACCGTGCACGTCGAGGAATTCCGGGAGCTGCGGGCTGAGAGCGCTCCCAAGCGGCGCCGCGGCTGGCTGCGCGGACGCTATCGACTGGCCGTGCGCAACGAGGGCAACTGCCCCGTACGGCTGGGCTTCACGCCCGCCCAGCCGGGAGAGGAGCTGAAGTTCGCCTTCACCCCCGCGGAGCTGAAGCTGGAGCCGGGGGAGTCGGCGGAGGTGGGGCTGCGGGTCCGCACCGGCCGGCCGGTGTGGTTCGGGGCCCCGGTGACCTGGCCGTTCACCGTCGCCGTGGCCGAAGCCGAAGCCGCGGCCGGCGACGGTGGCGCTGACGGTACTGACGCCGCCGGCGGCGGGGACGGCAGGGAGCGGCCGGAGCCCGACCGCGTCCGGACCTCGCTGGATGCGGAGTTCGTCCAGATCCCGATCTTCCCGACGTGGCTGCTCGCGGTACTGGCCGCGCTGCTCGCGCTGCTGCTCGCCTGGTTCCTGCTGGTGCGTCCGGCCGTGCGCAGTACGGCCAAGGAGGCCGCCGACGAGGCGGTCCAGAAGAAGCCGACGCCCAGTGCGGACCTGAACGGGCAGACCCCGGTGACCGGCGACGGCAAGCAGCCGGGCGGCGGCAGGGGCACCCAGCCCGGTGCGGGCGGAGCCGGCACGGGAGGCGGTACCGGCGGGGGTACCGGAGGCGGCGGTACCGGCACCGGAGGCCAGCAGAGCTCGGCCACCATCGACCTGCAGACCGGCGGTGGGCAGAGCAAGACCGGTACCTACACGGTGCCCGCCGGCAAGGTCTTCGGGATCACGGACATCGTTGTCGCGAACTTCCAGGGCGACGAAGGAGTGGTGACCATCGACTTCGGCGACCGCAAGATCACCACGATCGCGCTGGAGACCTTCCGCAACCAGGACTACCACTGGGTCACCCCCATCAGCATCACCGAGAGTCAGACCGTGACCGTGCAGGTGACCTGTGCGAAGCCAGGCACCCCGGCCACCGGCCGTCAGGCGCAGGAGTGTCACGAAGTGCTCAACGTGAGCGGCGTGCTGAGCGACCTCCGGTGACCCGAGCGGCACGCACATAGTGGGTCAGGTCGTACGCCAGGGCAAAGAGGGCCTTTGCCCTGGCGTCCGGAAATCGGTACTCCAGAGGATCGATCGGGCGTTCCCCTCGCAACCGCCCGCTTTCGTTTCGACAGTGCCTGGAACGGTTAACCGGGGTAAGAGCGGCGCCAGTTGACGAAGTGCCAAACATGGCCTGAACCGGTCTCTCTCTTTTGCTCCGGTCAGTGCGTGGGCACTCCCACGGGCCGGCCCCGATTCCAGGACCACCGTGACCTGGACGTGTCACGGAGCGGGCGGCGTGGTGCCGCTCCCGCCCCCGGGACCGGCGGACTGATCACGGCGTTCCCGGCCCCGCTGGACCGCGTTGGCCAGGAGCCGGGCCGCCACGCCCAGGAGCAGCAGGTTCAGCGTGATCTGCCCCGTGGTCAGCAGCCGGGCCGGCTCACTGCGCGCGGTGATGTCGCCGAAACCGACCGTGCTGAACACGGTCATCGCGAAGTACAGCGCGTCGGTGCGCGACAGGGGCTCGCTGAAGCTGCCCGGCGCGCTGTGTTCCAGTAGGAAGCAGGCTGCGGCGTACAGCAGGACGAAGAGCGGCACGGTGATCGCCATCCCCTCCATGGCCTTCAGCCCGGGCCACGGCGACGGGGTGATCCTCCGGATCTGCCAGGACAGGAGCACCGCCACGGCTGCAAGGCCAGCGGTGAGCGCGAGGACGGTGGTGGCCGTGAAGGCCGAATCCATGGGCAGCAGGTAGGAGGCGGTCACGAGGAGCGCCGCCGTCACCAGCGAACGCACCGTGGCGAGCAGTACCTGCCGACGGTGACGACCCGAGTTCCCGTTCACGACTCCACCCCCGCCGCAGTGCATGCCCTGCCCCCAACCTCCCCGGTGGCCGGAGCGCTGCGTGGCAGGCGCACCAGGAGGTCACCGGCATGGCCGCTCGCGTGTCCGCCACGACTTCGCCGCAGCAGGGTTTCGCGCCGGCCCGCGCCCGCCGCCCGACCGCGATCACGCCGAGGACCGCGTCGGGAGAGGGGCCGCAGGGGTGATCGGGGACGGAACCGGCCCGGATCACGGTGCCGCAAGCCGGGTCCGCAGCGGCGCGCGTACGATCACCGGACCGGCACGCGCGGCCGCACACCCCCCGCGAGGTGTGGATCACTTCCATGTCGGTCCGGCACTGCTCGCATGGCTGTGGGTGATCCTGCCCGCCGTGATCGGCGCGCAGGATTCCCACGCGCCGGTCTCGACGGCCTACCTGCTGGCCGCCAGCCAGAGCCTGACCCTGATCGCCACCACACCCCTGACCGGCAGGGCCCTGCTGTGGGTACTGGCCCCCTCACCGCCGCCCGGAAACCGCAGTCACCATGAAGGACCAGCAGGTCAGGGCCAGACCAGGCAGTACGGCTGGTGGCCGGCCTCGTGCAGACGGTGGCTGAAGTCCTGCCACTCGTGGAGCAGCTGGTAGACGTTGAAGGCGTCGCTCGGGCCGCCGCGGTCCGGGACCGTGGACCAGATGAAGGCCGCCGCGCCCACCGATTCCTCGCCGATCCCGCGCAGCGGGTCGACCACCGTCATCGGGAGCTTGACCACCGCGTAGTCGGGGTGGAGGACGACCAGCTCCAGCGGGGGCACCTTGTGGAGGGGTATCCCCTCGATGCCGGTCAGGACCATCGCGGCCACCGTCTCCGGCTTGATCTTGGTGAAGAGGCCGCCCATTCCGAGCTCGTCGCCGCCGAGCTCCTCCGGCCGCATCGTGACCGGGACCCGGGCCGCCGTGGCGCCGTCGGGGGCACCGAAGTACTTGTACGTCACTCCCATGCCGCGGCCCTTGGGCAGGTCATCGGACGGGACCGTGGGCCCGGGGACGGCGTCGGCCGCTTCCGTTCCACGGCGGCGGTGCTTGCCCCGGCGGCGGGCCTCGCGGGCGCGCTGCGGATCGAGGCCGTCCGTTCCCTCGCCCGGTCCACCACCGCGTTGCATATCTCCACCCGACTGGTCTTGCTCGCCACGGCCCCGCGGCCCCCGCCACGCAGCCTGATCATCATGGCAGTGACCTCCCCCGCGGCGACGCGGTGAAACGCCCGTCCGCAAGTCTGTCGCGGCCTCTGAGACCATGGCTGGTGTGAGCTACCCGTACCCGTATGAAGCCCCAGTTTCGCAGACGCTCTTCGAGCGCGCCTCCCTCGTGACCCCCGGCGGCGTGAACTCTCCCGTGCGCGCCTTCCGCGCCGTGGGCGGTACGCCCCGGTTCATGGTGTCCGGGACCGGTCCGTACCTCACCGACGCCGACGGTCGTGAGTACGTCGACCTCGTGTGCTCGTGGGGACCGATGATCCTCGGCCATTCGCACCCCGAGGTGATCGAGGCCGTCCAGGCCGCCGTCGCCCGTGGTACGTCCTTCGGTACCCCCGGTGAGGGCGAGGTGGCGCTGGCCGAGGAGATCGTCGCGCGCATCGAACCCGTGGAGCAGGTCCGCCTGGTCTCCTCCGGCACCGAGGCGACCATGTCGGCGATCCGGCTGGCGCGCGGCTTCACCGGTCGCGCCAAGGTCGTGAAGTTCGCCGGCTGCTACCACGGTCACGTGGACGCGCTGCTGGCCGCCGCCGGTTCCGGTCTGGCCACCTTCGCGCTGCCGGACACCCCCGGTGTGACGGGCGCGCAGGCCGGCGACACGATCGTCCTCCCCTACAACGACCTCGAATCGGTACGGGCGGCCTTCGCCGCGCACCCCGGCGAGATCGCCTGCGTGATCACCGAGGCCGCGCCCGGCAACATGGGTGTGGTGACCCCCGCCGAGGGCTTCAACCAGGGGCTCGCGGACCTCTGCCGCGAGAACGGCGCGCTCTACATCTCCGACGAGGTCATGACCGGCTTCCGGACCTCCCGCGCCGGCTGGTACGGCGTCGACGGGGTCAAGCCCGACCTGATGACCTTCGGCAAGGTCATGGGCGGCGGCTTCCCGGCCGCGGCCTTCGGCGGCCGCGCCGACGTCATGGGCCACCTCGCCCCGGCCGGTCCCGTCTACCAGGCCGGCACCCTCTCCGGTAACCCCATCGCCACCGCCGCCGGTCTCGCGCAGCTGCGGCTGCTCGACGGGGCCGCGTACGAGAAGGTCGACGCGGTCTCGAAGGATATCCAGGGCCTGGTCACCGGCGCGCTCGCCAAGGAGGGCGTGGCGCACCGGCTGCAGACCGCGTCCAACATGTTCTCCGTCTTCTTCACGGAGGACGAGGTGCGCAACTACGACGACGCGAAGAAGCAGGAGAGCTTCCGCTTCAACGGGTTCTTCCACTCGATGCTGGCGCAGGGCGTGTACCTGCCGCCGTCCGCCTTCGAGTCCTGGTTCGTGTCCACCGCCCACGACGAGAAGGCGATCGAGCGCATCGCGGCGGCGCTGCCGGCCGCCGCCCGAGCAGCCGCGGAGGCCACCGCATGAGCAGCAGCCCCACTCCCGCCACGCCCGCCACCGCGGACCTCACCGTCGTGCACCTGGTGCGCCACGGCGAGGTGCACAACCCCGACGGTGTGCTCTACGGGCGCCGTGACGGTTACCACCTCTCCGAGCTGGGCCGCCAGATGGCGGACCGGGTCGCCGAGCACCTCAAGGGCCGGGACATCGCCTACGTGGTGTCCTCCCCGCTGGAGCGGGCGCAGGAGACGGCGGAGCCGATCGCCAAGGTCCACGGTCTGGACCTCGCGACCGACGCGCGGCTGCTGGAGGCGGAGAACGTCTTCGAGGGCAAGACCTTCGGCGTCGGTGACGGCGCGCTGCGCAAGCCCGGCAACTGGAAGCACCTGACGAACCCGTTCAAGCCCTCCTGGGGCGAGCCGTACGTCGAGCAGGTGGTCCGGATGATGAGCGCGCTGGAGTCGGCGCGCGACGCGGCCCGCGGCCGGGAGGCGGTGGCGGTCAGCCACCAGCTGCCGATCTGGATCGTGCGCAGCTTCGCGGAGAAGCGCCGGCTGTGGCACGACCCGCGGCGCCGCCAGTGCACCCTCGCCTCGATGACGTCCTTCACGTTCCAGGGCGACAAGCTGGTGTCGGTGGGCTACAGCGAGCCGGCCCGGGATCTGGTCCCGGCCCATCTGCTGGCCGGAGCCAAGCCGGTGAAGGGCCAGTCCAAGGCGTTCGGCGCCTGATCCGGGCCGAGCCGGGGCTGAGCCCGGGCCTGATCCGGGGCTGAGCCCGGGCCTGATCCGGGGCTGGACCCGGGCCTGATCCCGGCCTGATCCGGGCCGGCCCGGGGCCCATCCGGGCCCGACCGACGGACTGTTACAGGCCGTTACGTTTCTCCCGAACTAAATACGCGCGGGAATCACCGTGTCAGCACGCATGCCCGATCTGATCGTCCGTTTGTATGGATTTCGGGTCGGTATGGGTGATCGACAGTGGGGACGGTGACATGCGCGACATCAGGGGAGTCAGTCGAAGGGGGCTGCTGGGGCTGGGACTCGGTACGGCCGCCGCGATGGGAATCGCGGGCTGCGGCTCATCGGGCCAGTCCGGTTCCGGCGCTCCCGGACCCGTCAGGAACCCGAAGCCCGGCGAGAAGCCGGCTTCCAGGCCCATCGGTGACGGCTCCACCGCCGACACCGGCCCGCAGCCGAACCAGCCGGACGCGCCCGTGCCGCTCCAGCCGGGCGAGACCCCGCCGCAGTTCGTCGTCTTCAGCTGGGACGGGGCGGGGGAGGTCGGCAACGGCCTCTTCCCGCGCTTCCTCAAGCTGGCCAAGGACCACGGCGCGGCCATGACCTTCTTCCTCTCCGGCATCTATCTGCTGCCCGAGTCGAAACAGCACCTCTACCGGCCGCCGAACAACCCGGTCGGAGCCTCGGACATCGGCTACCTCAAGGACGAGAACGTCCGCTCCACCCTCAAGTACGTCCGCGAGGCCTGGCTCGACGGGCACGAGATGGGGACCCACTTCAACGGCCACTTCTGCGCCGGATCGGGCTCGGTCGGCAGGTGGACCCCGGAGGACTGGCAGAGCGAGATCGACCAGGCCGTGTCGTTCGTCACCAACTGGCGCACGAACACCGGCTTCACCGACCTCGACCCGCTGCCCTTCGACTACGGCAGGGAGCTGAAGGGCGCCCGCACCCCCTGCCTCCTCGGCCGGGACAACCTGCTGCCGACGGCCCAGCGGCTGGGCTGGCGCTACGACTCCAGCTCGCCCGGCGGCCTCCAGGTCTGGCCGGACCGAAGGTCCGGCGTCTGGGACCTGCCGCTGCAGTCCCTGCCCTTCCCCGGTCACTCCTTCGAGGTCCTGTCGATGGACTACAACATCCTCGCCAACCAGTCGAAGAACACCACGAGGGGCGTGCCCGCCAACTACCCGGCCTGGCGCACCCAGGCCACCGCCACCTACCTCGGCGGCTTCCGGCGGGCCTACGAGACCAACCGCGCACCCCTCTTCATCGGCAACCACTTCGAGGAGTGGAACGGCGGCATCTACATGGATGCGGTCGAGGAGGCGCTCAAGGGCATGTCGGACAAAAGGGATGTACGGCTCGTATCCTTCCGGCAGTTCACCGACTGGCTGGAAGTCCAGGACCCCAGGATCCTCGCCCGGCTCCGGGGGCTCGGCCCGGGCCAGTCACCGGCCGGCGGCTGGAGCGCGTACCTGACCGCCGCCTGACGGACCCGGGGGCCAACGTCTGACCAGGGCGTTGACATCCCTCCGGGGGGTGCGGAAGATCCGCGAATTGCTCATGCGAAACTTTTCACATGAGCCTTAGCCGCGCCCCCCGACGCCGCCGCTCGACCGGCGGCCGTGCCATCCCCCTGACAGCGGTGACCCTCGCGGCCGCCCTGACCCTGTCGGCATGCGGGGATTCGGACAGCGGCAAGCCCACCGGCGGCTCCGGCGGCAACTACGTCACGGGCACGACCGGCATCTCCACCGTCGCGAAGGCGGAGCGCACCGAGGCGCCCAAGCTCGACGGGGAGACGGTCGACGGGAAGACCCTCGACACCACCACCCTCAAGGGCAAGGTCGTCGTCCTCAACGTGTGGGGCTCCTGGTGTCCGCCGTGCCGGGCCGAGGCCCCCACCTTCGCGAAGGTCTCCAAGGACCTCGCCGATGCCGGCAAGGACGTCGCCTTCGTGGGCATCAACACCCGCGACAACCAGAAGCAGAACGCGACCGCCTTCGAGGAGAGCTACGGGATCACCTACCCCAGCCTCTTCGACCCCGCCGGGAAGCTGATGCTCCGCTTCCCCAAGGGCACGCTCAACCCGAACGCCATCCCCTCCACGGTCGTCCTCGACAAGGAGGGCAAGATCGCGGCCCGCACCCTGGTCGCGGTCACGGAGGAGCAGCTGCGATCGATGATCGACCCGCTCCTCGCGGAGCAGTGACCTGGTGGTCGACCACATCCTCGCCGCGGAAGTCACCGGTGTGAACGAGACGGTCCTGAACGGGGCGCTGCTCCTGGCGCTGCCGATCTCGCTGCTCGCCGGCCTGGTGTCGTTCTTCTCGCCCTGCGTGCTGCCGCTCGTCCCCGGCTACCTCTCCTACGTGACCGGCGTCAGCGGCGCCGACCTCGCCGAGGCGCGGCGCGGCCGGATGCTGGCCGGCGCGAGCCTGTTCATCGCCGGTTTCACCGCCGTCTTCGTCTCCACCGGAGCGCTCTTCGGCTACTTCGGCGCCGAGCTCCAGGAGAACAAGGAGATCATCTCCCGGGTCCTGGGCGGCCTGGTGATCGTGCTCGGCCTCTTCTTCATGGGGGCGATCCCGGGTCTGACGATGCGGGAGTTCCGCTTCCACAAGAAGCCGACGGCGGGCCTGGTCGGCGCGCCCCTGCTCGGTGTGCTCTTCGGCGTCGGCTGGACCCCCTGCATGGGCCCGACCCTCGCCGCCGTCAACACCCTCTCCATCGACCAGGCGAGCGCCGGCCGGGGCGCGCTGTTGACGGTCGTCTACTGCCTGGGCCTCGGCCTGCCCTTCATCGCCGCCGCGATCGCCTTCCGCAAGGCGCTCGGTGCATTCGGCTGGGTGAAGAAGCACTATGCATGGGTGATGCGCATCGGTGGCGGCATGCTGATCCTCACCGGTCTGCTGCTCGTCACAGGTTTGTGGGACAGCATCATCAGCGACATGCAGAGCTGGACCCAAAGCTTCACGGTGGGGATCTGAGGACTAAAGGCAGATGAGTACGACAGACAAAGCGAGCTCCGACACGTCCGCCGAGGCGGACCCCACCGACGCCGCGGCAGGTGCCCAGCTCTCCACCGCCCCGCTGGAGGACAGCCCGAGCGGGCCGGCCGTCGGCATCGGCGTGATCGGCTGGGTCCGCTGGTTCTGGCGGCAGCTCACCTCCATGCGGGTGGCGCTGATCCTGCTCTTCCTGCTGTCCCTGGGCGCCATCCCCGGCTCCCTCATCCCCCAGACCAACGTCGACGCGATGAAGGTCGTCGAGTGGAAGCGGACGCACTCCTCCTCCGTGGGCGTCGCCGAGGCCCTCCAGCTCTTCGACGTCTACAGCTCGGTGTGGTTCTCCGCGATCTACCTGCTGCTGTTCATCTCGCTGATCGGCTGCATCGTCCCGCGCGCCTGGCAGTTCGTCGGCCAGCTCCGCGGCCGCCCGCCGGGCGCCCCCAGGCGGCTCGACCGGCTGCCCGCCCACACCACCTGGCGCACCGCGAAGACCCCGGACGAGGTCCTCGCGTACGCGAGGACGATGCTCGGCGAGCGGCGCTTCCGCGTCGAGGCGGGCCCGGGCCACGTCGCGGCGGAGAAGGGCTACCTCCGCGAGGCCGGGAACCTGATCTTCCACGTCGCGCTGATCGTGATGCTGGTCGCCTTCGCCTGGGGCCAGTCCTTCAAGTCCGAGGGCGGCAAGCTGGTCCTGCGCGGCAGCGGCTTCTCGAACACCCTCACCCAGTACGACGACTTCAAGCCCGGCACCCTCTTCCACCCGGACGACCTGCCGCCGTTCAGCTTCACGCTGGACCGCTTCGACGCCACGTACGAGATGTCCGGCCCGCAGCGGGGCACCCCGCGCGACTTCAAGGCGTACGTCACCCTGAGCGAGGGCGCCCACGGCACCCCGCACAAGCGCGAGATCCAGGTCAACAAGCCCCTCGAGGTCGACGGCTCCAAGGTCTACCTGCTCGGCCACGGCTACGCGCCGGTCATCTCGGTGACCGACCCCACCGGGAAGGTGATCTTCAAGGACGCCGTCCCGGTGCTCCCGCAGGACGGCAACCTCACCTCCACCGGTGCCATCAAGGTCACCGACGGGTACACGGACAAGGACGGGAAGAAGGAGCAGCTCGGCTTCAACGCCGTCTTCGTGCCGACCTTCGCCGGCGAGGGCAAGGGCACGATGTTCTCGCAGTTCCCCGCCCTCCTGAACCCGCAGCTCATGCTCAACGCCTTCCACGGCAGCCTGGGCGTGGACTCGGGGCTGCCGCAGAACGTCTACCGGCTCGAGACCGCCAAGATGGAGGCCTTCAAGGACGAGTCGGGCGGGCAGTTCAAGCAGAAGCTGGCGCCCGGCGACACGATGACCCTGCCGGGTGGCGCGGGCACCGTGAAGTTCGAGGGCATCGAGCGGTGGGCCACCTTCTCCGTCACCCACCAGCCCGGCAGCGGCCTCGCCCTCGCGGGCGCGATCGCCGCCATCGCGGGCCTGGCCGGATCGCTGTTCATCCAGCGCCGCCGGATCTGGGTCCGTGCGGTGGCCGGCAAGGACGGCGTCACCGTCGTCGAGATGGCGGGCCTGGGCCGCAGCGAGTCCGCCCGGCTCCCCCAGGAGCTGGCGGAGCTCGCCGCCACGCTGCACCAGCAGGCGCCGACTGCGCCTGATCCTGTTGAAGAAACCCCTGAAGGAGAGCGCGGATGACGCCGCTCGCAGCCGCAGCCAACGAGAATCTGGCTGAGATCAGCAACTACCTGATCTATTCGTCGATGGCGGTCTACACGCTCGCCTTCTTCGCGCACATCGCCGAGTGGACCTTCGGCAGCCGCAGCAAGGTGGCCCGTACGGCCGCCGCGCTGACCGCCGCCAGGGAGGCCGGAGCGGCCGGCGCGGCCGCTTCCGCCCCCGCCGTGCAGGTCCGCGGCAAGGCCGGCGGCACCGCGGTCCTCGACCAGCCCAAGGTCACCACCCGCTCCGCCGCGGGCACCCGCGACGTACCGGACGGCCCCGGCGCCGCCGGCGGCACCGTGCAGGGCGACCTGTACGGGCGGATCGCGGTCTCGCTGACCGCCCTCGCCTTCCTCGTCGAGGCGGGTGGGGTCGTCGCCCGCGCCATGTCGGTGCAGCGCGCCCCCTGGGGCAACATGTACGAGTTCTCGATCACCTTCTCCACGGTGGCCGTCGGCGCGTACCTGGTGCTGCTCGCCCTGAAGAAGAACGTCCGCTGGCTCGGCCTGATCCTGGTCACCACCGTCCTGCTGGACCTCGGCATCGCGGTCACCTGGCTCTACACCGACAGCGACCAGCTGGTCCCCGCCCTGCACTCGTACTGGCTGTGGATCCACGTCTCCACGGCGATCTTCTGCGGTGCCGTCTTCTACATCGGCGCCGCGGGCGCGGTCCTCTACCTCTTCCGGGACGCGTACGAGGGCAAGCTGGTCTGCGGTGCGAACACCTGGCGGTTCACCGCCTCGATCATGGAGCGGCTGCCCTCGGCGGCTTCGCTCGACAAGTTCTCGTACCGCATCAACGCGGCCGTCTTCCCGCTGTGGACCTTCACGATCATCGCGGGCGCGATCTGGGCGGGCGACGCCTGGGGCCGCTACTGGGGCTGGGACCCCAAGGAGGTCTGGTCCTTCGTGACCTGGGTGGCGTACGCCTGCTACCTGCACGCCCGCGCCACCGCCGGCTGGAAGGGCCGCAAGGCCGCGTACCTCGCGCTCTTCGCCTTCGCCTGCTGGATCTGGAACTACTACGGCGTGAACATCCTGCTCAGCGGCAAGCACTCGTACGCGGGCGTCTGACCGCCCGGAGTGGGACCCTGGTGGCATGTCTCTCGTGAGCCATGCCACCAGCGAGCCGCGCGGCGAGAACCACTGGCTGCTCCACTTCGAGCTGCACCTGCCGCACTCCTACGAGACCCTGTGGACCGCCCTGACCACGGCGGACGGGCTGCGCGGCTGGCTGGCCGCGGCGGACGTCCTGGAGCGCAGGCTCGGCGGGGCGATCACGCTGCGCTGGCTGAACGGCACGACCGTGGCGACCGGGCGGATCACCGCCTGGGACGTGGAGCGGGTCGCCGAGTACACCGTCAGTGAGCACGGGCGGATCCGCTTCCACCTGGAGCCGGTCGGGACCGATTCGACGGTGCTCCGGTTCGTGAACGAGCGGGGCGGGCCGGAGGCCGCGCGCCTCGACTGCCTGGCGGGCTGGCACGAGCACTTCGAACTGCTGGGCTCCGCGCTGGCCGGACAGCCGACGGACTGGGCCGCCTGGACGGACACCCGCTGGGCGGCGCTCCGCGAGGCCTACGCCTCCCTCGCCCGCGCCTAAGGGCTGTCCCGTAATCCCCGGCGGGCGCACGACGACAGCTACGGCACCTCGCTGCGTTGTCGGAACGCCCGAATACGCACAGTATGAGGACGCTCCTCCGCCTTGCGATGCACCGCATCTGACGCCGTGCGCTGATCCACCGGGGATTACGGCAGCCCTTAGGGGGTTCCTCTCACCACACCGGGCGCAGCGGCGGCAGGCCGTCCTCCCCGTGGAACGTGCGCACGACGCTGCCGAGCCCCTGGCGCAGAGCGGTGAGGTCGGTGCCGCGGCCGAGTTCGGCCTCCAGCTCGTGCAGGATCCGGCCCGCGACGGCGAGGTGGTCATGGGCCGCCGGGGCCAGGACCACCAGCTTGCGGCGGCCGCCCTCGGGGTGCGGCTCGCGGCGGACGTAGCCGCGCTTCTCCAGGTCGTCGACGATCTGCCCGGCGGCCTGCTTGGTCACCCCGAGCCGCTCGGCGAGCTCGGTGGCGGTGGCGCCGGGCCCCCTGAGGGCCTGGAAGGCCATGCCGTGCACCGGCCGCAGGTCCGGGTACCCGGCCTCGGCGACCCGCCGGGTGAACTCGCCCAGCAGCAGCTGGAAGCCCAGGCCGAGCAGGAACAGCAGCTCGACGCCCTCGTTCTCGTCTCTCGTCACACAAATATGGTGACACGAATGGGTCAAGCTGCTTTACTCACTCGAAGTAAAGCAGCTTTACTCACTCATGCCCGGAAGACGAGGACCCGCCTTGCACGTGATCAGCGCTTCGCCCGAGAACGTCACCGCCACTCCCAACGCCACGATGACCGGCTTCGCCGCCCCCAGCCGCGGCAGCTCCGAGCTCTGCAGCTGGCACGTCGTCATGCCCGCCGGCAGCACCGGTCCCGAACACTGCGTCAGCCGCGAGCAGGTGTGGACCCTGACCGCCGGCGCCCTGGAGGTCACCAGCGACGGCCGCACCGAGAAGGTCACCGCAGGCCAGACCCTCGTGCTGCCCCCGGACACGCTGCGCCGGATCCACGCCGCCGAGACCTTCGAGGCCCACGTCGTGATGCGCGCCGACGGCGTCGTCTCGGTCCCGGGGGAGGAGGGCACCCGCGTACTGCCGTGGGCCCGGTAGGGCCGGGTGACGGAAGCGCCACCTCCGTGTCCGGAGTCCGTAACCGAGCCCCGCACGGGTGTTCGGTGTGACGGCCGGTCAGGCACGCTGAGCTGTGTGATCGACAACAACGACGTGAGGACCGTCGGGCAGTCCCCGCGGCGCGTGGCCGCCGGGTTCACCGGGGTCGGACTGCTGCTCGTACTCGTCGGGGCCGGAGTGCTTCTGGGCCCCGTCGCGAACGCGACGGACTCGGTGCGCGCGTACGACGCGGCGGCGCCCTGTGTCCAGGAGCGGCCGCGGGACTGCCTGAGCGAGGCTCCCGCCACCGTGGTGCGGATCCCGGAGGAAGGGAGCCTGAAGCACGCCGACATCGAGGTCAGGACGGCCGACGGCCCCGTGCGGCTGATCCACCTGGCCGACGGGGTCTACGAGGCACCCGTGCCGGCAGGCGCCCCGGTCCGGCTGGTGAGCTGGCGGGGCGGGATCCGCGACGTAGCCTACGGCGGCGCCGGCACCGGCCGGGCCGCGGGCAGCGTCATGACCGGAGCGAACCCGCACGTCACCCACCAGGGCCCGGTCAGCCTCGCCCTCATGCTGATCCCGCTCGGCGTGGGAACGCTGTGGACGGGGGTCTGGCTGGCCTGGTTCTCCTCGTACTCCCGGCGGGCCGCGCCCTGGCAGATATGCGTCCCGTTCATCGGGCTGGCCCTGTTGGGGGTCTACGGGGGAGCCACGGGCATGCTGAGCGGCAGCGCCGCGGAGGCCCTGCGCCCGACGGCACTCACCGGCGGGCTCACGCTGCTCGTCATGGCCGTGTTCTGTCTGTACGAGGTGGTGCGGGAGAAGCGATCAAGGGCCGCGGGCGGCCGGTCCCCTGCGTAGGACCTCGTCCTAGTCCTTGTCCTGGTCCTTGTCCTGGTCCTTCTTCTCCTGCTCGTCGCGCAGCGACTTCAGGAACTCCGGATTGTCGTCGGGCGCCACCCACTGCGTCCGACGCGCCCGGCCACCGCCCGATGCCACCCGCTGCTTGCCCGCGAACAGCCACACCACCGGCCCCACGATGGAGAAGAGCAGGATGATGATCACCCAGACCACCTTGGGCAGGTGCTTGACCTCCTGCTCCGGAGTGTTCAGGCAGTCGATGAAGGCGTAGATGGTCAGCGCGAGGATCAGCAGGAAGGGCAGATAGCGCAGCACGGTGTGGGACCGACTCCCAGGCAGTGACGGGGGGCCCACGTCGGGCCCCGGTGACGCCTCCAGGGTAGTTGGTGACGGATACTGACCCCTATGGCTTACGACGATCTCCGCTCGCTGCTCCGGGCTCTGGAGCGGGAGGGCGACCTCAAGCGCATCAAGGCCGAAGTCGACCCGTACCTGGAGATCGGGGAGATCGTCGACAGAGTGAACAAGGCGGGGGGCCCGGCGCTCCTCTTCGAGAACGTCAAGGGCTCGGCGATGCCGCTGGCCATGAACGTCTTCGGCACCGACCGCCGCCTCCTGAAGGCCCTCGGCCTCAAGTCGTACGGCGAGATCAGCGAGAAGATCGGCGGCCTGCTCAAGCCCGAGCTCCCGCAGGGCTTCATCGGCGTCCGCGAGGCCTTCGGCAAGCTCGGCTCGATGGTCCACGTGCCGCCGAAGAAGGTGAAGGGCGAGTCCGCGCCCGTCCAGGAGGTCGTCCTCACCGGCGACGACGTGGACCTGGACCAGCTCCCGGCCCTCTTCACCTGGCCCAAGGACGGCGGGTCCTTCTTCAACCTCGGCCTCACCCACACCAAGCACCCCGAGACGGGCGTGCGCAACCTCGGCCTCTACCGGCTCCAGCGCCACGACAAGCGCACCATCGGCATGCACTGGCAGATCCACAAGGACAGCCGCAACCACTACGCCGTCGCCGCGGCGAAGGGCGAGCGGCTGCCGGTCGCCATCGCCTTCGGCTGCCCGCCCGCGGTGACGTACGCGTCCACCGCGCCGCTGCCGGGCGACATCGACGAGTACCTCTTCGCCGGCTTCGTCGCGGGCAAGCGGATCGAGATGGTCGACTGCAAGACGGTCCCGCTCCAGGTCCCCGCCCACGCGGAGGTCGTGATCGAGGGCTGGCTGGAACCCGGCGAGATGCTCCCGGAGGGCCCGTTCGGCGACCACACCGGCTTCTACACCCCGCAGGAGCCCTTCCCGGCCCTGAAGATCGACTGCGTGACGATGCGCAGGCGTCCGCTCATCCAGTCGATCGTGGTCGGCCGGCCGCCGACCGAGGACGGCCCGCTCGGCCGCGCGACGGAGCGGTTCTTCCTGCCCCTACTGAAGATCATCGTGCCGGACATCGTGGACTACCACCTCCCGGAGTCGGGCGGCTTCCACAACTGCGCGATCGTCTCGATCGACAAGAAGTACCCCAAGCACGCCCAGAAGGTCATGCACGCCATCTGGGGCGCGCACATGATGTCGCTGACCAAGCTGATCATCGTGGTCGACAAGGACTGCGACGTCCACGACCTGCACGAGGTCTCCTGGCGGGCGCTCGGCAACACCGACTACTCCCGCGACCTCACCGTCGTCGAGGGACCGGTGGACCACCTGGACCACGCCTCGTACCAGCAGTTCTGGGGCGGCAAGGCGGGCATCGACGCGACGAAGAAGCTGCCCGAGGAGGGCTACACCCGCGACGGCGGCTGGCCCGACATGGTGGAGTCCGACCCGGCCACCGCCGCCCTGGTGGACCGACGCTGGAAGGAGTACGGCCTGTGAGCCCGATCGTGGTGGGCGGTCCCGCCCTGTTCCTCGGCGACGGCACGCCGTGCGTGGCACTGGTACGCCCCGAACTCGACGTGAACGACCCGGGGCTGCGCCTCGCGGCCGAGCAGGCCGGGGTCACCCCGGAGGAGTTCGCCGGGGAGTCCGGCGTCTGGCAGGTCATGGCCGACCGTACGGACGGCGAGGGGCGCTCCTTCGAGCTGCCCGAACTGACCGACGGCGACGCCGCGGTCTTCGCGGACGAGCTGCTGGTCGCGCTGGCCGGTATCGGCGACTGCGAGCTGGAGCTGGCCGACGGCGTCCTCGTCCTCACCGTCACCACGGCCGGGGAGGACCGCAACGCCCTGGCCGCGCGGGTGGTACCGCCGGCCGGTGCCGAGGGCGGCCCGCTGGACCTGGAGCTCGGCACGCTCCCGGTCACCGAGCTGCGCGACGAGGTCGAGTCGTTCCGCAGGAGCCTCGCATGATGACCACCGCCGAAGACGCCCTCGGACCCGGCCCCGCGCCGGAGGCGAACGGCAAGGTCAGGGCCTTCCTGCGGCTCGTGCTGATCGAGCACTCGGTCTTCGCGCTGCCCTTCGCCTACATCGCGGCGTTCACCGCCATGTACCGGCTCGACGGGCGCATCCACTGGGGCGTCCTGCTGCTCGTCACCATCTGCATGGTGGGGCTGCGGACCTTCGCGATGGCCGCCAACCGGATCATCGACCGCGAGATCGACGCCAGGAACCCGCGCACGGCCGGCCGTGAGCTGGTCACCGGCGCAGTGTCGGTCCGCGCGGCCTGGACCGGCGCCGGGATCGCTCTCCTCGTCTTCCTCGGCTCGGCGGCGCTGCTGAACCCGCTCTGCCTGGCGCTCGCGCCGGTCGCCGTGATCCCGATGGTGGTCTACCCGTACGGCAAGCGGTTCACGAACTTCCCGCACGCCATCCTGGGGCTGGCCCAGGCGATGGGCCCGGTCGGGGCCTGGCTGGCCGTCACCGGCGAGTGGTCCTGGGACGCGGTGATCCTGGGCCTCGCGGTGGGCGTGTGGATCGGTGGCTTCGACCTGATCTTCGGCTCTCAGGACGTGGCCGCCGACCGGGCGGAGGGCGTCAAGTCCGTCCCGGCCCGCTTCGGCGTCCCGGCCGCCCTCTGGGGCGCGCGCGGCGCGCACGTCGTGACCACGGCCCTGCTGGTCTGGTACGCGCTGGCCACGGACGCGGGCGTGCTGTTCTGGACCGGCCTGGCGATCGTCGTCGTCGCCTTCGTCTACGAGCACACGATCGTCAAGCCCCACGACCTGTCCCGCCTGAACCGGGCCTTCTTCACGGTCAACGGCTTCATCGGAATTGCCCTGTTCGTGTGCGCTCTGGCCGATCTGGCCGTGCGGGGTCTCACTCTCTAGCTACGGTGCGGCCGACCATCGAGTGCATGGACCGGGAGGCCGACGTGACCGTCTCGGACAGCGACCGCCTGCACTCACAGCTCAGCCGGTTCAGCGTGCGCAACGACTACGAGGTCAAGGACCGGGCCCACGCCCGGCGGGGCATCCCGCACTACCTGATCTTCGACCCGTACAAGGCGCAGTGCACGACCCTGTGGAACCCGGGGCCGGACGGCTACCGGGGCCGTGACGTCATCCCGTACGGGGAGAGGTGGTCGTCGAGACCGCGATCGGCAAGGCCTCCGTGGACACCGCGGACCTTCCGGTGGATCCCGGAACCGCCGGCTGACTACGCCCGGACCGTCTCGCGTCCCCGCTTGGGGAGGGCGAAGGCCATGGCCGCGCCCGCGAGGAGGCCGAAGAGGTGGCCCTGCCAGCTGACTCCCGAGTCGTTCGGCAGGATGCCGAGGAAGATGGAGCTGCCCCAGAGGGCGGCGATGACCACGCCCACCACCACGCCCAGCGGACGCCGCTCCACGAAGCCGCGGACCAGCAGATAGCCGAAGAGGCCGAAGACCAGGCCCGAGGCGCCCGCCGTGATGCTGTGGGACGGGGAGACCAGCCAGACGCCGAGCCCGTCGACCACGATGACGGCGGCGCACACGGCGAGGAGGCGGCGGATGCCGCTGAGGGCCGCGACGAAGCCGAGGATCAGGAGCGGGACGCTGTTGGCCGCCACATGGTCGAAGCCGAAGTGGAGGAACGGCGCGAGGGGTATTCCGGTCAGCCCGTCCGGCTCGCGGGCGATGATCCCGTACCCGTCCAGCGCATGGCCGGTGGCCAGGTCCACCAGCTCGATCAGCCACAGCAGGGCCACCCAGCCGGCCATCAGCTTCCCGGCCGCCTTGGCCCGGTCGAGCTGTGTCCGGCCCGGTTCCACCGTGGTGCTCATCCTCGTCCCCCTCACCGCGTCCCGTCATGGGAACGTGCGGACACCTTACTGAGTGCCCATCGGTGGTGGCCGGATAGTCTCGGAGGTATGACTGAGCGCAAGCGCACCCCGTGGGTGGTCGGGGTTTCCGGGGCCTCCGGGACGCCGTACGCGGCGGCGGTGCTCCGCGGGCTGCTCGCCGCGGGCGAGAGCGTCGACCTGGTGGTGAGCCGCGCCTCGCGGCTCACCCTGCTGGACGAGACCGGGATCGCCTTCCGGGACGCGCACTGGCGCGAGGACCTGGGGGAGTGGCTGGGACGGGGAGCCGACGGGAAGCCCGCGACCTTCGCGCGGCCGGAGCTGGACGACGTCCGGTACTGGGGCGCGGGGGACCTGGCGGCCGGCCCGAGTTCGGGCTCGTACCCGGTCAAGGGGATGCTCATCGTCCCCGCGTCCACGGCCTGCGTGGCGGGCGTGGCGCTGGGACTGTCGAAGGACCTGCTCCAGCGCGTGGCGAGCGTGACGCTCAAGGAGCGGCGCCGGCTGGTGGTCGCGGTGCGGGAGACCCCGCTGAACGGACAGACGCTGAGGCATCTGGTGGCGCTGGACGAGGCGGGCGCGGTCGTGCTGCCCGCCTCTCCGGCGTTCTATACGGGTGCGACGCACATCCAGGATCTGGTGGACTTCGTCGCGGGGCGGGTGCTGGACGCGGCAGGGGTGCCGCACCGGCTGTACCGCCGCTGGGAGGGGGAACTGGGAGGCTCCCGTACTGCCCGGGGGGCAGGTGGCGGTGACTAGGCCTTCTTCTTGCGGCCCAGCGGCTTGCGGGCCTTGTCGACGCGGTGGGCCGCGGCGGGCTGGTGGGCACGGGATCGGTTGGCCAGCTCCTGGAGCTCCCGCATGTGTGCGTAGGCCATCTCGATCGTGAACACGGTGAACCACTCCTGAAGATCGTCATTGATCAGCGATAAGATTTCACAGGGTGTTGACCCTGTGTGCCTTAGATTCTATACCTAGACTTGCAGGATCGCCGAATAATGGAAGGCTCCACGTAAATGGACACGGTGGACAGGCAGCTCATCCAGGCACTGAGGGAAAACGGTCGTGCCTCGTACGCGGAGCTGGGCCGTCTCGTGGGCCTCTCCGGCCCCAGCGTCACCGACCGCATCAACCGTCTGGAGACGGCCGGTGTCATCACCGGCTACCGCGCGACGGTGGACTCGCGCTCGCTCGGCCTCGGCGTCACGGCGCTGATCGGACTCTCCATGTCCGACGCCGCCGACCACGAGGACGTGGCCCGGCGGCTGCGCGACCTCAACGAGATCGAGGACTGCTGGTTCATCGCGGGCGACGACTCCTTCATGCTCAAGGTGCGCGCCAACGACGTGGACGGCCTGGAGAAGATCATCCGCAGGCTCTCCGGCACCAAGGGCGTCTCGCGCACCCGCACCACGATCGTGCTCTCCACCAAGTGGGAGAACCGGGTCGGGGAACTGCCCGAGGAAGCCTGAGAGTACGGTTGACCAGGGTTCGCAGGACAGGCAGAGGCATCTAGAGGAGGCGACGGGCACATGGACGCTGGGCTCAAGCGTGAGCTGGAGGAGAAGGTTCGCTCCGGCGAGCGGCTGACCCGTGAGGACGGAATCGCCCTCTACGAGTCGGACGACCTGGCCTGGCTCGGTGGCCTCGCCCACGAGGTGCGCATGCGCAAGAACGGTGACGTCGTCCACTTCAACGTCAACCGGCACCTCAACATGACCAACGTGTGCACCGCCTCGTGCGCGTACTGCTCGTTCCAGCGCAAGCCGGGCGAGAAGGACGCGTACACGATGCGCATCGAGGAGGCCGTGCGCCTGGCCAAGGCCATGGAGAACGACAACCTCACCGAGCTGCACATCGTCAACGGCCTGCACCCGAACCTGCCGTGGCGCTACTACCCGCGCTCGCTCTCGGAGCTGAAGAAGGCGCTGCCGAACGTCTCGCTGAAGGCGTTCACGGCGACCGAGATCCACCACTTCGAGACGATCTCCGGTCTCTCGGCGTCCGAGATCCTGGACGAGCTGATCGAGGCCGGCCTGGAGTCGCTCACCGGCGGCGGCGCGGAGATCTTCGACTGGGAGGTCCGGCAGCACATCGTCGACCACCGCACCCACTGGGAGGACTGGTCGCGCATCCACCGGCTCGCGCACGAGAAGGGTCTCAAGACCCCCGCGACCATGCTGTACGGGCACATCGAGGAGCCGCGCCACCGCGTGGACCACGTGCTGCGGCTGCGCGAGCTCCAGGACGAGACCGGCGGTTTCCAGGTCTTCATCCCGCTGCGGTACCAGCACGACTTCGTGGACATGAAGGACGGCAAGGTACGCAACAAGCTCCAGGCGCGGACGACGATGGCGACCGGCGCCGAGGCGCTGAAGACCTTCGCCGTCTCGCGACTGCTCTTCGACAACGTGCCGCACGTCAAGGTGTTCTGGGTGATGCACGGCGTGCAGACGGCCCAGCTCGCGCTGCAGCACGGCGCGGACGACATGGACGGCTCGGTCGTCGAGTACAAGATCACGCACGACGCGGACAACTACGGCACCCCGAACAAGCTGGGCCGTGACGATCTGCTGGAGCTGATCCGGGAAGCGGGCTTCCGCCCGGTCGAGCGCAACACGCGGTACGAGATCATCCGCGAGTACCCCGGTCCGGACGCGGACCTGCGCGAGACCCCGCAGGCGATGCGCGTCTGACGCCTCGCCCGATCCCTCCCGAACGAGTCGACCCCGGCCCCTGGGCCGGGGTTTGACTTTTTCCGGACGAGCAGACGAGGCAATGGATCCGCCGCGGCGGTCACGGCCCGACCCGGAGGGCCGCGGCGGGGTGGCGGCGTGCTTCACTGGACGGGCACCAGCCGCCGTACGACACCGACGAGAGAGAAGGGGTCACCGTGTCCCTCAAGCCGAGCGCAACGATCCGCTACACCGCGATGCGCCTGGGCATCTTCGTCGGATGCCTCGTCGCCGTCGCCGGCCTCGTCCGGCTCGGCTTCGTGCCCTCCGGTCTCGGGGACGCCAACGTCGCCTGGATCGTGCTGCTGGCCCTGGTGCTCTCCGCCCCGCTCTCCTTCGTCCTCCTGCGCAAGCAGCGCGACGAGATGTCCACCCAGATCTCCGGGCGCGTCGCGGGTGCGAAGGAGAAGCTCGCCGCGAACCGCAGCCAGGAGGACCAGGCCGACGACGCGGCGCGCGTGGGCTCGTAACGGCCCAGTTGGCTTCATCACACATCGAACCGCCCCAGCACCGGGTATACCGCCCGTAACGCTGGGGCGGTGGTGTTTTCCGGGGCTGCGCAAGGGGGCCTCGTGGGCCGCTGTCTCAAAGTGCCCCTTTGAGATTCTCAAAGGGGAAGTGTTAGCGTGTTGAACATGTTGACCACAGCTGCGCACCCCATGATCACGAGCGTTCCGCTCGTGATGCGCCTGCACGTCGACCTCTGCCGCCGCGCGTCCGCGGCCTGTTGCTGTTGAGCTGAATCGATACAGCAGCCGTCCCGGCCGGCCCTTCCTGGCTGCTGCCGCACCGCTTCACCCCGCAGTACCTCCCCCCTGTCTACGTGCGCCACCTCCGGAGAGTGTCCGTGTCCGCGACCCCCCAGGCCCCCGCCAAGGCCTCGTTCAAGTTCCCCTTCTGGGCCCAGATCGTCGCCGGTCTCGCCCTCGGTGTCCTCTTCGGCTGGATAGCCCGCAGCCAGGACATCAGCTGGCTCGGCACCACCCTGGAGAAGGTCGGCGACATCTTCATCCAGCTGCTGAAGCTGGCCATCGCCCCGCTCGTCTTCTTCGCGATCCTGGTGTCGATCACCAACCTGCGGAAGGTGAACAACGCCGCGCGGCTCGCCACCCGCACGCTGCTCTGGTTCATGATCACGTCGCTGATCGCGGTCGGCATCGGCATCGGCATCGGCCTGCTGACCGACCCCGGTTCGGGCACCGGCCTCACCGCCGCCGACGGCAAGGACCCCAAGAAGGCCGGCTCCTGGATCGACTTCCTGACCGGGATCGTCCCGACCGACATCGTGACGCCCTTCACCGAGCTGAAGGTCCTCCAGATCGTCTTCCTGGCCGTCGTCGCCGGTATCGCCGCCCTCCAGCTCGGAGCCAAGGCCAAGCCGGTCCTCGACCTCGCCGAGTCCGCCCTGGAGCTGCTCCAGAAGGCCCTGTGGTGGGTCATCCGCCTCGCCCCGATCGGCACCATCGGCCTCATCGGCACCGCCATCGCCACGTACGGCTGGGACCTGATCGGCAAGTACGCGACCTTCACCGCCGACGTCTACATCGGCTGCGCCCTCGTGCTGTTCGGCGTCTACCCGCTGCTGCTCGCGACGGTCGCCAAGGTCAACCCGATCCAGTTCTTCAAGGGCGCCTGGCCCGCCATCCAGCTCGCCTTCGTCTCCCGCTCCTCGGTCGGCACCATGCCGGTCACCCAGAAGGTCACCGAGCGCCTCGGCGTCCCGAAGGAGTACGCCTCCTTCGCCGTCCCGTTCGGCGCCACCACCAAGATGGACGGCTGCGCCGCGATCTACCCGGCGCTCGCCGCGATCTTCATCGCGCAGATCTTCGACGTGCAGCTGGGCATCAAGGAGTACCTGCTCATCGTCTTCGTCTCGGTCATCGGCTCGGCCGCCACGGCCGGTCTGACGGGCGCCACCGTCATGCTGACGCTGACCCTCTCCACGCTGGGCCTGCCGCTCGCGGGCGTCGGCCTGCTGATGGCGATCGACCCGATCCTGGACATGATGCGCACCGCCACCAACGTGGCCGGCCAGGCCCTGGTCCCGGTCATCGTCTCGGCCCGCGAGGGAATCCTGGACAAGGAGGCCTACGCCTCCGCCTCGGCCTCGCCGCTGGACGAGCCGGCCCCGGCTGCCGAGCCGGTCGTGATCGCGGCCTGACCCGCGCCTGCCGCACCGCGCCGCAGCCCCCGCCCCCGTCCGGGCGGGGGCTGCGGCGTTCGTGCGGCGTCCGCCCCTGCCGTCAGACCGTCTGCGCGCGGACGTACGCGACCGACGCCAGCAGGAACGGCACGGCGAACCACCACCGGCCCATGGTCCGCCGGAACACGGGGGTGATGGTGATCAGCAGTCCCACGAGACACAGGGACACCGAGCAGCCGGCGATGAACCGGACGTCCTCGCGCAGCACCTCGTCGTGCGGCCCCGGCCGCATCGCCAGGGCGGCGTAACAGCCGAGCACTGCCGGGAGGTAGACGAGGGCGAGCGGGATTCCGAGCACCCATTGCAGGCAGCCCCGGTCCTCGGGCAGGTCGATGCTCTCGCGGGCGGCCCCCATCAGAGAGTCGCCCCGCGGACGAACGCGATCAGCCCGAGGACGAGGGGCGGGGCGAACCACCACGGGCCCATCGCCCGGCGCACGCCCGGTACGAGGGTGATCAGCAGGCCCAGCACGCTCAGGGCGACGGAGACCAGGCACATCGCGCTGACGCCCTCGTATCCCTGGTCGTCCCACTCGCCCCGGGGTCCGGCGAACAGGGCTCCGAACACGGCGATGCCGTTCATCAGGTGGATGATGCCGAGCGGAACGCCCAGCACCCACCGCAGACATCCCCGGTCCTCGGGCAGGTCGATGCTCTCGCGGGGGTACGTCATCGCATTGCGTCCTTCGCCTGGCCGAGGTTCCCGACGAACCGGTCACCGTAGCCCTGGGCCTTGGGGAGATCCCAGTAGGGACCGCCGTTGTAGCGGGCGGCGATCTCCCGCATCTGGGCCTCCGTCATCCGATCGGCCGGGACGTCGGCGAGACCGCTCTCCGCCTTGATCTGGGCCAGGAACCCGGCCGCTATGAATGCATTCTGCTTGGGGTCCTGGAGGGCCTCTTCCACCAGGGTCCGCTGATGGTCGGTGAGGTTCGCCGGATCGTAGCCGAGCACTTCGGCGCCGCGCCGCAGCTGGATGGCGATCGGCCCGTACGAGGTCTCGTCCAGCTTCCCGCCGAGCCGCCACGGAAGATTCTCGGGGATGACCGGGCTCAGGCCCCACGGAGCCGCGGCCTGTTCACGGATCGTGCCGGTCACGTCGTCCACGAGGCCGGGCTGGTAGCCGCCGATCTCCTGCCAGGCCACGCCCGCGACGAGCTCTTCCGGCAGGCCCGCGTTCCTCGCCGCCGCCCGCAGGATCTCCTTGTTCTGGGAGATCCAGTCCGCGTGCATGCCGTCCGTGACCAGGGGGACCCAGTAGTTGTCGGCGGCGTCCGGCAGCCCCGCGACCCGCATCCGGATGTCGCGGAGCTGCGGGGACACCGGGGTGTCCGGCCCGACCGGACCGGGCACGTCCTTCTTGGGGCCGCTGCCCGGCAGGTGGGTCAGGGGGTTGGCGCGGGCCTCCGCGGCCTCGCGGCGGATGTCGGCCATGGCCGCGTAGATGTCGACCCCGCCCGCGCCTCCCTTCAGCCTGAACTCGGGCAGCAGCTCGTACGCCTGCTTCAGCGCGTGGACGCAGACGCTGCGGGCCTCCTGCTCGGCGGTCTTCGCCAGCCGGAAGTTGCCGCCCGCGTCGTCGTGGAGGCGGTTCGCCTCGTCGCGGATGTCGTCCACGTCCATCGTGAGCTCGGCGAGACCGTCGAGGAATCCGGTCGTCGCCCGCATGTCCTCCCACTGGCGCATCGGCTCCGCCTCCTGCGCGGTGCGGGTGATCGCGGTGCCCTTCGTGGCGATCAGCGCCGCGAGCTTGCGCTCGGAGCCCTTCCCGTTCGCGTAGTGCGACTTGGCGGTCGTCAGGGCCGCCGCGTACGCGTGCAGGGCACTCGCCGCCTTGTCGTACCCCTCGGCGATGTGCTGCACGAGCTGCCGCGCCTCGGAGAGGCGCGAGGTGTAGGTGTGGCTGCCGTCGCTGTGCCATTGCGTACCGGTCTCGGCGCGCCGGGCGGGCTCCTCGGCCTGTACGAGCAGATCGCGCAGGCGCTTGAACTCGGCGGCGTTGCGCTCCACCAGCGCCGGGTTGCACTCCTCCAGGAACTCGACGTCCTTGCGGTGGCTCAGCCCGCTCACTTGGACTCCGGCTTCACGTACTGCCCCGATGAGAGAAGGTTGCCGAGGAAGGACCGGGCCGTGCCGTCGTCCACCTGCGCGAAGTCGGTGCCGGTCGTCTTCAGCCGGGTGGCCAGGGCGGCGAACAGGTTGACCGTGTCCTTGAACTGGTCGTCGGCGAACCGGGCGAAGCGCAGGACCTCCGCCGAGACGTCGACGTGGGCGCGGGGTGCCCGGGCCATGGTGCCGGCGTCGCCGTCGGGCCGGCCCTCGTGCAGGAGCGCGGCGATCTCGATCAGGAGATTGGCGTTGCCGTTGATGGACGAGGCCCCGGCGACCAGACTTCCGGCCGGCGCCCCGGGCGGGCCACCGTCGGAGGGCGCGTGGTTGAGCCGCATGGCGGGTGACTGCTGTGCGAGGGCGGTGGCCTTGTGCTGAGCCCACTCCGCGTCGAACGACATGTATCCCCTGGAGAGTTGATAACTGGACATGGCCAGAATCAGCTGGTCATGTCCATGCTAATACGGGGATCTCCGCGGATGGACCCGCGCGGAGCCGATATGGAACGGGACGCGGAAGCCGGTCGTACGGTTCCGGCGGCGGACCGGGGGCCCGTTTCCCCGGGCCCGGTTGCCCGGACTCCGGGGCCGGCCCCGTCCAGCCGGGTCGCCCGCGCCCGCATGCCGTCGGCCGGATCGCGGGGCGCCGCGACGCGGCGTGCCTACACGCATAAAGAGCCAAAGAACCGGGGGAAAGTACCCACCCACCCCACCCCACCGGCCGTCGTCGCTCGGACGGGTGAATCGTGCCAACTGGACTGGATTTACCACGGGTTGGCTGGCATATGCTCGCCCCGACAACCGCAGACATGAGACGGCCCCCGGCGGGACTGGCATCCCGGTCGAGGGCCTGACCATCGTAGGAAGTAGCTGCTTCCCCATGGCTCTTGAGCACCCTAGCGCGCCGCCGCGCGCCTCGTCCCGGGTTCCCGCCGGGACCACCCGAACCGGCGTCATCCACGTCAATGCGCGGCACGTGAGTCACTACACGGTGGTCTGCAACCGCCTCCTCCAGCACCGTGAGCTGTCGGCGACGGCGATCGGGGTCGCGGCCCACATCCAGTCGCTGCCCGCCGGGAGTCCCGTCGGCATCAGGGCGCTCACCGCACGGTTCCCCGAGGGGGAGATCCGAATCGGCTCCGCCCTGCGGGAGCTGGAGAGGCACGGCTACCTGGAGCGGCGGCGCGAGCGGCTGGAGACCGGGCAGGTGGTCACCCGGACGTACTCGTACAACAAGCCGGAGGCCGCCCGGGGCGGGCCCACTCCGCCCCCTCCGCCGCTGCCCCCGCCCCCTCCGCCGCCGGACCGGGAAGCCGCACCGGAGCCGGACCCGGAGCCCGCACCGGAGCCGGAACCTGCACCGGAGCCGGAGCCCGCATCGGACCCGGAGCCCGCATCGGACCCGGAGCCCGTCGCCCCGCCCGCGGCCGCGCCGCACCTGCGCGCGCACCCCGGGGCGGTCGAACTGCTCGCCGGGCTACGGCGCTATGACCCGCGGCTCCTGCTCTCCGAGCGCGACGTACGGCGGCTCGCGCCGGACGCCCATGCCTGGCTGGAGCGCGGGATCGAACCGGAAGCGGTCGCGCGGGCCCTGTCCGCGAACCTCCCCGAGCCCCTGCGGAACCCCGCGTCCGTCGTCTCGTACCGCCTCACCAGGCTGATCCCGCCCCGGCTGCCCCCGATGCCCGTGGCCCCACCGACCCGGGATGCCAAACGGCCGGACCCGTTCCAGACCTGCGACTGCTGCGACCGCGCCTTCCGCGCCCCCCACCCGGGCCGCTGCCGCGACTGCCCACCGCCCGCCCTGAACGCGGCGGCGGCCTGAGCGGCCGGGCGGGAGGGGGTCAGGAGCCCGTCGTGCGGATCGAGCCGGTGGTGGGGCCGGTGGGGTCGCCGATGAAGCAGGTGACCTCGCGGTCGCCGCTGATCCAGGTGGTGGCCTGCGGGTAGTAGTAGTAGACCTCGAGCTTGTCCGAGACCTTCGCGTCCTTGCCCACGTACGAGGTGAGCGCGGTGCCGCCGCACTTCTCCTCGGCGATGGCCACGACCTTCTCCTCGCCCGGGTACAGCCCGCCCTCCAGGTCGAAGACGGAGTACGCCTCGCCCTTGTGCGGCTGGTCGCAGGGCACGATGCGCACCGAGAGGGCCGCCTGGCTGCCCCCTTCGTCGTCGTACTTCGACAGGTCGTCGCTCGTGTTGAAGCAGTCGCCCGTCTTGATGTCGCTCACGCCGCCGGCGACCGGCGCGGTGACCTGGCCGCCGGTGTCGCGCTTCTTCGTGGTGCTGTCGTCCAGCGCTCCGGAGAGGCCGAGGGCGATGAAGATGCCGTAGAGCGCGATGGTCGCGCCGTGAATGACGATGGCCGCGATGGCCAGGCCCTTGCCCTTCTCACCGCGGGACTTGATCTGGGAGAGGGCGATGAAGCCGAGGATGAGCGGGACCAGCGGCAGCGCGCAGACGATCGACATCACGAACGCCACGATGGCCAGCGCGTTGGTCTTCTGCGGCTGCGGGGGGTACCAGGCCTGCGGTCCGGCGCCGTACGGCGCGGGGCCGGGCTGCCCCGGCTGCCCGTACGGTCCGGGCTGGCCGTACGGGCCGGGGGACGACGGAGGCTGCGGTGGTATGGACATGCGTGTGGAGCTCCTTGCTCAGAGGGTGGGACGCAACAACGGCCCGGCAGTCGCAACGCACCGACGCATGCCTGCCCGTGGTCTTTACGCCGCCCCTACGCTACCTGCCGGCGCCGACAGCCCGTGGCCTGCCCGGCCCCGGGCGGACAGGCCTCCGGGCGGCTGAACCACTCCCGCGGCGCGGCCGGCGGCGACCGGGGGTGTGGGGTGGTGGCGTGGAGCGTCCGTGAAGAACGGCCGCAGGGGCTGGCCGGGCCGGTTACCGCTCCGTAGATTACCGGCGGTAACGCTTGCGCCGAGCCGAGGAGAGTGGACCGTGGCACCCGAGTTGAGGCTGGTCAGGCCCGCAGCGCCGGTACAACCCGTCAAGACCGTGATCGATGGAGTGGTGCGTGAGGTACGGGTGCCCGCGCTCGCGGGACCGCCGGACCGCGGCACCCTCGGAGACCTCCCCTTCCACAACGCCCGGGAGGCTCCGGCGGAGGCGGTGCTCGCCCGCAAGGACCGGGACGGCACCTGGCGCGACGTCTCGGCCGCCGAATTCGCGGCCGAGGTGCTCGCCGTGGCCAAGGGCCTGATCGCCGAAGGGCTCCGCGAGGGCGACCGGCTCGCCATCATGGCCCGGACCACCTACGAGTGGACCCTGCTCGACTTCGCCGGATGGGCCGCCGGCCTGGTCACCGTACCGATCTACCCGACCTCCTCCGCCCTCCAGGCGCGCTGGATCATCCAGGACTCCGGGGCCGTGGCCTGCGCCGTCGAGGACACCGCGCAGGCCCGGCTCATCAGCGCCGACCGGGGCAACCTGCCCTGGCTGACCCACCTGTGGGAGTTCGACACCGGCGCGGTCGCCCGGCTGGTCAAGGCCGGGGAACGCATACCGGACGCGGTGGTGCACAACCGGCGGGCCACCCGCACACCCGACTCCGTCGCGACCCTCATCTACACCTCCGGCACCACCGGGCAGCCCAAGGGATGCGTGATCACCCACGCCAACTTCTACGCCCAGGTGGACAACTCGGTGGAGCTGCTGCACCCCGTCTTCAAGTCCCTCAGCAAGGACCCCGCCTCCACCCTGCTGTTCCTGCCGCTCAGCCACGTGTTCGGGCGGATGGTGGCCGTCGGCTGCATGCGGGCCCGCGTCAAACTCGGCCACGCACCCAGCATCCGTACCGAGGACCTCCTCGCCGACCTCGCCGGTTTCCGCCCCACCTTCCTCCTGGCCATCCCCTACGTTCTGGAGAAGGTCTACAACACCGCCCGGGCCACCGCGGAGAAGATGGGCCGCGCCTCCTCCTTCGACCGCGCCGCGCGCATCGCGCAGCGCTTCGCCGAGACCGCCGAGGGCAAGACCCCCGGCCTCGTGCTGCGCCTCGCCCGGTCCGTGTACGACCCGCTCGTCTACCGGCGGATCCGGGCCGCGCTCGGCGGCCGCGTCCGCTACGTCCTCAGCGGCGGATCACCGCTGGGCCGGCGCCTGGCCGCCTTCTACACCGGCGCGGGCATCGAGGTGTTCGAGGGCTACGGCCTGACGGAGACCACCGGCGCGAGCACCGTGACCCCGCCGCAGCGGCCCCGCCTCGGCACCGTCGGCTGGCCGCTGCCGGGCACGGCCGTACGGATCGCGGAGGACGGGGAGGTCCTGCTGGGCGGCGGCCACGTCTTCGCCGGCTACTGGAACGCGGCGCAAGCGGCCCCGCACGGGAGCTGGCTGGCCACCGGCGACATCGGCGAACTCGACGCCGACGGGTACCTCACCATCACCGGCCGCAAGAAGGACCTGATCATCACCTCCGGCGGCAAGAACGTGGCCCCCGCACCGCTGGAGGACTGGCTGCGGGCGCATCCCCTGGTCGGCCAGTGCATGGTCGTCGGCGACAACCGGCCCTACATCACCGCGCTGATCACGCTGGAACCCGACGGGCTCCAGCACTGGCGCCAGATGCACAAGAAGCAGAACATGCCGATGCGCGAGCTGGTGCGGGACGAGGCGCTGCGGGCGGACCTCCAGCGGGCGGTGGACGAGGCGAACCGGCTGGTCTCGCGGGCCGAGTCGATCCGCCGCTTCGCCGTCCTGCCGGGCGACTTCACCGAGGCGCGCGGCCACCTCACCCCGTCGCTCAAGCTCAGGCGGAGCGCCATCGCCCGTGACTACGCGGACCGGATCCAGGAGCTGTACCGGGGACCGCGGGAGGGCTGAACGTGCGGCGCCCGCGGCGGGCGTACGGGCGTCCGGCCGAACGGCCCCGCGGGGCCTCCAAGTCGGGCTGGTGTAACGGGTTGTGATCGGCCGCCGGGTGCGGAGCAGCCCGCATGACGCTGCGTTAGCATGTCCATGCTCGTCAGACGGGGATCGTACGGCGCCAGGGCCCGCGCACCGCGCGCCCACGAGGTCGGAGTCCGCCGACCGCGCCGGACCGGCCGGGGCCCGCCGAAGCGGGAAGGTGGCCACTGCAACCTCCATTCCTCGCCGTCGCCGTGAAATTCGCGTTTTTACCGGGTTCGGTTGATTGCTTGTGGGAATGGCTGTGTTCGCACCTCCGGTGCGGGGGGAGGCGGCTGGGACTGGGGGGATTTTGAGCCAGGCCCGGCCGCTTGACTGGTTTATGATCTTCGTAAGAAGATGGCATTCTGTCGACGGGGCGCATTGCTCCGTCCGCCCGAGGGGTATTTTTTTTCATGAATTCTCGTACCAAGTCCGCGCTGGTCACCGGTGCGCTTGCCGCCACCCTGGTCGGCGCCCTGGCGCCGGCCGCCAATGCGGCGTATAGCTACAACAAGAACTTCTCGTTCAACAACGAGGGTGTGGGCGCCGAAACGGGTCGCTGGACTGCCGGTTCGGGCTCGCAGGCGGCCACGCAGGACCACTGCGCCACGAGCGCCGGTAATGCGTCCAATGGTGTCCGTGTCGGATACGACTTCAATCGCGACATTTCATTCCTGCCGGACGCTTATGTGGCTCACCTGAACTGGTCGTGCGACAACTCCATCTTCTGGAAGTCGTTCAGCAGCTCCAATTCGGGTAGCTTCTACATGGCCATCGCGTCGACGCCGGGTTGGGTGTTCTCCGACGGGCGCGTCAACTACAACAAGTAAGCGCACACAATGACTGTCCTTTCCTGTCGCGAAGTGACCAAGAGATTCCGGCGGCACTCCGTGCTGGACGGGATCAGTCTGAGCCTGGAGGCCGGCGAAATCGTCGGCCTCCTCGGCCTCAACGGTGCCGGCAAGACCACGCTCATGCGTTTGATGACCGGGCTCGCGCTGCCGAGCTCCGGTGACATCCACCTGTTCGGGGAGCCGCTGCCGATGCGCCCCGCGCAGCTCGCCCGCATCGGCGCCGCACTCGACGCGCCGTCCTTCCCCCGCTGGCTCACGGGCCGGGCGGTCCTGCGCATGCTGCTCGAAAGCGCGGGGCGCCCCGACGGCGGCCGCACGGGAGCGGTGCTCGACCGTGTGGGTCTCGCGCATGCGGCCGACAAGCGGGTCGGCACCTACTCCCAGGGCATGAGGCAGCGATTGGCCATCGCTGCGGCCTTGCTGAAGAGGCCGGACCTGCTCATCCTCGACGAACCCACGAACGGCCTCGACCCGGAGGGTCTGCGGATGGTCCGTCGCGTCATCGCCGAGGAGTCGGCCCGTGGAGCCACCGTTCTGGTCTCCAGCCATCAACTCGACGAGATCCAGCGCATCTGCCATCGCGTGATCATGGTGGCCGATGGTCGTGTGGCGGCCGCCGGTACGCTGGAACAACTCGGATATGACCCCGACAGCGGACCCGACGCCTTCGAGAACTGGTTCTTCGGACTGGTCGGTCAGCGCGGCGGAGGCTCCCGATGAGGTCATTGATCCTCGGTGAGTACCGCCGGTTGTGCCGTCATCCCCTGGGGATGACGCTCGCCGTTCTCTTCGTGCTCGGATCCCTCTACTGCGCACTCGGCAGTCAGAGCTCCGCGTCGGAGAGTCTCAGAAACGTCCGCAGCAACATCGAGACGGTCGAGCAGGGGTGCGACACGGGGCTGAACAGCCCTGAGCAGAAAGCCCTCTGCCTGAAAAGCGTTCCCCTTGAGCTGAAGACCCTGCAGCAGTACGAGGTGAACTTCACCGAACACGGCCGCAGGGCGGCCAACGGGCAGCACCCCGTCGCCTCTTTGATCTGGACGATGAAGCTCGCGGCGTCCATCCCGGGACTGGCACTGGTCATCCTCGTGGCGGCGTTCTTCGTCGCGGGTGAGTGGAGCCGGGGAAGCATCGTGCCGCGCCTGCTCTACGAGGCCCGTCTCAGCCGCCTGCTGTCCGCCAAGGCGGCTGCGGTGTGGATGTGGATGCTCACCCTGGTGACCGTTTCGTCGGCCGTGACGGCGGCCGTCGGCATGCTCTACACCCGCTCGGCGTTTCCGCTGCCGAGTCCCGGTGCGCTCGGCGAGGTCCTGGCCGAGACGGCCACGGTCCTCGTCGCGGGCGCTGCGGTTCTGGCGGCCGCCGTCGCCACAGCCGTGGCCCTCGCCGCCCTCGTCCGCCTGCCCCTGCGCAGTTCCCTCGCGGGCTTCCTGCTCCTGGTGCTCGTGGTGCAGACCGCCGGTACGCCGGTCGTGGGTGCCTGGTTGCCCGGCGGAGCGTTGCCCGACATCGTCGGCTTCAGTGGATTCGATCGAGTCTGGGACCATTTCTGGGTGTTCACTGCCCCGTCGACGGTGCCCGCCGTCCTCAGGGCCGTACCGACGCTGCTGGGCATCGCCCTGCTCTGGACCTTCCTTCAGCGCCGTGCTCGGACGAGGGACCTGGTGTGAGTCGGAGTACAGCGAGAGAGCGTGCGCGGTATCGGCGGAGCGTCGCCTGGAGGGGCGAACTCCGCGCCCTCTGGGTTCCCCCGGTGTACGTGACCGGCGCTCTGCTGGCCGTGGCCACGGCAGCCGCAGGCGCCCGGAAGTGGTGGGGCGGTGCGGCGTTCGGGTACCAGCACCCGACCGTGGCGGCCCTTGTCGAACCCGCGTCCGCGCTGCGGGCCGCAGCGTGGCAGTCGGCCACCCTGGGCGGCCTCCTCCTCGCCACGGTGATCGTGACGATCGGGGTGGCCCAGTTCATCGAGAGCGGCACCTGGGGTGCGCTCCGGCTGTACGAACACCGCACGTACGTGCTGTACGGCCGGAGGCTCTGCGCCGCCCTCGGGTTCCTCGCCGTGGTGCAGGTGGTGAACGGCCTGACCCTCTGGATCGTCATGCGAGGGATGGCCGTACTCCGGCCGACTCCGGCACTGCCGCCGAACGCCTTCGATGCAGGGTCCGCGAGCGGCGTGCTCGATGCCGGATCGGCCGACTGGGGCGAGGCGCTCACCGCCATGGGCGGTGCCCTGCTGGGCCAGGCGCTGTATCTCTCGGTCGGGTGGTGCGCCGCGGCGTTCCTCCGCAATTCCATCGGCACCCTGGCGCTGGGAGCCGGCCCGTGGCTCGTGACCGCCCCGTTGCTGCTTCTCCCGATCGGCCCCTTCCTCCCGCACGCGTGGATCTCCAACCTGATGGCCCTCCCGGGTGAGGCCCAATACAGCTTCTACTTCTGGGTCCAGGTCTCCCCGCAGCCCTCGCCGGGGGTCAGTGCGGCCCTTGTCGCCGTCTGTACCGTGGCCTTCGCCCTGCTCGCTCAACTGCTGCTCCGCTCGGAGCGGGTGCTCCGCCCCATCGACTAGACCGTCCCCCGGACCGGGCCACCTGGCCCGGTCCGGGGGACGTCGACCGTTCCTCCTGTACGGGCGCCTGCCGTCCGGCACCCGGTCCTGCCCGGCCGGGGAGTGGACCCGGCCCGGCCGATCAGCAGTTGGCGTGGGTCGGGCGCCCGGCGAAGCGGTCCGCCAGCCAGTTCCCGGCCGCCAGGGAGTGCGTGATCACGCCGCTGACGTGCTCACCGACCCACACCGTGTCGAACTCGACGTTCGCGCCCCGCGCGCACCAGTCGGAGCGCAGCCGGCGGCCCACCCCGTACGGGATCAACTCGTCGGCGAGCGCGTGGTACTGGTACACCGGCGCGGCCGGGGCCGTCCCCCCGAGCCGGCTCTGGTTCAGCCGGGCCCGCCAGTCCGGCTGGGCGAGCGGGTCGCGCGTGGTCAGGTCGGAGATCCGCTTGAAGGAGCCGGCGATCGCGTCGATCGCGACGCAGTTCTCCTTCATCCCGTTGACCAGCAGCCGGCCCGCCGGGTTGAGGTAGGAGTCCAGCTTCAGCTCCGGGAAGGCCGCGTCCTGCCCGGCGGCCGCCATGAAGATGAGCCCGGCCCCGTAGGAGCCGTTGTTGAACTCGGCCACCTTCAGCAGGTCCCCGGGGACACCGCCGGTCGCCGTGCCCTTGACCTGGAGCTCGGGGGCGTACGAGCCCTGCAGCTCGGCGGCCCAGCTGCCGGCCTGGCCGCCCTGCGAGTAGCCCATGATGCCGACCGGGCCGGTCGCCGAGAGGCCCGCCTCGGGCAGCCGCTGGGCGGCGCGCGCCGCATCGAGGACGGCGTGCCCGGCAGAGGGGCCCACGGTGTAGGTGTGGACGCCCGGGGTGCCGAGGCCCTCGTAGTCGGTGACGACCACGGCCCAGCCGCGCAGGGTGAGCTGCTGGATGAGGTTGGCCTCCATGGCGGTGCCGTACGGGAGGTTGTTGCTCGGCGCGCAGGAGTCGCCCATGCCGACCGTGCCGACGGCGTACGTGATCAGCGGGCGGGGGCCGGTGCGGCCGTCCTGCGGAACGATGACGGTGCCGGAGACGACGTTCGGGGCGCCGTCGGCGGTGGTGGAGCGGTAGTGGATCTTCCAGGCCTTGGTGCCGGTGGGCTGGCCGGGCAGCGGGTGGAAGGCGGAGGGGGCGCTGCTGACGACATCACCCGGGGCGGCGGTGGCGGCGGAAGCGGTGGCGGCGGTGGCCGTGGGGATCGCTGCCGAGGCGGCCAGGGCGGCGAGCGCGGTCACGGTGGCGAGGGGGGTGCTTCGGAAACGCATGGGCGGCTCTCCCAGGGGCTCGTTCCGTGCGGGGGGTAGGTGAGGTGAAGGTAGTGACCGACCGGTAGGGAGGTCGCTGACCGCGCAGCTCACCTTTCCTGACCCGGCCTCGCACCCCGTGCCGGACGGGGACGACTCCGGGCCCGGCAAGATCCGGAAGAGATGCCCTAGCCGCCCGAGGCGATCCGGTAGGCCCCCGGAGTCGTCCCCGTCCAGCGGCGGAAGGCCCGGTGGAAGGCCGTGTCCTCCGAGAAGCCCAGCCGGGCCGCGAGTTCCGCGATCGGCTCGCCGCTCTCCGCCAGGCCCGCGATCGCCGCGTCCCGCCGCACGTGGTCCTTCAGCTGCTGGAAGGACGTCCCCTCCTGCTGGAGCCGGCGCCGCAGCGTCGCCGGGGACACCGCGAGGCGCGCCGCCACCTCACCGAGCGCGGGCAGCCGCGGCGACGTGCGCAGCCGCTGCGTCAGGGTGCGGCGTACCTGTTCCGCGACCGTGGTCCCGTACTCCGGACGCGACAGCAGGTCGAAGGGGGCGCGGCGGAGCATCGCGTCGAGCGCGGGCTCGTCCCGTACGAGCGGCGCGGTCAGCCAGCGCGCGTCGAAGACCGCGCCCGTACGGTCCTCCCCGAAGCGCACCGGACAGTCGAAGAGCGTCGCGTACTCCTCCCGGTGCGGCGGCGGGGGATAGCGGAAGGCGGCGTAGGCGAGCGGGATGCGGCGACCCACCAGCCAGCTGCTGAGCCGGTGCCAGATGGCGAGCACGCACTCGGTGAGGAACCGGTCCTCGTCCCGGGCGAACTCGTTGCGCACGGTGAACCGGGCCTCCGCGCCCGCCACTTCGAGCGCCAGCTCCGGCCCGCCGGGGAAGAGCCCGTAGAAGGCCGCCGCACGCTCCACGGCCGCGCCCAGATCGCGGCAGCCGAGCGAGGCGTGACACATCATCGCGAAGGTCCCGGGGCGGCTCGGGACGGCGCTCAGGGCGAGGAACTCGTCCTGAGTGGTCCGGTACAGCGCCCGGAAGAGCCGGGCGAACTGCGCGGGCGTGATCCGCGCCCGGTCGTCGCCCAGCAGCAGCGGCGGGATCTGCGCCTCCTGGAGCAGCGGCACGGTGTCGATGCCACTGCTGCGGGCCCCCGCGAGCAGGGCACGCACATGGTGCACGGTGATCGTCCGCCTCCCCATGGATCCGACGGTAGCCCGCCGCGGCGCGGGGCGATACGGACGCGCTCACACCGATGAGCGCTCGGGTCAGCGGGGGTGACTCTTCCGGTCATGCCGCGGCGGCCCTCCGGCTGCATAGCGTCGGAGGTCCGGAGGTTCGGAGGTCACCAACCCGCGGGAGGGCATGCGATGGACGGTCGGCCGAGCACGCTGGCGGTGTTCACCCAGTGGACCGGGGAGCGGTACGGGCCGGAGCCCGCCCTGCGGTTCCGGTCGCCGGACGGCGGCTGGCTGACCCGCACGTACGGCGAACTGGGCGCGGAGGTACGGGCCGTCGGGCGCGCACTGCTCGGCCTGGGCGTGGCCGCCGGGGAACGGGTCGCCGTACTGGGCGAGACCCGGCCGCAGTGGACGTACACGCACTTCGGGGTCCTGGCGGCGGGCGCGGTCCTCGTACCGGTGTACCCGACGGCGGGGGAGGAGGAGGTCGGCTGGGTCCTGGCGGACTCGGAGGCGGTGGTCGTCGTCTGCGACGACGAACGGCAGGCGGCCCGCGTCGAGGCCCTGCGGCCGAAACTGCCCGCCCTGCGGGCGGTGGTGCTGATGGACGGACTGCCCGCGCTGCCGGGCGCGGCCGCGGAGCCCGAACTGCTGGCCCGTGCGGCGGCCGTCGCCCCCGGCGAGGACGCGTCGATCGTCTACACCTCGGGCACGACCGGCCTGCCGAAGGGCTGCCGCCTCACCCACGGGAACCTGGGCGCCATCCAGGACGCCACCCGCCCGCTGATCAAGGGCGGGCCGGGGGACTCGACGTACCTGTACCTGCCGCTCGCGCACATGCTGGCCCAGCTGATCCAGTACACGACGCTGATCGAGGGCGGGGAGCTGTGCTACTTCGGCGGCCGGATCGAGGACGTGCTGGCGGAGCTGGCGGAGGTCGCGCCGACGCATCTGCCGTCCGTGCCACGGCTGTTCGAGAAGCTGCACTCGGTGGTGCTCTCGCTGGCGGAGTCGCAGGAGGGCGGCCGGGAAGGCTTCGAGGCGGCCGTACGGGTGGGCGTGCTGGCGGCGGACGGCCGACTGCCGCAGGAGCTCCGGGCGGAGCACGAGGCCGCCGACAAGTCCCTGTACGCGCCGGTCCGGGCCGCCTTCGGCGGCCGGCTCAAGTGGGTGCTCACGGGCGGCGCCCCGATCGCCCCGGAGACCCTGGACTTCCTGCGGGCCTGCGGGATCCGTGTGTACGAGGGGTACGGGATGACGGAGTCGGGCGGTGTCATCTCCATCAACCACCCGGAGGCGGCGCGCCAGGGAACGGTGGGCCGCCCGATCGCGGGCTGCGAGGTGCGGATCGCACAGGACGGGGAGGTGCTGGCGCGCGGGGCGATGGTGTTCCCGGGCTACCACGCGAACGAGGCCGCGACCGCGGAGGCGTTGGACGCCGCGGGCTGGCTCCACACCGGTGACCTGGGCGAACTGGACGCCGACGGCTATCTCCGCATCACCGGCCGCAAGAAGGAGCTGATCATCACCTCCGCCGGGAAGAACCTCACGCCGACGGAGGTCGAATTCGCCGTCCAGCGCTCCCGCTACGTCTCCCGCGCGGTCCTGATCGGAGACCGCCGCCCGTATCCGGTGGCCCTGATCACCCTGGACGCGGAGGAGATCAGCGCGTGGGCGGCCCGAGAGGCCCTCGACCTGGGCCCCGCCCCCAGCACGCACCCGGCGGTCCACGCCCTCATCGATGCGGCGGTCACGGAGGCCAACACCACGCTTTCCCGCCCTTCCCGCATCCGCGCCTTCCACATCCTCCCGGAGGACTTCACCCCGGCGGCGGGCACCCTGACGCCGTCGCTGAAACTCCGCCGGGGGGTGGTGGCGGACCGGTACGCGAGGGAGATAGCGGGGCTGTACGGGGGCGGCGGGGGCTGATCGGGCGGGGTCGGTGAGGTGTGTGGGGGGGGGGGGGGGGGGGGGGGGGGGGGGGGGGGGGCGGGGGGGGGGGGGGGGGTGTGGGGGGGGGGGGGGGGGGGCGGGGGGGCGCGGGC
>NZ_JBICZI010000024.1:0-103500 GCF_043201855.1 Streptomyces sp. NPDC048257
GCCCACCTCCCCGCCGCCCCGGGGGGGCGCCCCCCCCCCCACCCCCCCCCCGCCCCCCCCCCCCCCCCCCCCCGCGGGGGGGGCGGGCCGCCCCCCCGCCCACCGCAGTGAGGCACCCGGGGCAGGAGGCGGTCAGGCCTTGACGACGGACTCGGCGGGGGCCGGTTCGTGCGAGGCCGCCGCCGGGGCGTGGGACGCCGGCTTCGACTTCAGGGCGACCTCCTTGATGAACACCACCAGGACCAGTCCGAGCAGCGCGAACGGGGCGGCGTAGAGGAAGACGTCGCCGACGCCGTGCCCGTACGCGGACTCGATGACCTCACGGAACGGAGCGGGCAGCTTGTCGAGGTCGGGGATCCCGCCCCCGGCGGTGCCGCCGTGGCCGAGGGCCGCGGCCTTCGGCCCGAGGGCGGCGAGGCCGTCCTGGACGTAGTGCGTGACCCGGTTGGCCATGACGGCGCCCAGTGCGGAGACGCCCATGGCGCCGCCGAGGGAGCGGAAGAAGGTGACGACCGAGCTGGCCGCGCCCAGGTCCTCGGGGGCCACCTGGTTCTGGGTGGCGAGGACCAGGTTCTGCATCATCATGCCGAGACCGAGGCCGGTCACCGCCATGTAGATCGCGATGTGCCAGTACGGGGTGTCGTAGCGCAGGGTGCCCAGCAGACCCAGACCGGCCGTCAGCAGGACGCCGCCGGAGACGAGCCAGGCCTTCCACCGACCGGTCTTGGTGATCACCTGACCGGAAACGGTGGAGGAGACGAAGAGGCCGGCGATCATCGGAATCGTGAGGATTCCGGACATCGTCGGGGACTCACCGCGGGCCAACTGGAAGAACTGGCTGAAAAACACGGTCCCCGAGAACATCGCGATGCCCACGAACAGGGAGGCCGCCGAAGCCAGGGTGATGGTCTTGTTGCGGAACAGCCGCAGCGGGATGATCGGGTCGCTCGCACGGGACTCGACGAGGACGAAGAGCAGGCCGAGCAGCACCGCGCCGCCCGTCATAGCCCAGGTCTGCCAGGAGATCCACTCGTAGGAGTCGCCGGCCTGCGTGACCCAGATCAGCAGCAGCGAGACCGCGCCGCTGATCAGGGAGGCGCCCAGCCAGTCGACCTTGACGTCGCGGCGCACGACCGGGAGGTGCAGGGTGCGCTGGAGCACGATCAGGGCGATGATCGCGAACGGCACGCCGGCGTAGAAGCACCAGCGCCAGCCCAGCCACTCGGTGTCGGTGATGACACCGCCGAGCAGCGGGCCGCCGACGGTGGCGACGGCGAAGACCGCGCCGAGGTAGCCGCTGTACCGGCCGCGCTCGCGCGGGGAGATCATCGCGGCCATGACGATCTGCGCCAGGGCCGAGAGGCCGCCGACGCCGATGCCCTGGACCACGCGGCAGGCGATCAGCATGCCGGTGTTCTGGGACAGGCCGGCGACCACGGAGCCGAGGACGTAGATCACCAGGGATATCTGGACCAGCAGCTTCTTGCTGAACAGGTCGGACAGCTTGCCCCACAGGGGGGTGGCCGCCGTCATCGACAGCAGGGCGGCGGTGACCACCCAGGTGTACGAGGCCTGGGTGCCGCCGAGGTCGCTGATGATCTGGGGCAGGGCGTTCGAGACGATCGTGGACGACAGGATCGCCACGAACATGCCGAGCATCAGCCCGGACAGCGCCTTCATGATCTGGGGGTGGGTCATGGTCACGGAGGTGGCCACGGACGCGGGTGGGTTGTCGGTTGTCGTCTCCGACTGGGCCATGTCTTTCCTTACCTCTAGAAGCTCGATCGGAGTCGGGCCAGCAGGGTGTTGAGTACGTCGATGTCCTGGGGGGACCAGTCGCGGAGGGCTCTCTCCAGCGAGGTCGTGTACCGGTCGCCGAGCTCGGTGAGGAGCGCCCGTCCGGCCGGGGTGAGCCGCAGGATGCGGCAGCGTCCGTCGACCGGGTCGGTCTCGCGCTCGATCCAGCCGCGGTCGGCGATGTGCGTGACGTGCCGGCTGGTCACGGAGATGTCGACGGCCATGAACTCGGCCAGCCGGCTCAGCCGCATCTCACCGTGCCGGTCGAGCACGGTGAGGACGGCGGCCGCGCCGGGCGGGCAGTCCGGGGGGAGGCTGCGGGCGAGCTCGCGCTTGACCGCGCCGATGCCGGTGAGCTGGCGGGCCAGCTCCGCGTACGGGGTGGTCGCAGTCGTCGGAGTGCGCTGAGTCGGCGGTGCCGTCTGCGGTGCCGCTTGCGGTGCGGTCTGCGGTGCGGTCTGCACGGTCACCGGGTTCCCCCATCTTGTTGCTTGAGGCAACCATAGAAGCGAATGGTTGCTACAGGCAAATTAATCCGGGGGTGGGGCGGTAAAGGAATCGGAAAACCGGCTAGGGTCCTGCTCCATGGCTGACAACCACAACTCACAGGTCCCCGAGGGCAACTACGACCCCGCGGGCAGCACGCAGATGTTCAAGGCCTTCGTCGAGGAGGCCGCCCCGGCCCGGCAGGCGGGTCCGGGAGCGCGTCAGCAGCGCCGCGCCGAGCAACAGCAGCGGTCCGGTTCCTCGAACCCGGCCCTGAAGATCGGGCTGGCCCTGGCGGTCGTGCTCGTGATCGGCGTGGCCGCCTGGATGATCCTCGTCTGACGGTGCCCGGGAAAGGCCTTCAGGTCCCTCAGGCGCCTCAGGCGGCTCAAGGGCCTCAAGGGCTCAGGCTCCCCGGGCACCTCAGTTCCAGGTCGCGGTGACCTTCTGCGTGTCCACGTGCATGCCCAGCGGTACCCGCCAGGCCTCCACGCAGACCGTGTAGGTCTGCGTCTTCGAGGCCCCGCCCGCCAGGGGCGCCGGCAGCGGCTGGGCCGTGGTGATCGTGGCCCAGTCGACGCCGAGGGCGCCGATGATGTGCGTCGCGAAGCTGACCGTGCCCGCGCGGGCCGCGGTGGTTCCGGTGTTGGCGAAGGTCACGGTGACCCGCTCGCACCAGCGGTCGGCCGCGGCCGACCTGACCGGCGCGGACAGTGTGATCCGGGCCGGTGTGGAGGCGGGCGGTGCCGGCGGCGTCGTGCCGGGTTTGGTGGGCGGGCTCGTCGGTGTGCCCGGTGGGTTCGGCGCGCTCGGTGAACCCGGCCCGCCCGGCGTGCTGGGTGTGCCGGGGGACGGTGGGGTCCGGCCCGGGCCCGCCGGGGTGCCGGGGGCGTTCGCGGAGCCGCCGGGGCCGGTGGTCGTGGCTCCGCCCGGGGTGGAGCCGCCAGAGGTCCCGGATCCCGCGGGACCGGACGTCGTACCGGAGGACTCGGAGGACTCGGTGGATCCGCCCGCCGCGTCCTGGCCGCCGAGCTGCTGGAACTCCACCTGACCCCGCGGCGCCACGTTCTCCCCCGCGCCCCGTTCGGGGCCCGGGGCCGCTGCGCCCACGGCGACGTAGCCGTCCCGCGCCGGGCCGCCGCAGCCGGTGAGGGCGGCGACGGCCGTGCAGCACACGGTGAGCAGGGTGGTGGCGGCAGCCGCTCGCGATCCCTTTCGCATCGCGCCAGTTTTCCTGACGGAGCGTCAATTGGGAAGCGGGAGGCGCCGGATCACTCCCCGATGAGGCCTACGCGCAGTTGCGCGAGGGTGCGGGTCAGCAGCCGGGAGACGTGCATCTGGGAGATGCCGACCTCCTCGCCGATCTGCGACTGCGTCATGTTGGCGAAGAACCGCAGCATGATGATCTGCCGCTCCCGGGGCGGGAGTTTGGCGAGCAGCGGCTTCAGGGACTCCCGGTACTCGACGCCCTCCAGCGCGGTGTCCTCGTAGCCGAGGCGGTCCGCGAGCGAGCCCTCGCCGCCCTCGTCCTCGGGGGAGGGCGAGTCGAGCGAGGAGGCGGTGTAGGCGTTGCCGACGGCGAGACCGTCGACGACGTCCTCCTCCGAGACCCCGAGCACGGCGGCGAGCTCCGGCACGGTCGGCGAGCGGTCCAGTTTCTGGGCGAGCTCGTCGCTGGCCTTCGTCAGCGCCAGGCGCAGCTCCTGGAGCCGGCGCGGGACGCGCACGGACCAGGAGGTGTCCCGAAAGAATCGTTTGATCTCGCCCACGACCGTCGGCATCGCGAACGTCGGGAACTCGACGCCGCGTTCGCAGTCGAAGCGGTCGATCGCCTTGATCAGGCCGATGGTGCCGACCTGGACGATGTCCTCCATCGGCTCGTTGCGGCTGCGGAATCGGGCGGCTGCGTAGCGCACGAGAGGCAGGTTCAGCTCGATCAGGGTGTCGCGTACGTACGCCCGGTCGGGGCTGTCCGCATCCAGGGCGGCAAGTCGCTGGAAGAGGGAGCGGGAGAGGGTGCGGGTGTCGATGGCTTCCGAGCGGTCAGACGCTACAGGTGCTGTCGGCGCAGGCGCGCTCTTGACGAGCGTGAGCACCTTGGAGCTGCCCTGGTCTACGGACATGCCACCCCCTTGAGGTCGCGGACGGTCGCGTACGGCGCGCCCGTCGGAGGAACGCAGCCTCCACCTGAATACCGGAGGCGGGGCTGCGGCAAACGCGGTTCCAGCAGAATGTCACATGTCGGCAACGCGCTGTAGCGCCATGTCGACATATATCTCCAGCGACAGAAGAGGTCAGAGGCCGATCAGCCCGATCTGTCGGGAAACGCGTGAATGATCTCCACTCGTTCCGGTTACGCCTCGATCCTGTTTGCGGATCTCAGTCGGGCGAAGCTCCGGGCGAGGAGTCGGGAGACGTGCATCTGGGAGACGCCGAGCTCCACGCTGATCTGCGACTGCGTCAGATTGTTGTAGTACCGCAGGAGCAGGATCCTTTGCTCACGTTCGGGCAACTGTACGAGGAGATGGCGGACGAGGTCGCGGTGCTCGACCCCGGCCAGCTCCGGGTCCTCGTAGCCGAGGCGGTCCAGCAGCCCGGGCATGCCGTCGCCCTCCTGGGCGGCCTCCAGGGAGGTCGCGTGGTAGCTGCGCCCGGCCTCGATGCAGGACAGCACCTCGTCCTCGGAGATGCGCAGCCGCTCGGCGATCTCCGCGGTGGTCGGGGTGCGGCCGTGGAGGGTGGTGAGGTCCTCGGTGGCGGCGTTGACCTGGACCCACAGCTCGTGGAGGCGGCGCGGCACGTGGACCGTGCGGACGTTGTCGCGGAAGTACCGCTTGATCTCGCCCACGACGGTCGGCATCGCGAAGGTCGGGAACTGCACGCCGCGGTCCGGGTCGAACCGGTCGATGGCGTTGATCAGGCCGATGGTGCCGACCTGGACCACGTCCTCCATCGGCTCGTTGCGGCTGCGGAATCGGGCGGCCGCGTACCGGACGAGCGGGAGGTTGGCCTCGATGAGGGCCCCGCGCACCCGGCTGTGCTCGCTGGTGCCCACCTCCAGGCCCTTCAGCTGTCCGAAGAGCACCTGCGTGAGCGCCCGGGTGTCCGCGCCCCTGCTCGGAGGTCTCGGCGCGACCGGGGGCTCCTCGGGGGGCTCCTGGCGGGGCTCCTGGAGGTGTTCCCGCGGGGGCTCCGGCTGGGGCGGTACCTGGGGGTCCTGCTGGGGTGGTACTTGAGGTGCAGTACTGGCCGGCACGGTCACGCCACCCCTTCAGTCAACTCATCCATCAAAAGCGGTCATAGCATCACAAGAGATGTGCACTGTGTGCAAGCACCGTATATCGCCGTGTTGAAGGCAAGTTGGGCATAAGGGGGCATTATGCCCAGTGGTGGGTATGCAAAAAGCCCCCCACCCGTCGGAGTGGGGGGCCGGAAGTCCGGGAACCGCTTCAGCGTACGGGTCAGCGCACCAGTTCGGTCATGAACTCGCCGATGCCGGAGGCGGCATCCGATATCCCCTGGAAGCCTATTTCCACGATCTCGGCCGCTCTCTTCGGCTGGGTGATGATCACGAAGAGGGCGAACACGGTGAGGGCACCCGTGATGAGTTTCTTGGTGTCCACGAGCGGGCGGCCTCCCCAACCGGTCCTTGCAAGTCGGGTGAGTCTAACCGGTCAAGATTGGACACTCACCTGCCCTTTAAGGACCAATGACCCGGTACTCCGGGCCCTTTGCCGTGGCGTGGGGGGTTGCGGCGCGCGCAGGATTGGTGTGAGCCCACCGGTTCTGGCAGGAAACCGGTGGGTGAGGGACAGGGCCTCACTGCAGGGTCCGGGCCGCCGGCTTCCCCCTGACTGCGGCCCGGACCGGCAGGTCCGTCCTCATCGGGGAAGTGGCTTTGTCCCCCGATGCCGCTTCCCCCGTCCAGCGTCGAAGGTCCCGGCCCACCGGTCGGGGCCTTCTTCGCGTCGTCCCAGGGGCCTGCGGGCCCACGGGCGCCTATTCGAGGCCGCCGGCCAGGTCCGTGAGGGGCTGTACGGGCGCGATGACCGGGGCCAGATGGTTGGGCAGCTCCATCAGCGCGTTGAGCTGGTTGGCGCCGGCGCTGAGCTGCGACCCGATCTCCTGGACGGACGCGGGCTGCGCCCCGGCCGGCATCCCCGGGGCGGCCGCCGGCAGGTCCGGGAGGGTGAGGGGGGAGATCGGGGCGGCCGAGGCGGCGGGTGCGGCGAGGCCCGCGGCGGCCCCCGCGAGGGCGATGGCGGCGAGCATGCGCTGGGTCTTGGTCATGCCGTGACAACGGCCGAGGGGGCGGCCGGTCACGCGCGTGTCCTCCGGAGAGCCGATCGCCGGCGGCCCGGAACCCGCCCGGAACCCGCCCGGAACCCGCCCCGGAACCCGCCCCGGAACCCGCCCGGAATACGCCGAGAGCCCCGACCCTTGCGGGGCGGGGCTCTCGATCGAAGCGGTAGTGGAGGGATTTGAACCCCCGATGGGTTGCCCCATACTCGCTTTCGAGGCGAGCTCCTTCGGCCACTCGGACACACTACCGAGATGGATCCTAGCCTAAGGAACCCCATCCGCCGAAATCGGTGAGTCCGGTGCCGCCGCAGCGCCCGTACGCAGGGCTTTCCGGGCCAACCCGGGCGCCCGGAAGGCGCCCCGCCCGGAGCCCGCCCGGCTCCCGCCCCGGCTCCCGCCCCGGCTCAGAGGTCGCGGAAGAAGTCCGTCAGCTGCCGCGCGCACTCGTCCGCGAGGACGCCGCGGACCACCTCGGGGCGGTGGTTGAGCCTGCGGTCCCGTACGAGGTCCCACAGCGACCCCGCCGCGCCCGCCTTCTCGTCGTCCGCGCCGTAGACCACCCGGGCGACGCGCGACTGCACGAGCGCGCCCGCGCACATCACGCACGGCTCCAGGGTCACCACGAGGGTGCACCCCGGAAGCCGCCATTCCCCGAGTGCGGCGGCCGCCCGCCGCAGCGCGACCACCTCGGCGTGCGCCGTGGGGTCGCCGGTCGCCTCGCGTTCGTTGTACCCGGTGGCGAGGACCTTCCCGTCCGGGCCCAGCACGACGGCGCCGACCGGCACATCGCCGGCCGGCACCGCCCGGGCGGCCTCCTGGAGCGCCAGGCGCATGGAGTCCCGCCACGGGCCCCTCACGGGATCGTCGGTGTGCGCAGGGAGCACTAGCGGACGGCCTCCAGTACCTCGGTGGCGCCGAGGGACTCGGCGATCTCCGAGAGGGCGTCCCCGTCCAGGGTCATCAGTTGTTTGTTGGTCACCCCGAGATCGTCCAGCAGCAGGGGGTCGCCGAGCGGACCGGCCGGTACCGGTTCCGCACCGGCCCCGCCCACCTCGTCCTCGTCGGTGTCCTCGTCCGTGAACGCGGCGACGGCATCCTCCTCGCCGTCCTCGGTGCCGTCCAGGTCCAGGTCGTCGAGTTCGTCGTCCTCCTCGTCGCTGCCCAGCAGCTCTTTGGTCAGCATCGAGCCGTAGGAGCTGCGGGAGGCCGCGGAGGCGTTCGACACGAAGTACCGCGGGTCCTCCTCGCCGTCCACGCGGACGACGCCGAACCAGGCGTCCTCCTGCTCGATGAGGGCGACCACCGTGTCGTCGTCGACAGCGGCGGACCGGGCGAGATCGATCAGATCACTGAGGGACTCGACGTCGTCGAGTTCCATGTCGCTCGCTTCCCACCCGTCTTCGGTGCGCGCGAGCAGTGCGGCGAAATACACCGTGACTCTCCCACTGGTCTTAGGCGTGCCGGTTGGAGGTCCCCCCGGCCGGAGGTTGGGGCAAAGCGGCCGTGCTGCTCGCCGCCCGTACCCCGCCCAATCGGCATCGTGGCAGAAACAGCGGCTCTGCGAGAGGTCTTCCGCGCTTGCGTCGTGCCGCGCCGTGCCCTGGCAGGGGGTGTGCGGGGTTGCGGCGCGGGGGCGGCGGGGCCGTGCCGGGGTGTGTGGGGCGGGCGGTGCGTCCCGGACGTGTCGCGGCGTGCGTCCCGGACGTGTCGCGGCGTGTGGCGCTGCGCGTGTCACGGCGTGCCGGGGCCGGAGGCCGCAACGGACACGTCTGCCGGGCGGTTCCGGCCCGCGCGGCCGGAACGCTTCCGCTTACCAGCGGAAGGTGCGCATGCGCATCTGCTGGCGCATTCGGGCCGCACGGGCGCGGCGGGGCTGGACGCGATCGCGCAGCTCGCGCGCCTCCATCAGGTCGCGCAGGAACTGCGCGCGGCGGGCTCGGCGCTGCGCCGCGGTCTCCGGCGCGTCGTCGCTCGGCTGCGTGTCGGGCATCGGCCACCACCTGGGCTGGTCGGTCGTCCCCCCTGCACCCACCTTCCCCCGTCCGGGCCGTTTGATGCCACCCCGCCGCAGGTCAGGCGTCGTCCGTGAGGGTCGGGACCACGGCGACCGGGCCGTGCGCGTGGTGGAGCACGGCATGGGCCACGGAGCCGATCAGCAGGGACATCGCGGTGCGCCGCGGGTGGTGGCGGCCCACCACGACCAGCGCCGCCGCCCGGGAGGCGGTGACCAGCCGGCCCGCCGGGTCCCCCGGCACCGCGGCCTGCTCGACGGGGACGTCCGGAAACCGCTCACGGAAGGGCGCCAGCCGCTCGGTCTGCGACCGCAGCATCTCCCTTTCGGCCGGTACGCCGTCCCCCTCGTCGGCCAGCCCCTCCGGCGGGATCACCGCGAAGGGGGCGTCGATCATCAGGTTCGGCGAGGGCGGGATGGCGTACGCGGAGACCACCTGGACGGTGGTCCCCCGCACGGCCGCCTCCGTGAACGCGAAGGTCAGCACGTCGTCGGGGGTCTCGGCGGCGTGCAGCCCGACCACCACCCGCCCGGCCGACTCCTGCGCGTCGACGTCGGGGTCGGCTGCGGCGCTGCGTTCCTCGTGCGGGACCACCACCACCGGGCAGGGGGCCGTGCTCGCCACGGCCCGGCTGTTCGAGCCGAGGAGCAGGCTGGCGAAGCCGCCGCGGCCGCGGGAGCCCATCACCAGCATCCGGGACTCCGCCCCGATCACCCGCAGCGCCTCGGGTACGGAGCCCTCCAGGGCCTCGTACGTGACTCCCTCGGGCAGTGCGGAGCCGTCGCCGAGCAGGGACCGGATCCAGTCGCGCACGGGGTCGGCGAACTCCGCCGGCTGCGACGCGTCGTGCAGCGAGGCCCGGCGCCCGGCGTACAGCTGGGCGTGGTCGGGCAGGACGTGGGCGACCAGCAGTCCGCTGCCGTGCCGGGCGGCCTCGGCCCGCGCCCACTCCAGGGCCTTGAGGCTGTGTTCCGATCCGTCGACGGCCGCGATCACCGGTGTGTTGCTCATCAGTCCAGCCTGCTCGGCGTCCGTGCGGGCCGCATCCGCAGGTCCGCGGCGGGCGTGGCCGCGGCTTCGGACGCGAAGGGGGCGCGTCAGCGCGTAGCCTTTTGGGTGCAGGTCGCGTCGTGCGACCGTTTTTGCCGGTCGCAGGCTGAGTTTTGGAGGATGTTGTGCGTTTGCAGGTCGTCGATCACCCCTTGGTGGCGCACAAACTCACCACCCTGCGCGACAAGCGCACCGACTCCGCCACCTTCCGGCGGCTCGCCGACGAGCTGGTGACCCTGCTCGCCTACGAGGCCACCCGGGACGTGCGCACGGAGCAGGCCGACATCGAGACCCCGGTCGCCCCGACCACCGGCGTGAAGCTCTCGCACCCGCGCCCGCTGGTCGTCCCGATCCTGCGCGCCGGCCTCGGCATGCTCGACGGCATGGTGCGGCTGCTGCCGACCGCCGAGGTGGGCTTCCTGGGCATGGTCCGCAACGAGGAGACCCTGGAGGCCTCCACGTACGCGACGCGCATGCCGGAGGACCTCTCGGGACGTCAGGTCTACGTCGTCGACCCGATGCTCGCCACCGGCGGCACGCTGGTCGCGGCGATCCAGGAGCTGATCAAGCGCGGCGCCGACGATGTCACGGCCGTGGTGCTGCTGGCCGCGCCCGAGGGCGTCGAGATCATGGAGCGCGAACTGGCGGGCACGCCGGTGACGGTGGTGACGGCCGCGGTGGACGAGCGGCTCAACGAGCACGGCTACATCGTGCCGGGCCTGGGTGACGCGGGTGACCGGATGTACGGCTCGGCCGAGTAGGAGAGCCGTACGGCGGTCCGGCGCGCCGGGTGCGCCCCGCGCGGTGGAGCGCGGTGCGCGTCCGTCGGGTCAGCAGTTCTTGGGCGCGGGCACGGGGTTGGCCAGCAGGGCCAGCGCCTTGTCCGCGCTCTCCTTCGTGTTCAGCTCCTTGAAGGCGTCGCCCAGGATCAGGTCGACGTCCGCGCTCTCGCGGGTGTCGGTCTGCTGGGTGGTGCCGGCGAGCTGCGTGCCGAGTACGGAGAAGACGGCCTTGTCGGTCGTGGGGGAGCCCAGCAGTATCCCCGTGCCGGGGACCTTCTTGTCGAAGGTGGCGGGGGCGTTGCCCACGTTGCCGATCACGAAGCCGCGTTTGGCCAGCTCGTCACCGACGGCCTTGGCCAGACCCGCGCGCGGGGTCGCGTTGTAGACGTTGACCGTGATCTCCCCGGGAGGGGGGAGCACGACCGCGGGTTTGGCGGCGGCCGAGGCCGTGGAGGCGGCGGCGGGGCCGCCCTTGGAGGCGGCCTCGGGAGGCGTCGTCGGGCAGTCCTTGGCACCCGCAGCCGTGTTCCGCTTGGGGCTGTCGCCCCGGAACACGTCGATGAGCTGCAGGGCCCCGTAGCCGACCAGGGCCAGCGCAAGGATCGAGCCGAGCACGGCGAGGATGATCCGAGGACGGCTCCGCTTACGGCTCATACGGGGGTAGGCAGCTCCCGTGACGCGGTACTTTCCGCCCATGCCGGGGGGAGTGAGCATGCTCATGGGCGCAGCGTAGTGCGACCCGGTGTCGATGCCTACTAAATGATCTGCTGATAGGTCAATGGTGACCCGAAAGGCGCAATCCAGACGAACTCGTCAGTCCATCTCGAGGACCCGCGCGTGCAGAACCTGGCGCTGCTGCAGGGCGGCGCGCACGGCGCGGTGCAGTCCGTCCTCCAGGTAGAGGTCGCCCCGCCACTTCACGACGTGGGCGAACAGGTCGCCGTAGAAGGTGGAGTCCTCGGCGAGCAGCGTTTCGAGGTCCAGCTGCCCCTTGGTCGTCACGAGCTGGTCGAGCCGGACCGGGCGCGGCGCGACGTCCGCCCACTGCCGGGTGGTTTCCCTGCCGTGGTCGGGGTAGGGCTTTCCGCTTCCGATGCGCTTGAAGATCACACGGAAAGCCTACCGGGCCGGTGCGTGCGGGCGCAGCCTCGCGACGGTGGTGCAAAAGTGGCGAACAGCGCTATTTGGGGAGTGATGCATGAGCGAGAGCACCGACCCCGCCGTCCCGGCGGACCAGACGGGCCCGGCCGGGGAGATCGCCGCCGGGTACGCGTTCACCGGACCCGCGCTCGACCTCGGGGCCCTCCTGTGGGACGGCGACTGCCTGCCCGACCGTCAGATCCGCATCCCCCTGGCGATGCTCAACCGCCACGGACTGGTCGCCGGAGCCACCGGAACCGGCAAGACGAAGACGCTCCAGCTCATCGCCGAACAGCTGTCGGCGGGCGGCGTCCCCGTCTTCCTCGCGGACGTCAAGGGGGACATCTCGGGGATCTCGGCGCCCGGGACGGCCAACGAGAAGGTCGGCGAACGGGCCCGGGACGTCGCCCAGTCGTGGGAGCCCACCGGATACCCCTGCGAGTTCTACTCGCTGGGCGGGATCGGCCCCGGGATCCCGCTCCGGTCCACGGTCACCAGCTTCGGCCCGGTGCTGTTGTCGAAGGTGCTCCAGCTCAACCAGACGCAGGAGCAGTCCCTCGGCTTGATCTTCCACTACGCCGACACCAAGGGCCTGGAGCTGATCGACCTCAAGGACCTGCGCGCGGTCGTCGCCTTCCTCGTCTCCGACCAGGGCAAACCCGAACTCAAGGGGATCGGCGGACTGTCCACCGTGACGGCCGGGGTGATCCTTCGGGCGCTGACCGCCTTCGAGCAGCAGGGCGCCGCGGAGTTCTTCGGCGAGCCCGAGTTCGACACCGGCGAGTTCCTGCGGACGGCCGCGGACGGGCGCGGACTGGTTTCCGTACTGGAACTCCCGGCGGTTCAGGACAAGCCGCAGCTCTTCTCCACCTTCCTGATGTGGCTGCTGGCCGACCTCTACAACGACCTGCCGGAGGTCGGCGACCTGGAGAAGCCCAAGCTCGTCTTCTTCTTCGACGAGGCGCACCTGCTCTTCAACGGGGCCTCGAAGGCCTTCCTCGCGTCCATCACCCAGACGGTCCGGCTCATCCGCTCCAAGGGCGTCGGCGTCTTCTTCGTCACGCAGACCCCCAAGGACGTGCCGGCGGACGTGCTCGCCCAGCTCGGCAACCGGGTGCAGCACGCGCTGCGCGCCTTCACCCCCGACGACGCCAAGGCGCTGAAGGCGACCGTGAAGACCTTCCCCCACTCCGCGTACGACCTGGAGGAGCTGCTCACCGGGCTGGGGACCGGCGAGGCGGTCATCACCGTGCTCAGCGAGAAGGGCGCGCCGACCCCGGTCGCGGCGACCCGGCTGCGCGCCCCGCAGTCGCTGATGGGGCCGATCGCGGCGGCGGACCTGGAACAGGCGGTGAAGTCCTCGCTGCTCCACGCGCGCTACGCGGAGCCGATCGACCGCGAGTCGGCGTACGAGAAGATCAGCGCCGAACAGGCCGCCGCGGAGGCGCGGGCGGAGGCCGCCGCGGCCGAAGCCGAGGCCGAGAAGCAGGCCGGGGCAGCGGAGAAGGAGGCGGCGCGGGCCGCGCGCAGCGCCCCGAAGCCGGATCCGTCGCTGGCCGAGCAGGTGGTGGGGAGCGGGCTGTTCCGCTCGCTGGCCAGGTCGATCGGGACCCAGCTGGGCCGGGAGATCTCCCGCTCGATCTTCGGGACTGCGCGCAAGCGCAGGTGACGCGGTGACAGACTCGGGTGCATGCGGACCGAACTCACCGACACCACGTCCAGCAAGGTCAACCGGGCCCTGCTCGAAGCCCGCCGGGCGATAGGCAGCCCGACCATGGGGCTGGTGCTGACCCTTGTGATCGTCACCGACGAGGAGAACGCCTACGACGCCGTACGCGCGGCCTCCGAGGCCTCGCGCGAACACCCGTGCCGCATCATCGCGGTGATCAGGCGGACTTCGCGCGGCCCGCTCAAGCTCCGCGCGAACCGGGTCGACGCCGAGCTGCGGGTCGGTTCGGACGCCGGGACCGGAGAGATCGTGCTGCTGCGCCTGCACGGGGCGCTGACCGGGCAGGCCGGCTCGGTCGTCCTGCCGCTGCTCCTGCCGGACGCTCCCGTGGTGGCCTGGTGGCCGGCCGACGCTCCCACCGACCTGGCGGGCGACCCGCTGGGCGCGCTCGCGCAGCGCCGGATCACGGACGCTGCCGCCGCCGCCGACACGATCGGCGTGCTCGACGAGCGGGCCGCGGGCTACCAGCCCGGTGACACCGACCTGGCCTGGACCCGCATCACGTCGTGGCGGTCGCTGCTGGCCGCCGCCCTGGACCAGAAGCCGCTCCCGGTGACCGGCGCGACGGTGGAGAGCGAGCCCGACAACGCGAGCGCGGAGCTGCTGGCGCGCTGGCTGGAGGACCGGCTGGGGGTGCCGGTGGCCCGGATCGCGAGCGAGGGCCCGGTGATCACCCGGGTCGGTCTGCAGACCACGGGCGGGGAGATCCGGGTGGACCGGCCCGCGGGCGTGCTGGCCACCCTGAGTCTGCCGGGCAGCCCCGACCGCAAGGTGGCCCTGAAGATCCGCAGCAGCGCCGAACTGATCGCGGAGGAACTGCGCCGCCTCGACGCGGACGTGGTCTACGGCTCGGCGCTGCGGCGGCGGCCGCTCCAGGCGGAGCTCTCCGCGTAGTGGTTGTCGTAGGTCGCCGAGCTGTCCTTGATGTCCTGCACGGTGGCCTCGCCCGCGTTGACCCGGCCCAGGAGCCGGTAGTAGTCGAAGCGGCCCATGCCGGGGGTGAAGCCGACGAAGACGCTCGCGGTGTGACCGGCGGCGGGGGCGAAGGCGTGCTTGACCCCCGGCGGGACGGCGATGAAGTCGCCGGCCTCCAGCGTGTGGATCTCGTCGTCGACGAGGACGTCGAGCCGTCCGGCGGTGACGTGGAAGAACTCGGTGGCCTTGGTGTGGAAGTGCACTGGGGCGCCCGCCGCGCCCTCGTCGAAGGCGGCGGTGTTGCAGGTGAGCTCGGCGGTGTCGGTGAGCAGGGTGATGAGGCTGCCGGGGGCGTCGTAGATGGCTTCGGCAGTGGCGGCGCGGGTCGCGATCTCGTTCATGTCCACCAATCTACGGTCCCGATAGACCGCAATCAGGGGTCAATCCGCGGCCTGAATCGCCGGTCAATTCGGCGCCGCTCCACCGCCTGACCAGGCAGGAACTAGCCGGCCTTGTCCGCCTTGGCGGCCTTGGCCGCGGCCTTCATCTCCTGCTTGTGCGCCCGCACCCTGGCCAGGGACTCCGGGCCCGTGATGTCGGCCGCCGAACGGTAGACGTTCGCCGGGCCGTACCCGCCGGCCGCCTCCCGCCAGCCCGTCGGACGTACGCCGAAGCGCTTGCCCAGCAGGGCGAGGAAGATCTGTGCCTTCTGCTCCCCGAAGCCCGGCAGCGCCTTGAGGCGCTTGAGCAGTTCCCGACCCGTCGGGGCGTCGGCCCAGACCGCCTCCGCGCTCCCGCCGTAGTGCTCCACGAGGTACGCGCACAGCTGCTGGATCCGCGTCGCCATCGACCCCGGGTACCGGTGGACCGCGGGCTTCTCGGAGAGCAGCGCGGCGAAGGCCTCCGGGTCGTACGCGGCGATGGTGTGCGCGTCGAGGTCGTCGGCGCCCAGCCGCCGGGCGATCGTCCAGGGCCCCGAGAACGCCCACTCCATCGGCACCTGCTGGTCCAGCAGCATCCCGACGAGGGCGGCGAGCGGGCTCCGGCCGAGCAGCGCGTCGGCCTCCGGCTGCTGTGCAAGCCGGATGGTGATGTCCTTGTCCATGGCTCCAGCGTCCCGCCTGGGCGCGCTCCCCGCGCGGTCGGCACACCGCGCGCCTAGCGTGAGTACGACGACGACATCGTGAGTACGACGACGACATGCAGACGACAGGGACGAGACGAGGAGCCGATCGATCATGCTTGAGTTCTCCGAAGGTGCGCCGTGCTGGGTGGACGCGATGTTCACCGACGTGGAGGGGGCCAAGACCTTCTACGCGGACGTGCTGGGCTGGACCTTCGGCGAGGCCAGTACCGAGTACGGCAACTACACGCAGGCCTACTCCGACGGCAAGGCCGTCGCGGCCGTCGTCCCGCCGATGCCGGGGACCGACGCGCCCTCGCAGTGGTGTCTGTACTTCGCCTCGCCCGACGCGGCGGCCACGGCCGAGAAGGTCACGGCGAACGGCGGCGAGGTCCTGATGGGCCCGATGCAGGTGGGCGCCTTCGGCACGATGCTGATCGCGAAGGAGCCGAGCGGCGCGGTCTTCGGCGTCTGGCAGCCGGGCGAGCACAAGGGCTTCGAGAAGATGGGCGAACCGGGCTCCTACGCCTGGGCGGAGGTCTTCACGCGGGAGCCGGCCAAGGCGGACGCCTTCCTGCCGAAGGTCTTCCCGTACGGCGCCCAGCAGATGGACGCCGGCGACGACCCCGAGGCGGCCGGCATGGACTTCAAGGTCTTCAGCGTCGGCAGCGGCGGGAACCCGGTCCTGGGCCGGATGAACATGGGCGACGAGTTCCCGCCCGAGATCCCGTCGTACGTCCAGATCTACTTCGGTGTGCCGGACTGCGACGAGGCGGTGTCGAAGACGCAGAAGCACGGCGGAAAGCTGCACTTCGGGCCGATGGACAGCCCGTTCGGCCGGTTCGCGGCGGTGACCGACCCGCAGGGCGCCGCCTTCGCAGTGATCGACATGTCGACAACGGTGGGTGAGATGCCGAGCTTCGGCTGAGCCCTGGACCTGCCCCCGAGCCCCCGAGCCCCCGCGAAATCCTTTTTCGCGGGGGTTGTCACATGTGGGGGGTGGGGCGGGTCAGTGGAGTGAGGGTGGCGGGAACGAGACCGGGGCGAGGGCGCTCCGGGGCCCGCCCGAAGGGGAGCGTCTGATGTCCACCACTGCTGTTGTGTTCGCCCTGGTCGGTGCGTTCATGGTCGGTTTCTCGGCTGCGTCGGTGTTCCTGAAGGCGAAGTGGGTCGTGGAGCCGCTGCTTGAGTACGGGGTTCCGCGGTCGTGGTGGACCTGGCTCGGTGTGGCGAAGGCGGCGGGGGCGGTGGGTCTGGTGGTGGGGGTGTTCGTGCCGGTGGTCGGGATCGCGGCGGCGGTCGGGGTGGGTCTGTACTTCCTGGGGGCCGTGGTCACGGTGCTGCGGGCGAAGTCGTACGCCCACGTGGCCTTCCCGGTGATCTACGCGGCCCCGGCGGTCGTCGCCCTGGTCCTCGGCTTCAACGGCTGAGAGGAACCCGCGCCTGTACGGGTGACCGTAAGGCTCCCATCGAGGGTATTCAGCCCACGCGGTGACTATTTGTCACATATCCGTAAATACCTTCGCCGTGGTTCCATCATCGCCGCGGCAGCTCCTGCCGGGCACGGCAGGAGAGAGGTGCCATGAGGCACGCGCCCCGAAACGACCATGAGAAGCCACCGGCCGGCCGGCCGGTGCGGCGTGCGGGATGGCGGCGTCTGGCCGTCCTCGCCGTGGCCTCTCTGCTGGCCCTGGTGGCCCCGTCCGCGACGGCGCAGGGCATCTGGGTGACCGTCCCGGCGATGCCGACGGCCCGAGCGGCCCACGGGGTCACGGCGGCCCACTGCCCGGAGGGCCTGCGCGGCACCTGTGTGTACGCCGCCGGCGGAGTGACTCCCACGGGCATCGCCCCGTTCGAGGCGTACAGCCCGCGGACCAACGCGTGGGCCACGCTGGCGCAGATGAAGACACCTCGGTTCGTGGTCGCCTCCACGACGGCCCCCTGTCCCTCGGGGGTGCGGGGCGACTGCGTGTACGCCGTCGGGGGGGCGACCTTCGCCGCACCGGGTACGGCCCTGGCCACGGCGGAGGCGTACAGCACGGAGACCAACACCTGGCTCACCCTGCCGAACATCCCGACCGCCCGGGTCGGCGCCGCAGCGGCCACCGCGCCGTGTGCCGAGGGGCTGGGGCTCAAGGGCACGTGCGTGTACGTCTTCGGCGGCAGCAGCGGCGCCGCCTCCGCCCTCACGACGGTGGAGGCGTACAGCCCGGCCACCAACACCTGGGCCACCGTGACGCCCTTGCAAACGGCCCGTATCGGCCACGCCGGGGCGTCAGGCCCCTGCCCCGGAGGACTGGGGCTCAGGGGCACGTGCGTGTACGCACTGGGCGGGTCGAACACCGTCTCCGCTGGGCTGGCTTCGGCGGAGGTCTACAGTCCCGTCCTCAACGCCTGGGTGTACCTGCCCGACATGCCGACCAGACGCTGGGACGCCTTCGGGGCGACATCGGCGCCCTGCCCCGAGGGTCTGAAGGGCGACTGCGTGTACGCCCTGGGCGGTCTCGACGAGAACCTCGTGACCTTGGACAGCATGGACGCCTACAGCCCCGTCGCCGGCACCTGGGTGACCCTGCCCTCGATGCCCACGGCTCACCGGGAATTCGGCGCGGCCCACGCGCCGTGCCCCAAGAACGCCCAGCAGCACTGTGTGTACGCGGTGGGCGGACTGCCCGACAACGGTGGCACCGCCACCGGGGTGACCGAGGCGTTCTCCATCGAGCTTGCGAGGGTCACGCAGGACTCGAAACCCCAGCCGGGTCAGCAGCAGCCGGGTCAGCAGCAGCCGGGCCAGCAGCAGGACCAGCCGTCGGAGACGAAGCCGAAGCCGGACACCGTGTCCGAGCCGGCGCAGGCCTCCGGGACCCGGGTCCAGGCGCCGTCCGACGAGCCCGCCACGGCCAACACCCCGACCCCGGCCCCGTCCTCGACGCCCAAGCCGGCGGCGTCCGAACCGGCCAAGCCCGCGCCGGCCAAGCCCGAACAGGCCAAGCCCGCGCCGGCCAGGCCCGAACCGGCCAAGCCCGAACCGGTGATCGCCATCGGTCTGCGCCCCTGATCCACCGCGACACCCCGCCGCCCGGCCCGAGGCCGGCGTGACAGGCGAGAGGCCCCGCTGCGAGCAGCGGGGCCTCTCGCCAACGCGGATGCCTCTGTCCCAACGGACCTGCGACCGCTGCCGGCCTCCTTGCCGGCCTCCGGGCCGTACCACTGGAGGGGCTGACCAGTCACTGCCGCGATGCACTCGAAGTCGTGGTCGCGATGAGGCCGGCGGCTGCCGCCTGGCCCCAGCCGTACTGCTCCGCATCCCCGCGCATGTTCACCGCCGGTAGTTCCTCTTGTTCTCGAACAGCTCCAGGTCGACGGGCATCACGCCGTGGATCCCGGAGAGGGCGAAGACGCGCTCGGCGTCCCGCAGGTGGCACCAGGCTTCGAGATAGGGCGGGTCGAGGGCGAGGCGGTCGAGGGTGCGTACGGTGCGGCCTCCTGACGTGGCGACGTAATCGACCGTGACGGCTGTGCCGGTGTCGATGGCGTGCGCCAGTTGGCGGACATCGCTGTACGACAGCTGCTCCGCGTACCCGGCGACGATCTCTTCGGTGTCCGTGCCGAAGGGGATTCCGCCGGGCCCGAACGGGTCGGGTTCCGGCGTGGTCGGCGGGGCGGCCAGGAGCTGGGCGGCCAGGACGTTCAGGTCGGCGGGGTGGGCCTTCGCCGTATGGGGAGCCCTCGTGCCTCGGAGGCCGATCTGCGCACGGGCCTTCCGCGCGGCCGGTACGGGGGCGGCGGCCCGCTGGGGCCGGGGCGTCTCGACGCGTACGGTTCCGTCGGCCGTCTCGGCCACGGGAGCGTAGCCCTCGGCACGCAGTGCGGCGAGGGTCTGGTCGATTGGGCTGCGGCTGACGAGGACCGTCGGGGCGAGCCGCCGCAGGCCGAGCTCGGCGAGCTTGCTGTGGACGGCGATTTCGGCCAGGAGTGCGGGTTCCTCGCCGTGGATGACGCAGGCGGCGGGGGCGATGCGTACGCGGCCGTGGCTGCGGGCGGTGTCGGCGATCAGATACGCCAGGGGCTGGGGCAGGGGCCCGGCGGCGATGGCGGACAGGTCGGCTGTGATCTCGTCCGGGGTGCGTCCGGAGTCCAGGGCGCGACGGATGCTGCCGGCGCTGAACCGCCATACCGAGGCCGTGCCGCGGGTCTCCCGGTCCGCGGCGGAATCCAGGAGCGCGTCCAGCCGCGCGGTCGGTGTTCCGGTGACGACGGCGGTGAGGTCGGCGCCGATCCGGGCCGTGCCGGTGGCCGCGGGCAGCAGACGCCGGCACACGGCGGCCAGTTCGTCCGTGCCGTCGGCTCGTAGGGCGGTGCCGAGGGGCGACAGGGCGCCTCGGGCGAGCACGCCGAGCAGCTCGGCCTCGCGGATCGCGGTGGCGAACGGTGTTTCGCCCTGAGGTGTCGGGTCGGCGAGCGGGCGGTGCCATGCCACGAGCGTCCCCAGGTCCGAGGTGGTTCGCGCTCCCTGTCCTGCCGGGAGGCGCGCCGCGGCAGCGAGCAACCCGTGCCGGGTCTGCAAGCAGCCGCCGCAGGGCGGCGCCCCGGAGACTGCGGGGAGTGCCTTGTCGTCCTCGTCGCGTGACTGGGAGGGGGTGAGGGGCAGGTTCCGCCATGCCTGGATCAGCGCGGCGAACCGTTCCCCAGGTTCCTGCGCCGCCCAGGCGTCGTATGCCCGGGTGGGGGCGACGCGGTCGCCGTCCCGGGCCAGTAGCCCTGCCGCGTACGCGGCCTCCAGCGTGATGCGTACGACGACGTCATCGGCTTGCGCGACCTTGCCGATGCGGGCCAGTTCACGTGAGCCGACACCGCCGGACTTCAGCCTGGCCGGCGGCGCCGCCGAGCACGCCGACAGGACCGAGGCGGCGTGCGCTGCGAAGGCCGTGGCTGCGGCTGCCGTCTCCCGGTCCACTTCTGCCGCAGTGACGGACACCAACCGCACGGCGGGCGGTTCGGGTTCGAACGGCGCGTGCCAGGCGGGCCCGCGCAGTGCGAGTGCCACCTCGACGGGCATCCGGGCGGGGCCGTACCAGCGACGGTCCCGGATCAGAAGCCCTCGGTCCAGCGCCCATCGCTCGCCCGGTTCGGAGTCGGCGCCGGGAGCCCCGAACAGGATGGACCCGGGCTGCGGCGACACGGACGTCGCTCGACGCTCCAGCAGCTCCCGGGCTGCCGCAGGAGCCTTCCCGACCACCGAGGCAATCGCTTCCGGATCGCTGTGGTGTGCGACCAGCGCCGCCATGCGCTGCTGCTTGGTGGCGGGCGGCTTGACGCCCAGCGCCGCCAACGCGCCGCGCAGTTCGTCGGAGGTCACGTCCGCCAGCAGCTCCGCCAGTGGGGCGTCCAGCCCGAGCGGCGCCTCCCAGGCCTTCCGCAACGGTGCGGCCATGTGGAGCCTTCCGCTGCGGTCCGGCCAGACCAGCGCGTGTCCGGCCAGTTTCTCCAGGGTTGCCTCCAGGGCGAGGCCGGCCCCGCCGGCCGTCGCTCCCAGCAGCTCCGCCAGGGCCTCACGCGTGGCCGGTGCCCCCAATGCCGCCACGGCCTCGGCCACCTGCAGGTCGGGCAGGGTGAGCGGGGGCAGGGCCAGCGCCACCGACCCCGGCCGCTGAAGACGGTCGGCCAGCTCCCCCACCGAGCGCGGCTCCGGAGGGGACGCGGTGTCCTTCCGTGCCGCCAGCACGCGTGCCAGGCACGGCCCGTCGAGACCGCGCAGCCAGGCTGTCAGCGTTGATCCGGACGCCATGGAGAACCCTTCCTCAGGTCAAGGAACGCGCCGTGTCGGACCTCGGCCAGTCCGGCGCCGGGCTCAAGGATGGCCCATCCGGTGGGCCTGGACGTCTCGCACGGCAGAGGTTCCCGCCCACGGGTGGCGTCCTGCAACCGCGGAACGCAGAAGGCCCCGGCCGGTTTCCCGGTCGGGGCCTTCAAGTGCCCGGTGAGGCACTGGCGGAGGATACGAGATTCGAACTCGTGAGGGGTTGCCCCCAACACGCTTTCCAAGCGTGCGCCCTAGGCCACTAGGCGAATCCTCCGCCGCAAACAATACAAGACGTTGAGGGGTGCTCGCGAACGTGATCGTCGGGCGGAGAGCAGGTCGGGGTCCGGCTCGATTCCGGGGGCTTCCATCCGCTAGGGTGGGGCCAGCCCCTCACGTGGCGCTATCTCACCCAACTCCCCCAGGGCCGGAAGGCAGCAAGGGTAAGTGGGCTCTGGCGGGTGCGTGGGGGGCGCTTTGCGTTCCGGGGGCCTTTCGGGGACATCGGCGGGCCGCTGATGTCGGTGGGCCCGGATAACCTCGTATACGTGTCGTCCCTTGCGCTGTACCGCCGCTATCGCCCCGAGTCGTTCGCCGAGGTCATCGGGCAGGAGCATGTCACTGCCCCGCTGATGCAGGCCCTGCGGAACAACCGGGTCAATCACGCGTACCTGTTCAGCGGGCCGCGCGGGTGTGGCAAGACCACCAGCGCGCGCATCCTCGCCCGGTGCCTGAACTGTGAGCAGGGTCCCACTCCCACCCCCTGCGGGGAGTGCCAGTCCTGCCGGGACCTGGCCAGGAACGGGCCGGGGTCCATCGACGTCATCGAGATCGACGCAGCGTCGCACGGTGGTGTGGACGACGCCCGTGACCTGCGAGAGAAGGCCTTCTTCGGGCCGGCTTCCAGCCGCTACAAGATCTACATCATCGACGAGGCCCACATGGTCACCTCGGCGGGCTTCAACGCCCTGCTGAAGGTGGTCGAGGAGCCGCCGGAGCACCTGAAGTTCATCTTCGCCACCACGGAGCCGGAGAAGGTGATCGGGACCATCCGGTCCCGTACGCACCATTACCCCTTCCGTCTCGTGCCGCCCGGCACCCTGCGGGACTACCTGGGCGAGGTCTGCGGCCGTGAGGGCGCGAAGGTCGAGGACGGCGTGCTGCCGCTCGTCGTACGGGCCGGTGCCGGATCCGTGCGTGACTCGATGTCCGTCATGGACCAGCTGCTCGCCGGCGCGGCCGACGACGGTGTGACATACGCCATGGCCACCTCCCTCCTCGGCTACACCGAGGGGTCCCTGCTCGACTCCGTCATCGACGCCTTCGCCTCCGGGGACGGCGCCGCCGCCTTCGAGGTGGTGGACCGCGTGGTCGAGGGCGGCAACGACCCGCGCCGGTTCGTCGCCGACCTGCTGGAGCGGCTGCGCGACCTGGTGATCCTGGCCGCCGTGCCGGACGCCGGGGAGAAGGGGCTGATCGACGCCCCCGCCGACGTCGTGGAGCGGATGCAGGCCCAGGCGTCCGTGTTCGGGGCCGCCGAGCTGTCGCGCGCCGCCGATCTGGTCAACACCGGGCTCACCGAGATGCGCGGCGCGACCTCGCCCCGGCTGCAGCTGGAGCTGATCTGCGCCCGGGTGCTGCTGCCCGCCGCCTTCGACGACGAGCGGTCCTTCCAGGCCCGGCTCGACCGGCTGGAGCGCAGTGGGGCCGCCGCATCCTTCGCCGCGCCGCCGGCCACGGGTCCTGCCCTCGGGTACGTGCCGGGGCCGGAGGCGCATGCCATGGCGCCCGCCGGGCCCGGCGGGGGTGCCGCCGCCGCGCGCGCCGCCGCCCCGGTGCGGGCTCCCGAGCCGGTTCAGGCCGCGCCGGCGCCTGCTCCCGTCCAGCCGCCTGCTCCCGCCCCCGCCCCCGCCCCCGCGCCGGCCCCGTCTCCCGCCGCCCCCGCGCCCGGTGCCTGGCCCGGAGCGGCTCAGCCCGGGAGCGGTGCCCCCGGCGCCTGGCCGGGCGCTTCCGCCCCGGCCGCCGCAGCAGCCCCCGCCGCCGGTGCCTGGCCCAGCGCGGCCGCGCCCTCCGCGCCCGCCCCCGCACCCCCCGCTCCGGCCGCAGCCCCCGCTCCGGCCGCAGCCCCCGCTCCGGCCGCAGCGGCCCCCGCCCCCTCCCCCGGCATGGCCGCCGGCGCCGGGCAGGTGCAGGCGATGTGGCCCGGCGTCCTGGAGGCCGTCAAGAACCGCCGCCGCTTCACCTGGATCCTGCTCAGTCAGAACGCCCAGGTCACCGGCTTCGACGGGACCACCCTCCAGCTGGGCTTCCCCAATGTCGGCGCCCGCGACAATTTCGCCAGCAGCGGCAGCGAGGACGTGCTCAAGGCGGTCCTGGCCGAGCAGTTCCAGGTCAACTGGAAGATCGAAGCCGTCATCGGCGGCGGATCCCCGGCCCCGCTGCAGACCTCCTCGTACGGCGCCCCGGCCGCGCCCGCCCCCTCGTACAGCCCTCCGCCCCCGGCTCAGCAGCAGTCCTCCGCGCCGCAGAACCCGCCCGCCCAGCAGTACGCGACGCAGCAGCAGCCGCCCCAGCAGTCGGTTCCCGCCCCGCAGCCGCCCGTACAGCAGGCGCCCCCGCCGGTCGCCCCCGAGGACGACTTCGCCGAGGAGGACGATCCCGACCTCGTCGAGAGCGCCCTGACCGGACACGACCTGATCGTGCGCGAGCTCGGAGCGACCGTTGTGGAGGAATACACGAACGAGTAAGCCGGTCCGGATTGGGTGGCCGCACGAAGCCGACCGCGCCGTCCCGGCTAGGCTGAGCAGCGTGAAGGTCCTCGTCATCGGCGGCGGCGCCCGCGAACATGCCCTGTGCCGCTCTCTGTCCCTCGACTCCGCCGTCTCCGCGCTGTACTGCGCTCCCGGCAACGCCGGCATCGCCGACGTGGCCACGCTGCGTCCGGTCGACGCCCTCGACGGCGAAGCCGTCGCCCGTCTCGCCACCGAACTCGCTGCCGACCTGGTCGTCGTCGGCCCGGAGGCCCCGCTGGTCGCCGGGGTCGCCGACGCCGTCCGCGCGGCCGGCATCCCCGTCTTCGGGCCGTCCGCCGAGGCGGCGCAGCTCGAAGGCTCCAAGGCCTTCGCCAAGGACGTGATGGCCGCGGCCGGGGTCCCGACCGCGCGCAGCTACGTCTGCACCACCCCCGAAGAGGTGGACGCGGCCCTCGACGCCTTCGGCGCCCCTTACGTCGTCAAGGACGACGGCCTCGCGGCCGGCAAGGGCGTCGTGGTCACCGAGGACCGGGCCGCCGCCCGCGCGCACGCGCTCGGCTGCGACCGCGTGGTCATCGAGGAGTACCTCGACGGCCCCGAGGTCTCCCTCTTCGCCATCACCGACGGCGTCACCGTGGTCCCGCTCCAGCCGGCGCAGGACTTCAAGCGCGCCCTGGACGGCGACGAGGGCCCCAACACCGGCGGCATGGGCGCGTACTCCCCGCTGCCCTGGGCCGACCCGAAGCTGGTCGACGAGGTCATGGAGCTGGTCCTCCAGCCCACCGTCGACGAGCTCCGCCGCCGCGGCACCCCCTTCTCGGGGCTGCTCTACGCCGGCCTCGCGATCACCGGCCGCGGTACCCGGGTCATCGAGTTCAACGCCCGCTTCGGCGACCCCGAGACGCAGGTCGTCCTGGCCCGGCTGGCCACCCCGCTCGCGAACGTGCTGCTGAACGCCGCCAACGGCACCCTCGACGCCGTTCCCCCGCTGGTCTGGCGCGAGGACGCGGCCGTCACCGTGGTCATCGCCTCGCACAACTACCCCGAGACCCCCCGCACCGGGGACCCGATCGAGGGCCTGATCGAGGTGGCCGCCGAGGACGAGCCCGACGCCTACGTGCTGCACGCCGGGACCCGGCGCGAGGGCAACACGGTGGTCAGCGCGGGCGGCCGCGTGCTGTCGGTGACGGCGACCGGTTCCGACCTGGCGCAGGCCCGTGCGAAGGCGTATAAGGCGGTGGCGCGGATCCGTCTCGACGGCTCGCAGCACCGTACGGACATTGCCGCGAAGGCGGCCGAGGGCCGCTGACCAGCGGCTCCGCAGACCCGCGGGCCCGGTGCGCACATCGTGCGCCCGGGCCCGCGGGCGCGTTCGCGTGCGACTGCATCCGGCCGCGTTCGAACGCATCCACCTTTGCCCAAAGCCATTCCATCGGGTGATCGTCACCCGGTCTGCCTGACGCCCGTGCGTGCCCCAACTAGGGTGCGGCGCAAGCATTCCGGCACTTGGCCCACCGGCATTGCGATGTCAGTGGCGGGTGTCACAGTGGGGGAGTGAGCAACGTCGCCGCAGGGCAGAGGGGGTGAGGTCCGGCCGTGTCCGGAACCGGTTCGATCATGGAAGCTGGCGTGCCGTCCGCGCGTTCCCGCGCTCTGGCCGTGCTGCGCGTGCGCAGCAGGGCCTCGGCCGTCGGACTGCTGCCCGCCGCCCTCGCGGTGGTGCTGGTGGCCGCCCGGATGACGGGCCGACTGGCCGGTGATCCCTGGCCCACGGTGACCCTCGTCGTGTGCGTGGTCGCCGCGCTGGTGCTCCTCGTCGGCGGTGCCTTCGCCGCTGTGGTGCTGCGGGCGAGCCCCGCCGTGACGCCGACGGTGCCCCTCTCGGAGGCCGCCGCGCCCGATCTCTACCGGCTGGTGCGGGACCTGGCCGACCGGATGGACGTGCCGCCGCCCTCCGCCATAGCCCTGACCCCGGACTGCGACAGCTGGCTGGAGGACCGCACGCACGTGGCCCACCGCCGCGGCGCCGCCCGCCGGTCCGCCGGCACGGCCGGCCCGGTCGGGCCGGAGTCCGAGCCGGGCGCCGCCCCCGTGCTGGTCATCGGCTCGCCCTTCCTGTGGTGGATGCGGGTCGCGGAGCTACGGGCGGTCCTCGCGCCCGTCGTCGCGGGTACGGGACCCTCCGCGCACCCGGACATAGCCGACGCGCGCGGCTTTGTGCGGGGCCTGGACGCGGCCGTGGACGTGGGCGGCCGGCGCGGCCTCGGCTGGATCGCCCCGCCGGCCCGGCTGCTGCTGCGGCTGTGCCGGACGGACGCCGCCGAGATGGAGCGCGGGGTGGCCGCGGCCGCCTCGGATCGTGCACAGGGTGTGGACTACGGGCTGCGCATCGTCGCCCAGGAGCAGGTCGGCCTCGCGTACGCGGGCTGGGACCGGCTGCTGACCCGGGTCGCGCTGCCCGCCTGGCGGATGGGCCGCTGGCCGGCGCACCTCGACGCCGGGGTGGTCTCTGCGCTGACCGAGCTGTCCCGGCGGGACCGGCTGGCCGAGGGGTTCACCTCGCGGCTCGGCGAGCGCCCCGCCTGTGACCTGCTGGAGCAGCCCGGGCTGATCGACGAGGCGACGTCGCTGCTGGCCGCACGGCTCTTCCACGGCGGTCCGGCGAAGGCCGGACCGGACTGGTCCCCGGTGGACTGGGCGGCGTATCCGGAGGAGGTAGTGGACCGCAAGTGGCGGACGGAGGCGGCCCGCCTGCACGCGGCGCTGGACGCCCTGGCCGTTCCGGCGGGGCTGCCCGCGGGCCCTTCGGGATCCACCGCCCCGGCCCCGTCGAGCGGCTCCCCCGGAGCGGCCGTCCTGCCCGGCCGGTCCCGTGGATCCGCCGGCACGGCCGGACCCGCCACGCTCGCGGCCGCCGACTCCCCGTCGCCCACCGCGGACGGCTTCGCCGGGCCCACCCTGGAGCGGGTCCTGCGCTACCTCACGGAGCTCGGCGGCGAGGCCGCGGCCGGCGAGGCGCTGGCCGGCCGGCTCAGCGGTGAACTGGCCCGCGAGGAGCGGGCCGCCGGCCCGGCCGCCGGGTCGGGGAAGGCGCGCGGCGCGGACGCCGTACCGCTGTTCCCGCTCCAGCCGCCACGCAGCGGCCGGGACCTGCTGGCCGACCACGTCACGGCGATGGTGTGCTGTGCGGCCGTGGACTCGGCCGGGGCCACCCCCGGGCTGGACTGGCTCGACGGGCCGGTCCTGCTGGTGGGCGGCGACCGCCGCTCCGACCTGGCACCGCGCGTGCTGTCCCTGGTCGAGGAGGGGAACCCGGAGCCGCTGCGGGACTGGCTCTCGGCCCTCGGCGTCCGCCCGGAGAAGCCGGTCCGCCTGGTCTGAGGCGGGTCGCGGCCCGGTCGTGGCGTGGTCGCGGGTGGCCGCGTCGCGGTCGCGGGGCTCCCCCGGGAGGGCTACGGCTCGTACGGACAAGCGGATGCGAATGTTCCGGTCCCGTCAATTCGCGACGAACAGTGACGGACTGCGTGCGTTATGTGATGTGCTGGGACCGGTCGCGGCTGGACGTCCCGAAGCGGGGTCCCGAAAACGCCGTCTCAGCTCAGCCACGAGCCGCGCACCGGGGCGATGTACGTCGGTTCGGGGGAGCGAGGGAGGGGAGCGGTTATGGGTGCGGACCAGATCCGGCGTTGGGAGTCAGGTGCGCTCGCGCACGCGGTGACCGACCCCTTCGGGCAGGGGCCCCTGCCCTGGTTCCGGGGCAGCGAGCTCTACTTCGACGACACCGGCCAGGTCGTGCCCTGGTACGTGGACCCGGCCGCCGCGGCCGCCGGCACCGGGCAGATCCCCCGCGCCCGCGGCAACGGCGGTCCCCGTACCGCCGACGACGTGCACCGCCAGATCAAGGGCTTCGCCTCCACGGGCGCCGTGACCCCCGGCGAGGCCATCGACTTCCACATCACCGTCGACCCGCCCCAGCAGTTCTCCGTCGACGTCTACCGGATCGGCCACTACGGCGGCGACGGAGCCTCCAAGATCACCACCAGTCCCCGCCTGTCCGGCATCGTCCAGCCGGCCCCGCTCGCGGCCGACCGCACCGTCTCCTGTCACCACTGGTGGCTGTCGTGGCGCCTCCAGGTGCCCTCCTACTGGAGCGTCGGCGCGTACGTCGCGGTCCTCACCACCGCCGACGGCTACCGCTCCCACATCCCCTTCACGGTCCGCGACGACCACCCCGCCGACTTCCTGCTCCTGCTCCCGGACATCACCTGGCAGGCCTACAACCTCTATCCGGAGGACGGCCGCAGCGGCGCCAGCCTCTACCACGCCTGGGACGAGGAGGGGCGGCTGCTCGGCGAGCGGGACGCGGCCGTCACCGTCTCCTTCGACCGTCCCTACGCGGGCGCGGGCCTGCCCCTGCACGTCGGCCACGCCTACGACTTCATCCGCTGGGCCGAGCGCTACGGCTACGACATCGCCTACGCCGACACCCGCGACCTGCACGCCGGCCGCGTCGACCCCACCCGCTACCGCGGCCTGGTCTTCCCCGGCCACGACGAGTACTGGTCGGCCCCCATGCGCCGCACCGTCGAGCGCGCCCGCCGGCACGGCACCTCGCTCGTCTTCCTCTCCGCCAACACCATGTACTGGCAGGTCGAGCTCGGCCCGTCCCCCTCCGGGGTCGCCGACCGGCTCCTCACCTGCCGAAAACGCCGCGGCCCGGGCCGCCCCAGCCTCTGGCGCGAGGTCGACCGCCCGGAGCAGCAGCTGCTCGGCATCCAGTACGCGGGCCGGGTCCCCGAACCGGCCCCGCTGATCGTGCGCAACGCCACGCACTGGCTCTGGGACTCCACCGGCGCCGGTGAGAAGGACGAGCTGCCCGGCCTGGTCGCCGGTGAGGCCGACCGGTACTTCCCGCGCACCCAGCTCCCCGAGCACCAGGACCGGATCCTGCTGGCGCACTCCCCGTACCTCGACAGCGAGGGGCACCGCCGCCACCAGGAGACCTCCCTCTACCGGGCGCCCAGCGGCGCGCTGGTCTTCGCCTCCGGCACCTTCGCCTGGTCCCCGGCCCTCGACCGCCCCGGCCACGTGGACGAGCGGGTGCAGCGGGCCACGGCCAACCTCCTCGACCGGATCTGCAAGCGCGACTGACCCCGCGACCGCCGCCCACCGGCCACGCGACCGACCCGCGGCGCGCACCCCTGTCCACAGGAGGGGACACAGGTGCGCGAGAATCGGGGTGCGCTTCATACAGAACCACAGGGAGACCCCGTGTCCGGATTCGTCGAAAAGCCCGAGCCGGTTCAGGTTCCGGGCCTCGTCCACCTCCACACCGGCAAGGTGCGCGACCTCTACCGCGACGAGGACGGCCGCCTCGTCATGGTGGCCAGCGACCGCATGTCCGCCTTCGACTGGGTGCTGCCCACCGAGATTCCGGACAAGGGCCGCGTCCTGACCCAGCTCTCCCTGTGGTGGTTCGACCAGCTCGCGGACCTCGTCCCGAACCACGTCATCTCCACCGACCTGCCCGCCGGCGCCCCCGCCGACTGGGCCGGCCGCACCCTGATCTGCCGCAACCTCGACATGGTCCCGGTCGAGTGCGTGGCCCGCGGCTACCTCGCGGGCTCCGGCCTCGCCGAGTACAAGGAGACCCGTACGGTCTGCGGCCTCGGCCTCCCCGAGGGGCTCGTGAACGGCTCCGAGCTGCCCGCCCCGATCTTCACCCCGGCCGCCAAGGCCGCCGTCGGCGAGCACGACGAGAACGTCTCCTACGAGGAGGTCGCCCGCACCACCGGCGCCGAGACGGCGGCGCTGCTGCGCCAGACCACCCTGGCCGTGTACGGCCGCGCCCGGGACATCGCCCGCGAACGCGGCATCATCCTGGCCGACACCAAGTTCGAGTTCGGTTTCGACCCGAAGGACGGCACCCTGATCGCCGCCGACGAGGTCCTGACCCCGGACTCCTCCCGCTTCTGGCCCGCAGACGAGTGGGAGCCGGGCCGTTCGCAGCCCTCCTTCGACAAGCAGTACGTCCGCGACTGGCTGTCCTCCCCGGCCTCCGGATGGGACCGCACGGGCGAGCTCCCGCCGCCGGCCCTGCCGGCGGAGGTCGTCGCCCGCACCCGCGCCAAGTACGTCGAGGCCTTCGAGCGCCTCACCGGCCAGTCCTGGTCGTAGGAACGAGAGAAGCCCCCCGGTCCGAGGACCGGGGGGCTTCTTCGTTACAGAGCGGACAACGCGACTCGAACGCGCGACATCCACCTTGGCAAGGTGGTGCTCTACCAACTGAGCTATGTCCGCAGGTGCGCCGTAACGCGAGAACTACTATACCCAACCCCGCTCGCGGGCGAGACGCACTGCCGTGTGCCGGTTCTCCGCACCCAGCTTCGTCGCCGCCGAGGACAGGTAGTTCCGTACGGTCCCCTGCGACAGCGAGGCCCGCTCGGCGATCTCCGCGACCGGTGCCCCGTCCGCCGCGAGTTCGAGCACCTCCGCCTCCCGCGCGGTCAGCGGCGAATCCCCCGCGCTGATCGCGTCGGCCGCCAACTCCGGGTCCACATAACGGCCTCCTGCGTGCACGGTCCTGATCAGCTCGGCCAGCCGCTGCGCCGAAACGGTCTTCGGGGCGAAGGCCCGCACCCCCGCGGCCAGGGCCCTCTTCAGGTGTCCCGGACGGCCGTGACTGGTCACGATCATGGTCTTGCAGCCGGGGAGTTCGGCCCGCAGGGATGTGGCGACACTCACACCGTCCGCCCCCGGCATCTGCAGGTCCAGCACCGCCACGTCCGGGCGGTGCGCCCGTGCCATGGCCAGCGCCTCGGGGCCCGAGGCCGCCTCCGCGACGACGAGCAGGTCGTCCTCCAGCGCCAGCAGCGCCGCCAACGCGCCCCGGATCAGATGCTCGTCATCGGCGAGCAGTACGCGTACGGGGCTCACGCCCGCACCTCCAGTCCTTGCAGTCGTCGGTCCGGGATCTCCGCCAGCAGCCGGAACCGGCCGTCGCCGACCAGTCCCGCCTGCAACGTCCCGTCCAGGGCCGCGAGTCGTTCCCGCAGCCCGGCCAGCCCCGAGCCCGGCGGCCCGGCGGGGGCCTCGGGAGCCCCGTCGTTCTCGACCACCAGCGTCACCGGTCCCGCGTCCGGGGCGGTCAGCCGGATCCGGCAGCGCTGTGCGTCCCCGTGCCGCAGCACGTTCGTCGTGGCCTCCCGCACCACCCAGCCGAGCGCCGACTGGACGTCGGAGGCCAGCTCCCGGTCGGTCCGGAAGTCGACCCGGCAGTCCATCCCGGCTGCGCTCAGCACCCCGCGCGCGCCCTCCAGCTCCACCGCGAGGTCCGCCTGCCGGTAGCCGCGCACCACGTCCCGTACCTCGCGCTGGGACTCCTGGGCTATCCGCTGCACCTCGATCATCTGCTCCACGGCCTCCGGGCGTTCGCGCCGGGCCAGCTGGACGGCGAGCTCGCTCTTGAGGGCGATCACGGCCAGGTTGCGGCCCATCACGTCGTGCAGGTCGCGGCCGAACCGCAGCCGCTCCTCCGCCACCGCCAGCCGCGCCTGGACCTCGCGGGAGCGGTCGAGCTCGTAGACGGTGGTCAGCAGCCAGGCGGAGAACCCGCAGGTGGCGCCGAAGAACAGGCCGCCCAGCAGCACGCCGACGGCGTACCCGAGGGCGGTCGCGGCCGGAACGCCGAAGCCGAGCGCGGCCAGCCCGGTGGCGACGGCCGCGGTCGCCACGACGTACCACATCCGCCGCACCGACCTCAGACACAGGACGAGCGATCCGGAGGTGAACCAGGTCAGTCCCGCCACCAGGGTCGGTGCGATGGTCGTCTGGGATATGTGGCCCGTCGCCCGGAGCGTGAAGACGGCCAGGATGCACGCTGCCGTCACGAGGGCGGTGGCGACCGCCAGCCGGGTGGGGCGTTCGCGCCGCCCCACCACCCAGTGCAGCGCCTTGGAGGACAGCACCCCGCACAGCACCGCGTGGGCGCACATCATCACGAAGAGCGAGAGGGGCACCACCAGGGAGGTCCGCTCGGCGGCCGCGGCGGCCATCGGGGTCAGCGAGAAGGAGAGGATCTCCAGGATCACGAAGAGATGGAACGACCCCCGCGTGTACAGCTCGATCTTCCCCGCACTGCTGCGGTTCTTCCACCACCCCGTCATGGTCGACACGGTCCCCGTCCCCCGACTCGCTCTACCGGCGCGGTTCCCAGCGGAACCACCGCTGAACAGCAAACACCGTGTTCACGATCCAGGCCAGCGTGACCAGGGCGGCCCCCAGCAGGTCACCGCCCGCCGAGCCGCCGCTCCAGCCGGCCCGCACGAGGGTCATCACCCCGCTCAACGGCAGGAGTTCGCACAGCGAGGCCACCAGGCCGGGCAGCGAGTCCACCGGTACGAACAGCCCCGAGCCGAGCACGGTCGCCAGGAACAGCGGCAGCGTGGTGAGGCCCGCGGTCTCCACGGTGCGGGTGACGGAGCTGGTCAGCGCGGACAGTCCGGCCAGCAGCAGGATGCCGGCGAGGACGGCCGCGACGAGCAGCAGCGGGTTGCGCGGCATGCGCACGTCCAGGGCGATCGCCCCGGCCACGGCGAGGACGGCGATCTGCCCGAGGGCCAGGACGGCGGCGGGCAGCGCGGTTCCGGCGAGGATCTCCAGGTCGTTCGCCTCGCCGGTCCGCAGCCGCTTGAGGACGAGCTCCTCGCGCCGGGCGACGTAGGCGGAGACCAGGTTCATGTGGACGACGAGGATCAGCACCATGCCGATCCCGCCGGTCAGGGTGGCCTCGCCGACCGCCTCGGCGCCCTCGGCCCCGCTCAGCGAGGAGCGCAGGACGAACACCATCAGCAGGGGCATCAGCACGGCCAGGCTCAGTGCGGCCCGGTTGCGCACCAGCAGGGTGAGCTCGGAGCGGCCGAGCGCGGTGAGCCGCCCGGGGTTCAGGGTGAGCGTGTTCATCGCGGGGCCCCTGCCTTCATGTCCTCGGTACGGGTGCTGCCTGCGGTGCGGCGGTTCTCCGCGATCTCCAGGAAGGCTTCCTCCAGGGAGGCGGACCGGGCGTCGAGCCCGGCCAGTTCCACGCCGCTCTCCCGGGCCCAGCCCAGCAGTTCGGTCAGGTCGCTCTGGAGGCGCCCGGTCCGGATCTCCACGCGCTGCCCGTAGGCCGCCGCGCGCAGCGCCAGCGGGAGCCGGGCCGCGGGCACCCCGTCCGGCAGCGTGAAGCGGATCCGGGCGGGCCGGGTGGCGGTCACCTCGGCCGGGCTGCCGGAAAGGACGAGTTCGCCCTCGTGGAGGATGGCGAGGCGGTCCGCGAGCTCCTCGGCCTCCTCCAGGTAGTGCGTGGTCAGCAGCACCGTGGTGCCCTGCGCGCGCAGCTCCCGTACCAGCGCCCAGGTGTCCCGGCGGCCCTCCGGATCCATTCCGGTGGTCGGCTCGTCCAGGAACAGCACCTCGGGCCGGCCGAGCAGGGCCAGCGCCAGGTCCAGGCGCCGCCGTTCACCGCCCGAGAGCTGTTTGACGCGTACGGAGGACCGTGCGGCCAGGCCGACCAGCTCCAGCACCTCCGCCACCGGGCGGGCGCCGCTGGTGACCCCGCCCCACATCCGGACGGTCTCGGTCACCGACAGGTCGGAGGGGAAGCCGCCCTCCTGGAGCATCACTCCGGTGCGCGGGCGCACCTCGGCCCGCCGCGCGTACGGATCGAGCCCGAAGACGCGCACCTGGCCGCCGCTCGGTGCGGCCAGACCCTCCAGCAGTTCGACGGTGGAGGTCTTGCCCGCGCCGTTGGTGCCGAGCAGGGCGAAGATCTCGCCCCGGGCCACGGAGAAGGAGACGCCCCGTACGGCCTCGAACCCTCCTGCGTAGCCGCGGCGCAGGCCCTCGGCTTCGATCACGGTGTCAGTCATGGTCCAAGGCTCGCGGCGCCGGCCGGCCTTCGGCAGTGCGCGCTGTCACGGCCCGCGATGACATTTGTCAGGGCGTCCGGCGTCGGGGCGGGCAGCAAAGGCGGGGAACATGAAGAAGGCCCCGATCATAATGACCGGGGCCTTCTTCATACAGAGCGGACGACGCGACTCGAACGCGCGACATCCACCTTGGCAAGGTGGTGCTCTACCAACTGAGCTACGTCCGCAAGCACTGCACTGCCGCGAGGCAATGCATGCATCACTCTACCCGATCCACAGCAGTGGTCCGGAAGTCATGCAGAGCGGGTGACAGGAATCGCACACTGCGCCTTCCCTCTGGAAGAGGGATGTTCTGCTACTGAACTACACCCGCACGACCTCGGAGGCTTTGACCTGCGGTCTGGCCCCTTGGCGTGATCCACACACTAGCCGACGGATGGGGGTGCATGGCAAATCGACGCTCAGTGCGCCGCGTTGTAGGCCTCGTAGATCTTCTTGGGGATGCGGCCGCGCGGCGGCACCTCGTGCTGGTTCGACCGGGCCCACGCGCGGACGACCGCCGGGTCCGGGGCGATGGAGGTGTGCTTGAAGGCCTTCCCCGAGCGGGACTGGCGACGGCCGGCGGCCACGAAGGGGGCCAGGCCCTTCCGCAGTTTCTTTGCGTTCGCCACATTGAGGTCGATCTCGTACGACTTACCGTCCAGAGCGAACACGACCGTTTCCGCCGCTTCCCCGCCGTCGATGTCGTCGGAGAGCGTGACTACTACGCGCTGCGCCACGGATATCGGTCCCTTCGTGCGACGTCGCCACCTGCTGACGTGCGGTGATGTCGCCTGTGTGGATGTTTCGGGGCAATGCAACTTTCATCCGGAATCCGGAGTGATTCCTTTGTACCTCGATTCCCATTGCATTGCGAAGCCCAGTTAATTCTCTCCGCGTGTCCCGCCGCAATGCCGGGCACGTGGTTTTCCGGCGGATTTTGCGAAGCGTTGGTGAAGCCGAAACGGCCCGGTGATCACGACCCCGGGATATCTACCCGCGTAGAAATTTTGGCCGGGTACGCTGATGGAACCGCCTTCGCACCAACCACCACACGGGAGTGCCCGATGGCACGCGTCGTAGTCGACGTCATGCTCAAGCCGGAGATCCTCGACCCCCAGGGCCAGGCGGTGCAGCGTGCACTGCCGCGCCTGGGCTTCGAGGGGATCGCCGACGTCCGCCAGGGGAAGCGCTTCGAGCTCGAGGTGGAGGGACCGGTCGACCAGGCCGCCCTCGACCGCATCCACAAGATGGCCGAAACCTTCCTCGCCAACACCGTCATCGAAGACTTCACCGTGAAGGTCGAGGCCTGACGGTGACCACTCGCATCGGAGTCGTCACGTTCCCCGGAACGCTCGACGACCGTGACTCGCTGCGCGCCGTCCGCCTCGCGGGCGCCGAGCCGGTCTCGCTGTGGCACCGCGACAAGGACCTGCACCAGGTCGACGCGGTCGTCCTCGCGGGCGGCTTCTCGTACGGGGACTACCTGCGCGCCGGAGCCATCTCCCGCTTCTCGCCGGTGATGGAGACCATCATCGAGCAGGCCAAGGGCGGCATGCCCGTCCTGGGCATCTGCAACGGCTTCCAGGTCCTCACCGAGGCCCACCTGCTGCCGGGGGCGATGCTCCGCAACACCGACCTGCACTTCATCTGCCGCGAGCAGAAGCTGCGGGTGGAGCACGCGGAGACCGCGTGGACCGGCGACTACACCGCCGGCCAGGAGATCTCCGTACCGCTGAAGAACATGGACGGCCGGTACACCGCCGACGAGCGCACGCTCGACGAACTGGAGGCCGAAGGCCGAGTCGCCTTCCGCTACCTGGACGGCAACCCGAACGGTTCGCTGCGCGACATCGCCGGCATCACCAACGCCGCGGGCAACGTCGTCGGCCTCATGCCGCACCCCGAGCACGCGGTCGAGCCGCTGATCGGGACGGGCCGCACCGACGGCCTCCCGTTCTTCACCTCGGTCCTGAAGAAGCTGGTCAGCGCATGAGCCTCGACACCGTCAAGAACGCCACCGAAACCCCGGACGCCTCCCAGCCCTGGAAGGAACTCGGCCTCAAGGAGGACGAGTACGCCCGGATCCGGGAGATCCTCGGCCGCCGCCCCACGGGCGCCGAGCTCGCCATGTACTCCGTCATGTGGTCCGAGCACTGCTCGTACAAGAGCAGCAAGGTCCACCTGAAGCAGTTCGGTGAGAAGGCCCCGCAGAACGACGCCATGCTCGTCGGCATCGGCGAGAACGCCGGTGTCGTCGACGTCGGCCAGGGCTACGCGGTCACCTTCAAGGTCGAGTCGCACAACCACCCTTCGTACATCGAGCCCTACCAGGGCGCGGCCACCGGCATCGGCGGCATCGTCCGCGACATCCTCGCGATGGGCGCCCGCCCGGTCGCGGTCGTGGACCCGCTGCGCTTCGGCGCCGCCGACCACCCCGACACCCGGCGCGTGCTGCCCGGCGTCGTCGCGGGCATCGGCGGCTACGGCAACTGCCTGGGCCTGCCCAACATCGGCGGCGAGGTCGTCTTCGACGCCTGCTACCAGGGCAACCCGCTGGTGAACGCCGGCTGCATCGGCGTGATGAAGCACGAGGACATCCACCTCGCCAAGGCCTCCGGCCCCGGCAACAAGGTCATCCTCTACGGCGCCCGCACCGGCGGCGACGGCATCGGCGGCGTCTCGGTCCTCGCGTCCGAGACCTTCGACGACACCAAGCCCACCAAGCGCCCCGCCGTGCAGGTCGGCGACCCCTTCCAGGAGAAGCTCCTCATCGAGTGCACCCTGGAGATCTTCAAGGAGAAGCTGGTCGCGGGCATCCAGGACCTCGGCGGCGCCGGGCTCTCCTGCGCGACCTCCGAGCTCGCCTCCGCCGGCTCCGGCGGCATGCGGGTCGAGCTGGACACCGTCCCGCTGCGCGACGCGACGCTCTCGCCCGAGGAAATCCTCATGAGCGAGTCGCAGGAGCGCATGTGCGCGATCGTCGAGCCGCAGTACGTCGACCGCTTCATGGAGATCTGCGAGAAGTGGGACGTCATCGCCACCGTCATCGGTGAGGTGACCGAGGGCGAGCGCCTGGAGATCTTCTGGCACGGCGAGCAGATCGTGGACGTGCCCCCGGGCACCGTCGCCCACGAGGGTCCCGTGTACAACCGCCCGTACGCCCGCCCGTCCTGGCAGGACGCGCTGCAGGCGGACGACGCCGGCAAGCTGCCCCGCCCGCAGACCTCCGCGGAGCTGCGCGCCCAGGTCCTCGCGCTGGTCTCCTCCCCGAACCAGGCCTCCAAGTCCTGGGTCACCGACCAGTACGACCGCTTCGTGCAGGGCAACACCGTCCTGTCGCAGCCCGAGGACGCGGGCATGGTCCGCATCGACGAGGAGTCCAACCTCGGCGTGGCCATGGCCACCGACGGCAACGGCCGCTTCGCCAAGCTCGACCCGTACACGGGCGCGCAGCTGGCGCTGGCGGAGTCGTACCGCAACGTGGCGGCGACCGGCGCCAAGCCGCTGGCCATCTCCGACTGCCTGAACTTCGGGTCCCCCGAGGACCCGGACGTCATGTGGCAGTTCGCCGAGGCCTGCCGTGGCCTGGCGGACGGCTGCCTGGAGCTGGGTACCCCGGTGACCGGCGGCAACGTCTCCCTCTACAACCAGACGGGCGACATCGCGATCCACCCGACCCCGGTCGTGGCGGTGCTCGGTGTGATCGACGACGTCAACCGCCGTACGCCCATGGCGTTCTCGGAGGCCGGCCAGCTGCTGTACCTGCTGGGCGACACGGCCGGGGAGTTCGGCGGTTCGGCCTGGTCGCAGGTCGTCCACGACCACCTGGGCGGCATGCCGCCGAAGGTGGACCTGGGCCGCGAGAAGCTGCTCGCCGAGATCCTGATCTCCGCCTCGCGCGACGGCATGATCGACGCCGCGCACGACCTGTCCGACGGCGGCGTGATCCAGGCGCTCACCGAGTCCTGCCTGCGCGGCGGCAACGGTGCCCGGATCGTGGTGCCCGAGGGCCTGGACGCCTTCACCTTCCTGTTCTCCGAGTCCGCGGGCCGCGCCATCGTGGCCGTCCCGCGCAGCGAGGAGCTCCGCTTCACCGACATGTGCGGCGCGCGGGGTCTGCCGGTCGCCCGCATCGGTGTGGTGGACGGCGAGGAGATCGAGATCCAGGGCGAGTTCACCCTCCCGCTGGCCGAGCTCCGCGAGGCCCACGAGACGACGATCCCGGCCCTGCTGGCCTGATCCACCGTTTCCGTCCCGAGCCCCCGACCGGTCCTCCGGCCGGGGGCTCGTGGCGCCCAGTAGGGTCGGGTTCATGCCGCCCCGAGGGAAGAAGCCCCGTACCTACGAGCCCGCCCGGATCCGGGCGGCCGTCACCGCGCAGTTCGCGCATGTCGCGGAAGCCGTAGGGGAGTTGGGGCCCGAACAGCTGGCGCTGCCCAGCGGGCTCGGTGACTGGAGCGTCGCCGAACTCGCCGGGCACATCGCCTGGATCGCCGACTCGCTGGCCGCGGGGCTGGCCCGGCCGCCCGCCGCCGTCGCCGAGCTGCCGGCCGTCGAATGGCCCTTCGCCACCGCCTCCCTCGCCGGGAAGATCTCCGAGGCGGCCAGGGAAACCCTCACCGGGGCCCCGCTGCCCGAGCTCTACGGCCGGGCCGCCGCCCGGATGACCGAGGCGCTCGCGGCGCACCCGGACCACCGCGTGCTGGACCTGTGGATCGGGGACATGACCCTGGCCGACTTCCTGGTCACCCGGACCGTGGAACTGGTGGTCCACACCGACGACCTGAACCGGGCCGCCGGACTGGACATCCCGATCGAGCGGCAGGCGCTGGCCGCCTGCACCCGGCTGCTCGCCGACGCCCTCGCGCTCAAGGCGCCCGGCGGCTCGGTCGAGGTACGCGTCCCGCCCTTCGCGGTGGTCCAGTGCATCGAGGGCCCGCGGCACACCCGCGGCACCCCGCCGAACGTGGTGGAGACCGACCCGCTGACCTGGATCCGGCTCGCGACCGGCCGTACGGGATGGGCCGCGGCGCTCGACGGGGCGCAGGTACGGGCCAGTGGCGAGCGGGCCGACCTGTCGGCGCTGCTCCCGCTGATGAGCTGAGGGCGCCGGCACCGTGGAACCGCTGCGGCGCCCGGTCCGTCCCAGGGGCATGCGTACCTTCCGGCACGTCCACACCTCCGCGGGCCTGGCCCTCGTACTCGCCCTCGCCCTGGCCGGCTGCGGCCGGGACGAGGCGAGCGGGAGCGCCTCGCTCCCCGACCCCATGGGTTCCTGGGCCGTCGAGTCCCTGACCACGGGCGGTCGCACCCTGCACGCGCCCGAGAGCGCCCGTCTCGACATCAGCCAGAACCAGGCCAAGGGCAACTACGGCTGCAACGGATTCACGGCGGTGATGGCCTTCGCCGGACCCTCCGCGGTGACCGTCACGCCCGGCGTCTCGACCACCATGGCCTGCGCGGACATGGAGTTCGAGACGGCCTTCGCCAAGCTGTTCCAGGGCAAGCTGACGATCGACCGGGGGCCGGACCGGCTCACCCTGAAGACCGCCGACGGGAGCACGATCGCCATGACGTCGGCGCCCGCGGCCACGAATGCCCCGCTGACCACGACCGAGTGGTCCGTGGAGTCCCTGGTCAGCGGCGCAACCGCCGCCTCCGTGCCCGCCGAGGCGGCCGGGAAGGCCCGGTTCACCATCGCCCCGGACCTCGCCGTGAGCGGCAGCCTCGGCTGCAACCGGTTCAGCGCCAAGGCCACGGTCGAGGGCTCCACGGTCACCTTCGGGCCGCTGACCTCGACCCGGATGGCCTGCGAGGGCCCGGTGGGCGAGGTCGAGCGGACGCTGACCGAGCTGTTCGGCAGCGGTCCGCTCACCGCGAAGATCGAGGGGCGGACCCTCACCCTCAGCGCGGCCGACGGCAAGGGCCTGACCGCGAAGGCGGCCTCGGCCGCGGAGTGACCCGCCGCGCCCGGAGCCCGGGGCTCAGGCCGGGTAGGGCAGCAGCCCGGCGTCCACCTTCTCCCAGGCGGCCCGCAGCGCGGCCAGCCTGGCCGGCTCCACCGCGGCCTTGTCGGCCTGCTCGCGCACGTCCCCGGCCAGGTTGAACAGCTGGTCCCTGCCCGCCTTGCCGCGGTAGTACTTCCAGTCCCCGCGGCGCAGTGCCCGCTCGCCCCGCACCCGCCAGAACAGGTCCCGCTCGGCCACCTTCTCGCCGCGCAGCAGGTAACCGGCCAGGCTCACCCCGTCCAGCGGGTGGGCCCGGTCGGGCCGCGCCCCGGCCAGTTCCAGCAGCGTCGCCGTCCAGTCCGGGCTGAACACCGGGACGTGGCTGACCTGTCCGCCGTCCAGCCGGGCGGGCCAGCGCGCGATGTTCGGCACCCGGATCCCGCCCTCCTGGAGGGAGGCCTTGTTGCCGGACAGCGGCCAGTTGTACGAGAACCGCTCGCCGCCGTTGTCGCTGGAGAAGACCACGAGGGTGTCCTCCTCCTGGGCGGAGCGCTTCAGCGCCGCCAGCACCTTGCCGATCGACCGGTCGAGGTCCTCGACCATCTCCTTGTACTTCTCGACCGAGCCGCCGTCCTGGTGCCACAGGGCGCGCCCGTCGCCCGCCTTGATCCGCCGGACGATCTCGGCGCTCTGCCCGGTGTCCCCGTCGGCGATCCACGGCCAGTGCGGGGTGGTGAAGTTGAGGTTCAGCAGCCAGGGCTTGCCGTGGTGGTCGCGGGAGACGTACTCGCTCGCCCGCTCGGTGATGATCCGGGTGTAGTACCGCAGGTCCTTGTACTCGGCGTCGCCCTCGTAGAGGTCGTACTCGCCGCCCAGGCCCAGCTTGGAGTAGTACTCCAGGGCCCCGCCGAAGTTGCCGAAGAACTCGTCCCAGCCGGACCTGGTGGGGCTGTAGTCGGGCAGGTAGCCCGCGTGCCACTTGCCGATCAGCGCGGTGGCGTAGCCGGTCCCCTTCAGCAGCGAGGCCAGCGTCGGGTGCGTGGGGTCCAGGCCCACGGACTTGTCGGCGATCGGCTCGGCGAGCCCGCCCGCCGTACGGCCCGGGTAGCGCCCGGTGTACAGGCTGAACCGGGTCGGAGAGCAGGTCGCGGAGCCCGCGTAGGCGTCGGTGAACCGGACGCCCTGGCGGGCGAGTCGGTCCAGGTTCGGGGTCTTGATGTGCGGGGAGCCGTACGAGGAGAGGTCGGCCCAGCCGAGGTCGTCGCCGAGTACGAACAGGATGTTCGGCCGCCGGGACGGCTTGTGCGGCCCGGCCCGGAACTCCCGCTCCTGCGGCGCGTTCTGCTCGGCGGCCGCCGCCGCCCCGGGGGCCGGTGCGGCGGCTGCCGGTGCGGCGCCCAGCCCCACCGCCGCGGCGGCCGCGGTCACCCCGGCCGCGCCGCCGAAGGCACGCCGGGACAGGTTGGGTTCGTACGAGGTCACAGGTACTCCGAGGCACGGCCTGCCGGCCGGCCCCGGGCGGCGCGGGACGGCGCGCGGCACGGCGGGGCGGGCCCGGGCAGGACTCAGGAAAAGGAAAGGACGAAATGCGGCGTGTGACTACGCAGAACAGCGACAGATGGCGCTCGCGACACGGACAAGGTCCACGTGCCGGCGCTCGACGAGGGTGACCGTTCGGTCACCGAGAGGCTGCATGGGCCGAGAGCCTGTACGAATGCCCATGCGGCTGTCAACAAGGGCTTCCGGATACCGAGACGGAAGGGATCGGTCACCCTCTGTGCTGTGACATTTCCCGGCCGTCCCCAATTCGGACCAGTGGTCGATCTCGCCTACACTCGGAAGCGTGCCTCGTGGTGATGGACGACTCAACCACGACCTGCTCCCCGGCGAAAAGGGCCCCCAGGACGCTTGCGGCGTCTTCGGTGTCTGGGCTCCGGGTGAAGAGGTCGCCAAGCTCACCTACTTCGGACTGTATGCACTGCAGCACCGCGGACAAGAGTCCGCGGGAATCGCTGTGAGCAACGGTTCCCAGATCCTCGTCTTCAAGGACATGGGCCTCGTTTCCCAGGTCTTCGACGAAACCTCTCTCGGCTCGCTCCAAGGTCATATCGCGGTCGGTCACGCCCGCTATTCGACCACCGGAGCCTCCGTCTGGGAGAACGCCCAGCCCACTTTCCGTGCGACCGCCCACGGCTCCATTGCCCTGGGTCACAACGGCAACCTGGTGAACACCGCCGAGCTTGCCGAGATGGTCGCCGACCTCCCCCGTCAGGACGGCCGTGCCACCCAGGTGGCCGCCACCAATGACACCGACCTGGTCACCGCCCTGCTCGCCGGTCAGACCGACGACGAGGGCAAGCCCCTGACCATCGAGGAGTCGGCCGCCAAGGTCCTGCCTCAGGTCAAGGGCGCCTTCTCGCTCGTCTTCATGGACGAGGGGACCCTCTACACCGCCCGTGACCCGCAGGGCATCCGCCCGCTGGTCCTCGGCCGCCTGGAGCGCGGCTGGGTGGTCGCGAGTGAGACCGCGGCCCTCGACATCTGCGGCGCCAGCTTCGTCCGCGAGGTCGAGCCGGGCGAGCTCATCGCGATCGACGAGAACGGCCTGCGCACCTCGCGCTTCGCGGAAGCAAAGCCCAAGGGCTGTGTCTTCGAGTACGTCTACCTGGCGCGCCCGGACACCGACATCGCCGGCCGGAACGTCTACCTCTCGCGTGTCGAGATGGGCCGGCGCCTGGCCAAGGAAGCCCCGGTCGACGCCGACCTGGTGATAGCGACGCCGGAGTCCGGCACGCCCGCCGCCGTCGGATACGCCGAAGCCAGCGGGATTCCGTACGGCGTCGGCCTGGTCAAGAACGCCTACGTCGGCCGGACCTTCATCCAGCCCTCGCAGACGATCCGCCAGCTCGGCATCCGGCTCAAGCTCAACCCCCTCAAGGAAGTCATCCGGGGCAAGCGCCTGGTGGTCGTCGACGACTCGATCGTCCGCGGCAACACCCAGCGCGCCCTGGTCAAGATGCTCCGCGAGGCCGGCGCGGCGGAGGTCCACATCCGGATCTCCTCGCCGCCGGTGAAGTGGCCGTGCTTCTTCGGCATCGACTTCGCCACCCGGGCCGAGCTGATCGCCAACGGCATGACGGTCGACGAGATCGCCACGTCGATGGGCGCGGACTCGCTCTCGTACATCTCGCTCGACGCGATGATCGAGGCGACGACCATCCAGAAGCCCAACCTCTGCCGTGCCTGCTTCGACGGCGAGTACCCGATGGAGCTGCCCGACCCGCAGCTCCTGGGCAAGCAGCTGCTGGAGTCCGAGCTCGCGGGCGGCACGGACGCCGCCGACGCGCTCCGTCGCCCGTAGTCCTGGCTCAACCTGCGCCGGGCCCTGTCTTTGAGGCTTCTCCCAGGGCCCGGCACCACACGCAGTAACGACACGAAAGCTCTCTCCTGTCATGACAGAGAAGACCACCGGTGCCAGCTACGCAGCCGCAGGCGTGGACATCGAAGCGGGCGACCGCGCCGTCGAGCTGATGAAGGAGTGGGTGAAGAAGACGCAGCGCCCCGAGGTCCTCGGCGGCCTCGGCGGCTTCGCCGGCCTCTTCGACGCCTCCGCCCTCAAGCGCTACGAGCGCCCGCTGCTCGCCTCGGCCACCGACGGCGTAGGCACCAAGGTGGACATCGCCCGCCAGCTCGGCGTGTACGACACCATCGGCCACGACCTGGTGGCGATGGTCATGGACGACATCGTCGTCTGCGGCGCCGAGCCGCTCTTCATGACCGACTACATCTGCGTCGGCAAGGTGCACCCCGAGCGTGTCGCGGCGATCGTCAAGGGCATCGCCGAGGGCTGTGTCCTCGCCGGCTGCGCCCTGGTGGGCGGCGAGACCGCCGAACACCCCGGTCTGCTGGGCCCGGACGACTTCGACGTCGCGGGTGCCGGAACCGGCGTCGTCGAGTACGACCGCCTGCTCGGCGCGGATCGCATCCGTACGGGTGACGCCGTCATCGCGATGGCTTCGTCCGGCCTTCACTCGAACGGGTACTCGCTGGTCCGCCACGTCCTGTTCAACCGGGCCAAGATGTCGCTGGAGCAGCACGTCGAGGAGCTCGGCCGGACCCTCGGCGAGGAGCTCCTGGAGCCCACCAAGATCTACTCGCTGGACTGCCTGGCCCTCACCCGTACGGCCGAGGTGCACGCCTACTCGCACATCACCGGCGGCGGCCTCGCGGCGAACCTGGCCCGGGTCATCCCGGATCACCTGCACGCCACGGTCGACCGTACGACCTGGGCCCCCGGTGCCATCTTCGACCTGGTCGGCCAGGCGGGCCAGGTGGAGCAGCTGGAGCTGGAGAAGACCCTGAACATGGGCGTCGGCATGATGGCCGTCGTCCCCGCCGACTCGGTGGAGGTGGCCCTGACCGCGCTGGCCGACCGGGGCGTCGACGCGTGGGTCGCGGGAGAGATCCTGGACCGCGGCGACCACACCGAGGGTGCGACCCTGACCGGGTCCTACGCGAGCTGAGCAGCACTGAAACCCGGCCCGGGGCGATGCCCCGGACCGGGTTTCAGTCTTTGTGTCTGTCGTGCAGACGCCTCAGGGCGTCAAGCGCCGCGACGCTGTGCCGACGGCCCGGACTCTTCGTCCTCGTCGTCGTCATCGCTGTTGTAGAGCTCCGCGTACCGCGCGTACGGGTCGTCCTCGTCCAGCTCGTCGTCGTCAACTTCGACCGGCTCGCTGACAGGCAGCGGTTCCGCGGTCGATGCGCCCAGCTCGTTGGCCAGACGCGAGAGGTCAGTCCCGCCGCTGCTGTACTTCAGCTGGCGGGCGACCTTCGTCTGCTTGGCCTTTGCCCGGCCGCGCCCCATGGCTCGACCCCCTCGGTGACGGGGCTCGACGGCCCCAGAGTCTGACACGCGTTCATGGTTCGGAGCGGGCTCTCCGTGGAGAGACCGTCCGTAGGGGTTTAACGGTACCTGCTTCCGCGGCCATACGGTACGCCGCCCGCATGACGCGCCCCGGTGCAGAACCAGCAAGGCGCCCCGTCCCCGCTGGTCAGCTGCGATTTTAACCCTTTCCTGGCGGGCGACCCGCCGAAGTGCAGTGAGTTCCGTCTCGCCACACGCCGGCGGGCCCACCAGGAGCCCCGCGAAGTGCCTAGACCGCGCGCGCGGCGCGGCCGTCCGCCATCCGCTGCTCGGCGATCCGGTCGGCCGCCGCGGCCGGCGGGATGCCGTCCGCCTTCGCGCGAGCAAAGATCTCCAGGGTGGTGTCGAAGATCTTCGTCGCCTTGGCCTTGCAGCGGTCGAAGTCGAAGCCGCGCAGCTCGTCGGCGACCTGGATGACACCGCCCGCGTTGACCACGTAGTCCGGCGCGTAGAGGATCCCGCGGTCGGAGAGGTCCTTCTCGATGCCCGGGTGGGCGAGCTGGTTGTTCGCCGCGCCGCAGACGATCGTCGCGGTCAGCGCCGGGACGGTGTCGTCGTTCAGGGCGCCGCCGAGCGCGCAGGGGGCGTAGATGTCCAGGCCCTCGGTGCGGATCAGCGCGTCCGTGTCGGCGACCGCGGTGACCTTGCCCGGGTGCTTGTCCAGGATCCGGCGCACGGACTCTTCCCGTACGTCCGTGATGACGACCTCGGCGCCGTCCTCCAGCAGGTGCTCGACCAGGTAGTGGCCGACCTTGCCGACACCGGCCACGCCGACCTTGCGGCCGCGCAGGGTCGGGTCGCCCCACAGGTGCTGGGCGCTGGCGCGCATGCCCTGGAAGACACCGAAGGCGGTGAGGACCGAGGAGTCGCCGGCGCCGCCGTTCTCGGGGGAGCGGCCGGTCGCCCAGCGGGTCTCGCGGGCCACGACGTCCATGTCGGCCACATAGGTGCCGACGTCGCAGGCGGTCACGTAGCGGCCGCCGAGGGACTCCACGAACCGGCCGTAGGCCTCCAGCAGTTCCTCGCTCTTGAGGACGTCCGGGTCGCCGATGATCACGGCCTTGCCGCCGCCGAGGTCGAGACCGGCGAGGGCGTTCTTGTAGGACATGCCGCGCGAGAGGTTCAGCGCGTCCAGGACGGCCTCCTCGTCGGAGGCGTACGCGTGGAAGCGCGTACCGCCGAGGGCGGGGCCCAGGGCGGTGGAGTGGATGGCGATGACGGCCTTCAGGCCGGTGGCGCGGTCCTGGCACAGCACGACTTGCTCGTGGCCGCCCTGCTCCGTACGGAACAGGGTGTGCAGGACGCCGTCGGTCATTTCGGTCACGGTGGTGACTCCCATGGAAGAGATGCGGCGGAAAGACGCCCGCCCTGCGGGTGGGGGAGGGCGCGCTGGGAGCAGAGTAAGACCTGTCGGCCGCCTGTAGGTGACCTGTCCGAGGATCGAAACGCTCTCGTGGTACGCGGGGGCGGGGGCGCCCCGGAGGTGAACCGAGCCCTGGATGAGGGCAGTACGAGAGCGTGAGCGAATCCTCCGATCTCCCGCTGCCCTCCGCGCGCTCGGCGCCGACCGTCCCGTACGCCTCCTACCTGCGCGTCTACGAGCCCCTGGCCGCCTTCGCCGAGCCGGAGCGCACGCACTGGTCCGACTACGCCCGGCGCGGGACGACCCCGTCCGCCCAGGACGAACTGCGCCGGTCGCTGGCGGATTTGGTGCGGGTCCCGGTGGTGGGGGTGCCGGCGCACGAGAGTGCGGACGCCTTCACGGCGGTGGTCGACGGGGTGCTGCTCGTCTGCCCCTGGCGCACCAGGCTCCGCGGCTGGCTGGCCCTCCAGGAACTCGTCGAGTGGTTCCCGCGCCCGGTGCTGGACGCGGCGCTCCCGCCGGGGATGCGGCGGCAGGCGGCCGAGGACTACGAGCGCTGGCGCGCACGGAACCCGGACGCGCGCCCCTGGATCCGTACGGGCGTGTGGCAGATCCCGCTGCGCTGGTTCGTGCTGGTGGCCGACGACGAGCGGGACTACGTGCCGGGCGAGCGGCTGCGCTACCGCACGCCGATGGTGCAGGCGCGGCGGCGGCTCGCCAGGGCGCTGCGGACCCTACGGGCCGCGGAGGGGTACGGGATGCTCGCCGACGGGCTGGTGGAGGTGGGGAGCTGGCTGGAGGAGTTCCACCCGCGGTCGATGGTCGAGCTGGACTACGGCGGGCTGCTGCACGCACTGCCGGCGGACGGGCTGGCGGCCGACCGCTCGGCCGGGGACCTGGCGGCGGGCATCGCGGCCCTGCGGGCCGGGGACGCGGAGGGAGCGACCGAGGCGTACACGGAGCTGGCGGAGCGCTGGCGGGCGGTCCGGGAGCGACTTTTCGCGAATTAGGCCGAAAGTGTCATGTGTGGCCGGTTTCACCTTTGGGGGACCGTACGTATCGTGCGGTATCGGTCGATCGGTCAATACTGGCTGATCAGAGCCTTGATCATGGCATTTGGGACGTAGTGCCAGGACCTACGTCCCGATACGGGCCATTGGCCCAAGCGTGACGGACCGCACTAACTTCACCCTTGCGCCCTTCCCCTACCCTCGTGCCAAAATAGGACAAGGAGTCCGGGGAGGGTTCCTTCCGCCCAACTAAGGGCGGAATGCTCAGCATTGCACTCTACGGGGGGTCTGACGACTCCTGATCGCTCTGTGACTGATCGTCACAGTGGGGTGACTGTCCGTTATGGGACGGTCCATCGGCTTCCGCCGCTGATGAACACCTCGGAGGGCAATTCCGTCGGTTTGGCCGTCGAGGCTGGACGGATGGTGTAGTTGTAGTGCCGAGGACAAGCCGTTCGTCCTATAACCGACTCGGCCCGCGTATGTCCATTTCGGGCAACGCGGGCCAAGGTGCAGAATTTAGAGGAAAGAACCGAGATGGTTCGGTTCTCCCGAGGAGGCCGCTCATGACCGCTCGCACCCCTGATGCCGAGCCGCTGCTGACCCCGGCTGAGGTTGCCACGATGTTCCGCGTGGACCCGAAGACGGTCACCCGCTGGGCCAAGGCTGGCAAGCTCACGTCCATCCGCACCCTGGGTGGACACCGCCGGTACCGCGAGGCCGAGGTTCGCGCACTGCTCGCGGGAATTCCGCAGCAGCGCAGCGAGGCCTGAGGTCGCGCAAACACCCCGCTTTAACGGGTTTATATCGGGTCCCCCAATCCGATGACACCCACATGGCTTCATACGGCCGAGCCTGCCCCAACAGGTTCTCAGGTCGTTCGATCGCGCTGGACTCCGCCGGGTCCAGCGCGATCTTTTTTATGCCCAGGTCAGGGCGGTCCCGGAGTCGCGCGGGGGTGTCGGCGAGGTAGGTGCCATTGCACATATTCTATTGAGCGGGCGTATGGGTGCGATAAAAGTATGAGTCTCAAAAACTCATGCGGTGACTCCCGTCACAGATGATCACTCTTGTATATCCGGTAATCCACCCCGTAAAGGGGACGCGCCTCGCGAGGCGCCTCATGCGAACGGGGGATTCCGGCGGCAGGGCCCGCGGCGGCGGTAGGCGGAGGGGCCGCTGTCTGTCCGCACTCTGCCCGGGGAGGTTCCGCGCGCGGTGCGCGCACGGCGCGCAGGCGGCCTCCAGGGGCACCGGAGACGGGGCGGGCGCTGCCCGGAGGGGTTCACGGTGACGCGGGTGCTCCACGGGCCGCAGAGGGCTCCAAGGCCGCCCGGGCGGGATCACCCGCCAACGCGTCAGGGCCCGTATCCCCAGAGGGATACGGGCCCTGACGTTTCTGCGAACCTGACGGGACTTGAACCCGCGACCTCCACCTTGACAGGGTGGCGAGCTAACCAACTGCTCCACAGGTCCTTGATTTGCGGCCGCTCGGCGGCTGCGAATCAGACTGTACCGCAGCTCAGGGGGTGCAGTCGAACCGGAGCGCGCCGCCGGTCACGGGGCCGCCGCGTCCACCGCCTTCACGATCCGTTTGTCGGAGACCGGGTACGCCGTCCCGAGCGCGTGCGCGAAGTAGCTGACGCGCAGCTCCTCGATCATCCAGCGGATGTCGGTGACCGTGGACGGGACCGGCCGCCCCTTCGGCAACTGCTCCAGCAGCCACGCGTACTCGTCCTGCATCTCGTGGACCTTCTCCATGCGCGTGGTGTCGCGCTGGACGCCCGTGGGCATCTGCTGGAGCCGCCGGTCCACCGCCACCAGGTAGCGCATCAGGTCCGCCAGCCTGCGCAGCCCGGTGAGCGTCACGAAGCCGGCCGGCATGAGGGCCGCCAGCTGCGTCTTGACGTCCTGGATGTTGGCGACCAGCGCCAGGCTGCCGGTGGCCTTCAGCCGGCGCTCGCACGCCTGCCAGGCGGCCAGCACCTGCTGCACCTGGCCCACCGTCCGCACGGTCGTGTCTACCAGGTCGGCGCGGACGGCCTCGTAGAGCTTGCGGAAGCCCGCCTCGTCCCATGCCGGGCCGCCGTGGTCGGCGATCAGCTTGTCGGTCGCCGCGGTCGCGCAGTCGTCGAAGAGCGCCTGGATGGAGCCGTGCGGGTTCCTGGACAGGGCCAGCTTCTGCTGGTTGGTCAGGTGGTCCGAGGCGAACTTCGCCGGGTTCACCGGGATGTTCAGCAGGATGAGCCGGCGGGTGCCCAGCCACATGGCCTGCTGCTGCTCGGCCTCGGTGTCGAAGAGCCGTACGGAGACGGTCGAGCCCTCGTCCACCAGCGCCGGGTACGCCTTCACCGGCTGGCCCGCCCGGCGGGTCTCGAAGACCTTGGTCAGCGTGCCGATCGTCCAGTCGGTCAGCCCGGTCCGCTCCACCGACTCTCCGCCCGCCCGCTCGGCGGTCGCCGCGGCGGCCTGGGAGAGGGCCTGGCGGGCCTTCGGCTTCAGCCTGAGCCGCAGGGCTTCCAGGTCCTTGTCCTCGGCGAGGTTCTTGCGGCGCTCGTCGACGATCCGGAAGGTGATCTTCAGGTGGTCGGGGATCCGGGTGAGGTCGAAGTCCTCGGCCGAGACCGGCACCCCGACCATCCGCTGGAGCTCGCGCGCCAGCGTGACCGGCAGCGGCTCCTGCAAGGGCACCGCCGTGTCCAGGAAGCGGCCGGCGTAGTTCGGCGCGGGCACGTAGTGCCGGCGGATCGGCTTCGGCAGCGAGCGGATCAGCTCGGTGACGACCTCCTCCCGCAGGCCCGGGATCTGCCAGTCGAAGCCCTCGTCGGTGACCTGGTTCAGCACCTGGAGCGGGATGTGGACGGTCACGCCGTCGGCGTCCGCGCCCGGCTCGAACTGGTAGGTCACCCGGAACTTCAGCTGCCCCTGCCGCCAGGAGTCCGGGTAGTCGGCCTTGGTGACCCCGGCCGCCTTCTCGGTCAGCAGCATCTCGCGCTCGAAGTCGAGGAGTTCGGGCTCCTCGCGCTTCTTGTGCTTCCACCAGGAGTCGAAGTGCGCCCCGGAGACCACGTGAGCGGGGATCTTCTGGTCGTAGAAGTCGAAGAGGGTCTCGTCGTCCACCACGATGTCGCGGCGCCGGGCCCGGTTCTCCAGCTCCTCCACCTCGGTGAGGAGCTTGCGGTTGTCGGCGTAGAACTTGTGGTGCGTCCGCCAGTCACCCTCGACCAGCGCGTTGCGGATGAACAGCTCGCGCGAGACCTCGGCGTCGATCCGTCCGTAGTTGATCTTCCGCTGGGCGACGATCGGTACGCCGTACAGCGTGACCTTCTCGTACGCCATCACGGCCGCCTGGTCCTTCTCCCAGTGCGGCTCGCTGTACGTGCGCTTGATCAGGTGCTGGGCCAGCGGCTCCACCCACTCGGGCTCCACCTTGGCGTTCACCCGGGCCCACAGCCGCGAGGTCTCCACCAGCTCGGCCGACATCACGAACTTCGGCTGCTTCTTGAACAGCGAGGAACCCGGGAAGATCGCGAACTTGGCGCTGCGGGCACCGAGGTACTCGTTCTTGTCGGTGTCCTTGAGCCCGATGTGCGAGAGCAGACCGGCCAGCAGCGAGACGTGGACGACCTGCTCGGGGGCATCGGCCTCGTTGACGTGGATGCCCATCCCCTTGGCGACCGTGCGCAGCTGGGAGTAGATGTCCTGCCACTCCCGGATCCGCAGGAAGTTCAGGTACTCCTGCTTGCACATCCGGCGGAACGAGGACGAGCCGCGCTCCTTCTGCTGCTCGCGCACGTAGCGCCACATGTTCAGGAACGAGAGGAAGTCGCTGGTCTCGTCCTTGAAGCGGGCGTGGTGCTGGTCGGCCTGGGTCTGCTTGTCCGAGGGCCGCTCGCGCGGGTCCTGGATGGACAGGGCCGCCGCGATGACCATGACCTCGCGGACGCAGTTGTTCTTGTCGGCCTCGATGACCATGCGGGCCAGGCGCGGGTCCACGGGCAGCTGGGAGAGCTGGCGGCCCATCGGCGTGAGCCGCTTCTTGTGGTCCTTCTCGGCCGGGTCCAGCGCGCCGAGCTCCTGGAGCAGCTGCACGCCGTCGCGGATGTTGCGGTGGTCCGGCGGGTCGATGAAGGGGAACTTCTCGATCTCGCCGAGCCCGGCCGCGGTCATCTGGAGGATGACGGAGGCCAGGTTGGTGCGCAGGATCTCGGCGTCCGTGAACTCCGGGCGGGCCAGGAAGTCGTCCTCCGAGTACAGCCGGATGCAGATGCCGTCGCTCGTACGGCCGCAGCGGCCCTTGCGCTGGTTGGCGCTGGCCTGCGAGATCCGCTCGATGGGCAGGCGCTGGACCTTGGTGCGGTGGCTGTAGCGGGAGATCCGGGCGGTGCCCGGGTCGATCACGTACTTGATGCCGGGGACGGTCAGCGAGGTCTCGGCGACGTTGGTCGCGAGAACGATCCTGCGGCCGGTGTGCTGCTGGAAGACGCGGTGCTGCTCGGCGTGCGAGAGGCGTGCGTAAAGGGGGAGAACTTCGGTGAAGCGCAGGTTCCGTTTGTTCAGGGCGTCCGCGGTGTCGCGGATCTCGCGCTCGCCGGAGAGGAAGACCAGGATGTCTCCCGGCCCCTCGGACTGGAGCTCGTCCACGGCCTCGCAGATCGCCGTGATCTGGTCCCGGTCGGAATCCTCGGCCTCCTCCCCTTCCTCCAGGAGGGGCCGGTAGCGCACCTCCACCGGATAGGTGCGCCCGCTGACCTCGACGATCGGCGCCTCGCCGAAGTGGCGGGAGAAGCGCTCGGGGTCGATGGTCGCCGAGGTGATGACGACCTTGAGGTCGGGACGCGCCGGCAGCAGCGTGGCCAGGTAGCCCAGCAGGAAGTCGATGTTGAGGGACCGCTCGTGCGCCTCGTCGATGATGATCGTGTCGTACGCGCGCAGCTCGCGGTCCGTCTGGATCTCGGCGAGCAGGATGCCGTCGGTCATCAGCTTCACGAAGGTCGCGTCCTGGTCCACCTGGTCGGTGAACCGGACCTTCCAGCCGACCGTCTGGCCGATCTCGGACTTGAGCTCCTCGGCGATCCGCTCCGCGACCGTGCGGGCCGCGATCCGGCGGGGCTGGGTGTGCCCGATCATGCCGCGGACGCCGCGGCCCAGCTCCATGCAGATCTTGGGGATCTGCGTGGTCTTGCCGGACCCGGTCTCGCCCGCGACGATCACGACCTGGTGGTCGCGTATCGCCTCGGCGATCTCGTCCTTCTTCTGGCTGACGGGCAGGTTCTCGGGATACGTGACCTCCGGCATCCGCGAGGCACGGCCGGCCAGTCGCTCGGCGGCCTTGGTGGCCTCCGCGGCGATCTCGTCGAGCACGGCCTGCTTGGCCTCGGGCTTGCGGATACGGCGGGCGCCCTCGAGGCGGCGGCCGAGGCGGTGCGCGTCACGGAGGGAGATCTCACCGAGAAGCGTCTGCAGGGCGGCGAAGGAAGTAGACATACCTGATCGAGGATCTCACCTGGGCCCTCCGGGTGGCGAACGCATTTGTCGGGTGGACCCGTACCATTTCGGGACGAGTCCGTCGGTCGCACGAATGAGAGGCAGCCCACCTTGTCCCGCCCCCGTCACGTCTGGAGCCTGCTCGGCGTGGTCCTGGCGGTACTCCTGGGCTGCGCGGCCCCGGCGGCGGCGGTCGGTTCGGTCCGGACGGCGCCGGCCCCGATCCCGATCCCGGCCTCGGCCCCGGTCCTGATCTCCGACGCGGCCCCGGCCCGGGCTCAGCCCCACGCGGCCGCGTTCACCGAAGGCGAGGGGCCCGCCTGTGCGCCGCGGGCCCCCGAGCGCGGCGGTACGCCCGCGGTCCCCCCGCGCGCCGCGGGCGAGCACGCGCAGGTCCCGCCCGCCCGGCCGGTGCCCGACGAGGCCGGCCCGCCCGCGGCCATGCCCGTACGAAGCCCCGTACGCGGCCCCGGCCGCCCGGCGCCCGACCGGCTGGAGCTGTGCGTGATGCGGGTCTAGGGAGCGCCTTGCCGATCAGCAAGACAACCCCTGGGAAGCCGGAGCCGGTCCCCCGGTCCCGCCTCGTCACCCGCAGCACTGGAGCACCCGCATGCCCTCTTCCAAGACCTCCACCAAGCCCCTGCAGATCTCCGCCGGGGTCGCCCTCGCCGCGATCACCCTCGGGATCGTCTCCTGGCAGGCCAGCGCCCCCGCCGATTCCGGCTCGGCCGGCTCGGGCTCCGGCGCCGTGGCCGCGCCCCGGGCCGATCCCGCCGCCGAGCTCAAGGCGCTGGCCCGCCGCGAGGCCGGCGACAAGCTCGCCGTCGGCCGCGCCGACGCGCCCGTCGTGCTCATCGAGTACTCCGACTTCAAGTGCGGCTACTGCGGCAAGTTCGCCCGGGACACCGAGCCCGAACTGGTGAAGAAGCACGTCGCCGACGGCACCCTGCGCATCGAGTGGCGCAACTTCCCGATCTTCGGCGCCGAGTCCGAGGCCGCCGCCAAGGCCGCCTGGGCGGCCGGGCAGCAGGACCGCTTCGACGCCTTCCACGCCGCGGCGTACGCCGACGGCTCGAAGGAGAAGGGCTTCGCCGAGCCGCGGCTCCTGGAGCTGGCCCGGGAGGCCGAGGTCCCCGATCTGGAGCGCTTCACGGCGGACATGGCCGGCGAGCAGGCCGCTGCGGCACTGAAGAAGGACCAGGAGGAGGGCTACCGCATCGGCGTCACCTCCACCCCGTCCTTCCTGCTGAACGGCAGGCCGATCGCGGGCGCCCAGCCGCTCGACGCCTTCACGGCCGCCATCGCCAAGGCGAAGGCGGAGGCGGCGAAGCAGTGACCGACATCGGATACCTGGCCGCCCTGCTGGGCGGCCTCCTCGCGCTGCTCAGCCCGTGCAGCGCCCTGCTGCTGCCCGCCTTCTTCGCGTACTCCATCGACTCCACCTCGCGGCTCCTGGCGCGCACCGGGATCTTCTACGCGGGCCTCGCGAGCACCCTCGTACCGCTCGGGGCGGCCGGCTCGTACGCCGGGCGGTTCTTCCACAGCAACCGCGACCAGTTGGTCCTCGCCGGCGGCTGGCTGATCATCGGGCTCGGCCTCGCACAGATCCTGGGCCTCGGCTTCGCCTCGAAGCGGATCTCGGCGCTGTCGGGCCGGATCCGGCCGACCACCGCCCTGTCCGTGTACGCGCTCGGCGCGGTCTACGGGCTGGCCGGTTTCTGCGCGGGCCCGATCCTGGGCAGCGTCCTCACCGTCGCCGCGGTCAGCGGCAGCCCCGTCTACGGCGGCCTGCTGCTCGCGGTCTACGCCCTGGGGATGGCCGTCCCGCTCTTCCTGCTGGCCCTGCTCTGGGAGCGGTTCGAGCTGGGCGGGCGGCGCTGGCTGCGCGGCCGGGCCTTCGCGGTCGGCCGCTTCGAGCTGCACACCACCTCGCTGCTGTCCGGGCTGTTCTTCATCACCCTGGGCGCGCTGTTCCTCGCGTACGACGGGGCGAGCGCGCTGCCGGGGCTGCTGGACGTGGACGACTCGTTCGCGGTGGAGCAGTGGGTCGGCTCGCTGGCGGACGCGGTGCCGGACTGGGCGCTGCTCGGGCTGGTCGCGGCCGGGGCGGCGGCCGTCGGCGTCGTGCAGTGGCGCCGGCGCTCCAGCCCCACGGGCGAGACGGAGTAACCCCAGAAGGCCCCGTCCGATGGACGGGGCCTTCTTGATGGTGGCTGGGGCCGGGGTCGAACCGGCGACCTATCGCTTTTCAGGCGATCGCTCGTACCAACTGAGCTACCCAGCCACGAAACCGTTTCCGGCTTCAGCGATCCTGACGGGACTTGAACCCGCGACCTCCACCTTGACAGGGTGGCGAGCTAACCAACTGCTCCACAGGACCTAGCAGTGTGCGAGACCAAGTCTTGCACACGGTAATGCGTACCCCCAACGGGATTCGAACCCGTGCTACCGCCTTGAAAGGGCGGCGTCCTGGGCCACTAGACGATGAGGGCTAAAGGCCCGCCGGGCACTTCTTCAGCGCGTCGGGGACGTGAGAAGCATATGGGATCCGGGGAGCTATCGCCAAAACGGTTTCCCCCGGAGCGACAATGGCCGGGTGCTGGAGATGACGCGCGAGGAGTTCGAAGAGCTCGTCGCAGAGGCCCTGGACCGGATCCCGCCCGAGCTGACGCGGCTGATGGACAACGTGGCGGTGTTCGTCGAGGACGAGCCGCCCGCCGACGACCCCGAGCTGCTCGGTCTGTACGAGGGGACTCCGCTGACGGACCGCGGCGAGTGGTACGCCGGGGTGCTGCCGGACCGGATCACCATCTACCGGAATCCCACGTTGCGGATGTGCGAGGACCGGGAGGGCGTGGTCGCGGAGACGGAGGTCACCGTGGTGCACGAGATCGCCCACCACTTCGGCATCGACGACGACCGGCTGCACGCGCTGGGGTACGGGTGACCCGGCTGCCCGTCCCCGGTGACGAGGCGGCGGAGGCGATCGATCCGGACGTCGACCTGCACGTACCCGCGCAGCGTGCCGAGCCGCAGGGCCGGGTGCTCGCGGCGGTGGCGGCGGGCGGCGCGCTCGGGGGCGCGGCGCGGTACGGGGTCTCCCTGCTGTGGCCGGCCGGGGCCGGGGCCTTCCCGTGGGCGACCCTGTGGATCAACGCCTGCGGCAGCGCGCTGATCGGCGTACTGATGGTGCTGATCAGCGAGGGCGGCCGGACGGCCCCGCACCCGCTGCTGAGGCCCTTCGCCGGGGTGGGCGTGCTCGGCGGATTCACCACCTTCTCCACCTACGCGCTGGACTTCTCCCGGCTCCTGGACGAGGGAGAGGCGGGCACCGCGCTGGCCTACGCCGGGCTCACGGTGGTGGCGGCGCTGGGTGCGGTGTGGGCGGCGGCTTCGGTGACCCGGCTCGCGGTCCGGGGGCGCGGGCCGGGCCGGGCCGACCGGGCCGCGCCGTGAACTGGCTGCTCGTCGTGGCCGGCGCGGCCGTCGGTGCGCCGCTGCGCTATCTGATGGACCGTGCGGTGCAGGCGCGGCACGACTCCTCCTTCCCCTGGGGCACCTTCGCGGTCAACGCGAGCGCCTGCCTGGTGCTCGGGGTGCTGGCGGGGGCGGCGCTGGCCGGGGCCGCCGGCTCGCGGCCGCAGTTGCTGCTGGGGACCGGGCTGTGCGGGGCGCTGAGCACGTACTCGACGTTCTCGTACGAGACGCTGCGGCTGGCCGAGCGCGGACACCGGTTCCTGGCCGCGGCGAACGTGGTGATGTCGGTGCTGGTCGGGCTGGGTGCGGTGCACCTCGGTTCGCAGGTGGCGCGGCAGCTCTTCGCCTGAGGCCCTTCGGCCGAGGGCGTGTCCCTTACGGGCCCAAGGGAGTTGGGCACATTGACCCGCTCATGCGGAATGTTCACCCTCAGGCTCCGGAGGTGCCCCCGTGCGCCAGTTGTCCGCTTCCCTCCGACTGGCCGTCACCGCGCTCGCGGTCGCGGCGACGGCCGGCTGCATGAGCGTCGGCGAGGACGCGGCGAAGCCGGGGCCCGCCGCTTCGGGGGACCGCCGCAGCGGCGCCGAGGCGGGCGCGGGGACCGTCTCGGGGCGGGGCTCCGGGGTCCACGGCAATGGGCACGGCACGAAGGACGGTACGGGGAACCAGGACGGCAGGCCCAAGGAGGACGGCAAGGCCTCCGGTGCGACCGGGGCCTCGCCGAGCGCGGGCGCGCCGAGCGGCCCGCCGGGAGTGCCCGCGCCGTCGGCGGGACCGGGCGGCGGGGCGGGCGGGCAGGGCTCCCAGCAACCCCCTTCGGGCGGGTCGGGCGGCGGATCCGGCGGCCCGGGCGGTCCGGGTGGCGGGCAGCAGTCGGCCAGTCCGACTCCGGAGCCGCCGGCCACCCTTCCCCCTGTGACGGAACCCACGCCCGAACCGCCGAGCCCGCAGCCGGAGCCGACCACCCAGCCGGCGCCGGAATTGTAGGCCCGGCGGCCGTCCGACGGTGTCCGTCCGGCGCGGCCGGGCGCCGGACCTCGGGGCGTTTATGCAGGTCAGAGGCGCTATTGCCGGAGCGACTTGCCAGACCCCGGGGAGGGTGCGTATGGTTATAGATCGTTTGATCCCATTGCCCGGCGCCGAATCCGAAGAGCGCCGTGTGGCGCGTACTCTCCCTAGCCGTGGCTGACCGCATTGAGGCGGTCGATTTGCGATTCACGGAGTTTGGGCGCGTGCCGAGACTCCGGAAGGTTTCGCATTTCGCATGTCCATTTCCAGCTCTGACCGTTCCGTCATGCCCGAGAACGACTCCAACGAGATCATCGACGCCGAGGCCCTTGTGGTCACCGAGGCGATCGAGGCCGCTGAGGCGGACGAGATCATCGAGGCTCTTGAGGCCGACGTGAACACCGACGAGTCCCTCGAGGACTCGACCACCGACTTCGACGACGACGCGGACGCTGACGCCGACGCCGAGCCCTCGATCACCTTCGGCGACCTCGGTCTCCCCGAGGGCATCGTGCGCAAGCTCGCGCAGAACGGCGTCACCGCCCCCTTCCCGATCCAGGCCGCGACCATCCCGGACGCCCTGGCCGGCAAGGACATCCTCGGCCGTGGCCGCACCGGCTCCGGCAAGACCCTCTCCTTCGGTCTGCCGACCCTGGCCTCGCTGGCCGGCGGCCACACCGAGAAGAAGAAGCCCCGCGCCATCATCCTCACGCCGACCCGTGAGCTCGCGATGCAGGTCGCGGACGCGCTCCAGCCCTACGGCGACGTGCTCGGCCTCAAGATGAAGGTCGTCTGCGGCGGTACCTCCATGAGCAACCAGATCTTCGCTCTGGAGCGCGGTGTCGACGTCCTCGTCGCCACCCCCGGCCGTCTGCGCGACATCATCAACCGCGGCGCCTGCTCCCTGGCGAACGTCCAGGTCGCGGTCCTCGACGAGGCCGACCAGATGGCCGACCTGGGCTTCCTGCCCGAGGTCACCGAGCTGCTCGACCAGATCCCCGGCGGCGGCCAGCGCATGCTCTTCTCCGCCACCATGGAGAACGAGATCGGCACCCTGGTCAAGCGCTACCTGACGAACCCCGTCACGCACGAGGTCGACAGCGCGCAGGGCAACGTCACGACCATGACGCACCACGTCCTCGTCGTGAAGCCGAAGGACAAGGCGCCGGTCACGGCCGCCATCGCCGCCCGTAAGGGCCGCACCATCATCTTCGTCCGCACCCAGCTGGGCGCCGACCGCATCGCCGAGCAGCTCGTCGAGGCCGGCGTGAAGGCCGACGCGCTGCACGGCGGCATGACGCAGGGCGCCCGTACCCGCGTCCTCGCCGACTTCAAGGACGGCTACGTCAACGCGCTCGTCGCGACCGACGTCGCCGCCCGCGGTATCCACGTCGACGGCATCGACCTGGTCCTGAACGTGGACCCGGCCGGCGACCACAAGGACTACCTGCACCGCTCGGGCCGTACCGCCCGCGCCGGCAAGTCCGGCGTCGTGGTCTCCCTCGCGCTGCCGCACCAGCGCCGCCAGATCTTCCGCCTGATGGAGGACGCGGGCGTCGACGCCTCGCGTCACATCGTCCAGGGCGCCGGCGCCTTCGAGCCGGAGGTCGCCGAGATCACCGGTGCCCGTTCGCTGACCGAGGTCCAGGCCGACTCCGCGAACAACGCCGCCAAGCAGGCCGAGCGTGAGGTCGCCGAGCTGACCAAGCAGCTCGAGCGCCTGTCGCGCCGTGCCGTGGAGCTGCGCGAGGAGGCCGACCGCCTGGTCGCCCGCTCCGCGCGTGAGCGTGGCGAGGACCCGGAGGCCGCTGTCGCCGAGGTGGCCGAGGCCGCCGAGGCCGAGGTCGCGGCGGCTGCCGCCGCCGCTGCCGCCGAGCTGGCCGCGCAGGAGCGCCGCGAGGAGCAGCGCGCCCAGCGTGACGACCGTGGCAACTTCGAGCGTCGCGACAACCGCGGTGGCGACCGCGGTGGTGACCGTGGTGGCTTCCGCCGTGACGACCGCGGTGACCGCGGTGGCCGTCCGTCGGGTGGCTTCAACCGTGACGACCGTGGTGGTGACCGTGGTGGTTTCCGCCGCGACGACCGTCCGTCGGGTGGCTTCCGCTCCGGTGGTGACCGTCCGTCCGGTGGTGGCTTCCGTCGTGACGACCGTCCGTCGGGTGGCTTCAACCGTGACGACCGTGGTGGTGACCGTGGTGGTTTCCGCCGCGACGACCGTCCGTCGGGTGGCTTCCGCTCCGGTGGTGACCGTCCGTCCGGTGGTGGCTTCCGTCGTGACGACCGTCCGTCGGGTGGCTTCAACCGCGATGACCGTGGTGGCGACCGTGGTGGTTTCCGCCGCGACGACCGTCCCTCCGGCGGCTTCAACCGTGACGACCGCTCCTCGGGCGGCTTCAACCGTGACGACCGTCCGTCCGGTGGCTTCCGCGCCGGTGGCGGCGACCGCCCGTTCAACCGCGACCGTCGTGACGACCGTCCGTCCGGTGGCTTCCGCGCCGGTGGCGGCGACCGCCCGTACGGCCGCCGCGACGACCACCGTCCGTCCGGCTCCGGCTCCGGTTCCACCGGCGGCTTCGGCGGCCGCCGCGACGACAAGCCGCGCTGGAAGCGCAACGGCTGACCGCAGCTGAGCTGAACCCCTGAGAGGGCCCGTACGACACCCAGGTGCCGTACGGGCCCTCTCTCGCTCCCGGAAACTGATGGTGCGTAACTCCCCCGGACCGGCGGCGACAGGCCGGTCGGTGGATACCCGATCGGCTGACCGGCGCGCTCCGGCTATGCTCTGGGGTGAGCACCCGGAGGGCCATTAGCTCAATTGGCAGAGCAGCGGACTTTTAATCCGTTGGTTGTCGGTTCGAGTCCGACATGGCCTACTGCTCGCAGGCGGGGGTTAACCCCTCTGACCTGCTACTTAGCGCCTCGATTGGCTTCGGCCGGTCGGGGCGCTTCGTCATTCACGGCCCCGTGCGGGAGCGATGCGGGAGCGGCGGTGCTGGAACTCCCGTTCGTCGCCACCGCCGGACGCGCCCTCGGCACCAGCCGAGCGGCTGCCTCCGCTGCGGCCTTGTCGACCTCGGGCAGCAGGCTCGTGTACGTGTCCGAAGTCAATGTGATGGTGGAGTGTCGCAGCGTCTCCTTGATGGTGTGGAGGTCGCCACCGCCGGCGTGGGTGAGGGTCGCCGTCCCGTGCCGCAGGTCCCGGAGGTTGATGGGCGGCAGGCCGATCTCCTCGTAGAGGCGCCGGAACTCCTTGGAGACGGTGTCCGGGTGCAGCCAGGTGCCGTCCTCCTTGGTGAAGACCTTCCCCGTGTTCTGCCAGCCCTTGCCCCACTTGAGGCGCTCTTTGTTCTGCCGGACCCGGTGCGCCCGCAGAACGGCCACGGTGTCGTTGTCCAGGCCGATGGTGTTCGCGCTGGAGTCGGTCTTCGGCTCCGACTCGTACGGCGTCCACCCGTCCTGCACGATTTCGCTCGCGACGGTGAGGAGCCCGGCGTCAAGGTTCACGTGCGTCCAGTCCTGGCCGACGCCCTCGCCGCGTCGGAGCCCGCGGAACGCGATCAGGTGGAAGAACGCGTACAGCCGGTGGTCTGACGCGTGGTCAAGGAAGGCCCCGAGCTGCGCCGGCATCCACACCATGACCGGGCTGGGCTTCTCGCCGGTCTCCAGCCACCGCTCCACGCGCTCAGCTGTCCACAGGAGCGGCTTGGGCCGCTTGCCCGACTCAAGCTCTACGTGCGCGGCCGGGTTGAAGGTGACGAGCTGCCGAGCGATCGCCGCGTTCAGGGCGGCCCGCAGCGTCCGCCGGATGCTCTGACGGGTCGCAGGACCCGTGAGCTTCCGGAACGGCTTCATCTCGGCGAGCTTCTCCTTCTCCAGGGCCAGCCTGGCCCGCTCGGCCGCCACGGGCCGCCCCGCCTTGCTCGGCTTGCACAGTGCGATCTGATCACGGCGCTCCTGGTTCTCGGCCGCGATCACCTCGTTCTCGTCGGCGATGGCGTCGAACATCTCCACGAGGTGCCCGACGCTGAGCCGGTCCAGCAACGGCCCGAAGAGGAAACGGCCCACCATCGTTACGTGCACGGTTGCGAGCGACCGGTCGATGCGTCTCCCACGCGCAGGAGACGGCGTGACTGGCCGTGCAACTCCGCTTCCATGGCAGCGGTCACAGAGGCCCACGGGACGGTGGGAGTCCCGAAGAGCGACCAGTAGTCGTACAGGTCTCGGACCACGGCGCTGACGCCGAGGCGCACAGCGGCTGGATCAATCGAACCGATGACCCGCCGCGTGATTCCGCCCGCTCCTCGGGCCGCAGGAGTAATCCCGTGGCTGAGGAGGAGCGTGGCGGTGCGGATGGCGTCCAGCGTCTCTGCTGGTGCTGCCTGGGCGAAGCGGCCGTAGATCAAGTCGTGCCAGCCCAGTTGGGTGCGCGCCCATGCCAGACGTTCCAGTCCGGTGCCGAGGTCCACGGCCATGTGCTCCGGGCTCTCGACGTTCCAGAGGAGGACGATGTCGCCGAGGGTGAGGTCCAGGTGGCGAAAGCGCAGCGTTACGCCTTCGACCTGTCGTCGCCGCCACGTCGTGAGACTGCCGTAGATGCTCAGATGCCGGCTGTGGAAGCCGAGCTGGGACAGGACAGACAGCCAGCCATCGAGGATGGATCCGTACGCGTCCAAGTTCTGCACGGGTTGGACGCGGGAGATGTTGACGAAGGAGGTCAGGAATCCTTCGCACAGGGCGCCGGCGGTGTCGCGCTGGCCGGTGAAGCGTACGACGGGCTGAGGGAGGAAGCCGGTCCGGTACGTGTGGGGCTTGCCCTCCTTGAGGAGTGGGTCGAGGGCTTGGACCGCGGAGATGGTCAGTTCGGTCTCACGGCCCCATCGGAGCGGGAGACAGAGGGCACGCGGGGCGCCGTCCCTTGCGAAGCTGCTCTCCAGCTCGTCGAGGAGTTCCCGCCATGAGGGCGGGCGGCGGGGTGGTCGATAGGGGGTACCACGCTGCGGATGCCGGATCTCGATGCGGGAGTCGGCGACGGTGAACTCCCAGTGCCCGCCTAACGCCGCATGGAGCGCAGCGGGTATCCGTTCCGACAGAGACTTTCCGTCTCCACTGGCCGTGCTGGTCATGCTGACCGTGCCGCCATCGCCCGGAAGTGCCGGGCGGGATCGAATCGGTGCTGCCCGATCTCCTGGACCTGCCGGTGGTCGAGGCTCTCCGCTCGCTCGATGGCTTGAGCCAGCTGGCGGGCCGCTGTCTCGTCGTCCTCGTCTGGGTTGCCCACGGTGATCGCGCCGGTCTGGTCGCAGAGGGCGGCTTCGGCACAGGTGCCTGTGCGCCAGGTGAGGGCGGCCATGGGGGTGCCGGCGCGGAGGGATTCGCCGAAGACAGCGGCGCCGGCCTCCACGTAGGTGCGGGCGTAGGTATAGACGAAGACGGACGCGTCGCGGATGGCGGCGGTCTTGGCGGGGCCGCCGAGTTCGCCGACCCACTTGACGTGGTCCGCGCTGAAGAGCCGGTCGTGGCGTCGTACGTAGCCCTCGTCGAAGACCGGTCCGACGATCCGAATCCGGCGGCCGAGTATCTGAGCAGCACGTACGGCGATGTGCGGAGCCTTCTCCTCGTCGATCCGGCCGAGCCACACGAGGTCGGTACCGGCGACCGCCGCCGGTTCCTCCTCGTTGAGGCCGAGGTGCACGGCCAGCTCGGGGATCGGCTGGTGGTCGGCGTACCGCTCGATCATCTCGGGCGAGTAGCAGTAGAGCCGTGACCTTTTGCCGTCGAAGGCGGTAGCGGCGTGCTGGAACACCGGAGAGTGCTGGAACGTGGCGACGTCGCAGTCCAGTTCGGTCCACGTCCGGGTCCAGGCGGGCAGCGAGGGGTACTCGTGCCCCACGACCAGGAGGTCGTATCGGGCGCCGCGGAGCTCGCGCTCGGCGAGCGATCCGGCGGTGATGTCCTCCAGGCGGACCGGCTTACGGACCCAGTCGTTCTCCAGGTCCGTGAGCCAGCCCGGCCCCAGGAGGTGTACGTCGGCGCCTGCGGCTCGGGCGCCTACGGCGACCGCCCACAGCCATCGTTCGATCCCGCCGTACCCGGCGGGTGGAAAGGCGTAGCTACCAGGGAAGTCGCAGACGCCGACGAGCACGTTATGCCTCCGGTGTTCCGTCCGCCGAGATACGGCGGAAGCCGAGGTACGGGAAAAGGGATTCGGGAAGGACGAGGGAGCCGTCCTGCTGCTGGCACTGTTCGAGGAGCGCGGCGACGGTGCGGCCGATGGGGAGGCCGGAGCCGTTGAGGGTGGCGACGAGCTTGGGCTTGCCGTCCTCGCCTCGGGTGCGGATGTTCGCCCGGCGGGCCTGGAAGGTGCCGAAGTTCGAGATCGAGGAGATCTCGCGGTACGTGTTCTGGCTCGGGATCCAGACCTCGATGTCGTACGTGAGCTGGGCGGAGAAGCCCGTGTCACCGGCGGCCAGCTTGACGACTCGGTAGGCGAGGCCGAGTTCCTTCAGGCACGCCTCGGCGTGGCCGACCATCGTCTCCAGCGTGGCGTCCGCGTCCGCCGGGTCGACCATCTGGACGATCTCGACCTTGGCGAACTGGTGCTGGCGGATCAGGCCCCGGGTATCGCGGCCGTACGAGCCTGCCTCGGACCGGAAGCACGGCGTGTGCGCGGTCAGGGACAGCGGCAGGTCGGCCGGCGGGATGATCTCGTCGGCATAGAGGTTGGTCAGCGGTACCTCGGCCGTCGGAATGAGGAACAGCTCACGGTCGGCTACGCCGGTCTTGAACAGGTCCTCCTCGAACTTCGGCAGCTGTCCGGTGCCGGTCATCGTCTTGCGGCTGACCAGGTACGGAACCGCGTGCTCGACGTACCCGTGCCGACGGGTGTGGATGTCGAGGAAGAGCGTCGCCAGGGCACGCTCCAGGGCGGCTCCCGCCCCGCGGGAGACGACGAACCGGGGGCCCGACAGCTTCGTCGCCCGCGCGAAGTCGAGCATGCCGGTGCTCTCGCCGAGGTCGACGTGGTCCTTCGGCTCGAAGGAGAAGGCCGGCGGGGTGCCGACACGGCGGACCTCGACCGCGAACTCGTCAGAGTCGCCGTCCGGGGCTGCGTCGTCCGGCAGGTTCGGGATGGTCAGGAGCAGCTCGGTCAGCTCCTCCTGCACCTGTTCCTGCTCGGCGTCGATGTCCCGGATCTGGTCCTTCAGCTCGCGGGCACGCTCCTTTAGCTTGGAGATGTCGCCGCCCTGCTTGGCCGTCTGCTGGACCTCGCTCGCCGCCCGCTTGGCCTCCGCCCGCAGCTCGTCGGCTGAGCGGATGCTCTGGTTGCGCCGGGACTGGAGGTCTTCCAGCCGGGACAGGTCCAGGGAGTAACCGCGACGAGCGAGCCGACGAACTGCTTCGGCACCCATTTCAATCAGGGCGCGGGCGTCATGCATGAGGAAGATCCTTTTTATCCAGCGAGTGGGATGGGGATACCGCATCGACGGTAGCAACCGTCGACCCCTCACTGATCCGCAATATCGTCGAGTCACCATCGGTGGCTGATTCGTGGTGATCGCTCGTATCAAGATCGTCCAACAGTGCCGTGATGAGGATGGGGAGCTCGTCATCGGGTATGGCGACCGGCTCGACGTACGGGGCCTCCGGGAAGAACAGCGGGATGGGGTCGTCTGGCGAGCGGTCCCGGTGCCAGAGCAGTACGGAGACGAGCAGACCGTGGCTGACGAGTACACGGGGACCGGGGTGCTCCAGGGCGGCGAGGACCCCGGAGAGCATCCTCCGGATGCCCTCGCGCTGGGATTCTGCGGCACCGGGTGGACGCTGCCCCGCACCGTGAGTGTCGAGCCAGACCGCGTATTCGAGGAACGGGCTGCCCTCGAATTCCCCGTAGTCGAGTTCGTTCAGCCGGCCATCGACAACCAGCGTGGCCGCGGGAACGCCCATCAGAAGAGAAGTCGTCTGCTTGGCTCGCGGGAATTCGCTGGTCAGCCACGTGGACACGGAGTGTAAGGGGAGGATGGTCCAGGCACGGCTCAGTGACTGCCGGCCTTCCTCGTTGAGGTGGATGTGCTTGGTCGGGTCGCCATTGACGAGGTACCGCTTGCTGTAGTTCGTCTGGCCGTGGCGAACGATGTAGGTGGTCACGTTCCGCTCCGTGGAGTTGATGCCGAGAGGTCGGAGAGCACTTCCGCCATCTGCGGTGCTCTCGGGTCGTCGGTCTCCAGGTAGAAGAGGAGACCGTCGAGGGCGAGCAGGCGGCACCAGGGCGCGAGTACGGGGATGGGGATCCGGGAGATGCGTGAGGCAGTGGTCAGCCGCTCCCCGGTCCTGCGGGCGAGGTCGTAGTAGACGGTCCAGAACGCCCAGTCGAACGCCGGGTCACCCACCATGGGGAGCGGGTCGATCAGGCGCGGGTGCGCCAGCCAGTCGAAGGGCACGTTCTCCCGGTACAGGTCCGCGTGCAGGACCGTCACCCGGCTCGGGTCTTCCTCAAGGTCGGTGAGTGCCGGCAGGGTGGCGTCAACGAGAGGGCGCCAGGCGCCGGTGTCGAGCGCGTGCTCCCGTCGCTGGATCCGGGGGAAGACTTCCCCGCCGAGGTAGGTGGCGAGCCGGGGGAAGTCGTTCGGTCGGTTTCTGCGCCGCCCGAGGGTGTGGAGTCCCTGGAGGGCAGCGGCGACCATCGGCGTCTCACGCGTCGGCCGATCCGCTCCCCCGGGCCGCCCCCCTACGAGTTCGAGGGCGGCCACAGCCAGATCGTCCGCAGCCTCCAAGACGTCTGCCGTGGGTCCACCGGCCCACAGGCGCAGAGCGTCCACCTCGTGGCGGTAGCGGTCGGGGTCGAACCAGGCTTTGAGGAGCAGCGGACGCCCGTCGAGGTCGGTCGCCGTGGCGATCACCGAGGCGTGTCCGGCGTCGAAGTAGTCCCCGAACGAGAGCTTCCAGCGTTCCGCAGCCACCGCTAGCAGGCCCGGGGCTGCATCGAGCCAGCCCTCGGCTCCGTTGCCGTAGTGCGCGAACAAGCGCCGCCGGCAGCCTGCGGGGATCTCTCCGAGCGTCCGCTTCAGCATCAGCTCAGCACGATCCCGTCGGAGACGAGTTCGTCCGTGAGGGCCGGGAACTCGGTGAGGATCTCCGCGACCAGGGCCTGCACCTTGTCGACCTCGGCGTCAGGAGCGGAGAGGCGGACGAGGATGCGCCAGGGCTCGTCGAGCCGCTGCCCGGTGGTGCTCACGAGGTGCACCTCCGCGTGGCCCGCGGTCGCCTCGTGGAGCCGGGAGGCCAGCCGCTGCGCGGCGATGTTGTAGAGCTTGCCGACGTGGTAGACGGGGTTCTTGCCGTTCGCCCCCTCCAGGTTCATCGGCCGCAGCGGGGTGATGAGACCGTTCACGCGGTTGCCTCGGCCGACGACGCCCTCGTCACCGGACTCGATGGAGCTGCCGGTGTACGTCAGGTACAGCTCGTCCTTCTCCGGCACGTCCCGGGCGTTCAGCCGGAAGCGGGTCTCCGCCCCGGACATCCGGAGGGCGGCGAGCCGGTGGCACTCGGCCAGAACGCTCTCCGAGTTGCGGACGTACTCCGCCCGGCTGGCGACATGGCGCGACTTCTGGGGGACGCACAGCACGACGTCCGCCCGGTCTCCGTCCCAGTAGCCCATGAGCTTGACGTCGGAGCCGCACCAGGCGTGGGCGAGGGTGAACTCACTCTCGCCGGAGAAGTGGTCCACCAGCTCGCGGACGAACGACTCGAACGGGTTCTCCGGCGCCCAGCCCGTCCCGAGGGACGTGTCATTGGAGAGCCGCACCCGCCGCTCGCGGAGGTCGTCGATGGAGCGCGGGTTGAACCAGCGGGTGCGGTCCGGTACTCCGTCACCGGTGAGGACGGCGCCCGGGCTGGAGTTGCTGGTGATGTTGAAGGTGATGTCGAGGTGGTTCGACACCTCGGGGAGCCGCTCGGCGAAGAAGGCCCCGACCTCGGCCTCGACGATCTCCTTGACGGGGATTCGTTCCCCGCCGCACATGGGCGCGGCTCGCCCGTTGACCAGGACGCGGACGGGGGACGTCATCCCGCCGGCGCCGTAGCGGACCTCGCTGGCCCCACCGAGGAGGGCGAGCTTGTCGAAGTTGTGGTGCAGGACGGCACCGAAGTGCTGAACGGTGTAGTGGCTGTAAGCGCGGGACAGCCGCTCGGCGAGGTGGTCCGCCAGGGTGTCGGGGTGGCCGAGGCCCTTGCGCTCCACGATGGTCGTCGCGTCCGGCGTGGCCCTGCCGGTCTCGATGACGAGGTGGCTGTTTCCGATGGTCGTGCTCGTACGAGGCATCACGAACTCCCAATCAGGATCGGAGAAGGGGTGAGCGCAGGCGTCAGCGCGCCTGGTCGAGCGAGAGAGCGGAGGTTCAGCGGGGAACGCCAGCGGCACGAAGGAACGAGACGACCCGAGCAAGCTCCATGCATGCGGCTGCGGGATGCTCTTCGGTAGTGAGCCGGTCGACGTCGTGCGTGAAGATCAAGTCGAGGGCCGATGGCCGCCGCCGATCGAGCCAGAGAAGCAGGCGCCAGGCCAGCACTGGACCCTCCAGTGGCAGCTCTGACATGCGATCGACTGGGATGCGGCCAGGCAACGCGTCCTCGTAGATCAGATCGCGGACGAGGTGAAACACCACGTCCGCGTAGTCCACGACAGCCGGACCGCGTCCGCTGGCCTCCCAGTCCACGACATGCAGGCCCCCACCATCGACCAGCAGGTGCTCGGGTTTGAGATCTCCGTGGAGGTGGACGACTGGATGCGATTCGAGCGGCCGGAGGGCCTTCTCCATCGCCGCCCACCAGGGCTTGGTCCTGCAGCGTCCGGAGAGCTGGGCCAGGAGGAAGCAAGACTGCGTCGTAGGGTCGCCTGGACCCGCCGTCCAGCCAGATCCTGGCGGGAGGTCGACAGCGGGCTGATGTAGTCGGCCAGCCACATCACGCACATGGCCGAGGTACTCATCGATCGCCCTGTCCGTGCCGATCGAGCAAGGAGTGCCGGGCAGCATCCGGAACACGGTCCAGGAACCGGCTGTGCCGTGGCCTGTGGCCAGGACGGCCGGAACCGAGAATCCTCGAATCGCAGCGAGCCCGACTGTCTCGACCTCACGCCGACGACGACCTTCCGGGTCAATGCCCAGATAGACCTTCATCAGCGCACTGCCGTCCACCGACCGCCGCGTCCTGGAGTACGGCTTGACGGTCGCCAACCCGAACGGACCGAGACGGTGTTCGGTCTCTAGCTCTGTCGCCTCAACGTTGAACCCCATCTCACCTCCGCCTTCCGTGTCCGCTTGAGTGGTACAGACGGAGGCGAGGTGACCCCGCCGCCGTGCTTGCGCCAAGTAAGCCCGACTCCCCCCAGTTCGGCAGTGGACGGGGTTAACAAGGGGCTCCGTTAACTGTTAACTCGCCACGCCAGAGGCCCCTTTGGCCGCATGATGAGAAGGGGCGGACCGCGAGGTGTTTCGGGGGAGCGATGAAGTCCAGGAGCAGGCTCCAAGAGGTAAGGCAGAGCCGCGGATGGAGACAGGGCGACCTCATTGACGCCTTGGTCGGCGCCGCTGAGCGCCTCGGCGTCGAATCGCCCTCAGCGGCCAGCTGGAAGACGCTCATCTCCATGTACGAGAACGGCCGGCGCCCGGTGAGCGCGGATCACCAGCCGCTCTTCCGTGAGGCGTACCAGGCAACGGACCGGGAGCTCGGCTTCCCGGAGTCCGAGTTGCTCTTGGGCGGCCAGACACCGCACCCGACCGGTTCCTTCCTGCGGACCAAGTTCCCCGTGCCTGTCAGCCCCGAGATGTTGCGGTACCTGACGTCCCTCCTCGACCAACACGCGCAGGCCGAGCCGCTTGTCGGCCCGCAATTCCTGATGGCCCCTGTCCAGAGCCAGATGCCCCTCATCGAGCAGATGTGCCGAGATGCGTACGGCCCCTTACGCGAAGACGTGCTGCGCATCGGCGCGAGATACACAGAGTTCCTGGGCTGGCTGCATCAGGACACAGACCGCGCGGACGAGGCCATGCGGTGGACCGGCCTGGCGATGGAGTACGCCCAAGAGCTGGGTGACCCGATGCTGATCGCGTACCTGTTCCAGCGCCGCAGCAACATCGCCACCGAGGCAGGACACGCAGGCCACGGTGCGGGGCTCGCCGGCGCCGCCCTCCGGTACGCCGCTGAACTCTCACCCCGGGTCCACGCCGTCGTGCTGCGCCAACTCGCGAACAGCAAGGCCAGCCTCGGAGAACATGCCGAGACCGCTCGCGCCATCGACCAGGCCCTTGTCGCTGCCGACAGAGGCGATGACGCAGACCCCATGGCTGGGTACTGCTCGGTGGCGTACATCGAGATGGAGGGTGCGAACTGCAACGTGCGCCTGGAGCGGCCCACCCAAGCAGTGGAGACCTACCGGGAGAGCCTGAGCCACTGGCCGGCGGTGCAGGAGCGTGACCGCGGCTTATGCCTCGCCAGGCTCGCTACGGCGAACGCCATCCTCGAGGACGTTGAAGGCGCCCACCAGGCTGCTGAGCAAGCCCTCGGGATCGCCCAACGAACAGGCTCGGCACGCATCCTCAACGAGCTGTACCGACTTCAGACCCGTCTTGCGCGTTGGCACAAGCTGGTGGAAGTTTCAGAATTGAACAGGGAGCTGGACGCCATGAAGAGAGTCGCTCCCTAGCCGACTTGAGGGAGTGCTGTGAACCTGCTGCCGACCGCCACGAGCACAGACGTCCAAGAGCAGCAGCCTCGTGTCGCCGTTCTCCCAATCGGATCCTTCGAGCAGCACGGCCGCTACCTACCGCTCATCACGGACACGGCCATCGCCTGCATCATCAGTCAGGAGATCGCCGACGCCTACCCCGTGCACCTGCTCCCGCCGATCACCATGTCGTGCAGTCACGAGCACGCATCGTTCCCAGGCACCGTCAGCATCAGCGCCAAGACTCTGTTCGCCGTGGTCGACGACATCCGGGCCTCCCTCGCACGATCTGGCATAACCAAGCTGGTGATCGTGAACGGGCACGGGGGGAACTACGTCCTGTCGAATATCGCTCAGGAAGCCAACGTCGACGGCCCCGCTGTGTCCCTCTTCCCGCTCGGATCGGACTGGGACCGCGCGCGGGACTACGGAGGACTGACCTCGGACAGGCACGGCGACATGCACGCCGGCGAGATCGAGACCTCGATCCTCCTGCACGCTGCCCCAGAGCTGGTGCGGGAGGGCTATTCCGACGCGGACCACGATGGCGGCGCCCGCCCCTTCCTCCTCGTGCAGGGGATGAGCGCCTACACGGAGTCGGGCGTGATCGGCTATCCGTCCTACGCAACTGAGGCCAAGGGCAAGGCCGTGCTGGAAAGCCTGAGGATCGGCTTCGCCGCACACCTCAGCCTGCTTAGCGGAGTTGATGAAGCCAGCCCCCAAGGTCGCTGAAGTCAGCGGGCAGAGCGAAGCGGGCGCGTCAGGACTCGTCGGAGGTCGTTGCCTTCAAGAAACGCTCGACTTCATTGGCGACGCCTGGTTCGGCTGTCGACGCGCGGGATCCGAGACGCGTGGAGCCCTCATGCACTCCCAGCCCGCCCACCCACACGTATCCGAACGACGACTCACCATCGATGTTCGGACTGATCTGGATGTCCAGCTGCTTGAGCTGCGTTGGGGGCGCCGCAAGGTAGAGGGTGGCGGTCACCCTTCGCTGGGGGTAGAGGTTGAAGTCACGGATGCGGTCGGAGCCGCCCTCGTCGATGAAGGCGCCATGTCCCCCCGCCCCCACGCGGACTTCGTAGTGGTACGGATGCGAGCTCAGACTGATCGAGAAGTACTCGGAGCCGCGGTTCTCGAACGTCACCTGGAAGCTGACGTACGTCAGCCCCTTGGCGGCCTGGTCACGACCACGTGGCGGCACGGCCTTCTTGAGGCTGTGCACACGGACGCGCAGCCCAGCCCACTCCTTAGACTGATAGTCCTGCCAGTCCCCAACGACGTTCGGCACGTTCACGTCTCCACCCCCTGTGAGGCCATGAAGCCTAAAACGGCCAGGACCCACCAGGGAAGCCGAGGCCCTGGCCCCCTCCCCGCAGAGACCGCCCCGCCGCGGGGTAGCTGACTTACGCAGGCGATGCCCCGCTCGACGACAGCCCGAGAGGGGCGTCGCACGCAGTCACCCGCTCGGGGGTGTGATTTCTTCCGGGAAACCAACTCGATGGGATCTCGAAAAGAGTTTCGATCATGGCTTGAACCCCATTTCGAAGGGCTGTGCGCCTGCTCGGATGGGCTGTCTTTTGCCATGAGGATCTTGGCTTAAGTTCACCTGGCGAGACTGGCCTGTAAGTCGCTCTTGCTCACCCGCTGAGCCAGATTTACGATCGCCAACTTATGTCGCTGATGGTCTGGATATTCAGTGGCTGCTGGGGCGAGTGGGACTAGGCGGGGGCCGCGAATGAGTCAGGGAAGTGCCGAGCCGACTGCTGTCATCTCTGAGGCGGATGAGGCGGAGCGGCAGGAGTATTATCGAAACCGCGTAAAGATCTTCGACGAGATCGAAGATGATCTCCGGACGTCGCGGACTTTTCAGAGGATCTACGTTCTGTGCCTGATGGGCGGGATCATCCTCACCTTCCTGCTGGGCTACACGGTCATCGTGGGGCTGTGGGAGTCGCAACCTGTCTTCACTCGGTGGGCTGGCCTCATCATCGTCAACTGCCTGTGGATCGCGATGGGGTGGGCGCTGTGGAAGAACCGCAAGAAGATCGTCAACCGGACTGGTGCACTGCGTAACGCACTTCAGGACCGGCAGACCGCCGCCGCCCGGCTCCCCCTCGACTCACCCTCCGGACTCCGTATCTATCGTGAAGCATCCCTTGATCTGATTGACCAGTATCGGAAATCAGCGAACAAGAATCGACGCATCCACAACTTCTTCCAAGGCATCATCATTACTGGGTCGATCGTCACGTCCACGCTTGCGGCGATGAATGAGGGAAGTAGTCAGGTCTTACGGATCTCCGCATCTGCCCTCAGCGCACTCGTCGGCATTTCGGCCGGCGTGACTGGATATTTCAAATTCCGCGAGCGTGGATACAACCTCCAGTCGACGGCCGATGACATTGAGAAGCACTACAACGCGTCGCAGTTCATGCTTGACGAGTACGCAGGTCGAGATGATGAGCCACCACTGCTTGAGGCTGAGCGGCTCAGGATGTTCGCGCGTTACGTGGAACGGCTGAAGGAAGAGCAGAGGAAGCGCGAGCTTCAGCTCGAAACGTCCAGCTCCGGCAATGAGGAGCGTGCGAGCTGATGTTCGTTCAGTGTGCTCCGGCGAGCCTGTGCTGTGGATGTGACAGAAGGCCCGAAGCGGGCCGCGACTTCGCCGAGGTCAGGCGCTTGACGTGGCTTCCTGGAGACCCGCAGTGAGCCCGCACACAGCGAGATGGTTCCTAGCCCCACGTTGGCAGTGGAAGGCCCGACGACTCATCGCTGCTCATGGTGCATCTATGTCCCACACGACCGCCTGGTGCCTTGTCGCGCTCGCACGAGATCCGGGGTACATCCCTTTCGTGCGGCACATCGTTGCTCAGCGACCGCCAGGCGAATCGGTGGCGCCGGGGGTAGTCCTTGACTCGTGGCAAGGCCTTGAGCCGCGTGAGCAAGCGAGACGCATCGCCTGGCTCGACCGGCATAAGGCAACGCCTCTGCACCGACTGGGTGTGCCTGAGGAGGTCATTGAGTTAGCCGGCCTCCACGTAGTTGAGTGGCGGCTCCCGCCAGGGCGAGACGTGGCTTCCATCGTTGCCCAGAACCGCCCACGCTCCTCAGGCGATTTCTCGTGAGCCCTGAAGCCGTCTGTTGATCGGCTGAGCGGGGGGCGCCTGGTCGGGAGAGGAAGAGCAGCAGCCTGTGTTGCGGTTCTCCCGATGGGGTTGGACCGGGACCGTGTGCCACGACGAAGGACTGAGCCCAGGTCGACACAGTGACATGCACGCCGGCGAGATGGATACCTCCGTCCTCCTGCATGCTGCCCCGTGCTGGTATGGGATGAGCGGCTACCCCGCCTCCGGGGTGAGCGGCTGCCCGTCTGCCACTGAGGGCAAGGCTGTGCTCGAATTTGTCGCACACCTCAGCCCGCTGGGCGAAGTTGATGAACGGGCCCCCGAAATCGCTGAAGATGGAGCGCGGCACGGCGGCGCCGAGCCAGGAGCCAAGAGCAAGCGAGGGGAACGGGGACAGCGTGACTGACGTGGAGCGCATGCTCGAAGAGGCGCAGGCCATGATGACGGAGGAGGTCTTCGAGGGGGTGCTGAAAGCGCAAGGCATCGATCCCGATGACCTGGCCTCGCTTCAGGACCTGCTCGCCATCGGTCTCACGAACGGGGCATGGCGCAACAGCTGCGTGGAGAACTGGCATGCCGAGGGGCGTCTGTCCGACGGCGACATGCTGCGGATCAACAGCCACACCACGCTCGGTATACGCCAGCGCCTCCGCGGATGGTGCACGGAGTACGGCATCACCTCGGGGAGCAGCGAAGCGTTCGAGAGCGTCACGGTCGAGGACGTGGACGTCCTTGGGCATCGACTCTTCAAGTGGCTGACCAACCCCGACCGCAAACTCCCGAGCGGCATGACCTTGGGCGAGCTCGCGCGAACCGATGAAGACCTCGCGGAGTACGAGGATCATGCGGACGGAAAGCTGGGAGCTTTCGCAGGCCAGATGGAGAAGAAGGGCATCCGCCACGGCATCCTCTACACGGCTGGCCACGGCGCACTGGCCTGCGACCGCTGGTGGGGTCATCCCACCTGGCCCGCGCGCGTCGACCGTTTCATATCCGTACTGGACACCCCCGCGGATCCCCACTGGGGCATGGACGGCGAGCGCCTCAAGCGCCTGGGCCCAGAGCCGGCCGCCTTGCAGGATCGTGCCGCCCTGCGCGGGACAATGCTGCGGACGCCGTGGGAGCTCGACGCGGAGGCTGCGGAGTGGGTCGCGGACTCCGGGATCGGGTACCTGACGGTGACCGTCTGAGGGCGATCTCCAGCCCGCTACCCGACGGTGACCGGACCCATGCTCTTCGCCCATGTGTGCGGCAACGCGCGTTCCTGGGATGTGTAGAATCTGGCGCAGAGGGTCGGACCTGACTGCACAGTCTCACGGTCTGGCAATCGAAGAATTTCGGTGGTCATTGCGTTAGGGAAACGCCCGGTTACATTCCGAACCCGGAAGCTAAGCCTTTCAGCGCCGATGGTACTGCAGGGGGGACTTTGTGGGAGAGTAGGACGCCGCCGAATAGATTTAGGAGGCCCTGTCTGCGAATTCGCAGACAGGGCCTCTCTTTGTGTTCCAGGGTTGTTCCTTCTCACCTGGCCGGGTGGATTGAGCTCCGTAGGCGCCCGAGGGTAAGCAATCTCGGGCGCCGCGCTGCCGGCTGTTCGGGTCAGGCGTCAGTCAGGCGAAGCGCAGCTCATCCCAGGAGAGAAGGCCGTCAGGTTCGTTCGCGAACCAGGCGTAGGAGCCGTGGGCGAGGACTGGAAGCGACTTCTTGGCCTCGGAGGCCGTCCGCGATTCGAAGGCTGTAAGGAACCGGCACTTCTCGGCCTCAAGGCCGTGGGCCGTTGCCCAGTCGATGAGGGCCTGCCGGCGTTCCTCGGTGACTGGCCCGTCGCTTGCCACCACTTCGATGAACCAGAACTCGTCGCGGCTAGGGGCCAAGTCAGCCATAAGGCAATCCGGGAGCAGGGTGGCCTGGTCGACTTCCAGGCCCATGTCCTTCAGCGCCTTGCCATCGAGAAGGTTTACCTTTTCCCCGGGCTGAGAGATGAAGAGCACGTTGGGCTCAACCAGGCTAGCGGCGAACTTCTCCACTACGCCCTTCAGAATCCAGCTGCTCGCGCCAGGGTGGAGCGTTCGCGTGCCCGCCCCCGGCAGTCGTGAGCGGGATTGAGACTCTTCAAGCTGGACGCACACCTTTCGACTTTTAATCCGTTGGTTGTCGGTTCGAGTCCGACATGGCCTACCGCTCAGAGCGCCCCACCCGATCCGTCGGGTGGGGCGCTTCGCTGTGCCCACCGAGCGGATGCCCCGTCACCCCCATGAGCCGCGCGGTAAACCCGGTGAAGACGGCGGGGGGAGTGGGTAGCGTCCCCGGCCATGACGCCTGTTCTGCGGACCGAACGACTGCTCCTCGACCCGTACACCCCCGAGGACGAGGGAGACTTCGTCGCCCTCTTCCAGGACACCCGGGTGTCGCGGTGGATGGGGGACGGACCCACCGGCGAAGCCGAGGACCGGGCGCTCTTCGGGAGGGTCTTCACGAAGGTCTACGCCGAGAACCTCTTCGACGTCTGGGCGGTGCGCCGGGAGGGCCGGCTGGTCGGGCACGCCGAGATCAAGTGGACCGCCGGAGTCGACGGATACGAGATCATCTACGCCCTGGCCCCCGCGGCCTGGGGAGCGGGCCTCGGCACCGAGATCGCCGAGGCGGTCGTCGCGTACGGCTTCGGCACCCTCGGCCTGACCGAGGTGCACGCCACCGTGGCCGCCGCCAACGCGGCCTCCCTGCTCCTGCTGGAGCGCATCGGCTTCGTCCACGTCCGGGACGTACGGGAGGGCGACGGGAGCACCACCCGCGTCCTGACCCGCCGCAAGGCTCCCGTCGGCTGACGGCACCGCACACGAAGCGCCCCACCCGAAGGGATCGGGTGGGGCGCTTCGTGCGTGCGGGGAGGGGGCGGTCAGGCGGCGGTGCGGCGACGGCGGCCGAGCCAGGCGGCGGCCGCGCCGAGCACGACCAGGGCGGCCGCGAGACCGGCGTACAGGCCGGTGGAGGAGCCGGCTCCGGTGTGGGCGAGGGAGCCGGTGGACGCGGCGGTGGTCGTCAGGTTGGCGTTGCCCGTGGAGGTGGCGACGGCCGGCTGCACGACGGGGGTGGCGGGGGCCGTGGTGGGGGGCGTGGTGGGCGGGGTGGTGGAGGGCTTGTCGGTCGGCGGCGCGTTCTCCACGATCGGGACGAGCGGGAACTGCACGGAGCTGTTCTGGAACGGGAAGGTGTTGCCCTCGGCGTGACGGACCTCGGACTCCATCGTGATGACGGTCTTCTTCGTCAGCTGGGTGTCCAGGCCCAGGCAGACCCGCAGCGGCAGGGTGTGGACGCCGGCGGAGGAGCCGAAGCCCTTGGGGATGCGCGGCAGCTCGTAGCGGCCGTACTCGCCCGTCACGTCCTGCCAGCGGCCGTCGATCAGGGCCTGCAGCCGGAAGTCCGCCTTCTGCTCGCCCGGGTGCGACAGGATCAGGGTGGTCGCGAGGGCGGTGCCGAACGTGCCCTCGCCGGTGGCCTGGTAGTTCAGGTTCAGGTACGCGCGCTGCTCCTGGCCGTCCTTGCCGGAGCTGACCTGCTTGAACCAGGTCTTCAGCTCGCCCGTCTTGATCTGCGGGTCGACCTTGAAGAGGTGGGAGCCGGCGCCGCCGGGCGCCACGGAGTTGTTGTAGCTGGTGGCGGTGAAGGTGAAGTCCCCGTCGTTGGTCGGGTAGTTCGCGCCGAGTCCGAGGGTGACCTTCCAGGTCATCTTGCCGTTCGCGGGGATGTCGAAGCCCTCGCCACTCTCCTTGCCGCCGGCGGTGGCCGGGTAGAACAGGCCCTGCCACCCGCCGTCCTGCTGACCGACCGAGGACTTGGTCGCCGGGGCGTCCACGGCGTCGACCTTGAAGACCACGTCGTCCTTCTGCAGGCGGCTCGGGCCGGTCTGGTCGAGGAGCATCCACGGCTTGTACGAGACGGCCTTGCCGGTCGGGTTCTTCACCGTCAGGTCGAAGGTCTCGGTGGCGCCGCCGCGGCTCAGCGGGCCGCTGGGGACCGGAGTGCCCATCTCCGTGCGCAGCACGGCCTGGTCGTCGGTGACGGGTGCGGCGGACGCGGCGGTGGCCGCGAGCGGAAGCAGAGTGGTGACGACGCCGGCGACGACTGCGATGGCGGCTGCGGTGCGAACGGACATGGTGGACTCCCCCCAGGAATCACAAGGGCATCGGCAGAGGGCCGAGCCGGAAAGGTGTGGTCTTGTCGCCCGGCCGGTTCGTGTTCCCCCTGGCCCTTGCGACAGGTGAATCTTCACCCGGATCCGATCCCGGAACCATCCTCGAAGTGTCACTGCCGTGCAACAGAGATGATCTTCGCTCGCGGATGCCGTTCCCGGGTCGTTCCCGGGGCCGTTTCGAGCTGGGTTCGAGCCGGTTTTAGGGCTGTGACCTGCGGTGATTCGTATCTGCGGGTGAGTGGGGCGTCAATTGGCGAAGGGCTCCCCCCGGATGGCGTAGAGTTGTGTTTACCGACGCGGGGTGGAGCAGCTCGGTAGCTCGCTGGGCTCATAACCCAGAGGTCGTAGGTTCAAATCCTGCCCCCGCTACTCAGTACGAAGGCCCGGTTCCTCACCAGGAACCGGGCCTTCGTCGTGTTCCAGTCCCGCCCGGTCCCCTTCTCACGTTCCGTCACCCGTCCGGCCGCCGTCGGCTCGCCGTACGGGCGCCCCTGCCGCCAGCCTTGAGGGGCGAGGCGGCGGCGGGCCCGCACCCGTGCAACGGACCGGGCGGCAGGAGAGCAGCGTGGTGGGGCTGGGCCGGCAGGGCAACGGCGGCGGGAGCGCGGGCGCGGGCGCAGGCGCAGGTGCAGGCGCGGGCGCCGGAAGCGGTGTGGCCCGCCGGGTGGTCCGGGTGCTGCCGGGTGCGCTGATCGCCCTCGGGATGGTCTTCGACGTGCTGACCCCGCCCAGCTTCACCGGATCCCCCTTCTTCACCGCGGCCCCGCTGATCGCCGCCCCGCTGTTCACCCTCCGGGCCACGGCCCTGACCGGCGCCCTGGCCGTGCTCGCGGTGTTCGTGCTGCACATCCTCAACGGCAGCAGCTGGAGGGTCGAGGCGCTGACCGAGCTGGTGACCGTACTGACCGTCTCCGGGCTGGCGCTCCTGATCAACCGCGTGGTGCGGCGCAGCGGCGAGCAGCTCGCCTCGGCGCGCGGGATCGCCGAGGCCGCGCAGCGGGCGGTGCTGCCGAAGCCCGCCGAGCGCATCGGGGGGCTGCACGTGTCCGCCTGGTACGAGGCCGCGCAGGCGGACGCCTTCATCGGCGGGGACCTGTACGCGGTCCAGGAGACCCCGTACGGGGTGCGGCTGGCGGTGGGCGACGTACGCGGCAAGGGGCTGGGGGCGGTGGAGGCCGTCGCGGTGGTCCTCGGGGCGTTCCGGGAGGCGGCGGACACCGAGCCCACGCTGGAGGCGCTGGCGCAGCGGCTGGAGCGGGCGCTGGCCCGCGAGGGCACCCGGCGGGACAGCCTGGACGCGGTGGAGGGCTTCACGACGTGCGTGCTCGGGGAGGTCCCGTCGGGCACGGGCGTGCTGCGGCTGCTCAACCGGGGCCATCCCGAGCCGCTGCTGCTGCACGGGAACGGTGAGCTGGCGGTCCTCGCCCCGGCGGAGCCCGCCCTCCCGCTCGGTATGGGGGAGCTGGGCGGCTGGCCGGACCTGGTGCAGGAGTGGAACTTCCCGGCGGGCACCACCCTGCTGCTCTACACGGACGGGCTGACCGAGGCCCGGGACGGGGCGGGGGACTTCTACGATCCGGCGGCCCGGCTGCGCGGGCGCATCTTCCCCGGGCCGCAGGCGCTGCTGAGCGCGCTCAGCAGCGATGTGCGCCGCCATACGGGGGGCGGGGCGACGGACGACATGGCGCTGCTCGCGGTGGGCCGGCCGGGCGAGCGGGAGCCGGAGCGGCGGCGGACGGTGCCGGTGGTGCCACGGGGCGACACGGTGTGACGCATCATGACTGCGAGTGACTCAAAGCGTGTTCTGCATAAAGGGATTGACGATCCGTCATGTGTGGTCTGTGGCTGAAGAGATGGGGGAGTCACTTGATTTTTGCCCCAGTTAGGGTGTGTTTGCCCGGGAAAGGTAGGGCCAAAGCCAGTCAGTGAGTGGCTGATTGGTGGGAACGATCAAGCGGAGAAGCTTGGAATCACTCCCCTGCGTCTATTACCTTTCGATAACGCAGCGCGGTCGTCCCAGCCGTCGCAAGAGACGGCACCGTGCGCGCGCGCGTCCCTGCGCGTCAATGAGGAGTGTGCCCCGGTGGCCTCCAACTTGCCTGCCCCTGAAGGCACCGAGATCCAGGAGCCGCCCACCGCGGGTGCCTGGGGCGAGTGGAACCCCACCGAGGATTCGGTGCGGCCGGTCCGGGGCAAGCACCGGGTCGCCAAGCAGCGCGGAGGACTTGCCCGCAGCTCCACCGTGCTCGGCGTCGGTGTCATCGCGGCGGTCGGCGCCAGCGGCATCGCCACCGCGCAGGACCGGCCCCAGGTCGCGATATCCCTGCCGTCCCTGCCCGACCTGGTGGGCGCGGACAAGTCCCGGCAGGAGGACGGCGGTTCCGGATCGGCCGACTCGGCGGACGGGCGGATCGGGATCATCGCGCAGCAGTCCGTCCAGGGCGCGGACGCCGGTGAGGTGCTGCGCAACCGCATCCTCCAGCAGGCCGAGTCCCAGCAGGTCGCCGCCGAGGCGAAGACGCGGACCGAGGCGCAGGCGGAGGCCGAGCGGGCCGCGCAGCAGGCCGCCGTCCAGGAGGCCAAGGAGAAGCTGGAGGCGGCCCGCAAGGCGGCCGAGGAGGCGAAGGCCCAGGCCGAGGCGAAGGCCGGGGAAGAGGCCGCCGCGAAGGCCGCGAAGGACGCGGAGGCCAAGGCCGCGCAGGAGCGCCTCGCCAAGCCGGCCGGGAGCTACTTCCTGCCCACCTCCGCCTACACCCTCACCTCGCACTACGGGGACTCCGGCTCCATGTGGTCCTCCGGCCACCACACCGGCCTCGACTTCGCGGCCCCGACCGGCACCCCGGTCAAGGCCGTGTCCGGCGGGAAGATCACCTCGGCCGGCTGGTCCGGCGCGTACGGCTACCGGATCGTGCTGGAGCTGCCGGACGGCACGGAGATCTGGTACTGCCACCTCTCCTCGATGTCGGTGACCTCCGGCGCGGTGGGCGCCGGCGAGACCATCGGCCGCGTCGGCGCCACCGGCAACGTCACCGGACCTCATCTCCACCTGGAAGTACGCAAGGGCGGATCGACGACGGACCCGCTGGCGTGGCTGGGCTCCAAGGGCCTGAACGTCTGAGATCCGGCTCCCGGTCCGGGTCCCGAGCCGGGTCCGCGGGGGCGCGGTCCGTCCGTCGCGGCCGGGGTACGTCCGCCCGCGCGCCCGCCGGGGCCAGCGGGTCGAACCACGGCGGAAGCAGCTCCTCCATGACCGCGGCCCGGGCCAGCGCGGGACCCGCCGTCGCCCGGCCCTGCCAGAGCCGGTGCAGCAACTCCCGCTCCCGGCCCGCGAAGTCCCGGTCCCCGGCGGGGCCGCCGCGCCGCGCCCGGTCCCGTAGCAGAGCCAGGGCGGCCGCGTCCGCCTCGTAGCGGGCGACCGTACGTCCGGCGGCCCGGCCCCCGCTGCGCCGGGCCAGGGCGCGGGCCAGCGACCGGGCCGGCATCGACGCCAGGGCCGGCACCTCCGCCGGACCGAGCCAGCCCGCGGCCGCGTACAGCGCGAGCTCCCCGGCGACGGCCCGCAACCGGTCCCGCCGTATCCGCACCGCCAGCCACACCAGCAACCCGAAGGCCGGGACCATCACGCAGGCGTAGACCATGTAGAACCCGTGCTCGCCGAACTGCGAGGAGCCGTTCCACAGCGCGTGCATCCCCATGGCCAGCGCCAGACCGAGCAGCGGCAGGCAGATCCGGCGCGAGCGGCGGGCACTGACCGCGGCCACGCCGAAGCCCAGCCCGGTGAGCACGGTGAACAGCGGGTGCGCGAACGGCGACAGCACTATCCGTACGAAGAAGGTCGCCGCCGTCACCGAGTCCAGCGCGCCGCTGCCCTCGGCCAGGTCTTCGACGAAGGCGTTGCCGAGGTAGAGGATGTTCTCGGTGAAGGCGAACCCGGTGGCGGTGAAGCCGGCCACGACGAACCCGTCGGCGGGGCCGGTGAAATGGCGTCTTCGGAACACGAACACCAGCAGCAGGGCAGCCGCCTTGGCGCTCTCCTCCACCACCGGGGCGATGGCCACCGAGCCGAGGTGATCGGCGGCGGAGGCGTCGGCGGTGGCCGCGGCTATCCACTCGGTGGCGAAGTTGTTGGCCAGTATGGCGATCAGCGCCGCGGTGCAGGCCCCCCAGCCGAAGCAGAACAGCAGCTGCGACCAGGGCGCGGGCGCGGCCCGGCCCAGCCACCGGAAGGCCGCCAGGAGCGGCGCTACCGGAAGCAGGGCCAGGCCGAGGCCGACGAAGAAGCCGGAGGTGCCGGTCTGCTCCCGCACGAGTTCCAGGATGGAGATCCCGGTGGCGGCGAGCAGGGCGAGGAGCACGCACGTGCGGACCGTGCCGGACGGGCGTGGGAGCACATGGTGGGGCGCTCGGTACACACCATGACCCTAGCGAGCCGCTCTGACACGCGCTGTGACGTTGTCAGTTCTGCGTGCGGCGGAAGAGCAAGTCGTGTACGACGTGCCCCTTGTCGAGACCCTGGCCCTCGAAGCGGGTGAGCGGCCGGAACGCGGGGCGCGGGGAGAAGCCGCCGTCGGGCCGGGTGTTCTCGAAGTCCGGGTGCGCGGTCAGCACTTCGAGCATCTGCTCGGCGTACGGCTCCCAGTCGGTCGCGCAGTGCAGTACGGCCCCGGGCGCCAGGCGGGTGGCGGCCAGCGTGAGGAATTCGGGCTGGATCAGCCGGCGCTTGTGGTGGCGGGCCTTGGGCCACGGGTCCGGGAAGAACACGCGGATACCGGCCAGCGAGTCGGGCGGCAGCATCTCGCGGAGCAGGATGATGGCGTCGCCGTTGGCCACCCGGATGTTGCTCATCCCGCCGCGCTCGGCGAGCGCGAGCAGGTTGCCCTGCCCGGGGGTGTGCACGTCGGCGGCGAGGATCCCGGTGCCGGGGTCGTCGGCGGCCATCTGGGCGGTCGCCTCGCCCATGCCGAAGCCGATCTCCAGGACGACGGGGAGGCCGTCGAAGAGCGCCTTGAGGTCGATGACCTCGTGCCCGTCGATGTCCAGGCCCCAGGTGCCCCACAGGCGCTTCAGGGCCTCGCCCTGGCCGGTGGTGACCCGGCTGCGCCGGGGCTGGAAGCTCCGGATGCGCCGCTCGTGGTGCGAGCCGGCCGGGTCAGGCGAGGGCCCGTCGGGGAAGCGGGGCTCGGTGCGCCACTTGGGCGGCACGTACGAGTTCGCCTCCGGCGCGGCGTCCGGGAGGCGGGGCGACTGGGGGTTCAGGGACTCAGACACAATGCGCTGATTCTACGACGGGGGGAGCCACCGGTCGGGTGCGGCGCCGTTGCGGGGGCTCCGCCCCCGCCCCCCGCGCGCAGCGCACGGAGGGAGTCCGGGGGCGGAGCCCCGCGGAAACGGAGAAAGGGCGGGGCGGGGAGAGGCTCCGCGCAGCGGGGCCTTCGCAGCCGCCGGTCCCGGCAAGGCTCAGGCCCCGGCAACGCTCAGGCCCCGGCCCCGGTCCCGCTCAGGCCGAGCCGAGGGTCCGCAGGGCCCGGGACGCGATCTCACGGCCGATCGGGAGCGAGGCGGTAGCCGCGGGCGAGGGCGCGTTGAGGACGTGGACCGTGCGCGGGGCGTCGCGGATCAGGAAGTCGTCCACCAGGGTGCCGTCCCGCAGCACGGCCTGGGCGCGGACCCCGGCCGCGGCGGGCTGCAGGTCCGCCGCGGTGACGGCCGGCAGCAGGCGCCGTACCGCCCGGGTGAAGGCCTGCTTCGACAGCGAGCGGTGGATCTCGCCCGTCCCGTACCGCCAGTGCCGTGCGGCCATCCGCCAGGATCCCGGCCAGGCGAGCTCGTCCGCGATGTCCCGGGGCCGCACCTTCGACCAGGCGTAGCCCTCGCGGGCCAGCGCGGGCACGGCATTGGGGCCGACGTGGACGCCGCCGCCGATGCCCCGGGTCAGGTGCACCCCGAGGAAGGGGAACGCCGGGTCGGGCACCGGGTAGACCAGCCCGCGGACCAGGTCCGGCCGGGCCAGGTCGTAGTACTCGCCGCGGAAGGGGATGATCCGCATCCCTGGGTCGTCTCCGGCCAGCCGGGCGATCCGGTCGCACTGGAGGCCCGCGCAGTTCACCAGCACCCGCGCCCTGACCACCAGGCCGGAGGTGGTGCGGACCGCCACCGCCGACGCGCGGCGGGAGATCAGGTCCACCGCGCCGCCGTAGACGATCTCCGCGCCCGAGGACTCCGCGAGCTGGGCGGTCACCCGGCCGTAGTCCACGATCCCGGTGCTGCCCACGTGGATCGCGGCCAGCCCCCGGACCTCCGGTTCGTACTCGGTGATCTGCGCCGGGCCCAGCTCGCGCACCGGAATGCCGTTCTCCCGGCCGCGCTGGACCAGGGCGTGCAGCCGCGGCAGCTCCTCGCGCTCCGTGGCGACGATCAGCTTGCCCGTCACCTCGTGCGGAATTCCGTGCTCCGCGCAGAACTTGACCATCTCGGCCGCCCCGCTCACCGCGAAGCGCGCCTTCAGTGATCCCGGGCGGTAGTAGATCCCGCTGTGGATCACCCCGCTGTTGCGGCCCGTCTGGTGCCGGGCCGGGCCCGACTCCTTCTCCAGGACCACCACCCTGGTCCCCGGAGCCAGGCGCGACAGAGCATGCGCCGTCGACAGGCCGACGATTCCGCCGCCGATCACCAGCACATCGCAGTCCACGCCGCCACCCACGCTGACACCTCCCACCCCTGCATACTGCACCCCGGCACCGACAACGCGGCCACGCGGCCCCCCGGAAGACGGGTCTTACGCCGGCGCCACCAACAGCGGCCGGGCCCGCTCCCTCAGCTCCGCCACACGCGGCTCGTCCCCGTACGGTTCCAGGCGGTGCAGCAGGTCCCGTACGTATTCGGTCGTCCGCGCCGAGGAGATCCGGCCCGCCACCTCGACGGCCCGGGTGCCGGCCGCGCACGCGGCGTCGAGGTTGCCCGACTCCAGCTCGGCGACCGCGCTCACCACCAGCCGCAGTCCGTGCGACCGTACGTACTCCTCGGTGGGCCGTGACAGGGCCTGCTCGGTGAAGCGCCGTACCTGACGGGGCAGCTTGAGGTCCCGGTAGCACTCCGCGGCATCCGCCGCGAAACGGTCGTACGAGTAGAAACCGAGCCAGGTCGGGTCCGGATCGCCCTGCCGGGACCGCTCGAGCCAGCCCTCCGCCGCCCGCAGCGCCGCCCCGGCGGCCGCCGAATCGCCCGCCTTCGCGTGCGCCCGTGCCTCGACCAGCCGGAAGAAGCTCATGGTGCGGGCGGTGGCCAGGCCGCGATTGCGCTCCACGGCGGCCTGCGCGAGGTCCACGCCCTCGTCGGGGAAGTTCCGGTAGGTCGCCTGCAGGGACATCGAGGCCAGTACGTAACCGCCGAGCGGTACGTCGGCGGCGGCGCGGGCGAGCCGCAGCGCCTGGATGTAGTAGCGCTGGGCCGCCTCCTGCTGGCCGGTGTCGAAGGCCATCCAGCCGGCCAGCCGGGTCAGTTCGGCGGTCGCGCCGAACAGCGCGCGGCCCACCTCGTCGGTGTACGAGCCGAGCAGCAGCGGCGCCGCGTCCACCCGCAGGCACTCGGGCACCATCGACGAACGCCAGTCCCCGCCGCCGTACTTGGAGTCCCAGCGGCGCGCGTCCTCGGCGGCCTCGCGCAGCTTCGTCACGTCGCTGTGGCCCACGCGCTGCACGTGGTCGCGCGGCGTTTCGGGCCCGGGCTGGGCGGGCACAACGGTGGACGGCGGGCCTGTCGCCGGGCCTGTCATCCGTCCCGTCGCCGGTCCGGTCGTGAGGCCTTCCGGGGAGGACCGGAGACCTGGACCTGGCGCGTGCGCCGGCGCGTCGTGAGCCGAGGGGGTCGCGGATACGGGGCTCTGGATCATGGAGTGCTGCGCCGCGGGGTCGTTCGCCGCGGAGGTGCCGCCTGCCGGGCTGCTGCTTGCCGGGCTGCCGCCGGTGGAGTCGTCGCCTGCGGAGCCGTCGTCCGTGGAGCCGTCGGGCGCGGGGTTGCCGGCCGCGCGGTCGTGGGCCGCGGGTGTGCGGGCCGAGAGGTGCTGGGCCGTGGGGTGCTGGCCCGAGGGATGCTGGGCCGTGGGGTGCTGGGCCGTGGGGTGCGGAGCCGAGCCTGCCGGTTCCCGGGCCACCGAGCTGTCGGCGGGAGATATCAGCCAGCGCGAGGCCGGCGTCGCGTACGCCGCCACCGAGAACGAACCCGCGAGCGACTGCCAGATCCCGCCACCGCCGCGCCGTCCGGCGAGGTCGAGCCGGTAGAGGTCGGTGGCCGAGCGCACCGCCGCACCGATGTCGCGCGGGAAGGCCAGCCCGACCTCGGGCGCCGGGTCCGCGTCCGCCAGCCCGATCTCGTGCAGCGGCACCGGCCGCCCCAGCTTCGCGCCGATGGCGGCGGCGATCAGATGCGGGGCGGCGCCCTGCGGCACCATTCCCTTCGACACCCACCGGGCGACCGAGGTCTTGTCGTACCGAAGTGTCAGGCCGCGCTGTGCGCCGAGGTCGTTGACCCGCCGGGCCAGTCCGGCGTTGCTGATGCCCGCGAGGGCGAGGACGGCGCCGAGCTTCTCATTGGGCTCGCGGAGCTCCCTGGACATGCGCCACCCCTCGTCACACGCGGAACGCAGACGCCGCCGGGGCATAGGCGCCCGGCATTTCGTAAACCCAGCGTAGTTCCCCGCCTCCCAAGCGTTAAGGCCCTTACTTCCGTATGGCGGGATTGTTGTCCGTTTGCACAGTCCGCCCCGGGCCCGGCGCCGGGGCGCACGTGTCATCGCGTGCTCCGTCCGTGTGGCCGTGCGCCCGCCCGTGCGCTCTGGCCGGTCCCGGGGCCCGGCGATTCGATGTGCGGTGCGTGGGTCGGCCCGCTGCGTGGACCGGGCGGGTCGGGGGATGCCGCTACCTCAATCCCCGCGGGTGGCGGAACGGGCCGGGGGGCGGATTCCGCCTCCCGGACCGCGCCCGCACGCCGGGCGCCGGCGGCCCGCGACGGCTCTTCCGGCAGCCGAAGAATGGCTGAAAGCGACCTATGGGGCGGTGGGAACGGAACGCCAAATACCGCGTGGCCGGGGCGTGTTCCTTTGCGTGTGCGCCCCCTTTAACCACTCTCGCACGCCTGTCCCGTGGCAGCATGGACCCCGAGCCACCCGGGGTCCCGCGGCCGCGCCCTCAGCGCCGTCCGTGCTGCCTGTGCCCCGGTCATGTGCCCACGGGCTGGGGAGGCGGCGGTGCGCTGGTTGGTGGGTTGGAGCAGTATCGCCGCGAGCTTCGGCACGGCCGGAAGGGTCTCCGGCCCGGGCTCCGGCCACGGCCCCGGCCAGGGCGGATACGGCGACGGCGGCGCGCCCCTGCGCGGAGGCATCGCGGACGCCGCCCATCCGGACGATCCGGGCGCGGACGCGGAACGCACCGTCCACCCCGTCGGTGCACAGCTGCTCTGGGGCGACCCCGACCCCCTCTGGGCCGTCGGCGACTGGCGCCCCGACGAGATCCGCACCCTGACCGCCGATCCCGCCGACCCCTTCACCCGCCTCGCCGTCCTCGGCTGCTGCGGCGCGACCGACGCCGAACTGCGCCGGGCCCTCTACGCCGCCCGCGGCGGCGCGCTGCGCCACCTCACCCAGTGGTCCGGCAGCTACACCGCCGTCGTCCAGGCCGGCCGCCGCATCACCGTCGTCGGCGACCTCGCCGGTGCCCGGCCCGTCTTCTACACGCCCTGGGCGAGCGGCACGGCCTACGCCACCGCCGCCCTCCCGCTCGCCGACCTCATCGAGGCGCAGCTCGACATCGGCCATCTCGCCGCCCTGCTGGCCTGCCCCGACAGTCCCGAGGCACTGGGCGACGGCACACCGTACGCCGGGGTCCGGCGCATCCCGCCCGGGCACGCGCTCATCCTGCGCGAGGGCTCCCGCGAGATCACCGGCTACGAGCAGGTCGCCTCGCTCGCGGTGGCCGCGCCCGAGGCCGATGCCGAGCGCGCGGTGGAGGGCGTACGGGAAGCGTTGGTGGACGCCGTGCGCGCCCGGCTCACGGCTCCGCGGCATGCTCCCGACCAGTTGCCGCCGTACGATCCCGGCCCCGTGCCCGGAATGGGACCCGCCGACCGGCGTGCCGCCCGCGGCGCCCCGGCCCCCGGGGTGGGCGCCGACCTCTCCGGCGGCAGCGCCTCCGCCACGCTTGCGCTGCTGGCGGCCGGTCTGCCGGGGGCCCCGGGCACCCTGCTGAGTCCCGCCGGAGCGCGGCTGCTGGCCGTCACCTTCAACGACCTGGCCACCCCGCAGGGGCGCGAGGCCGAACTGGAACGGGCCAGGGCCATCGCGGCCGACCCGCGCCTGCACCACGTCGTGGTGGCCGCCGCCGAGGAAGCCCTCCCGTACGCCGAACTCGACGGCCCGCTCACCGACGAACCCGGCCCCTCGCTGGTCTTCGCCGCCCGCGAGCGGCGCCGGCTGGCCGCCGGCTCGGCCGACCACTTCACCGGCCACGGCGCCCGCCAGGTCCTCGACGCCCACCCGGCCCGCATGGCCGACCTCCTGATGGACCGGCGGCGGCGGCACCTGCTGCGGCCGGTGGCGGCGCTGGCCCGTTCGGCCTCAGCCTCCGGGGAGTCCCTGCTGGTGCCGCTCACCGTGTACTCGGCGGCCCGCAGACTCGCCCGTACGACGTACCGCGCGGGCATGGAGGCCGCCGCGGCCCGGCTCCGCGAGGGCGGGGTCACCGAGCGCACCACCGGTCCGGTGGACGCTTCCCTCGCCGCCCTGACCTGGTCGCGCCCGGGTCCGGCGGCCGGCTGGCTCACGGGGGAGGCACTGGCGGAAGTGTCGATCCGCCTGACCGTCGCGGCCGGCCGGCCGCCGCTGTCGCTGCGGCCGGGAGAGGCCCGCGCCCGCTCGCTGCTCGCCCGGCACGCCGCCGACCACCGGGTCTTCGAGCAGGCCGTGGAGGTCCGCAGCCAGCGTCTGCACGCCCCGTTCCTCGACAACCAGGTCGTCCGGGCCGCCCGCGCCCTGCCCGAGTCGCTGCGGGTCCAGCCCGGGGCCCGGGCCGCGATCCTGCGCACCGTCCTGTCCTCGGCCGGGGTGCGCGAGTTCCCGCCGGGGTGGGGCGCCACGGACCGCGTGCCGAACGAGACGGCGACCCGGCTGGGGCTGCGCGCCGCGCTGGGCGACCTGCTGGACCTCTTCGCGTCGCCGCTGCTCGCGGACGCCGGGCTGATCGAGGCCCGGGTCGTGCGGCAGGCGCTGCTCGACGCGGCGGACGGGCGCCCGGTCCCGCTGGACGGTCTGGCGGAACTCGTCTCCATGGAGCTGTGGTTGCGCCGCCTGCTGGCCCGGCGCGGCACCTGCTGGACGGGCACCTCCACGGCGCGGCGCCGGGCGGTGCCCGAGGGAGTCCCCGTGCACCGCCCGGCGCTGTCCTGACGGTCCTGCTCCACGGCAGGTCCTGACGGCCTTGACGGTCCTGCCGGTCCTGCCGGTCCTGCCGGCCCTGGCGGCCCTGGCGGTCCCGCTCGGGGGCTGACGTTCCCGGCTCAGGCGGCGAGCACCAGGGCGGTCGCGATCGCCGGGCCGAAGGCCCCGCCGAGCTGGTAGCAGAGGGCGAACAGGCCGATGGCCGTGGGGCGCTGGGCATCCGGGACGCTCGACGCGGCGTGCATCGACAGCACGGCGTTGGACCCGGTCGCCGCGAACACCCCGCCCAGGGTGGCGACCAGCAGCAGCGGGCCCCAGCTCGCGAACACCGCGATGGCCGCGGCCAGTGTGCCGACCCCGGCCAGCACCGTACGTACGGCCGCCCGGCTCATGCGCGCCGAGGCCGCGGCCAGCAGCCAGGACAGCGCGGATCCCGTGAGCAGCGCCACGAGCTGACCCGTGCCCGCGGTGGTGGCGTCCCAGCCCGCCCGGTCGGCGAGCAGCCGGGGTACGGAGAACAGCAGGGTGAAGTACGAGCCCGACAGCGCGAGGGCGAGCAGTGCGGAGCCGAGGAAGAGCGGCCCCCGGACCAGCGCGGCCGGGACGAATCCGTCGGGGCGCAGCCGTACGTGGAGCGCGAGCAGCGCGGCGGCGAGGACCGCGGAGCCGGCGGCGACGGCCGGTGCGTGGGGCAGCAGGACCAGGCCGGTGGCGAGCGCCGTCAGCAGGGCGGCGCCGCGGGTGTCGAACCTGCCCTGCGGCGGGGCCGCCGGGGCCTTCGCGTACCGGCTCACCACGGGCACCGCCAGGACCGCGATCACGGATATGGAGAGCGAGAGCCGCCACGACACGGTGTGCGAGAGCTGGGCGCCGAGGAGGGGGCCGGATGCGCCGAGGATGCCGAAGCCCGCGCTGATCACGCCCATCCGGCGGGCCGAGCCGGCCAGGCTCATCGCGACCGCCGCCAGACCGGCGCCGCCGGCGGCCTGGGTGGCCCGGCCGGCGAGGGTGAGCGGCAGCCAGGGGGAGGCGGCGACGAGGAGGGTGCCGCCGACGAGGAGGGCGCCCGCCAACCGGAGCGTCGGCCGCAGGCCCCGGCGGCGCAGCAGTCCGGCCAGCAGGGGGGTGGCGACGGCCATGGCCCAGGCGTATGCGGCGACGAGCCAGCCGGCGGTCGAGGCGGTCACCCCGAGGGAGCGGGCCATGTCCGGAAGGATCAGTACGGGGGCGTTGGCTCCGGCGGCCAGGGGGGCGGACATCAGCGCCAGCCAGAAGACGGGGACGGGGCCGACCCGGGTGCGGGTCTTGGTGGACGCCTTGGCGGGGGCCGGGGTGGTGGCGCTGCATGCGGTGGCGGTGGTGGTCGCGGCGGTGGTGGTCGCGGTGGCGGTGGTCATGTGGCGTCCGCTCCGATTCGTCTCAAGGCTCAGAATCTCAACGTTGAGATAAAAACATCCGGTCCTCTCAACGTCAAGTCTCTCAACGTTGAGATATCCTGGTGGGACGGTGACAGACGGCGGAGGAGACCAGCGCATGAGCGACGCAGTGGACGCAATCGTCGGCCAGTGGACGGCAGAGCGTCCCGATCTGGCGGCCGGCCTGTGGCCCGTGGAGGTGATGGCCCGCATCCAGCGGATGAACCGGATCATCGACAAGCACCAGAAGGCCTTGGCCGCCGAGCACGACCTGGAGGTGGGCGAGCTCGACATCCTCTTCACCCTCTGCCGCTCCGGCCCCCCGTACGCGCTCACCGCCGGCGCCCTCATCCCGGCCGCCATGGTGACCTCCGGCGCGATCACCAACCGCATCGACCGCATGGAGGCCAAGGGCCTGGTCGAGCGGGTGAGGGACGGTCAGGACCGCCGCACGGTGCGGATCCGGCTGACCGAGGAGAGCCGCGTGCTCACCGAAGCGATGATCGCGGAACACCTGCGCCGTTACGCGGAGGTGCTCGCCCCGCTGGACCCCGCCACCTGCGCCACGATCGCCCAGGCCCTGCGCACTCTCCTCGAGGCCGCCGGGGACACCTCGATCACCTAAGGGCTGTCCCGTTTAATCCCGCTAATCCCGCGCGGGCGCGCGACGCCGGCTACGGCATCTCGCTGCGTTGTCGGCAGCGTCCGGGTACGCCCCGTACGAGGACGTGCCTCCGCCTTGCGATGCACCGCGTCTGACGCCGCGCGCTGTCCACCCCGGATTACGGGACAGCCCTGAGGCCCTGGCCGGCGGTCTTCGCGGGCCCGCGAAGCCTGGCACGGCGCCTCGCCGCGTTGTCGTAGCGCGCGACTGGGGCCGAGTACGAGCTGCGATCCTCCGCCGTCCGATGCACCGCGCCGGACAACGCGGGCCGACCCGCCAAGACCACCCGAACAGGTCCGAGGGGGCGTCGTGCCGGTCGGGCCGGGCTCGCGTCACCCGGCACGGACGCTCCCCGGCGTGCACCGGCCTGATCCGGCCTGATCCGGCCTGATCGACAGGACACCCCCCGGGCCTGCGCACCGACCGAACGGGCCGGGCAGAATTGCCCGGTGCGGTATCTCATCCTTGGCGTCACCGAGGCGCGCGACGAGACCGGCGCCCCCCTTCCCGTCGGCGGCGCCCGCCTGCGCGCGCTCCTGGCCGCCCTCGCCCTCCGGGCCGGCCGCCCGGCCTCCGTCGGCGAACTCGTCGACGACGTCTGGGGCGACGACCCGCCCCAGGACGCCCCCGCCGCCCTCCAGGCCCTCGTCGCCCGGCTTCGCCGCGCCCTCGGCGCCCGGGACGCCGTCCACTCCGCCCCCACCGGCGGATACCTCCTGGCCGCCGCCCGCGAGGACGTCGACCTGCACCGTTTCAACCGCCTGGCGGTCCAGGGCGGCCAGGAACTGGCCACCGACCCGGAAGCCGCCGCCCACACCCTGCGCACCGCCCTCGCGCTCTGGCGCGGCCCCGCCTTCGCCGACCTGCCCGAGCCCGCCCGCGCCGCCCATGCGCCCGTCGCCGAGGCCCGCCGCTCCGGCGCCCTCCGCCATCGCATCGAGGCGGACCTGCGCAGCGGCGCCACCGCCCCGGCCTTACTCCTGCCGGAGATCGAGACACTGGTCCACGAGGCTCCGTACGACGAAACGCTTCGCGCGCAGCAGCTGCGTGCCCTGCGCGCCGCCGGCCGCCCCGCCGAGGCCCTCGCCGCGTACGAGCGCACGCGCCGCCTCCTCGCCGACGGCCTCGGCGCCGACCCGGGTCCCGAACTCGCCGCCCTGCACGCCGAACTCCTCCAGCCGGAGCCCGAGCGGCCCCGCAGGCTCCAGCTCCCTGCGCCGGAGGTCCCCCGCGGGAACCTCCGCCCCCGCCTGACCTCCTTCGTCGGCCGCGAGCCCGAACTGGCCGCCCTCCGCGACGATCTGGCCGGCCTGCGCCTCGTCACCCTCACCGGCCCCGGCGGTTCGGGCAAGACCCGCCTCGCCGAACACGCCGCCGCAGCCCACCCCGAAGCCTGCTGGATCGTCGAGCTCGCCCGCCTGGACCACCCCGCGGCCGTCCCCGGCGCCGTCGTCAGCGCCCTCGGCCTGCGCGACAGCTCCCTCGTCGCCCGCGAGGCACCGAACCCGGCCGCCGCCGCCGACCCCACCGCCCGCCTCGTCGAACACTGCGCCCACCGCAGCCTCCTGCTCGTCCTCGACAACTGCGAGCACGTCATCGGCGCCGCCGCCGAGCTCGCCGAACGGCTGCTCACGCACTGCCCCGGCGTACGGATCCTGGCCACCAGCCGCGAACCCCTCGGTGTCCCGGGGGAGACGGTCCGCCCCGTCGAGCCCCTGCCGCCCGACCCCGCCCACCAGCTGTTCGCCGACCGCGGTGCCTCGGCCCGCCCCGGCTTCAGCCCCGCCGACGACCCGGCCGCCGTGGCCGAGATCTGCCGCCGCCTCGACGGTCTGCCGCTGGCCATCGAGCTGGCCGCCGCCCGGCTGCGGCTGCTCACCCCGCGCCAGATCGCCGACCGCCTCGACGACCGGTTCCGGCTCCTGACCAGTGGCGCCCGTACCGTCCTGCCCCGCCAGCAGACCCTGCGCGCCGTCGTCGACTGGTCCTGGGACCTCCTCGACGAGGCCGAACGCACCGTCCTGCGCCGGCTGTCCGTCTTCGCCGGCGGCTGCGACCTCGCCGCGGCCGAGGCCGTCTGCGCCGACCCCTGCGACCCGGCCTCGTACGACGCCGCCGAGATCGTCGGCTCCCTCGTCGACAAGTCCCTCGTCCTGGCCGAACCGGACCCCGAACCCGAACCCGGTGGCCACGCCATGCGCTACCGCATGCTCGAAACCATCCACGAGTACGCCGCCGAGCGCGCCGCCGCCCACCCGGCCGGCGCCCGGGCCACCGCCCGCCGCCACGCCGCCCACTACCTCGCCCTCGCCGAGGAGGCCGAACCCCTGATCCGCTCCGCCGCCCAGCTCCCCTGGATCCGGCGCATCGAGACCGAGCTCGACAACCTCCGCGCCGCCCTCCACACCACCGCCGTCGAGGACACCGACACCGAGGCCGCCCAGCGCCTCGGCCTCGCCCTCGGCTGGTTCTGGTGGCTGCGCAACTACCGCACCGAGGGCGCCGAGTGGACCTCTCGGATCCTCGCCCTCACCCCGGTCGCTCCCCCCGAGGGCACCCCCGCCTACTGGCCCTTCATGCGCCTGCAGGTCCTCGACATGTTCCTGCTGGCGGAGAGCAACTCCGTCGAGAAGTTCCGCACCCCCGGGCAGCGGGACCTCGCCGCCCGCATCAAGGAGGCCTTCCGGCACGGCTCACCCGAGACCACCCGCTTTCCCGGGATGCTCTGGCCCGCGACGACCTTCCTCACCGACACCTCCCCCGAATTCCACGAAGACCTCGACCGCTCCGTCGCCAACTGCCGCGTCCACGGCGGTGAATGGGAACTCGGCATCGTCCTCATGCTCCGCACCCACGTCGCCATCGACGTCACCGGCGGCTTGCACACCGTCGACGCCGACCTCGCCGAGCTGCACGAGATCGCCCACCGCGTCGGAGACCGCTGGACCCGCGCCCAGGTGGCGAGCGCCGCCGGGGAAGTCGCCCTCTCGCGCGGCCGGTACGCCGACGCCCGCGCCGAGTACGAGGAGTGCCTGCGCCTCGCCCGCGAGGTCGGGGCCAGCGTCGAGGCGCCCTTCGCCATCGCCCGGATCGCCGAGACCGCCTACTGCGCGGGCGACCTCGACGAAGCCGACAGGCTGCTGGTGGAGGCCGAGAAGGAGTCCGCCCGGTACGGCGGGGTGTACAGCGTCAGCACCTTCGCCCGGCTCCTGTCCGCACTCGTCGCCCTCCAGCGCGGCGACGCCGCCCGGGCGCGCGAGGAGTGCGAGCGGGTCCGCGCCGAGGCCGAAGGGTTCACCGTGCCCGCCCAGCTCACCGCGGGACTGGCCACCGTCGATGCCGTGCTCACCGGCCGCGAACAGGGTCCGGAGGCCGGTCTGGCCCGGATCGGGCCCGGCCTTGCCGCCGCCGTCGAGGCCCGGTGCGCCGAGCGCATCCTGGCGGGCATGGCCGAGGCGGCGGCCCTGCTGCTGGCCGACGCCGGCCGGCCCGCCGAAGCCGTACGGGCCCTCGCGGCGGCCACCGCCTGGCGGGCGGGCCATCCGCGCTCGGTTCCGGAGAGCGGCGCCGTGGACGGCCTTGCGGAGCGGACCCGCGCCCTGCTCGGCGCGGACCGCTACGGCCGGGAGGAGCAGGCCGGCGCGGCGCTCGACCCGGTCGCCTTCGGCGCGATGCTGAACACGGCCCTCACCGGCAGCTGAGCACGGCGTCGGCCCAGCTCGCCAGCGTCGGCAGACTGCCCGGCCCGGCCCTCTCGACCATCAGCCGCAGCGTTTTGCGCCCGGTCAGGGGGACCTGCACGGACACCGGCGGGTCCTCGTGGCCGACAGCGGCGGACTGCCACACGCGCTGTCCGTCGGCGTAGACGGAGAACCGCACCGCGCCGTCGGTGAACAGCGACAGGCCGTCCACCCCGGCCTGCGCCGAGAAGCTCGTGCACTGCCGGTTGAGGGCGATCTCCACCGAGGAAGGCGAGTTCACCGTGATGCCGTGCGCGAACCGCCGGCCGCCCGCCTCCAGCCCCCGGCGCTGCCAGACCCAGCTGCTGCGCCAGGTCTGCAGCTCCGGGCTGCTGTGGTCCCCGTACGCCGAGTGCGCCAGCCCGGCCAGTGCGAACCCCTGCGGCGGCTTCGGGGGAGGCGGCGACGTCGGCTTCGGCGCGGGCCGGTCCGGGGACGGCGTGGGCGAGGCCGTCTCCCGGCTGGGCGAGGGCGACGGGGACGCGGAGGGTGAGGGCGCGGGAGCGGCGGAGGGCCGAGCCGAAGGGGTCGGTCCGGGCCGCGGCGCTACGGAGCCCCGCGCGACCGGCGGCCCCTGCGCGGGCGGTTCCGGCTCGGCCGAGGGCGGGGCGGAAGCATCCGGCACCGCAGGCGCCGCCACCGTGGGCGCGGGTTGGGCCCGGGCCTGCGGCTCGGTATCGTCCCCGGCCAGCGCGAACACCACCCCGGCGGCCGCGGCCACGGCGATCCCGGCGGCGATGGCGGCCTTGGCCGGCAGCCCGAGCCCCTCGGCGGCCAGGGCGCCTCCGCTCCCGCTGCCCGCCCCCGCACCACCAGCCCCGGCAGCACCACCAGCCCCGGCAGCACCACCAGCCCCGGCAGCACCACCGGCGGCGCCACCCGCGGCCCCGGCCGTCCCGGCCCCCGCGGTCGACCCACCGGCGGCAGCCGCCGCGGCCCCGGCCCCGCCCGCGGCGACGGCCCCACCGGCCACCACCCCGGCGGCCTTGCCCGCGTACCCGGCGGCGAACCACCCGATGACGGCGACCGGAAGCAGCGCCGGAATGCCCGCGTTGACATCCTTGAGCTCCCCGGCGGCCAGCCGGCACTTCGCGCACTCCGCCAGGTGCTTGCGCAGACCCCGCTCCGCCCGCATCCGCAGCCCGCCCCGCGCATAGGCGCCCAGCCGGTCCGCATACCGCGCGCAGTCGCCGCCCTCACTCAGCGCCGAACTCACATGGGCCTGCAGATACGCCTGCTTGAGCCCTTCCCGTGCCCGACTGGCCAGCACCGCGGTCGCGTTGGCGCTGAGCCCGAACAGTGGCGCGATCGCACTCGGCGACGCCTCCTCGACCGTGGTGTGCCACAGCACGGCCTGCCACCGCTCGGGCAGGCTGCGGAAGGCCTGCATGGCCAGCGACTGCTCGGCCTCGTGCATCGCCCGTACGTCCGCGCCCAGTTCGAGCGTGTCGTCCCCGGACAACCCGGTCAGCCCGGACAGTGCGGCCCCGCCCTCCGCACCCGTGGAGGCCTGCTCGGCGAAGAGGGCGAAGTCCTCGACGAGATGCTCCCGCTTGGCGGTCTTCGCCCAGGCGGAGGCGACCCTGCGCACGGTGGTCAGCAGGTAGGCCCGCACCGACTGGTCCGGCCCGGCCCCGCCCCGTACCGCCTGCAGCGTCCGCGCGAACACCTCGGCGGTCAGGTCGTCGGCGGTGTGCCCGTCGCGGCAGCAGGTCCGGGCGTAGCGACGCACGGCATCGGCGTGGCGACGGAACAGGGCTTCGTACGCACCGTCGTCACCGCCCCGCATCCTGGCGATCAACTCCGCGTCGGACGGCGGCAGCTCGCTCCCGACGCCTCCGGAGCCGGGTCCGGAAGAGCCCGAGGAGCGTGCGTGCCGCCCGCCCGGGTCGCGCTGCGCCGGCACCTGCCGGGCGGGCAGACTGCCCGTCTCAACCTCGCTGCTGCCGCCACCGAGTGGCTCTTCCCGACCGTCAACGCTCATTGCGGAGACTCCCGCACGACACACTCAACCGGTACACCGATCAAGCGTGTCACACGGGCGACGGGCATCGAACCCCTCTGCGCCCCATCCACTCATCCGGGCACATTTCGGCGAATCGCCCTACCGGGCCCTCGCCGACCCGCCGAGTCAGACCGTCCGGGACCGCAGCCCTTCGAGCAGGATGTCGAGCAGCCGGGTCGAAGCCGCCGCCTGCTGCGCCGGGTCGGGCAGCGCGGGCGCCGCAGTCGCTATCACCAGCAGCACATCGGCCACCGTGACATCGGCACGCAGCTCACCGGCCTCCCGCGCCCGGTGCACCAGCCGGCCGACGACCTCCAGCAGCGCACCAGCACCCGCGTCGTCCGAGGGCTCGTCCTCGACCGCGCCGCGCGCACCCACGACCCGCAGATCGGGAGCCCCGGCGGCGACCACGGCCTGCCGCTGGTGCGGAACACGCGCCGCCTCCGCCTCCTCGGCCCCGTCCTCGACGGCCGAGCCGACCCGCAGCACCTGCGGCGGCAGCAGCCGCCCGGCGCCGGAGGCCACGGAGGTGCGCAGGAAGCGCGACAGCGCCTGCCACGGCTCCTCCTCCTGGCCCAGCGCGGCCTTGGCCTGCTCGGTCAGCCGCGCCGTCTCCTCCTCGGCTATCCGCCGCACCAGGACGTCCTTGCTCGGGAAGCGCCGGTACACCGTGCCGACACCGACGCGGGCGCGGCGTGCCACGTCCTCCATCGGAGCCCCGTAGCCCAGTTCGCCGAAGACCTCACGGGCCGCCCGCAGGACGTGCTCCAGGTTGCGCTGGGCATCGACGCGCAGCGGCGTGGACCGGCCTACGCCGTGCGTGGTGCCGCCCGCGAGACCGCGTCCGCTGCTCTCGACCGAGAGCGCGGTCGCAGAACCATGGAAATCGGAAATGTTCATATGTATCCCCCGGTAATCATTTGTCTCCCCCCGGAGACACTCCCCGCCTTCACGCCGAGGGGGCCACGGTCTCGGGCCCGGTCCTACTCCTCGACGAGATACGAACATAGTTGAGCCAGAGTCAATTCAGAAGAGGCAGCCCCGGACGGAGCACCGCCCGATCGGAGCATTCACCCCCATTTCTCCGGTCCACACCTCCGGAATCTGCCATTCCGCACGCTCTGACCTGCGGACTTCTGCCACGACAGGAGCCCCGGTTCCACCCCGCCCCACCACCACCTCCGGTCACACAATTTGTCGGGCCTGTGGACAAACTCCCGGCCACGTTGCGTCATGGGATGGTGAAGGCTGCTAACTCACGGGGCACGGCCCCCGGTACCCCGCCCCGCACGCGCATCCTGATCGTCGGCGGCGGCTACGTCGGCATGTATACGGCGCTCCGCCTCCAGCGAAAGCTGAGAGCCGGCGAAGCCGAGGTCACGGTGGTCAGCGCCGAGCCCTACATGACGTACCAGCCATTCCTCCCGGAAGCCGCCGCGGGCGCGATCTCCCCCCGCCACGTCGTCGTCCCGCTGCGCCGCGTCCTCGGCAAGTGCCGCATCGTCATCGGCGAGGCCCAGAGCATCGACCACGCCAAACGGACCGTGACCGTCAGCACCCTCGCCACCCCCGACGAGGGCACCGGCCCCATCGAGATGCAGTACGACGAACTCGTCCTCGCCCCGGGCTCGATCTCCCGCACCCTCCCCGTCCCCGGACTCGCCGACTACGGCATCGGATTCAAAACGGTCGAAGAGGCCATCGGCCTGCGCAATCACGTCATCGAACAGATGGACATCGCCTCCTCCACCCGCGATTCCGCCCTCCGCGACGCCGCCCTCACCTTCGTCTTCGTCGGCGGCGGCTTCGCGGGCGTCGAAGCCCTGGGCGAGCTTGAGGACATGGCCCGCTACGCGGCGCGGTATTACCACAACATCAAGCCCGAGGACATGAAGTGGGTCCTCGTCGAGGCCAGCGACCGGATCCTCCCCGAGGTCGGCCCCGAAATGGGCGTCTACACCGTCCGTGAACTGCGCCGCCGCAACATCGACGTCCGCCTCGAGACCCGCCTCGACTCCTGCGAGGACCGCGTCGCCGTCCTCAGCGACGGCGCCCGCTTCCCCACCCGCACCGTCGTCTGGACCGCCGGCGTCAAACCGCACCCCATCCTGGCCGCCTCCGACCTCCCCAAGAACGAGCGCGGCCGCCTGGCCTGCACCTCCTTCCTCACCGTCGAAGGGGTCGAGCACGCCTGGGCGGCGGGCGACGCCGCCGCCGTCCCCGACATCACCGCGGACGAGAAGGGCCGCGAATGCGCCCCCAACGCCCAGCACGCCGTCCGCCAGGCCAAGGTCCTCGCCGACAACCTCCTCGCCGCCCTGCGCGACGAGGTGCTGACCGAGTACGCCCACAAGTACGCGGGCTCGGTCGCCTCGCTCGGCCTCCACAAGGGCGTCGCCCACATCTACGGCCGCAAGGTCAAGGCCTACCCGGCCTGGTTCATGCACCGCGCCTACCACCTCAGCCGCATTCCGAGCTTCAACCGCAAAATGCGCGTCCTTGCCGAATGGACCCTCTCCGGCCTCTTCAAGCGTGAGATCGTCTCCCTGGGTTCCCTCGAACACCCCAGGGCAGAATTCGAACTGGCCGCAGGCGGCGGCCCCAAGCCCCCTCCCCCGCCACCCGCCCCCAACCCCCCGCAGAACGGCCAGGGCTGACGTTGTCAGTGCGGTCGGCCACACTGGACGTGTGACCATAGGTGGTTCCACCCCTGCACAGAGTGACATCGTCCAGTCCGTGACCGCCCACGAGCGACACAGCGACCACTCGCGACACCACGAGGCTTGAACGCAGTGAACTTCACGCGCTGGAGCGCCCGGTTTCCCGGAACGCAGCGCCGCGCCGCCGCCCGGTCCGAACACGCCGCCGCCCAGGCCAAGCGGGGGGAAGGCGCGGTCCCGGCAGCCCGCGGCGGCCGCGCCGACCCCGGATCCGAGCGGCCCACGCCGGCCGCCGACGGCCACGCCGCCGACCCCACGGTCTCCGGGACCGGCACCGGGACCGGCAGCGGCGGCAGTGGCAGCGGCAGCGGCAGTGGCGGTACCGCCACGGCCCCGTCCCGGCGGACCGGCGTCCTCACCGCCGTGCCCTCCCTCGACGAGCTCTCCGTACGCGAGGTCCTCGGCCGGCTCCCGGCCCTGGTCGCCCTCGTCCACGGCCCCGAACACCGCGTCGCCTACGTCAACGACGCCTACACCACCGGCTTCGGCGCCCGCACCCCCGGCGCCCCCGCCCACGAAGCCCTGCCCGAACTCGGCGAGCTCGGCCTCCTCCCGCTCCTCGACCAGGTCCAGCGCAGCGGCAAGTCCCGTACCGCCAAGAACCGCACCGCACCGGGCGGCGGCAGCTCGTACACCGTCACCTGCACCCCCGTCGAGTTCCCCGAGTCCGACACCGACGGCGAGCCCGACCCCCACCACACCGGCGTCCTGATCCACCTCGCCGACGTCACCGACCACGCCGAAGCCGTCGAACGCCTCCGCGCCAGCGAACGCCGCCAGCGCGAAGCCGCCGTCACCCTCCAGCGCTCCCTCCTCCCCCAGGAACTGGAACAGCCCGACGACCTCCGCATCGCCGCCACCTACCAGCCCGGCGGCACCGAGGCCGCCGTCGGCGGCGACTGGTACGACGTCATCACCCTCGGCGCCGGCCGCACCGCCCTCGTCATCGGCGACGTCATGGGCCGCGGGGTCCGCGCCGCCGCCGTCATGGGCCAGCTGCGCACCGCCGTCCGCGCCTACGCCCGCCTCGACCTGCCCCCGCACGAGGTGCTCCAGCTCCTCGACGGCCTGGCCGCCGAGATCGACGCCAGCCAGATCGCCACCTGCGTCTACGCCGTCCACGACCCCAACGAAGGCCTGCTCGCGTACGCCTCCGCCGGCCACCTCCCGATCCTCGTCCGCGACGAGGACGGCACCGTACGCAGAGCCGCCGACCCCACCGGCCCACCGCTGGGCACCGGCGGCTGGCTCCACACCTCCGGCACCATCCCCCTGGGCCCCGGTTCCACCGCCGTCCTCTACACCGACGGCCTGGTCGAACGCCGCGGCGAGGACATCGACGAAGGCGTCGCCGCCCTGGAACGCGCCCTCTCCGGCGCCCAGGGCACCCCGGCCGTCATCTGCGACCGCCTGATGCGCGCCCTCGGCGTGGACGCCGACCACGACGACGACGTCGCCGTGATGGTCCTCCAGCAGCCCGCCCGCACCGGATCGGACGCCGAGCTCTTCCACAACGCCGCCCTGGAACTCCTCGGCGGCATCGAGGCGGCCCCGCGCGCCCGCGCCTTCGCCCAGGGCGTCCTCGCCTCCTGGCGGTTCCCCGTCGAGCTCTGCGACCTCGGCGTCCTGGCCGCCAGCGAGCTCGTCGCGAACTCCCTCCAGCACGGCACCCCACCCATGCGCCTGCGGCTGCGCCGCACCGACCGCCGGCTGATCATCGAGGTCACCGACGGGGACGACCACCTCCCGCGCCGCCGCCGCGCCGAACCGGCCGACGAGACCGGCCGCGGCATCTCGATCATCGCCACCATCGCCTCGTCCTGGGGCTCCCGCCGCACCCCGGGCGGCGGCAAGGCCGTCTGGTGCGAGTTCGCCCTGCCGGACAAGTAGCCGGGTACGAGGAAGGCCCCGGTCCACACGGACCGGGGCCTTCCTCGTACCCGCACATATATACGTACGGTCCTACGCACCTACGCGTGCACGGGCTCCGTGGCGGGCTCTGCGGCGGCGCCCGTAGCGGCCTCCTTGGCCACGACGGCCGGACCACCCTGCGCCACGACCCTGCTCGCCATCCACGGGTTGTCCTGCATCGGGCTGAGCCGCCCGCCGAGCCGCAGCGCCAGAGCGGCGATCCCGAGCGACACGAGCACGAAGACCCCGATGTAGAGCATCGGAACACCCGCACCGAGCGGCACCCCGAGCGGCCCGAGCGCCAGCGCCATCTGCTTGACCAGCGCGAAGGCAGAGTTGTACTGGCCCACCGAGCCCTCGGGCGCCAGATCGGCCACGAGCGGCGCCAGGGTCGGCGACAGCATGGCCTCGCCGATGCCGAAGAGCGCGTACGTGGAGACGAACGCGGCGGCGGCCATCATGGCGCTGCCGTGCCCCAGACCCGAGAACCCGGCGATGACCCACGCCACGGTCCAGATCAGGCCGACGAGCGCGATCACACGCGACCGACGGCGCTTCTCGACCAGCCTGAGCACGACGAACTGCGCGACGACGATCGCACCGGTGTTGGCCGCGAGCGCGAAACCGAGGGTGGAGGGGGAGATCCCGGCGGCCTCGGTACCGAAGGCGGCCAGACCCGACTCGAACTGTCCGTAGCAGGCGAAGAACACCACGAAGCCCAGCACGCACAGCTGCACCATGGCCTTGTGCCGGAGCAGCCGCTTCCAGCCGCTGCCGCCCGCCTGGGACGGGTCCTTCGGCACGGCGTCCTTGATGCTCGGCACCTGCGGCAGCCGCACGCTGAGGATGACGCCCGCCAGCACCAGGAACATCACGGCCTCGATGCCGAACAGCAGGGTGAAGCTGCCGGGCCGGCTCTCGTCGACGATCTGACCACCGAGCAGACCGCCGATGCCCAGACCCAGGTTCTGCATGAAGAACTGGAGGGCGAAGGCACGGGTCCGGGTGGACGGCGTGGAGCACCACACGATCATCGTGGCGAGCGCGGGCTGCATCACCGCCTGCCCGGCGCCGAGCGCCAGGGCGGAGAGCAGGATCGGCGCGATACCGGTGGAGAGCCCGAGCGAGAGCGCACCGGCCGATGCGGTGAGGGCCGCCCCGATGACCACGGGCACCGGACCACGTCGGTCGATGACCCGACCGGTGAAGGGCAGCGCCACGAGAGCGCCGAGGGCGAAGGCCACGAACGCGCACGTGGCGGCCATGGAACCCAGATCCCGCACCTGCGCCACGTAGATATAGAGGAACGGAACCGTGAAGCCGATGCCGAACGCCGTCAGCGCGTTCCCGGCCTGGATCCGCTGCATCGCAGCGCCCATCACCCTGGTCACTTTCACCTGCCTTTGAGACCTGAAGCCTGAAGACTTCATACCTAAACTTCAAGCCTTAACAGTACACACTGAAGGAGTTAGACGCCAACGGGCTCGTGCGATACTTCGGTCCATGGGTGACACCCCCGACGGCACTGCGCCCGTCCACGAGCCGAGCCTCGACGAACAGATCGCCGTCTATCAGCGCGAGTTCCAGGACCTGGACCCCCAGGTCGAGAAGGTCGTCTCGGCACTGAGCCGCCTGAACCGCCGCATGAACGTCGCGTACGGACGTCAGACGGCGGCCCTGGGCATCAGCAACGCGGAGTGGGAGGTCCTCAAGGCCCTCGTCATCTCCGGCGCCCCCTACCGGATGGGCCCGAGCGAACTGGCGAAGCAGCTGGGCCTCACGCCGGCGGCGATGACCCACCGGATCGACCGCATGACGGCGGAGGGCCTGGTCACCCGCGAACGGGACGAGTCCAACCGGGTCCGCGTGATCGTGGAGCTGACGGACGAGGGCCGCAGCAAGTGGCTGGACGCGATGCGCGCGGCCACGGTCTTCGAAGAGGACCTCCTCCAGGACCTCTCCACGGCGGAGCGCGGGGTGCTCGGCGACATGCTCACCCGCCTGCTGGACCGCGTCGAAGACCTCCAGTCACCCAGCTGACCACCGGGGTTGACACGAGCGCGGGGGATCCGTAAGGTTCTTCGAGTTGTCCCTGAGCCGGAAGGTTTCGGCGACAACGAATCCCGCCGCCTCGTTGCGGCACCCAACTCAGCACGATCTCCCACTGGGAACGAATTCGGCGTGCCCGAATTCATTTCCGAAGGCCGATTATGAATCGCCGGGGAAATCCACTAGAGTTCAGGAGTCGGAAGGGCCCAACAGCCCGGAAGACAAACCCCGCTGACTGGGGGTCAGGCCCGAAAGGATCTGATAGAGTCGGAAACGCAAGAACAGAACGAAAGCCCGGAGGAAAGCCCGCGAGGGCGAGTACAAAGGAAGCGTCCGTTCCTTGAGAACTCAACAGCGTGCCAAAAATCAACGCCAAAAGTTGATACCCCGTCCACTTCGGTGGATGAGGTTCCTTTGAAAAAGACCTGTAGGGCTTCCTTGTGGAGTGCTTGCAGGCAACAAACACAGCGA
>NZ_JBICZI010000025.1:0-101671 GCF_043201855.1 Streptomyces sp. NPDC048257
GGGGTCGGTGCGTGGGGACGGGGCGGGGTGTCTCCTCGGCTCGGCGCGTGCGGGCATGTCTCGGCTGTGCAGGGTGGTTGCGGGGGGGGGGGGCGGGGGGGCGCCCCCCCCCCCCCCCCCCCCCCCCCCCCCCCCCCCCCCGGCGAGGCTGAATACGGCCCCGGCCGAGGGTGGAGACGGGCTAGCCGCGCAGCGCCCCGGCACCCCAGGGGGTCTTGCGGATGGCCCGCTGCAGGCGACGGGCCCGCAGCCCGGTCACGCGGTCCGCGTACACCGTCCCGTCGAGGTGGTCGCACTCGTGCTGCAGACACCGCGCGAAGAACCCGGTCCCCGAAATCCGCACGGCCGCCCCGTCCGACCTCACCCCCTCCACCACCGCGTGGTCGAAGCGCGCCGTCCCCGCCTCCAGCCCCGGCAGGGACAGGCACCCCTCCGGCCCCAGGAACTCGTCCCCGTCGGCCGTCACCAACCGCGGGTTGACGATGTGCCCGACGTGGCGGACGTCCTCGTCGTCGGGACAGTCGTAGACGAAGACCCGCTGTCCGACGCCGATCTGGTTCGCGGCGAGCCCGACCCCCTCGGCGGCGTACATCGTGGCGAACATGTCCTCGATGAGCCGGTCGAGGGCCGGGCCGAATTCCGTGACCTCCGCGCACGCGGAGTGGAGCACCGGATCACCCAGCAGGCTCATGGTGCGGACGAGACCGGTGGTACCGGGGATGGGGCGCTGTCGCATGGCCGTAAGCCTACGACGGGCGACTATATGAGGAGATCCGCGGCGGGCCGGGGGCGCCGCGGTCAAGGCCCGGGCCGGTACTGGATAGGCTGGGGCCGACCGACGCAAGGAGGACAAGGGACGATGGCAGGCAACACGGAGCCGCTTTCGCCGCGGGCCAAGCTGGCCGTGACGGCGGGCAAGGCCGCGGCGGCGGTGTCGCGGGCCGCGGGACGCGGAAGCGGATCGGTGATCGGTGGCAAGGTCGCACTCAGGCTCGACCCCGATCTCCTCGGCGCGCTGGCGCAACATCTCGATGTCGTCCTCGTCTCCGCGACGAACGGCAAGACCACGACGACCCGGCTGATCGCGGAGGCCCTGCGGGCCAGCGGTCCGGTCGTCTCCAACGCCCTCGGCGCCAACATGCCGGCCGGCATCACCTCCGCGCTGGCCGGCGGCTCGGACGCCAAGTACGGCGTCATCGAGGTCGACGAGAAGTACCTGGCCGGAGTGGCCCGGGACGTCACCCCCAAGGTGATCGCCCTGCTCAACCTCTCCCGCGACCAGCTGGACCGTGCCGCCGAGACCCGCATGCTCGCGGAGAAGTGGCGCGAGGGCCTCCAGGGCTCCAAGGCCGTCATCGTCGCCAACTGCGACGACCCGCTGATCGTGTGGTCCGCCTCCTCCTCCCAGAACGTGGTGTGGGTCGCGGCCGGCCAGGAGTGGAAGGACGACGCCTGGTCGTGCCCCTCCTGCGGCGGCGTCATGCAGCGCCCGGGCGACGACTGGTTCTGTGGCGAGTGCGGATTCCGGCGCCCGACCCCGACCTGGGTGCTCTCCGGCGACCACGTCCTGGACCCGCACGGCAGCGCCTGGCCGATCCACCTCCAGCTGCCCGGCCGCGCCAACAAGGCCAACGCCGCCACCTCGGCCGCCGTGGCCGCCGTCTTCGGCGTCCCGCCGCAGGTCGCGCTGGAGCGGATGTACCAGGTGCAGGCCGTCGCCGGCCGCTATGACGTGGTGAATTTCCAGGGCCGTGAGCTGCGGCTCCTGCTCGCCAAGAACCCGGCGGGCTGGCTCGAAACGTTTTCGCTGATCGATCCCCCGCCGACCCCGGTGATCCTCTCGGTGAACGCGCGCGGCGCCGACGGCACCGACACCTCCTGGCTGTGGGACGTGGACTACCCGCGGCTGCTCGGTCACCCGATCTTCGTCATCGGTGACCGCAAGCTGGACCTCGCGGTCCGCCTCGAGGTCGCGGGTCTGGACTTCCGGGTGTGCGAGACCCTCGACGAGGCCGTGCAGCTCGCGCCGCCCGGCCAGATCGAGCTGATCGCCAACTACACCGCCTTCCAGGACGTGCGCCGCCGCGTCGGCAACTAGTACCCATAAGGACAAGAGCATGAGCGACAACAGCCTGCGTCTGGTGTGGGTCTACCCCGACCTGCTGAGCACGTACGGAGACCAGGGCAACGCCCTCGTGGTGGAGCGCCGGGCGCGCCAGCGCGGCCTGGACGTGCAGCGCGTGGACGTGCGCAGCGACCAGCCGATCCCCACCTCGGGCGACATCTACCTGATCGGTGGCGGCGAGGACCGGCCGCAGCGGCTGGCCGCCGAGCGCCTGCTGCGCGACGGCGGCCTGGAGCGCGCCGTCTCGAACGGGGCGATCGTCTTCTCCGTCTGCGCCGGTTACCAGATCCTCGGCAAGGAGTTCGTCAACGACCAGGGCCAGCGCCAGGAGGGCCTCGGCCTGCTGGACGTCGTCACCCTGCGCGGTGAGGGCGAGCGCTGCGTCGGCGACGTCCTCGCGGACATCGACCCGCGCCTGGGCCTGCCGCAGCTGACGGGCTTCGAGAACCACCAGGGCGTGACCCACCTCGGCCCGACGGCCAAGCCGTTCGCCCGCGTGACCATGGGCCGTGGCAACGGCACCGGCGACGGCACCGAAGGCGCGTACAACGACACGGTGTTCGGCACGTATATGCACGGTCCCGTGATGGCCCGCAACCCGCAGGTCGCGGACCTGCTGCTGAAGCTGGCCCTCGACGTGAACGCGCTGCCGGCCATAGACGACCGGTGGTACGAGGCGCTGCGCGCGGAGCGCATCGCCGCCGCGACGCAGCCCGCGTAGCACCCTGCGGTCCGCTCATCGGGGCGGCCCCTCCATCATGTGTTCGGCCCGGTTTTCCCTTGGGGGAACCGGGCCGACGTGGTTTCGCACGACGCGCGGGACCAGCATGTGGAGGATGGTTCAGTCCACCTCTCCACCGCTTGTAGGGTGGCCGTAGTTCCAACCGGACGACGTGGTCCGGTCGTCGGCCCACGTTGCAAAGGTCACTTCCTGCCATGCGCATAGGTGTGCTCACTTCCGGTGGCGACTGCCCCGGTCTCAACGCCGTCATCCGCTCCGTCGTGCACCGTGCCGTCGTCGACCACGGCGACGAGGTCATCGGCTTCCTCGACGGCTGGAAGGGCCTGCTGGAGGCGGACTACCGCAAGCTCGACCTCGACGCCGTCGGCGGCATCCTCGCCCGCGGCGGCACCATCCTCGGCTCCTCCCGGGTCCAGCCCGCGCACCTGCGCGACGGCGTGGAGCGCGCCCGCGGCCACGTCGCGGACCTCGGCCTCGACGCGATCATCCCGATCGGCGGCGAGGGCACGCTGAAGGCCGCGCACCTGCTCTCGCAGGCCGGTCTGCCCATCGTCGGTGTCCCGAAGACCATCGACAACGACATCGCCTCCACGGACGTCACCTTCGGCTTCGACACCGCCGTCGGGGTGGCCACCGAGGCGCTGGACCGGCTGAAGACCACCGCCGAGTCCCACCAGCGCGTCATGGTCGTGGAGGTCATGGGCCGCCACACCGGCTGGATCGCCCTGCACTCGGGCATGGCGGCCGGCGCGCACGCGATCGTCGTACCGGAGCGCCCCTTCGACATCGGGCAGCTGACGGAGATCGTCGGCGAGCGCTTCTCCGCGGGCAAGCGGTTCGCGATCGTCGTGGTCGCCGAGGGCGCCAAGCCGCGGCCCGGCTCGATGGACTTCGAGGAGGGCGGCACCGACATGTACGGGCACGAGCGGTTCGCCGGCATCGGCAACCGGCTCGCCGTGGAGCTGGAGCACCGCCTGGGCAAGGAGGCCCGGCCGGTGATCCTGGGCCACGTCCAGCGCGGCGGCACGCCCACCGCGTACGACCGGGTGCTCGCCACCCGCTTCGGCTGGCACGCCGTGGAGGCCGCGCACCGCGGTGAGTTCGGCATGCTGACCGCGCTGCGCGGGACGGACATCGTGATGGTGCCGCTCTCCGAGGCGACCTCGACCCTCAAGACGGTTCCGGCCGAGCGGTACGACGAGGCGCAGACGGTTCTCTGACGTCCCTTTTGTACGCCCCCTCTATCCTGGGCCGCCCCCGCGCGCAAGAGCGCCCGGGGGCGGCACTACTGTGGTGGGGCATCACAGTCAAGGGAGTGAACAGATGGATCACAGCGGGCACGGCATGGACATGAACATGGACTTGCCGCCGTTCACTCTCGGGCGCGGACTGGAGTTCTCCTTCGACGCCTTCTTCCTGATCGGCTCGCTGCTGGGGCTCGCCCTGTACGGGTGGGGCGTGCTGCGGCTGCGCCGGCGCGGGGACTCCTGGCCGCCGGGCCGGACCGTCGCCTTCACCGTGGGCGTGCTGACGGTGATCCTGGTGATGTGCACCAAGCTGAACGACTACGGCATGGTCATGTTCAGCGTGCACATGGTCCAGCACATGGTGATCAGCATGGTCACGCCGATCCTGGTGCTGCTGGGCGCTCCGGTGACGCTGGCGCTGCGCGCGCTGCCGCCCGCCGCCCGCGGTCGCAAGGGGCCGCGCGAGCTGCTGCTGATGGTGCTGCACAGCCGGTACATGAAGGTGATCACCCACCCCGCCTTCACGATCCCGATGTTCATCGCGAGCCTGTACGCCCTGTACTTCAGCCCGCTCTTCGACTTCCTGATGGAGAGCCGCACCGGGCACATCGCGATGATGGTCCACTTCCTCGCCGTCGGCCTGATCTTCTTCTGGCCGATCATGGGCATCGACCCGGGTCCGCACCGGCCGGGCTACGTGATGCGGATGCTGGAGCTGTTCGCGGGCATGCCCTTCCACGCCTTCTTCGGCATCGCCCTGATGATGGCGAGCCAGCCGATGATCAAGACGTACGCGAACCCGCCGGCCTCCCTCGGCATCGACCCCCTGCTCGACCAGCAGTGGGGCGGCGGAATCGCCTGGGCGTTCAGCGAGATCCCCTCGGTGCTGGTCCTGATCGCCCTCGTCTACCAGTGGTACCACTCCGAGCAGCGGGCCGCGCGGCGGTCCGACCGGGCCGAGGAGCGCAACGGCGACAAGGAGCTGGAGGCGTACAACTCGTATCTCGCCTCGCTCCAAGCGCGTGGCCAGTAGCGCGACACCGCCTTCGCGCGCCACCATGGGGCATGACCGGATCCGTTAAGGCGATGGCTGTCATGACCTTCGCCGCACTGGTGGCCGTCGCCGCGTACTCCGTGGCCCTCGGCAGCAACGGCTGGCTGTGGTTCGGCTGGGTGGTGCTGGGGCTGCTGACCGCCGGGATGGCCGCCTCGCGCAATGCCTGAGGAAGGTCCCGGGAAAGGCTCGGAGGAAGGTCCGCTCCGCCCCCTGCAACCCGCGGCTCACCGTCCGTAAACTGGAGGTGACAACGGGATATCGACAGGAGCGGCCTGGTGTTCTACCACTTGCTCAAGCACGTGTTGCTCGGTCCCCTGCTGCGGCTGCTGTTCAGACCCCGGATCGAGGGACTGGAGAACATCCCGGCGGAGGGTGCCGCGATCGTCGCGGGCAATCACCTGTCCTTCTCCGACCACTTCCTGATGCCCGCCATCCTCAAGCGGCGGATCACCTTCCTGGCGAAGGCCGAGTACTTCACCGGCCCCGGGGTCAAGGGCCGGCTCACCGCCGCCTTCTTCCGCAGCGCCGGGCAGATCCCCGTGGACCGGTCGGGCAAGAACGCCGGACAGGCCGCGCTGCGCGAGGGGCTGGCCGTGCTGGCCAAGGACGAGCTGCTGGGCATCTACCCGGAGGGGACGCGCTCGCACGACGGCCGGCTCTACAAGGGCAAGGTGGGCGTGGCCGCGATGGCCCTGGGCGCCGGGGTGCCCGTCGTGCCCTGCGCGATGGTCGGCACCTTCGAGATCCAGCCGCCCGGGAAGAGGATCCCGAAGATCCGGCGGGTGACCATCCGCTTCGGCGAGCCCCTGGACTTCTCCCGCTACGCCGGGATGGAGGGCGAGCGCGCCGTCCTGCGCGCGGTCACCGACGAGATCATGTACGCGATCCTCGGGCTGTCCGGCCAGGAGTACGTCGACCGGTACGCGGCCGAGGTCAAGGCCGAGGAGGAGGAACAGCGGAAGAAGGCCCGGCGCTCCGCGCGCTGAGCCTTCTCCCGCTCGTTACCGTCGGGCCCTCAACGGACGGCGGGGAGCTCCTCCGGCGCCGGGAAGACCGAGGACTCGGCCGGGGCGTCGGACGACAGGGACTTCGCCGCGGCCGGGGCCGGGGCCACGGGGGTGGCGTGCGGGGCGCACTTCACGTCCCGGGCGTCGACCTTGCCGGTGAGCAGGTAGGTGTCGACCCGGCTGTTGATGCAGGGGTTCAGCAGGCTGGTGACACCGTGCGAGCCGGCGTTCTGCTCGGTGATCAGACGGGAGCCGGCGAGGCGGCGGTGCAGCTCGACCGCGCCCTTGTAGGGCGTGGCCGCGTCCCGCTCGGACTGGACGATCAGCACCGGGGGCAGTCCGCGCTTGGCGCCGACGGCGATCGGGGTGCTCTGCTTGGCCTTCCAGGTCGCGCAGGGCAGGTTCATCCACGCGTTGGACCAGGTCAGGAACGGGTACTTCTCGTGCAGCTTGGTGTTGTCGCGGTCCCACTTGGACCAGCTGGTGGGCCACTTGGCATCGGCGCACTCGACGGCGGTGTAGACGGCGTTGCCGTTCTCCGACGCCGCATTGCCCTGGATGTCCGTCATGTCCGGGGCGATGGCGTCGACGAGCGCCTGCTCGTCACCGGCGGCCCAGGCGGCGAAGGTCTGGGCGACGGGCACCCAGGAGGAGTCGTAGTACGGGGCGCCCTGGAAGAAGCCGATGAGCTCGGCCGGGCCGACGATCCCGCCGAGCGGCTTGGCCTTCGCCTTGCCGCGCAGCTCCTGCCACTTGGCCTCGACCTTGGCGCGGGTGTCGCCGAGGTGGAAGACCGCGTCGTTCTTGGCGACCCAGTCCTGCCAGTCGTTCCAGCGCATCTGGAAGGCGACGTCCTGGCCGAGGTTGGCCTCGTACCAGATGTTGTCCTGCGAGGGGTCCACCACGCTGTCGACGATCATGCGGCGCACATGGGTCGGGAAGAGGGTCGCGTAGACCCCGCCCAGGTAGGTGCCGTAGGAGACGCCGAGGAAGTTCAGCTTGGACTCGCCGAGGCCGGCGCGGATCACGTCGAGGTCGCGCGCGGTGTTCGGCGTGGTCATGTGCGGCAGCATCTCGCCGCTGCGCTCCTTGCAGCCGTCCGCGTACTCGGCGGCGAGCTTGCGCTGGGCCCGCTTGTCGGCCTCGTTCGACGGGACCGGGTCCGCCTTGGGCACCTTGACGAACTCCTGCGGGTCGATGCAGGAGATGGGCGCGGAGTGGCCGACGCCGCGCGGGTCGAAGCCCACGAAGTCGTAGGCCTTGGCGGCGTTGACCCACAGCGGGCTCTTGGTGGTGACGCGGCGCGGGAAGCGCATGCCGGAACCGCCCGGGCCGCCGGGGTTGTAGACGAGCGCGCCCTGTCGCTCCTCCTTGGTCCCCGTGCTGCCGATCCGGTCCACGGCGATGTCGATGGTCTTGCCGTACGGCTTCGCGTAGTCGAGCGGGACCTTCACCCAGCCGCACTGGATGGGCTTCTCGAAGCCCCAGTCGGCCGGACAGTCCTTCCAGTCGATCCCGGTGCGGGCGGCGCGGGCGGCGGCGATCTGCACGCCGAGCGCCTCCGGCAGCCTGAGGTCGTGGTCGGCGGAGGCCGCTGCGGCCGGCGGGGCCAGCAGCAGGCTCGCCGCGAGCGTGCCGGTGATCAGTGTGGCGGCGCTCGCCAGCGCCGCGTTGCGTATCACGTGGTTGTTCCCCCTGCGTCAGGTGCCGCTGTGGGCGGCCGGGTTGGTCGGTTCGGTCGTCCGCGTGCAGGGGGATCTTGTCGTCTGACCCGGACCCGGCGACAGGGGCCGCTCGACTTCTTTGCCAACCCGATAACCGGAAAGGCGTGTACCGCTGAGCGGTGCCTGATGCGTCCCGCTTTCAGCAGCCGTAGGTACGGCAGGCCGCGTCGAGCAGCTCGCGCACCCGCAGGGCGTCCGGGGCCAGGGCCGTCACCAGCACGGCCGGACCGGCCAGCGGCGTCACCACGGCGAACTCCCCCAGCACCGCGGCCGTCGGCGGGTCCGAGGCGAAGGCGGGGTCCACGACGAGGAGTTGCCCGAGCGCCCGGTGCCCGGCCAGACCCGCCGGGCCGTCCCAGCCGCCGGGCGCGCCGGGTCCGCAGGCGAGCTCCTGGTCCAGCAGCGGACGCTCCCCGCGCTCGACGGTGAGGCGGCTGCGCAGCAGGCCCGGAGCCTCCCCGGTCCGGCCCAGTACCTGCTCCTCGCGGAGCACCAGCCGTGCCGTGGGGGCCAGCCGGATCCGGGTGCGTACCCTCAGGTCGCTGCCGCGCACCGAGACGAGTGGCTCGGGCAGCCACCGCACGGACGCCCCCTCCTCCAGGGTGAGGTGCACGTCGTAGCGCGCGGGCTCGCCGGACCGGCCGGGCAGGGCCAGGGTGGCCGCCGCCGAGGCGAGCGCGAGGTGCGCCCCGGGCCCGGCGGTGGCCTCGACGGTGAGGTGGTCCCCGCCGAGCGGGGCGCTCATCGCGCCGACCAGCATGACCCCGGCCCCGGCCCCCGAGGCGGTGCGGGTGCGGCGCAGCGCGAGCGGTCCCTCTCCGGACAGCAGGGGGAGTGCGGTGCCGCCCCGCCCGTCGGCCACGGCGTGGATGCGGGCGGTGGCCCGCAGGCCGGCCGGGGGCACCGGGGGCCCTTGGGGTCTCAGGGATCCCTGCGCGAGCTCGGTGGTGGACGTGCCGCTCACCGCAGGGACCAGGCGGCGATCCGCTCGCGCACCCAGGCGGCCACCGGGCCGATCCCTTCGGGGCCGCGCAGCGACTGGAAGGCGACGGGCAGTTCGCCGCGCTGTGCGGCGGCGTCGCGGGCCATCCGGTCGAGGTCGGAGCCGACGTGCGGGGCGAGGTCGGTCTTGTTGACGACGAGGAGGTCGGCGGTGGTGACGCCGGGGCCGCCCTTGCGGGGGATGTCGTCCCCGCCGGCCACGTCGATGACGAAGATCTGGGCGTCGACGAGTCCGCGGGAGAAGGTGGCGGTGAGGTTGTCCCCGCCGGACTCGACGAGGATCAGGTCCAGGCGGCCGTGCTCCCGGAAGGCGTCCTCCAGTTCCTCCACGGCCTCCAGGTTGGCGGAGATGTCGTCGCGGATGGCGGTGTGCGGGCAGGCCCCGGTCTCGACGGCGGTGATCCGCTCGGGCGGCAGGACGGCTTCGCGCAGCAGGAACTCGGCGTCCTCGCGGGTGTAGATGTCGTTGGTGACGACGGCCATGGACAGCTCGGTGCGCAGCGCGCGGCACAGGGCGGCGACGGTGGCGGTCTTGCCGGAGCCGACGGGTCCGCCGAGACCGATGCGCAGGGCCCGCCGGGTGCCGTCGGGCCGCAGGGGATCGGCGCCGTGGGTGTGCCGGTGGGGGTAGGTCACGGCATGGTCGAGGTGCATGGGGGGTGTCTCCTTCTGGGGGGTCAGGAAGCGAAGAGGCGTACCGGCCAGTCGGCATGAACCTCCGCCGAGATGTCCAGCAGTGGCGAGGAGGCCGCGGGCAGCGCGTCCGTCCCCTGGGAGCGGGCGCGTAGTGCGGCCCGCTCCGCCCGGGCCGCGACGGCGTCGAGGTCGGGAGCGAGGCGGGCCAGTACCCCGCTCGCCTCGAAGGGGTCCAGGCCCAGCAGCCGCACGGTCGCGGTGGCGGGCCCGCCGACGCTCTCGTACGCGGCCACGTGCGCGGCGTCCCCGGGCCCGAGCCCGGCCGCCCGGGCCGTGACGCCGAGCACCACGGGCTGGTGGGCGCCGCGCGGGAACGCCGCGGCCAGGGCCTCCAGTTCGGCGGCGGGCCAGGTGGCCCGGGCGGCCCGCAGCAGCTGCCGGCCCAGCCGCCGGGCCGCGGTGCGCAGAGCCGGCGACGGGGTGCGGGCGTCGGCGGCGGCGTCGAGGGCGGCCGGGTCGAGCCCGAGGGCAGCGGCCGCGGCGAGCGCGGCGGCGGTGAGGCCGGCGGTGTGCAGCCGGCCCCGGCAGAAGTCCTCCAGGGTGGCGGCGTCATGGATCCGGCCCGCCTTGCAGGCGGCCTCGGCCCCGCCGGAGTGGGCGTGCCCCCCGGCGGGGAAACGGCCGTCGGCGAGGACGAGCAGCGCGGCGCGGCTCATCGGCAGGGACCTCTTCTCAGAACAGGAAGTAGCGCTGGGCCATGGGCAGTTCCACCGCGGGCGCCGGTTCCACGGCCTCCCCGTCGATGGTGACCGTGAAGGTGTCGGCGTCGACCTCGACCCTCGGCATGGCGTCGTTGTTCCGCATGTCGGTCTTGCTCACCTTGCGGGTGCTCTCGATGGCCACGAACCGCTTGCCCAGTCCGAGCCGCTCGGGGAGTCCGTCGTCGAGCGCGGCCTGTGCGGTGAAGTTCAGGGAGTTGAGGCCGGGTGCGCGGCCGTGGCTGCCGAACATCGGCCGGGGCAGGACGGGCTGCGGGGTGGGGATGGAGGCGTTGGCGTCGCCCATCTGCGCGTAGGCGATCTGACCGCCCTTGAGGACGAGTTCGGGCTTGACCCCGAAGAAGGCGGGGATCCACAGCACGAGGTCGGCGAGTTTGCCGGTTTCGACCGACCCGATCTCGCGGGCGAGCCCCTGGGCCACGGCGGGGTTGATCGTGTACTTGGCGACGTAGCGGCGGGCCCGGTGGTTGTCGGCGGGTCCGTCGCCGGGGAGGCAGCCGCGCCGCTTCTTCATCACGTGGGCGGTCTGCCAGGTGCGCAGCACGACCTCGCCGACCCGGCCCATGGCCTGGGAGTCGGAGGAGATGATGGAGATGGCCCCGAGGTCGTGGAGCACGTCCTCGGCGGCGATGGTCGAGGGCCGGATCCGTGATTCGGCGAAGGCGAGGTCCTCGGGGACGGCCGGGTTGAGGTGATGGCAGACCATCAGCATGTCGAGGTGCTCCTCGACGGTGTTGACGGTGTGCGGTCTGGTGGGGTTCGTGGAACTGGGGAGGATGTTCGGCTCGGAGACCACGGTGATGATGTCGGGTGCGTGCCCGCCGCCCGCGCCCTCGGTGTGGTACGAGTGGATGGTCCGCCCGGCGATGGCGGCGAGGGTATCGGCGACGAATCCGGCCTCGTTGAGCGTGTCGGTGTGGATGGCGACCTGGGCGCCGGTCTCCTCGCACACGCTCAGGCAGGCGTCGATGACGGCGGGCGTGGAGCCCCAGTCCTCGTGGAGCTTGAATCCGAGCGCACCGCCGCGCAGTTGGGAGTACATCGCCTCGCGGGACATGGTGTTGCCCTTGCCGAGCAGGCCGATGTTGACCGGCTGGTCCTCGAGGGCCGCGAACATCCGGGCGAGGTGCCAGGGCCCGGGAGTGACGGTGGTGGCCTTGGTCCCCTCCGCCGGTCCGGTCCCGCCGCCGACGAGCGTGGTGATCCCGGAGGCGAGCGCCTCGTCGATGACCGTCGGGGAGATGAAGTGCACGTGGGCGTCGATGGCCCCGGCGGTGACGATCTTCCCGTTGCCCGCGATGATCTCGGTCTCGGGGCCGATGACCAGGGCGGGGTCGACGCCGTCCATGGTGTCGGGGTTGCCGGCCTTGCCGATGCCGCAGATCCGGCCGTCGCGGATGCCGAGGTCGGCCTTGACGATGCCCCAGTGGTCGAGGACGACGACCCCGGTGATCACGGTGTCGGGGGCGCCCTCGGCCCGGGTGGTGCGGGCCTGCCCCATGGACTCGCGGATCACCTTGCCGCCGCCGAAGACGGCCTCGTCGCCGGCGCGGCCGGGGCCGCCGCTGAGGTCCTGCTCGATCTCGACGAAGAGGTCGGTGTCGGCGAGCCGGATCCGGTCGCCCGCCGTCGGTCCGAAGAGGTCGGCGTACACCTGGCGGGAGAGCTCAGCCATCGAGCGGCCCTCCGGTCTCTCCGCGCAGCCCCGGTACGGTGCGCAGTCCGCCGAGCGGTACGAGTTCCACCGCGACCGGGATGCCCGGCTCGAAGCGGACGGCCGTACCGGCGGCGATGTTGAGGCGGAGCCCGCGGGCGGCGGAGCGGTCGAAGTCCAGGCCGGGGTTGGCCTCGGCGAAGTGGTAGTGGGAGCCGACCTGGACCGGGCGGTCGGCGGCGTTGAGCACGGTGAGGCGGGTGACGGGACGGCCCTCGTTCAGGGGTACCGGGCCGTCCCCGTAGGCGATTTCGCCGGGGATCATGCGGGTGGTACTCCGTTTCAGACGATGGGGTCGTGGACCGTGACGAGCTTGGTGCCGTCCGGGAAGGTGGCTTCGACCTGGACGTCGTGGATCATCTCGGGAATGCCCTCCATGACCTCGTCGCGGGTCAGGACGGTGCGGCCGGAAGCCATCAGCTCGGCCACGGTCCGGCCGTCGCGGGCCCCCTCCAGGAGGTGCGACGAGATCAGGGCGATCGCCTCGGGATGGTTGAGGCGGACCCCACGCGCCCTGCGCTTCTCGGCCACGTCGGCGGCGACGTGGATGAGCAGTCTCTCCTGCTCGTGCGGTGTCAGTTGCACACGTATCACCAAGTTTCCGGGACAAGATCAACAAGGAGCGGGGCGACCCTACCGGTCGTCAACACCTTGTTGACCTGCGCATATCCGAGCCAAGCGTCTCTTGCCCAACGCGGGGAAAGGCTTTTCGTCCCGACCACCACTGCTTTACCGGATCATGGGTGATCATTGGCGGTCGAACGTGGCCGCCACGCTATGGGCCGCGCTTTTCCGTTGAGTTAACCCACGTTTCGTGCAGGTACCCGGTTCGACTCCGTTGCCCCACGAGCCCGAATCCGTATACGGCGCGGCCAACGGATCCCCACCAAGGAGAGAGATGTTCGTCAACCCCGTCCGGCACATCACCTTCGACGCCCTGGACCCCTACCGGACCGCCGAGTTCTGGTCCGCGGTGACCGGCTTCCCGATCCACCCCGACGACGTGGAGGGGGACGACGAGGTCCTGCTGGAGCCCGGGCAGCCCGGTGTGCCGGGCCTGCTGTTCATCCGGGTCCCGGACACCAAGTCCGTCAAGAACCGCGTCCACCTGGACATCCAGCCGCCCTCCGGCACGCGGGACGAGACCGTCGAGCGCCTCATCGGGCTCGGCGCGAAGCTCGTGGACGACCGCCGCGACGCGGACGGTGTCGCGGGCTGGGTCGTGCTCGCCGACCCCGAGGGCAATGAGCTGTGCATCGAGCGCAGCGCGGTCGAGCGCGACCTCGCCTGAGCCCGAGCCCGGTCCCGACGCCGATCCCCCTCTCGACGCCGGGTCCGGGGGGACGTCCCGAAGTCCCGGCAGGTCAGCGGCCGGTGGCGCTTGCGGCCGGGGCCCCGACGCACCAGGGCAGCGCGATCCACACCGTCTTGCCGCCGTCCTCGGTCGGGGTGACCGAGAGCCGGCCGCCCGCCTCCACCGTCAGCCAGCGGATGATCACCATGCCCCGGCCGTTGTCCTGCTGGACGGCGGCCGGGAGCCGCTTGGGCCAGCGGGGATGGCTGTCGGTCACCCCGACGCGCAGCCACTCCTCGCGCTCCAGCCTGATGTCGACGGTAAAGGTGGGCGACTGGCCGAAAGTGTGCTGTACGGCGTTGGTGGCGAGTTCCGAGACGATCAGCCGGACGCTGTCGGCGGTGTCGGCGTCATCGGGGAGTCCCCATTCGCCCAGTACCTCCGCGACGTACCGTCGGGCGGCGGCGACCGAGGCGGGATCGCTCGGCAGAGTGACGGATGCTTCCTGGTGATCTGCCATGGCGACCGTCCCTTTCCCACCGGGGCGAAAAGCCCCGGATCTGTGCTGGACGCCAGAGTGCCACCCATCGTGCCGTCACATCTGCCTTTCCCCCAAGATGTGCATATATCTGTCGCTCGATGCGGTGAACTCTGCTACGGAAGAGCGTATTTGGACGGCAGACTGGTGCGAGCTGTGCCGGTGGAAGGAGGCGGGTGTGCAGCACGGTCCCGCGGTGCGCCGACGCAAACTCGGCGAGGAACTGCGTGCCCTGCGCGACCGGTCCGGACTCACCAGTGGTGAGGCGGCCCGGATCATGGGGTGGCACCAGTCGAAAATCAGCCGTATCGAGACAGGCCGCAGCGGCGTCAAGCCGGAGGACATCCGGCTGCTCCTGGACGCCTACGGGGAGATCGTCAGCCCGGAGCAGCGTGCGCTGCTGGAGGCGCTGGCGGTCTCGGCCGCCGGCCCCGGTCCCGCGGGCGACAGCGGGCGCGGCCGCCAGTGGTGGCACGACTACCGGGGGCTGCTGCCGCAGGAGTACCGGGACTTCATCAGCCTGGAGGCGGGGGCGCGGTCGGCCCGCACCGTGGAGCTCTCGGTGGTACCGGGGCTGCTGCAGACCCCCGAGTACGCACGGGCCGTGACCCGGGCCGCGCTGGGCGGGCTGCCGGAGCCGAAGGTGGACGCGCTGGTCGACGTACGGCTGGCCCGGCAGTCGGTGCTGCGGGCCGATCCCCCGCTGGAGCTGAGCGCCGTACTGGACGAGGCGGTGCTGCGCCGGCAGATCGGCGGGCCGGGCGTGATGGCCGAGCAGTTGCGGCACCTGGCGGAGGTGTCCAGGCTGCCCCAAGTGCGGCTGCAGGTACTGCCGTTCAGCGTCGGCGGGCATCTCGGCCTGACCGGACCGTTCGTTATTTTTTCATTTCCGGACATCGCTGATCTGGATGTGGTGGTACTCGACCATTTGACGAGTAGCCTCTATCTGGAGCGGAAGGAAGACCTTGAGGCGTACGGCGCCGCGTTCCGCACCATCCAGGCGCACGCCCTCCCGCCCCAGGACTCGTCGGAACTCATCAGCTCACTCGCTGACGACGCGTAAGGAGGCACCCCCCGTGTCCGCAACCCCCTTATCCAGCAGCGGACTTCTGACCAGCGCGCGGTGGCGGCGGAGCAGCCGCAGCACCGGAATGAACAACTGCGTGGAAGCTGCCGTGCTCGGTGGCGGCCTGCTGGCCGTCCGCGATTCCAAGCGGACGGACGGCCCGGCCGTGCTCTTCACCGGGCCCGCCTGGACCGGCTTCCTCGCCTCCGTACGGGCCGGCGCGCACGCGTAGCCCCGTACGGAACGCCCGGGTATGCCTGGGAACGGCCGGGATCGGGCCGAAACGCCCTACAGGCCCCTGCCGTCCGTGGCACCGGCGGGCGCGGTCCGCAGGATCGTCCCGACCGCCCGATCGATCTCGTCCCCCGTGAGGTCGGCCCGGGCGGTCAGCCGCAGCCGGGAGATGCCGTCCGGCACCGACGGCGGGCGGAAGCACCCCACGGACAGACCTGCCTCGCGGCAGTCGGCGGCCCAGCGCAGTGCCGCCGACGCCGACGGGGCCCGTACCGACACCACGGCCGCGTCCGGCCGGGCCGCGGTCAGGCCGGACGCGGTGAGTCGCCCGTACAGCTGGGCGGCCACCTCGCGGGCGCGGTCCGCGCGCTCCGGTTCCCGCCGGAGCAGCCGCAGGCTCGCCAGCGCCGCGCCCGCGGCGGCCGGGGCCAGCCCGGTGTCGAAGATGAAGCTGCGCGCGGTGTTGACCAGGTGCCTGATCACCCGGGCCGGGCCGAGCACCGCTCCGCCCTGGCTGCCCAGGGACTTCGAGAGGGTCAGGGTGGCGACCACGTACGGAGCGCCCGCGAGCCCGGCGGCGTGCAGCGCGCCGCGGCCTCCCTCGCCCAATACGCCCAGCCCGTGGGCATCGTCCACGACCAGGGCCGCACCCTCGTCCCGGCAGGCGGCGGCGTACCCGGCGAGCGGGGCGGCGTCCCCGTCCACGGAGAACACCGAGTCGCTGACGAGCAGCGCCCGGCCCTCGTGCGCGGCGAGCGTCTTGCGCGCGGTGTCCGGGTCGGCGTGCGGGATCACGGAGGTCTCGGCGCGCGAGAGCCGGCAGCCGTCGACGATCGAGGCGTGGTTCCCGGCGTCGGAGACGACCAGCGTGCCCCATCCGCTGAGCGCGGTGACGGCGGCGAGATTGGCCGCGTACCCGGAGGAGAGGACGAGCGCGGCCTCGAAACCGCAGAAGGCGGCGAGCTCCCGCTCCAGCTCCGTGTGCAGCTCGGTGGTCCCCGTGACGAGTCGTGAACCGGTGGCGCCGGCGCCCCAGGTCTCGGCCGCCCGCTGCGCCCCGCGGATGGTCTCGGGGTGCCGGGACAGGCCGAGGTAGTCGTTGCTCGCCAGGTCCAGCAGCGGCGACACCGACGGCCGCGGGCGCAGCGTGCGGACCAGCCCGGCCTCCTCCCGTACGCGCTCCGCCGCGTCGATCCAGGCGAAGACGTCCACGGGGTCGGGGGTGTGCTCGGGCATCGGCATGTCCTCGTGTTTTGTCGGCAGTCCACAGACCTGCCCGACCCTAGCTGCCGCGACTGCTGCGTCAGGTGTGGTGATACACACACACCCATCCGGCCATGTTGTGCGATCTCTCCTTGGCCGGGAGCGGGGGTGTGGTCCAGGATCGGGTTCATGGACCTGCTGAACACCCTGGTGGACAAGGGGCTGCGGCGAGAGCTGCCGACCCGCGAAGAAGCGCTCGCCGTACTGGCGACTTCTGACGACGAACTGCTCGACGTGGTGGCCGCGGCCGGCAAGGTGCGCCGCCAGTGGTTCGGACGTCGGGTCAAGCTGAACTACCTGGTCAACCTGAAGTCGGGCCTGTGCCCCGAGGACTGCTCCTACTGCTCCCAGCGCCTGGGGTCGACGGCCGGGATCCTCAAGTACACGTGGCTGAAGCCGGAGGAGGCCTCCCAGGCCGCCGCCGCGGGTGTAGCGGGCGGCGCGAAGCGGGTCTGCCTGGTGGCGAGCGGCCGCGGGCCGACGGACCGGGACGTGGACCGCGTCGGCAAGACGATCGCGGCGATCAAGGAGCAGAACGAGGGCGTCGAGGTCTGCGCGTGCCTCGGCCTGCTCTCGGACGGCCAGGCGGAGCGGCTGCGCGACGCGGGTGCGGATGCCTACAACCACAACCTCAACACCTCCGAGGCCACGTACGGGCAGATCACCAAGACCCACACCTACGCGGACCGCGTCGACACGGTGCAGAAGGCGCACGGCGCCGGTCTGTCCGCCTGCTCCGGTCTGATCGCGGGCATGGGCGAGAGCGACGAGGACCTGGTCGACGTCGTCTTCTCGCTGCGCGAGCTGGACGCGGACTCGGTGCCGGTCAACTTCCTGATCCCGTTCGAGGGCACCCCGCTGGCCAAGGAGTGGAACCTCACCCCGCAGCGCTGCCTGCGGATCCTGGCGATGGCGCGGTTCGTCTGCCCCGACGTCGAGGTCCGCCTCGCCGGCGGGCGCGAGGTGCACCTGCGTTCGATGCAGCCGCTGGCCCTGCACGTGGTCAACTCGATCTTCCTCGGTGACTACCTGACCAGTGAGGGCCAGGCCGGTCAGGCCGACCTCGACATGATCGCGGACGCCGGTTTCGAGGTGGAGGGCGCCGGTACGACGACCCTTCCCGCGCACCGCTCCGACGTCGCGGCCGCCGCCACCGGCGGGGGCTGCGGTTCGAACGGCGGCGCCTCCGTCTGTGGTTCGGGCGCGGGCGCGGCCTCGGCCGACGACGCCCCGGCGGCGGGCTGCGGCTCGGCGTGCGGCGGCTGCTCCGGGCACGCCGACGCGGCGCAGCCGCCCGTACCCGTCCAGGCCGAGGCCGGCGGGGTCCGGCCGGAGCTGGTGGCGGTCCGCCGCCGCGGCGCGGGGACGGACATCGCCCCCAATGCCTGATCAGCGTGAACCCCTGTCGGCCGGCGCGGAACTGCTCGCGCTGGACCGGCAGCACGTGTGGCACCCGTACGGCCCGATGCCGGGGCGGCAGGAACCGCTGGTCATCGCCTCCGCCTCGGGGGTGCGGCTGCGGCTCGCCGACCCGTCCCGGGGACACGGCCACGACGAGCTCGTCGACGGCATGTCCTCGTGGTGGTCGGCGATCCACGGCTACAACCACCCGGTGCTCAACGAGGCCGCGACGGCGCAGCTGGGCCGGATGTCCCACGTGATGTTCGGCGGGCTCACCCACGAGCCCGCCGTCCGCCTCGCCACGAAGCTCGTCGAGATCACCCCGCCGGGGCTGGAGCACGTCTTCCTCGCGGACTCGGGCTCGGTGTCCGTCGAGGTCGCGGTCAAGATGTGCCTGCAGTACTGGCGTTCGCTGGGACGGACCGGCAAGACCCGGCTGCTGACCTGGCGCGGCGGCTACCACGGGGACACCTGGCAGCCGATGGCCGTCTGCGACCCCGAGGGCGGCATGCACGAGCTGTGGCAGGGTCACCTGCCGCGGCAGATCTTCGCGGACGCGCCGCCCGGCGGCTTCGACACGCCCGTGGACCCGGCGTACGCCGACCACCTGCGCGCCATGATCGCCGCGCACGCGGACGAGCTGGCCGCGGTCATCGTGGAGCCGGTGGTGCAGGGCGCGGGCGGCATGCGCTTCCACCACCCCGGCTACCTGCGGGTGCTGCGCGAGCTGTGCGACGAGTACGGCGTCCTGCTGATCCTGGACGAGATCGCCACGGGCTTCGGCCGTACGGGCGCCCTCTTCGCCGCCGACCACGCGGGGATCACCCCCGACGTGATGTGCCTGGGCAAGTCGCTGACCGGCGGTTACCTCACGCTGGCGGCGACCCTGTGCACCGAGCGGGTGGCGAGCGGCATTTCCCGGGGCGAGGTGCCGGTGCTGGCGCACGGGCCGACGTTCATGGGCAATCCGCTGGCCACGGCCGTGGCCCTGGCCTCCGTAGAACTGCTGCTCGGCCAGGACTGGGCGACCGAGGTCAAGCGGATCGAGGCGGGGCTGCGCGAGGGCCTGGCCGGCGCGGCCGGCGTCCCCGGGGTGAAGGACGTACGCGTCCTGGGCGCGATCGGTGTGGTCCAGCTCGACCACGAGGTCGACGTGGCGGCGGCCACCCGGGCGGCGGTGCGCGAGGGCGTGTGGCTGCGCCCGTTCCGGGACCTGATCTATGTGATGCCGCCGTTCGTGACCGGCGACGAGGACGTGGACCGTATCTGCCGTGCGGTGTGCGCGGCGGCGCAGGAAGGCTGAGATGTCCGTACTGATGGTGTCCGGCACGGGCACCGAGATCGGCAAGACGGTGGTCACGTCGGCGATCGCGGCCGCCGCGGTGGCGGCCGGGCGCTCGGTGGCGGTGCTCAAGCCCGCGCAGACGGGTGTCGGCCCGCAGGAGCCGGGGGACGCCGCGGAGGCGGTCCGGCTCGCCGGGCCCTCCGTCACGGCGGTGGAGCTGGCCCGCTATCCGGAGCCCCTGGCCCCGGACACGGCGGCCCGCCGCTCGGGGCTGGCGACGCTCGCCCCGGCGGACATCGCGGAGGCCGCGCGGCGGCTGTCCCTCGACCACGACCTGGTCCTGGTGGAGGGCGCGGGCGGACTCCTCGTCCGCTTCGACGCCGCGGGCCACACACTGGCGGACGTGGCCCGCCTCCTCGGCGCGCCGACGCTGATCGTCGCCCCGGCGGGTCTCGGCACGCTCAACTCCACCACCCTCACGGCGGAGGCCCTGCGGGCCCGCGACCTGACCCCGCTGGGCGTGGTGATCGGCAGCTGGCCGCAGAGCCCGGACCTGGCGGCCCGCTGCAACCTGGCGGACCTCACGAAGTCCTCCGGCCTGCCGCTGCTGGGCGCGGTCCCGGAGGGCTCGGGGACCCTCGCGCCGGACCGGTTCCGCGCGTCGGCCCCGTCCTGGCTGGACCCGTCCCTGTCGGGCACCTGGTCGGCGGAGTCCTTCCTCTCCGCCTGGACCCCCCCGGCCCCCGCCGGCACCCACCCCAGCCCCGCCGAGACCCACCCGAGCCCCGCCGAGACCCACCCGAGCCCCGCCGAGACCCACCCGAGCCCCGCCGGCACCCACCCCAGCCCCGCCGGCGTTTGAGGCGCGGGGTCCGGGGCGGAGCCCCGGGTCCTGAGCCCCGCCGGCGTTTGAGGCGCGGCCGCCCGGCCAAGGGCGGCCACACCCACCGGCACCGGCACCGGCACCGGCGGCTAGCCGAGCGGCTTGACCCAGCGCGTCCACTGCTCCTCGGGCCGGTAGCCCACCGCGTCCCACACCCGGTGCGCCCGCTCGTTGCGGTCGAGCACCATGGCGTCCCCGCGCCGCCCGCCCAGCGCCACGAAGCGCTCCTCGGCAGCCGCCAGCAGGGCGGCGCCGATGCCCTGCCTGCGGTGCCCGGGGTGCACGGCGAGGCGGTAGAGGTGACAGCGCCACCCGTCGAACCCGGCGATCACCGTGCCGACGAGCTCGCCGTCGCGCCGGGCGAGCAGCAGCGCCTGCGGGTCCCGGTCGTGCAGACGCTCGACCCCGGCGAGATCGTCGCTGATACTCGTTCCCTCCGCGGAGGCCTTCCAGAAGTCCAGGACGGCGCCCAGGTCGGTGGCTGACGCGGAGCCGATATGAAGATCAGTCATGTCCGGATCCCATCATCCGGCCGCGCTCCGCCAAAAGAATGATCCGTTCCCTTTGCCCGTCCTTTACCATGTGGTGAAAGGTCCCTCTTGAGTGAAAGGTGTGAGCGTCCGCCCATGGGCGAGCCTCCCGGTCCCCGACATACCCGTTCGCGACACCGCGCGTTCCCCCGCCTCCTGGCCGATCATGGGACGGAGGTGATCGACCGATGACCGAAGTGCTCCTGCTCGTCGTGGCACTGCTGCTCTGTCTCGTCTGTGGAGTCTTCGTCGCGGCCGAGTTCTCGCTCACCACCGTCGAGCGGAGCGAACTCGAACGAGCCGTCGAGCGCGGCGAGCGCGGCGCCGACAGCGCCCTGGCCGCCGTCCGCACCCTGACGTTCCAGCTCTCCGGCGCCCAGCTCGGCATCACCGTGACCGGCCTGGTCATCGGCATGATCTCCAAGCCCTCGATCTCCACCCTGCTCCAGGGCCCCTTCGAGGCCATGGGCCTGTCGGCCGGCGCCGCCTCCTCCACCGCCCTGGTCCTCGGCACCGTGCTCTCGACCGTCATCCTGATGGTCATCGGTGAGCTGGTGCCCAAGAACTGGGCGATCTCCTCCCCGCTGGCGATCGCCAAGCGCGTGGCGACCACGCAGCGGGTCTTCAGCCGGGCCTTCAAGCCCCTGATCAGCCACCTCAACACGACGGCGAACCACATGGTGCGCCGGTTCGGCCTCGAGCCGGCCGAGGAGCTGGCCTCCGCGCGCACCCCGCAGGAGCTGGTCGCCCTCGCCCGCCACTCGGCGAAGGCAGGCGCGCTGGAGAAGGACACGGCCGAGCTGTTCGTCCGGACCCTGAACCTCGCCGACCTGACCGCGGAGAACGTGATGACCCCGCGCGTCCAGGTCACCGCGCTCGACGTGCAGACCACCGCCGAGGACGTGGCGAACGCGACGCTGGCCACCGGCCTGTCCCGTTTCCCGGTCTACCGCGGCAGCCTCGACACCGTCGTCGGCACCGTCCACATCAAGGACGTGCTGGCCCTGCCGGCCGCGGAGCGCCGCCGCCGTCCCGTGTCGCAGCTGCTGCGCGAGCCCCTCCTCGTACCGGAGTCGCTCACCGTCGACCGGTTGCTGGACCGGCTGTCCGGCAAGCAGACGATGGCCGTGGTCATCGACGAGTACGGCGGCACGGCCGGCGTGGCCACGCTGGAGGACATCGTCGAGGAGGTCGTCGGCGAGGTCCGCGACGAACACGACCCGCACGAGACCCCGGACCTGGCCCCGGCCGGTACGGACGAGTCCGGGCGCGCCCTCTACTCGGCCGACGGCGCCGCGCGCACCGACCAGCTCCGGCGGATCGGCCTGCACGTGCCGGACGGTCCGTACGAGACCCTGGCCGGCCTGATAGCGACCGAGCTGGGCCGGATCCCGGCGGTCGGCGACCGCATGGAACTGGACGGCTGGCGCCTCGACGTGGTGGACGCCGTCGGGCGACGGGCCTCGCGCGTGCTTCTGCACGCCCCGGCCGAGCCCGCCGAGGGAACGGGGGAGGGCCGATGACCGTCATCCAGCTGCTGATCGGCCTGGCGACCCTGGTCGTCAACGCCTTCTTCGTCGGTGCGGAGTTCGCGCTGATCTCGGTCCGGCGCAGCCAGATCGAGCCGTACGCCGAGCAGGGCGACCGGCGGGGCCGCGCCGTCCTGTGGGGCCTGGAGCACGTGTCGGCGCTGATGGCGGCGGCCCAGCTGGGCATCACGCTGTGCACCCTGGTGCTGGGTGTGGTGGCCGAGCCGGCCATCGCGCACCTGCTGACCCCGCTGTTCGACCTCGTCGGGGTACCGGCGGGCGTGACCCACGCGATCTCCTTCGTGGTGGCGCTGGCGCTGGCGACGTACCTGCACATGCTCTTCGGCGAGATGGTGCCGAAGAACGTGGCGCTGGCCGAGCCCGTACGTACCGCGCTGCTGCTGGGGCCGCCGCTGGTGACCCTCACGCGGGCGCTGCGACCGGTGATCTTCGCGATCAACGCCTTCGCCAACGGCCTGCTGCACCTGCTGCGGGTGGAGGTGAAGGACGAGGTCGCGGCGACGTTCTCGGACGACGAGCTGGCCCGGATGGTCAAGGACTCCAGTGACGCGGGGCTCCTCGACGACCGGGCGAGCGAGCGCCTGCACGACGCCCTGGAACTGGGCCGACGGCCGGTGACCGACGTGGTGCTGCCGGCTGACCGGGTGGTCACGGCCCGGGAGGGCATCACGCCGGGCGGGCTGGAGCGGCTGTCGGCCGAGTCCGGGTACTCCCGGTTCCCGGTGGTCGACGCGCAGCACAAGATCCTGGGCTACCTGCACGTCAAGGACGCCCTGGACGCGGACGACGAGAGCCGCGACGCGCCCTTCCCGGTCTCGGCGCTGCGGCCGATCGCCCAGGTGCGGGCGGAGACCCCGCTCGACGACGTGCTGACCGCTATGCGGCGCAGCCGTACGCACCTGGCGGCGGTCCTCGGGACGGAGGGCGCCATGACGGGCCTGGTGACGATGGAGGACGTACTGCGGGAGCTGTTCGGCAGGCCCGCCTCCGCGTGATCCGTCGCGGAGTGCGCTCCCCGGCCCTGCGGGGCCGGGGTACCGCGCGGTAACATCACTCCGCCATGGAGATGAATGCCTCTTACACCAGTTTCGTCGCGGTCGGCGACTCCTTCACCGAGGGAATGTCCGACCTGCTTCCGGACGGTTCCTACCGCGGCTGGGCCGATCTGCTGGCCGCCCGCCTCGCGGCGCGCGAGCCTGACTTCCGCTACGCGAACCTCGCGGTCCGCGGCAAGCTGATCGCGCAGATCGCCGAGGACCAGGTCCCGGTGGCGGCGGCGATGGGCGCGGACGTGGTGACCCTGGTGGGCGGGCTGAACGACGCCCTGCGTCCCAAGGTGGACATGGGCCGGGTCCGCGCCCACCTGGAGTCGGCCGTGGAGCTCCTCGCCCCGTCCTGCAAGCGCCTCGTCCTGATGCGCTCCCCCGGGCGCAACGGGCCGGTCATGGAACGCTTCCGGCCGCGCATGGAGGAGCTCTTCGTCACCATCGAGGAGCTGGCCGCCCGGCACGGCGCCGTGGTCGTTGACCTGTACGGCGCCTCCGTGCTCGCAGATCCCCGGATGTGGGACGTCGACCGGCTGCACCTGACCGCCGAGGGCCACCACCGGGTGGCGGAGGCCGTCTGGCAGGCGCTGGGTCTGCCCGCCGAACTGGACTGGCGCACCGATCTGCCGGTCACCGCTCCTCCCGGCTGGACCGTACGCCGGGCCCAGGACCTGAGCTTCGCCCGGCAGCACCTGCTTCCCTGGATCGGCCGCCGCCTGACGGGCCGCTCCTCCGGCGACGGCCGCCCGGCCAAGCGCCCCGACCTGCTGCCGTACGGGGACTCCCCTCTCTCGTAGCAAGGCACAATCCGCAGGGGTGGCCCTACCTGCGTAAACGCACAGCGGTGGCCCAAGTAGAATCCCTCCACGTGACTGCCAAGCCCCGCATCCCCAATGTCCTGGCCGGCCGCTACGCCTCCGCGGAGCTCGCCGTCCTGTGGTCCCCCGAGTACAAGGTGACGCTGGAGCGGCGGCTGTGGCTCGCCGTGCTGCGCGCCCAGAAGGACCTCGGTATCGAGGTCCCGGACGAGGCCCTCGCCGACTACGAGCGGGTCCTCGAGGCCGTCGACCTCGCCTCGATCGCCGAGCGCGAGAAGGTCACCCGGCACGACGTCAAGGCCCGCATCGAGGAGTTCAACGCCCTCGCCGGCCACGAGCACGTCCACAAGGGCATGACCTCCCGCGACCTGACCGAGAACGTCGAGCAGCTGCAGATCCGGCTCTCGCTGGAGCTCGCCCGGGACCGCACGGTCGCCGTGCTCGCCCGCCTCGGCAAGCTGGCCGGCGAGCACGCCGAGCTGGTCATGGCCGGGCGCTCCCACAACGTGGCCGCGCAGGCGACCACCCTGGGCAAGCGCTTCGCCACGGCGGCCGACGAGCTGCTGGTGGCCTACGACCGCCTCGAGGACCTGCTGGGCCGCTACCCGCTGCGCGGCATCAAGGGCCCCGTCGGCACCGCGCAGGACATGCTCGACCTGCTCGGCGGCGACGCCGCCAAGCTCGCCGACCTGGAGCAGCGGATCGCCGCTCACCTCGGCTTCGCCCAGGCCTTCACCTCGGTCGGCCAGGTCTACCCGCGCTCGCTCGACTACGACGTGGTCACCGCGCTGGTGCAGCTGGCCGCCGCCCCCTCGTCGATCGCCAAGACGATCCGCCTGATGGCGGGCCACGAGCTGGTGACCGAGGGCTTCAAGCCCGGCCAGGTCGGCTCCTCCGCGATGCCGCACAAGATGAACACCCGCTCCTGCGAGCGCGTGAACGGCCTGATGGTCATCCTGCGCGGCTACGCCTCGATGACCGGCGAGCTGGCCGGCGACCAGTGGAACGAGGGCGACGTCTCCTGCTCCGTGGTCCGCCGCGTGGCCCTGCCGGACGCCTTCTTCGCCTTCGACGGCCTGCTGGAGACCTTCCTGACGGTCCTCGACGAGTTTGGCGCCTTCCCGGCGGTCGTGGCCCGCGAGCTGGACCGCTACCTGCCCTTCCTCGCGACCACCAAGGTCCTGATGGGCGCGGTGCGGGCCGGTGTGGGCCGCGAGGCCGCCCACGAGGTCATCAAGGAGCACGCGGTGGCCTCCGCACTCGCCATGCGGGAGCAGGGTGCCGAGCGCAACGAGCTGCTCGACAAGCTGGCCGCCGACGACCGGATGCCGCTGGACCGGGCCCAGCTCGACGCCCTGATGGCCGACAAGCTGTCCTTCACCGGCGCCGCGGGCGACCAGGTGGCGGCGGTGGTCTCCCGCATCGAGGCGATCGCCAAGCAGCACCCGGAGGCCGCCGGGTACGCGCCGGGGTCGATCCTCTGACCCCCGACGAGCTGAACGCCGCCCGCGACCGCGTCCTCCCGGACGTGGTCGCGGGCGGTCTGCGTGTGCTCTTCTGTGGCATCAACCCCGGGCTCCTCTCCGCCGCGACGGGCCACCACTTCGCCCGCCCCGGCAACCGGTTCTGGCCCGTCCTGCACCTCTCGGGCTTCACCCCGCGCCGGCTGGCCCCCGCGGAGCAGGAAGAGCTGCTGACCTACCGCCTCGGCATCACCAACGTCGTGGCCCGGGCCACGGCCCGCGCCGACGAACTGAGCGCCGAGGAGTTCCGCGAGGGCGGGCGCATCCTGACGGCCAAGGTGGAACTGCTGCGCCCCCAGTGGCTGGCGGTGGTCGGCGTCACGGCCTACCGCACCGCCTTCGGCGAGAGGAGAGCGCAGATCGGCCCCCAGGAGCGGACCATCGGCTCCACCCGCATCTGGGCCCTCCCCAACCCGAGCGGCCTCAACGCCCACTGGACCGCCGAGTCCATGGCCCAGGAGTACGCCCGCCTCCGCACGACCGCCGAAGCCTCGGATCCCCCGGAAGGCTAGAGGCAAGGCCCCCCAGAGGGTGTCCTGTCGGTCGGGCCGAATCAGGGAGCGGCGCGTGCGTGCCAGGCAAGCCGGGCCCGGCACGGCACCTCGCCGCGTTGCCGAAACGCGCGAGTACGGCCAAGTACGAACTGCGTTTCCCCGCCTTGCGATGCACCGCACCGGACACCCCGGGCCACCGGCCTGATCGACAAGACGAGCCCTAGGGCGGGTCGATGACGGTGACTCCTGCCATCAGCTGGTAGGGGCCCTCGCCGTCCCACTGCGCCACGCACACCACCAGCCAGTGGTCCCCGACCTGCCACAGGTGCACGTGGTCGGTGCTGTCGGCCAGCTCGCCCCACGGCCGCGGTATCTCCTCCCCGTCGAACCCGCGGTCCCTCAGCGTTCCCAGGCCGAAGACCTGCGGCTCCCCCCACCGGTCGGTCGCGGCCTGGGCGAGCGCCCCGTACTCGGCACCGATCTGGTCGGCCGCCTCGATCCGGCCCGAGCCGTCGTCGTCCCAGAAGTCCCGCGTCCGGGCGAGCTGCACCAGGTGGAATCCCGGGCCGCTGCTGTTTCCTCCGGTCCGGACCGGCTCGGGCGGGAACTCCTTGTCCCGGAGCCGGTCGATCGTGTCGAGGTGCTCTGCCGTGGTCATACCGTCAGTATCCCGAGGGCCACTGACAACTGGCCCGCCGTCACGCGTCCCGGCGGCGCACCGCCAGCCAGCCTCCCAGCACCGCGATCCCCGCCCACAGCACCAGCACGCCCAGCCCGCCCCACGGGCCGAGGTCGCCGACCTGATGGCTGCGGATCATCGCCTGCCCCGCCCGGTCCGGCATGAACTGCCCCACCCCGCTCGCCGCCGAGCCGACGATGAAGGACACCATGACGACGAAGGGTATGAGGATGCTCAGCACGGCCACCCCACTGCGCAGCACCGCCGTGAGCCCGGCCGCGAACAGTGTCATGAGCGTCAGGTAGAGGCCGCAGCCCACGACCGCCCGCACGGTACCGGGGTCGCCCAGTGCGAGGGCGGACTCGCCCATGAACGCCTGGCCGGCCACGAAGGTCAGCAGTCCCGCGAACTGGCCGGCGACCAGGGCGAGCGCGCCCAGCATCGAGATCTTCGACAGGTAGAACCGCGTGCGGTCGGGCACGGCGGTGAGGCTGGTGCGCAGGGCGCCGTTGTGGAACTCGGCGGAGAAGGCGGTCGCACCGAACGCGATGGCCGCTATCTGCCCGAAGTTGAGTCCGTAGAAGGCGGCGAGGAGCGGGTCCTCCCCCATGCTGCCCTCCTCGGCCCCCAGCGCCGCGGCCGTCAGCGCCTGGATGCCCACGGTGGCGACGAGGATGGATATCAGCGACCAGAAGGTGCCCCGGAGGGACCGGATCTTGATCCATTCGGAGTGCAGTACGGGGGTTGTGGGCAGAGCGGCGCTCATGGCGAAGCCTCCTGGAAGTACGGGAGCGGGTGGACGGTCAGTGGGTTGCGGTGAACTGCGCATGATCGGCGGTGAGGTCGAGGTAGGCCTGCTCCAGCGAGGCACGCTCGTCGGCGAGTTCCAGCAGGGGAACCCCCTCGCGGGCGGCCAGAGCGCCGAGCTGCTTGGCCTGTATGCCCTCGACGGTCCATCGCCCGTCGCCCTCGGTCTCCAGCTCGAAGCCGTCCCGGGCCAGGGCGGCCCGCAGCCGGACCGGGTCGGAGGTCCGCAGGCGCACCCTCGGGGTGCTGCGGGCGTCGATGAACTCCTCCATCGAGGTGTCGGCGAGCAGTTTGCCGTTGCCGAGCACGATCAGGTGGTCGGCCAGCGCCGCGGTCTCCGACATCAGGTGGCTGGAGACGAGGACAGCGCGTCCTTCGGCGGCGAGGGCACGCATCAACTCGCGGATCCAGATGATGCCCTCGGGGTCGAGCCCGTTGGTGGGCTCGTCCAGCAGGAGCACTCCGGGGTCGCCCAGCAGCGCGGCAGCGATACCGAGGCGTTGACGCATGCCGAGTGAGTAGGACTTGATCCGCCGCTTGGCGACCGAGGCTATGCCTGCCTGCTCCAGGACCTCGTCCACCCGGCGCAGCGGGACCCGGGCGGCGGCGGCGAGCAGGCGGAGGTGGTCCCGGGCCGTGCGCCCGCCGTGGGCCGCCTGGGCGTCCAGGAGGGCGCCGACCCGGTGCAGCGGGTCCGGCAGGTCGAGGTAGCGCCGGCCGCCGATGGTGGCCGTACCGGAGGTGGGCCGGTCCAGGCCCAGGAGCAGGCGCATCGTGGTGGACTTCCCCGCGCCGTTGGGGCCCAGGAATCCGGTGACCCGGCCTGGCAGAACGTCGAAGGTGAGGCCGTCCACCGCGCGGTGGGCGCCGTATTGCTTGGTGAGTTCTCGGATCTCGATGCTGTTCATGGCTCAAGACTCGCCGCCGGCCCCACCCCCCTCCCTCCCCCATGCGAGGGTGCCGTCTCCCCCACGTGGGGGAGACGGCCCTGCACAGTGCGCTGCCACCATGGAGTCATGTACCGACTGCTGCGCGCCCCGCTTCAACCAGTGACCTATTCACGCTGGTTGCATCTCTGCGTGCCACTGCTGCTGCTGGCCATATGGATGTTCATCATGCCCGAGTGGCCGTGGGGGCCCCTGCTGCTGGTCCTGCCCTTCGGGCTGGTGCCCTGGGTGCGGCTGGCGGAGGGTCTTCAGGCGCAGTTCCTGCTCACCCCGTACGACCGGGACTCCTCCGACGGCGCCATAAGCCTCGCGCCGTCGGCTCACTGGGGGGACCGCTGGCGCACCGTGCTCTGGCTGGAGACACGGATGATCATCGCCATCGGCGCGGTCGCCGCCACCGTCTGGCTGCCCACGATCGCCGTGGAACTCATCGCCATCGCGATCGGGCATCCCGTGGGCGACGACTTCCTTCCGTTCGTGCCCGCACCCTGGGCCGCGGCGCTGCTCGCGCCCGTGCCGCTGGTCGTCCTCGTCTTCATCGTGGCACTGCTCGGCGAGTTGATCACCGCGGCCGCCACCCGCCTGCTCAGCCCGTCCGCGGCCGAGCGGCTGACCGCGCTGGAGGCACGCACCGAGCAGCTGCTGGAGCGCACCCGGATCGCGCGCGAGCTGCACGACTCCATCGGGCATGCGCTCACCGTGGCCGTCGTGCAGGCGGGGGCGGCGCGCGCCGCGGGTGATCCGGCCTTCACGGAGCGGGCCCTGTGCGCGATCGAGGAGACGGGCCGGGCCGCGCTGGAGGACCTGGAACGGGTGCTGGGCGTACTGCGGGAGTCGGGGCAGCCGCCGTCGCAGTGGCCGACGCTGGCGGAGGCCGACCGGCTGCTGGAGTCGGCCCGGGCCTCCGGGGCCGCGGTGGACGCACAACTGACGGGAGAGCTGGATAAGTTGCCGGGGCCGGTCACTCGGGAGGGGTACCGGATCCTGCAGGAGGCGCTGACCAACGTACTGCGGCACTGCGGGCCCGTGCCGGTGCGCGTGCGGGTGGAGATGGCGGCGGGCCGGCTGGACCTGGAGGTGACGAACCCGCTGCCGGAACGGCCGGGGGTCACGCTCGGCAGCGGCAGCGGGCTGCGCGGGATCCGGGAGCGGGCCGCGCTGCTCGGCGGGGAGGCCGAGACCGGGCTGTACGAGGGGAGTTGGAGGGTGCGCGCCCGGCTGCCGCTGGAGCGAATACGCTGACCTGATGCCGGTTACCGTACTGCTCGTCGACGACGAACCCCTGGTGCGCGCGGGTCTGCGCGCCGTCCTGGACGCCCAGCCCGACATCGAAGTGGTGGGCGAGGCGGCCGACGGCGCCTCCGTGATCCCGCTCGTGCGGCAGTTGCGGCCGGATGTGGTGGCGATGGACGTGAGGATGCCGCTCCTCGACGGGATCGAGGCGACTCGTGCGGTGCTGCGGACGGTGGACTCCCCGCCGAAGATCCTCGTGGTGACCACCTTCGAGAACGACGAGTACGTCTACCAGGCACTGCGGGCGGGAGCCGACGGGTTCCTGCTGAAGCGGGCCCGGCCGTCGGAGATCGTGCACGCGGTACGGCTCGTGGCGGAGGGCGAGACGCTGCTCTTCCCGGCGGCCGTGCGGGCCCTGGCCGCCGAGTACGGGAACCGGCAGGCCCGGGCGGTGCTGGAGCGGGCCGCCCTGACCGAGCGGGAGGAGGCGGTCCTGCGGCTGATGGCGCGGGGGCTCACCAATGTGGAAATCGCCGCCGAACTGATCATCGGCACGGAGACGGTCAAGTCCCACGTCAGCGCGATCCTGGGGAAGCTGGGGGCGCGGGACCGGACACAGGCGGTGATCACGGCGTACGAGTCGGGGTTCGTCTCCCCCGCCTGAGGGAAGGGCTGCTTCCGACCGACCGGGGGCTGCTTCTCGCCGCCGCACCCGGCGGGCAGTACCATCCGGCTGACAAGCTCGCTAGCTGGGAGGACACACGTTGGGGCAGCTGACCGGCGGGGACCCCTCTCTGCTCCGGCGGATCAATTCCGCCGTGGTGCTGCGCGCACTGCGGACGGCCGGATCCCCGACCCTCACCGACCTCACCCGGCTGACGGGGCTCTCCCGGCCGACCGTCGAGGGCGTGGTGGAGGGACTGATCGCGACCGGACTCGTCGTCGAGGCCGATGCGGAGGAAGGCGCGCGGCGGCAGGGCCGCCCGGCCAGGCGGTTCCGTTTCCGTACCGAAGCGGGGCACCTGCTCGGCATCGAGATCGGCTCGCACCGGATCGCGGTGCTGCTGTCCGGGCTGGACGGCCGCGTCATCGGCGCCGGTACCAAGGATGTCGCCGAGGACGCCTCGGCCGACGAACGGCTGGAGCGGGTCCGGGCGGCCGTCGCCGATCTGCTGCGCCGCGCCGGGGTGCCCCGGGACTCCCTGCGGGCGGTCGGGGTCGGCAGCCCCGGGATCGTGGAGGCGGACGGCACGGTCCGCCTCGGCACCGCGCTGCCCGGCTGGACCGGACTGCCGCTCGGGGAGCGGCTGCGGCGGTCCTTCCGCTGCCCGGTCCAGGTGGAGAACGACGCCAATGCGGCGGCGGTCGCCGAGCACTGGAAGGGTGCCGCGCGGGACACCGGCGACATGGTGTTCGTGATGGCGGGGCTCAGTCCCGGCGCCGGCTCACTGATCGGCGGCCGGCTGCACCGGGGCTTCGGCGGCGCGGCCGGCGAGATCGGAGCCCTGCACCTGCTGGGCCGCGAGGTCACGCCCGAACGGTTGCTGTCGACCACCGGTGAGCCGCTGCATCCGCTGGACGAGCCCGCCGTGGCCGAGGTCTTCGCCATGGCCAAGCGGGGCGACGAGCGGGCGGTGGCCGCCGTGGAGCGGTTCCTGCAGCGGCTGGTGCACGACGTGGCGGCGCTGGTCCTGGCGATGGATCCGGAGCTGGTGGTCGTCGGCGGCTGGGCGGCCGGCCTGGACGGGGTGCTGGAACCCCTGCGCCAGGAGCTGGAGCGCTACTGCCTGCGCCCGCCGAGGGTGGCCCAGTCCATGCTCGGCGAGGCCGCGGTGGCCACCGGCGCCCTCCGGCTCGCGCTGGACCACGTCGAGGAGGAGCTCTTCGCGGTGGAGAAGACGGTCACGGCCCGCCCCTGACCCCCCGCCACACGCGTGCTCCCGTACATGCGCAACGGCCCGGCCCCCAGCAGCTGCTGGGGGCCGGGCCGTATCCGCGCACTCAGGGCGATCGGGGACCGGAGCCGGCCCCGAGCGGCATCAGGACGCGACGCGCGGCTCGTCGGTGATCTCGACGTTGCCGGAGTCACCGAAGGTGAGGCGGCAGGTGTCGGCGCGGTAGGTAGCCACCGAGACCGCCGCGGTGCCCGCGGTGGTGAAGTAGCGCGTGGTGACCAGGAGCACCGGGGCGCCGGGCAGGCGGTCCAGTTCCTTGGCGTCGTCGGCGCGGGCGGAGCCCAGCTCCACCGAGCGGTCCTGGCCGTCGAGCACCAGCCGCTGCAGCTCGCGCAGGACGGCCCGGGCACGCGCCGGTCCGGCCGGGGCTTCGATGGCGGGCAGTCCGGGCACCGAGGCGGCCGGGACGTAGAGCAGTTCGGCGGCGACGGCCTGGCCGTGCGTGACCCGGGTCCGGCGCACCGTGTGCACCGGCTGGTCGGCGGCGAACGCGCCACCCGTACCGAGGAGCTTCAGCACCGCGGGCGTCGGCAGGGTCTCGGCCGCGTCGAGCGGCTCCCATCCGTCGACGCTCTCGCCGGGCCAGCTGTGCTGCGCACTGCCGACGGCGACGCCGACGCGCGGCGGGGCGACGGTGGTGCCGACGCCACGACGGCGCTGCAGCCTGCCTTCGAGCTCGAGCTGCTCCAGCGCCTGACGCAGGGTCGCGCGGGCGACTCCGAACCGGGCGGCGAGCTCACGCTCGTTGGGCAGCACCTCTCCCACGGCGAAGTCCTGGTCGAGTGCCTCGCTGAGGACGGTCTTGAGGTGCCAGTACTTCGGCTCCGGCACCGTTTCGAGCTGCGTGGTCCCCACCCTGACTCCTCCTGCCATCGCTGCACTCGCCGTGTGTTCCAGCGGCAGTTCCGCGCCTTTGTTTATTAAAGGTTCCTGCACTATCCCTGCGACGATAGGACGGCGCACCCCCTTGGTCAAGACCAATGCTCATGCCTTTGCCGGGCAGAACGGGCATATGTATCAAGCCGTTCATGCGTTGTTCTCGTGTGCGCGAAAGGCTTGTAGTCAAGGGCTACCCGACGGTAATCATGGCGGTAGGCACTACTGACATCCTGTCTCGCACGCGTCAACCGACGAGGAGCAGCATGACCGCCACGGTCTCCTTCACGATCGATTCGCCGCTCGGCCCGCGCACCACCACCGTCGCCTACGAACGCAAGGGCGCCGGCGAACCGCTTCTCCTGCTGCACGGCATAGGCCACCACCTCCAGGCCTGGCACCCGGTCATCGACATCCTGGCCGCCGATCACGACGTGATCGCCGTCGACCTGCCCGGTTTCGGCGCCTCGGATCCCCTGCCGAAGGGCGTTCCCTACTCCTTGGGGACCGTGGCCCCGGCCCTCGGGGCGCTCTGCACGGCCCTCGGCGTCGAGCGCCCGCACGTAGCGGGCAATTCCCTCGGCGGTCTGCTCGCCCTCGAAATGGGCCGGAGCAACCTCGTCCGATCCGTCACCGCCCTCTCCCCCGCCGGCTTCTGGACCGAGGGCGAACGCCGTTACGCCTTCGCCACCCTCCTCGCGATGCGCGCCGGCGCCAAGGCACTGCCCCTACCCGCCGTGCGGCGGCTCTCGCGCAGCGCCGCCGGCCGCGCCGCACTCACCGGCACCATCTACGCCCGCCCCTCCCGCCGCCCGGCCGAGGCCGTCGTCGCCGAGACCCTCGCCCTGCGCGATGCCACCGGCTTCGAGGACACGCTGGCCGCGGGCGGTTCCGTACGGTTCACCGACGACGTGCCCGGCCTGCCGGTCACCATCGCCTGGGGCACCCGCGACCGGCTGCTGCTGCGCCGCCAGGGCGTCCGCGCCAAGCACACCGTCCCCGGCGCCCGGCTGGTCCGCCTCCCCGGCTGCGGCCACGTCCCGATGAACGACGATCCGGCGCTCGTCGCCCGGGTGGTACTGGACACGGCCCGCAGCGCGCGGCTCGTGGCCGCCTGAACGGATGAACGAATGAACGAATGAGCGGCTGACGGCTGTTCATCCGCGGTTCGCGTGGGAGACGCGGCCGGGCCGGTGTGCGACGGCACGCTGGTCCGACCCGTCCTCGCCGGCCCCAGGAGACGTCCCGATGGCATCGATCCCGCACACCCGACGGTCCCTCATCGGCGGTTCCCTCGCCCTGTCCTCCGCACTGATCGCCGCCCCGGCGCTCGCCGTCCCGGCCTTCGCCCGCTCCGGCCGGCCCAACGCGCTCTGGGGCGTCCAGTCCGGCGAGATCACCGCCCACTCGGCCACCGTGTGGACCCGTTCCGACCGGCTGGCACGGATGTACGTCGAGACCTCCCCGAGCGAGGCGTTCCGCTACGCCGTACGCCGCCACCGCGGCCCGCTGCTCGGCCCGTCCAGCGATTTCACCGGAACCACCGTCCTGCGCGACCTGCCGCCCGGTCAGCAGATCCACTACCGGGTCGTCCTGACCGACCCCGACGACCCCCGCCGCAGCTCCACGCCGGTGCACGGCACCTTCCGCACCACCCCCGTATCCCGCCGCCACGACGTGCGTTTCCTGTGGTCCGGCGACCTGGCCGGCCAGGGCTGGGGCATCAACCCCGATCTCGGCGGCTACCGCGTCTTCGAGGAGATGCGGCTGCGCAACCCCGACTTCTTCCTCTTCAGCGGGGACACGATCTACGCCGACGGGCCGATCGCGGCCACCGCTCCCCTGCGCGACGGCAGCCTCTGGCGCAACGTCACCACCGAGGAGAAGGCGAAGGTCGCCGAGACGCTCGCCGAGTTCCGCGGGAACTTCCGCTACAACCTGCTCGATCGCAACCTGCTCGGCTTCAACGCCCAGGTCCCGGTCCTCGCCCAGTGGGACGACCACGAGGTGCGCAACAACTGGTACCCCGGCCAGCTGATCGAGGACCCGCGCTACACCGTCAAGGCGGCCGACACCCTGGCCGCCCGCGCCCGCCAGGCCTTCGGCGAGTACTTCCCCGTCACCGACCTGCGCGGCGGGCGCGCCGAGGGCCGGATGTACCGCGTGATGCGCTACGGCCCGCTGCTCGACGTCTTCGTACTCGACATGCGCACCTACCGGAACGCCAACTCCCCCGGCAACCAGGCCGCGGACCCCATCGGCATCCTCGGCCCCGAGCAGCTGGCCTGGGTCAAGCGCGAGCTCTCCCGCTCCCGTGCCACCTGGAAGGTCATCGCCGCCGACATGCCGCTGGGCATCGTCGTCCCCGACGGGGCCGCGAACTTCGAGGCCGTCGCCCAGGGCGACCCGGGCGCTCCGCTGGGCCGCGAGCTCCAGATCGCCGAACTCCTGCGGCACATCAAGCACCAGCGCATCACGGGCACCCTCTGGGTCACGGCCGACGTGCACTACACCGCCGCGAACCACTACGCGCCCGAGCGGGCTGCCTTCACCGACTTCGCGCCGTTCTGGGAGTTCGTGTCCGGGCCGATCGGCGCCGGCGGCTTCCCGGCCGGGCGGCTCGATGCCACCTTCGGCCCGGAGACCGCCTACGTGCAGTCGGCGCCCTTCGCCAACATGTCGCCGTCGGAGAACCCTCCGTACTACGGCGAGGTCGACATCGACGGCGACAGCGGGGAGCTCACCGTCCGGCTCTGCCGCCAGGGAGAGGGCGTACTCTTCACCCGGACGCTCCAGCCCGGGCGCGTGGGCCAGTAGGGCCCCAAGCCGCGAGGCGGCGAGGCCGCGGGCCCCCGAAGCCGGGCAGCTACGAAGCAACCAGGCCGCGAATCCCGGAAACTGGATGAAATCGGCCAGATGGACACTTAACCAGTCGGTCACAGATCGTTCGTGATCACGCAACACCCCTGCGCCACAGTGGTGTGCATGACTGACCGTAACCCCGCCTCCGCCCAGCGTCCCCACCGTCACCACCACTGGCGCCGTGACCTCGTCGAACTCGCCGCGCTGTTCTGCGCCGTCGCGGTCGCCGACGCCATCGCCAATCTCGTCGTGCACGGCCCCAGGGGCCCGGTCCTGCTCGTGGCCTCGGCCGTCGCGCTCCTGGTGACGGCGGCCTTCCACACCTGGTGGGCACGGCGCCACAGCCATGCACCGCCGCCGCAGAGCACCGCGCCCACCGATCCGCACCCGCTCCCGTCCACGACCCCGGCAACCGCCTCCGCCACCGCCACCGCCACCGCCACCGCCACCGCGAACAGCGCCGCCCTGTGGCGGATGCGCACCACCGTCCAGGACGAGCCGGGCTCCCTGGCCGCCCTCTGCACCGCCCTCGCCCGTAACGGCGTGGACATCCTGACCCTCCAGACGCATCCGCTCCCCGAGGGCGGCACGGTCGACGAGTTCCTGCTGCGCGCCCCGCAGGACCTGCCCTCCGCCGATCTCTCCCGAGCCATCTCCCGCGCCGGCGGCCACAGCACCTGGATCGAGCGCGCCGACGCCCACGACCTGGTCGACACCCCGACGCGCGTGCTCGGCCTGGCCACCCGCACCGCCCTGGACGCCGCCGAACTGCCCCTCGCACTGCGCCAGCTGCTGGGCCGCTGCACGATCCACTCGATCCCGGCGACCACCCTCTCCGGCCGCCCCAACGCCGGTGCGGACGCCCCGGTCGAGGGCGTCCTCGAGGCCACGGTCATGCGGCTGCGCGACCCTTCCGGCGGTGCGATCACCGTGGAGCGGCCCTACCTCCCCTTCACCCCGACCGAGTTCGCCCGGGCCCGCGCCCTCGTCGAGCTCGACGCCCGGCTCGGCCCCCGCGTCCCGCGCAGCCAGGACGTACTGACCCTGCCCGAGGGCAACGAGATCACCGTCCGCCGCGCCGACGGCTCCGACCTGCCGGCGGCCCGCGCCATGCACGACCGCTGCTCCGAGCGCACCCTGTCGCTGCGCTACCACGGCCCCGTCGCCGACGCCGACCGCTACCTCGGCCACCTCCTGAGCCCCCGCTTCGGCCGCACGCTCGCTGCGACCACCGCCTCCGGGAAGCTCGTCGCCCTCGGCCACCTGCTGTGGGACGGCGACGAGACCGAGGTCGCCCTGCTCATCGAGGACGACTGGCAGCGCCGCGGCATCGGTTCCGAGCTGCTGCGCCGACTGCTCGCCATGGCCGTCGAGGCCGGCTGCGACAGCGTGTACGCCGTCACCCAGGCCTCCAACACGGGCATGGTCGCCGCCATGCGCGGCCTCGGCCTCCCCCTCGACTACCAGATCGAGGAGGGCACCCTGGTGATCACCGCCCGGCTGGACGCGGCCCCGATCGGCTCCCGACTGCCGTACGAGGTCGCCTACGACGCTCCCTACGGACTCCCGCAGGAGCGGTCGGCCCCGCGGCGCGGCCACTGAACGATCCGCCCGGACCGGGACCCGCCCCGGGTACCGGCTCCGGCGGCATCCGCCCGTTCCCACGGGATCGGGCGGACAAGTGAGGCCATGTGGGACCACGTGGGACCAGGTGGGATCCGGCCAACTTGCGAGCGCCCCGCCCCCCGCGGCTTCCACCCCGAGGGCGTGAAGTCGCTTGCGCAGATGGCCGGTTGGGCGTTCTCCGCGCCCCCCGCCCTCCCCACTCCGGCCCACCTCGGCAGGCTGACGGCAATCGGTGATGACGGGAACCCGTCTCACATACGAAGATGGCCGCATGTCAGAGATCCTCCACAACGGCAGCGCCCCCCGGCTGCCCCGCCAGGTGGCCGACGCGTACGTCGACGACCTCATCGCACTCGACCCGATCACCGGCACCTACCTCGGTGTCGCCGCGAGTTCGAGCAAGCTCCCGGACTTCTCCCCGGCGGGCCGCGCAGCCGTCGCCGAGCTCGCCCGTGAGACCCTCGCGCGCCTCGACGCCGCCGAGTCGGTGCCCGGCGCGGACAGCGACGCCGAGCGCCGCTGCGCCCGGCTGCTGCGCGAGCGCCTGACCGCCGAGCTCGCCGTCCACGCGGCCGACGAGGACCTGTGCGCGGTCAGCAACATCCACAGCCCCGCGCACTCCGTCCGTGAGGTCTTCTCCCTGACCCCCGCGGACACCGACGGGGACTGGGCGGCGATCGCCGAGCGCCTGCGCGCCGTACCGGCCGCCTTCGACGGCTATCGCGAGAGCCTCGCCCTCGGCCTCGAGCGCGGCCTGTACGGTGGCCCCCGCGCCACCACCACCATGATCGGCCAGCTCTCCACCTGGGCCGGCCAGGACGGTTCCGGCACCGCCCCCTTCTTCGAGGACTTCGTCTCCGCCGGTCCGGACTCCCTGCGCGCCGAGCTGGACGCCGCGGCCGCCGGCGCGACCGCCGCCGTCGTCGCCCTGCACGACTGGATGACCTCCGTGTACGCCCCGGCCGTCGAGGGCAGGCCCGACACGGTGGGCCGCGAGCGGTACGCCCGCTGGGCCCGCTTCTTCAACGGTACGGACCTGGACCTGGACGAGGCGTACGCCTACGGCTGGTCGGAGTACCACCGCCTGCTCGCCGAGATGAAGGCCGAGGCGGCCAAGATCCTGCCGGGCGCCGGTCCCTGGGAGGTGCTGAAGCACCTGGACGAGCACGGCGCCCACATCGAAGGGGTGGACGAGGTCCAGGCCTGGCTCCAGGGCCTGATGGACGAGGTCATCGAGAACCTCGACGGCACCCACTTCGAACTCGCCGAGCGCGTCCGCAAGGTGGAGTCCCGGATCGCGCCGCCGGGCGGCCCCGCGGCCCCGTACTACACGTCCCCCTCGGAGGACTTCTCCCGCCCGGGCCGCACCTGGCTGCCCACCATGGGCCTGACCCGCTTCCCGGTGTACGACCTGGTGTCCACCTGGTACCACGAGGGCGTGCCGGGCCACCACCTGCAGCTCGCGCAGTGGACGCACGTGGCGGACCGGCTCTCGCGCTACCAGGCCACCGTCGGCATGGTCAGCGCCAACGCCGAGGGCTGGGCGCTGTACGCGGAGCGGCTGATGGACGAGCTGGGCTACCTCAAGGACGCCGAGCAGCGCCTGGGTTACCTGGACTGCCAGATGATGCGCGCGGCGCGGGTCATCGTGGACATCGGCATGCACGTGGGCCTGAAGATCCCGGCGGACTCGCCGTTCCACCCGGGCGAGGCCTGGACCGTGGACCTGGCACAGGAGTTCTTCGGCCTGCACAGCGGCCGGCCCGCGGAGTTCGTCGAGAGCGAGCTGACCCGCTACCTGTCGATGCCGGGCCAGGCGATCGGTTACAAGCTGGGCGAGCGGGCCTGGCTGCTGGGCCGGGACAACGCGCGGGCCGCGCACGGCGATTCCTTCGATCTGAAGGCCTGGCACATGGCGGCGCTGTCACAGGGTTCGCTGGGGCTGGACGACCTGCTGGACGAGCTGTCGAAGCTCTGACCGCGCGCCCGGGCAGCCCCGCAGCCCGGGCGGCCCCGCGGCGAACGACTGACGGGCCGCTCGTCCCACCCTGGGGATGAGCGGCCCGTCCGCGTGTCCGGGCACTCAGCAGCCGCAGTCGTCCGAGTCGGTCGGCGCGGTCAGCGGGTCGGCCCCGGCGCGCTGCGCGTTGCCCTGCCAGGTCTCGACCTCGAAGCCCTCGCGGATCCAGTACTCGATGCCGCCGAGCATCTCCTTGACCTGGAAGCCGAGTTCGGCCAGGGCGAGGGCGGAGCGGGTGCCGCCGTTGCAGCCGGGGCCCCAGCAGTACGTCACCACGGGGACGTCCTTGTCCAGCAGCCGCTCGGCCTGCTCGGGGATGAGCGCGGTGGGCAGGTGGACTGCGCCGGGCACGTGGGCCTGGTCCCAGGACGGGGTGGAGCGGGAGTCGACGAGCTGGAAGCCCAGCTCGGCGCCCTGCTCGCGGTGGGCCCGGAAGGCGGCGGCGACGTCCGAAACGTCCGCGTGGAAGGCCAGGCTCGCGGCGAAGTACGCGGCGGCCGCGGCCGGGGAGGCCGGGGGCACGCGGAGCACGGGGTTGGCGGTGGCGGGGGCGGAGGAGGCGTTCTGCGTCGTCGTCATGGCCAAAAATCTATGATCCATTGATCACGACCGGAAGTGGGTTTCCCCGGCCTTTTCCTTGTCTGACCGGGGAATCCCCTGCTAGACCTGCATCATGACCGACTATTCCCCTGACGCCACCGACTGGCGGATCCTCGAGGCCCTCCAGCGGGACGGACGCGCCAGTTTCACCGAGCTCGCCCGCTCCGTGTCCATGTCGGCGAGCGCCGTCACCGAGCGGGTCCGCCGGCTGGAGGAGACCGGCATCATCACGGGCTACACGGCGGTGGTGGATCCGGAGAAGCTCGGCAAGTCGATCCTCGCCCTGGTGCGGCTGCGCTACCCGCACGGCAACTACAAGCCCTTCCACGACTTGCTGGAGTCCACCTCCGAGATCCTGGAGGCCCATCACGTCACGGGTGACGACTGTTTCGTGCTCAAGGTCGCGGCCCGCTCGATGGGGCACCTGGAGGAGGTCACGGGCCGGATCTCGGGCCTGGGCCCGGTGACGACGAGCATCGTCTACTCCTCACCACTGCCCCACAGGCCGCTCAGTCCGTGAGCGCCGCCGTCCGGTGACGGACCACGGAGCCACCGCGCTGCTTGACGATCTCCAGCTGGGCCTGAACCCGGGTGCGCAGGTCGGCGACGTGACTGACGATGCCGACACTGCGGTCCCGCTCGCGCAGCGAGTCCAGGACGTCGAGCACCTCGTCCAGCGCCTGGTCGTCGAGGCTGCCGAAGCCCTCGTCGATGAAGAGCGTGTCGAGACGCATCCCGCCGGCCTCGTCGGTGACCACGTCCGCGAGGCCGAGCGCCAGGGCGAGCGAGGCGAAGAAGGTCTCGCCGCCGGACAGGGTGGCGGTGTCCCGCTCACTGCCGGTCCAGGCGTCGACCACGTGCAGTCCGAGGCCGGAGCGGCCCCGTCCGCCCGCCCGTGCGTCGGAGTGGACGAGGGTGTAGCGGCCGCCGGACATGCGCAGCAGCCGTACCGTCGCGGCGGCGGCCACCTGCTCCAGGCGGGCGGCCAGCACGTAGGCCTCCAGGCGCATCTTGCGCTCGTTGTCGGCGGAGGTGCCCGCGGTGAGTCCGGCGAGGCGGGCGACCCGGTCGTAGGCCTCGCGCAGCGGTCCGAGCGCGCGCAGTTCCTGCTCGGCCTGCCGGGAGAGCCGGTCCAGCTCAGTGCAGCGCACCCGGGCCGCGTCGGCGGCCGACCCTGCCGTACGGAGCTTCGCCGCGGCCCGGGCGGCGTACGCCTCGGCCGCATCCGGTGCGGCCGGAGGCAGGGCTGCCGCTTCCGCGGTGCCGGTCTCGCGGCGGCGGTCCGCAAGCAGGGCCTCCTCCGTCTGCCAGGCGTCCAGCCGGTGTTGGAGCGCGGTGCGTTCGTACTCGGGGAGCACCGCGTCGGCGGCGGCCTCGATGGTGTCGAAGCCTGCCTTGAAGGCGGCGTCCGCGAGCTGGTCGTCGGCCTCCTTCAGGCGGGCGGCGGTGGTCTCGGCCCGGCGCAGTGAGGTGGCGGCGCCGGAGACCATCCGGACCCGGTCCTCCAAGGTCCGGGCGCGGGCCGCGACGGTGGGGGCTCCGTCCCGTACGAGGGCCAGTTCGGCCTCCAGCCCGGCCTGTTCACGGTCCAGGGCCTCGCGCCGGGAGGCCCGGGCTGCGGCCCGGGTCTCGGCGCCCTGCCGGTCGGCGGTGCGCGCGGCGTGCTCGCGCTCGGCCCGGGCCAGCTGCTCGCGGGCGGCGTGCAGGCCGGCGGCCGCGGCGTGGGCGGCAGCATGACGGGCGCTCAGGTCGGCGGTCAGGGAGATGAGTTCGCCGGTGGTGGCGTCCCCGGCAGCGGTCGCCGCTTCGGTACGGGCCTCCTGGGCGGCGGCGAGCCGGCGCTCGACGGCGGCCCGGGCCTGCTCGGCCCGTTCGAGGAGGGCGTGGGCGGCGTCCTCGGCCGCGCGGTCCACGTGGCCGGGAGCCGGGCGGGCCGGAGCCGGGTGCTCCGCGGACCCGCACACGGTGCACGCCTCCCCGGCCACCAGTGCCTCGGCGAGCTCGGCAGCGATCCCGCGCAGCCGGGCCTCCTTGAGCTCCAGCCAGCGCTCCCGGGCGGCGGCCGACTCCTCGCGCAGGGTGAGCAGTTCGCCCTCGGCCCGGTCCGCGTCGGCGTCGAGCTCGTCCCGCCGGCGGGCGGCGGTCAGCTGCATGCGGGCAGGTTCCAGCCGGCCCGCGAGCTGCTCGGCCAGGGTCGCGGCCTGCTGGGCGGCGTCCACGCGGCCCTGCAGCACCGCCCGGGACGCCTCCCAGCGCTCCAGCCACTCGGCGGACTCCTGGTGCTGCTCCTCGGCAGCGCGCGACTCCCGTTCCAGGTTGGCCCGTTCGCGGCCGATCTCGGCGCTGCGCTGCTCGGTGCGCTGGGCGGCGCCCAGCGCGCCCAGGGCCTCCCGCAGCCGCTGCTCGACATCGGCCAGCTGCTCGGCTCCCGCCTCCTTCAGCGGGGGCGGCAGCTCCGCCCGGGCGGAGGTCTCGGCGTGCGCGGCGGCCAGGTGCGCCGCGGAGGCGGCTCCGCGCAGCTCCAGGGCGGGGGCCACCAGGGCGCCCCGCCGGGCCCGGTCCAGCAGGCCGCGCACCCGCTCCCGCTCGGGCGCGGCCTCGGCGAGCAGGGCGGCCCGGTGGACGGTCTCCGCGTGCCGGTGCTGCAGCCGGTCGAGCTCCCGCGCGTCCTCGGCGGCCCGCCGGGCGGCGGCGTGCCGGCTCTCGACGGCGGCCAGCGCGTAGTCGGCGACGTCGAGGCGCTCGCGGGCCGCGCACCGGGCGACGGCCGCCCAGGCCCGGACGGCCTCGGCGAGGCCGGGGTCGCCCGGCTGGTGTCCGGGCATCGGCCAGGCCCGCAGGTCCGCGGTGTCCCCGGCGGCCTGGGCGAGCCGCTGGGCGGTGTGGAGCACCTTCTCGTCGCCGGCCCGGACCCTGGCCTCGGCGGCCCGGCGGCGCTCCCCGAGCAGGGCCTCGACGGCGGCGAAGCGGCGGGTGTCGAAGAGCCGGCCGAGCAGGCGGCCGCGGGCCGCCTCGTCGGCGCGCAGGAACCGTGCGAACTCGCCCTGCGGGAGCAGGACGACCTGACAGAACTGCTCGCGGCTCATGCCGAGCAGCTGCTCGATCTCCTCGCCGATCTCCTGGTGGGAGCGGCTGAGCGGCTCCCAGCCCTCGGCGGTGTGCTCGCGCAGCCGGCTCTGGGCCTTGTCCCGGGTGGTGCCGGTGCCGCGCTTCTTCGGGCGCTCCTGTTCGGGGCGCCGGGTGATCTCCAGGCGGCGGCCGCCCGCGGTGAGTTCGAGGGTGACCTCGGTCGGGGTGTGGGCGCCGGCATGGTCGCTGCGGAGGCTGGTGCCGGGGGCCTGGCGGGGGCCGGGCACGGAACCGTAGAGCGCGTAGCAGACGGCGTCGAGCACGGAGGTCTTCCCGGCGCCGGTGGGTCCGTGCAGCAGGAAGATCCCCGCGCCGGACAGGGCGTCGAAGTCGATCTCCTGGGGTTCGGCGAACGGCCCGAAGGCGGTGACGGCCAGCCGGTGCAGCCTCATCGGTGGGTCTCCCGGCGGCTGTCGTCGGCGCGTACGTCGTCGAAGGCCCCCTGGAGGACGGCCCGTTCGGCCTCGTCCGCGTGGCCGCCGCCGCGCACGTGGGCGACGAAGTCCTCGGCGATCTCCTGATCGCTGCGGCCCCGCAGCCGCTGGGCGTAGGAGGCGCCGCTCTCCTCCTGGCGGCCCTCGGGCTCGAAGGCGAGGGTGAGGGTGTGCGGGAAGCGGGCGGCGAGCCGGGCCATGGGGTCGTCGGGGCGGACCGGATCGGTGAGGGTCGCCTCGACCCAGGCGTCCTCGTGCACCTGGTGCGCCGGATCCTCCAGCAGGTCGTCGAGCCGTCCGCGCAGCCGCGCGAGGGTGCGCGGTACGGGGGTGCCGATGCGCTCGGCGCTGACGATCTCGCCTTCCGCGCCCAGCTCGATCAGCCACATGGTCTTGCGGTGGTGGACTTCCGAGAAGGAGTAGGCGAGCGGGGAACCGGAGTAGCGGACCCGTTCGTTGATGGTCTGGCAGCCGTGGAGGTGGCCGAGGGCGGCGTAGTCCACCCCGTCGAAGACGGAGGCGGGCACGGCCTCGACGCCGCCGACGGTGATGTCGCGCTCGCTGTCGCTGGCCTGCCCGCCCGTGACGAAGGCGTGCGCGAGGACGATCGAGCGGGTGCCGGGCGCGCGGTTGGCGAGGTCGGCGCGGATCCGGTCCATGGCGGCGCCGAGGACGGCCTCGTGGCTGACCTTGTCCGCGCTGAAGACGTCCTTGACCAGGGCGGGCTCCAGGTACGGCAGGCCGTACAGCGCCACGTCACCGTGTACGTCGGCCAGGACGACGGGGTCGGCGCAGCCGGCCGGGTCGGTCCGCAGATGGATCCCGGCCCGGTCGATCAGCCCGGCACCGACGCCGAGGCGGCGGGCGGAGTCGTGGTTGCCGGAGATCATCACGGTGGGCACGCCGAGCGCGGCGAGCCGGTGCAGGGCCCGGTCGTAGAGCTCGACGGCGGGCAGCGGCGGCACGGCCCGGTCGTAGACGTCACCGGCGACGAGGACGGCGTCGACCTCGTGCTCGCGGGCGGTCTCGACGAGGTGGTCGATGAAGACGGCCTGGGCGCCGAGCAGGTTGACCCGGTGGAAGGCCCGGCCGAGGTGCCAGTCGGAGGTGTGCAGGAACTTCACTCGCCGGGCCCGCCGCGCATGCCGTCTCCCCCTGGTCGTCTCCCGCCCGCTGAACCCCTCTACGCTAACCCGTCTCCGGGGGCGCTCAGGGCGCGTACGTCTCTCCGCCGAGGGTGAACCCGGCGCTGCCCGCCGTGGTGTCGGCAAGCCAGGCCTCGAAGGCGGGCAGCTCCGCCTCCGGGAGGGCCACCTCTATCTCCACCTCGGCCCCGTAGCGCAGGTCCACGACGGTCCGGCCGGTGGAGCGCAGATCGTTCTGGGTCTTGCCGGCCCGCTGGTGGTCGACGGTGACGGTGGCCAGCCGGTAGCGGCGCCGGGTGACGGTGCCGAGCTCGTCGAGGGCCTCGCCGACGACTCCGCCGTAGGCCCTGATCAGGCCGCCGGCGCCGAGCTTCACGCCGCCGTAGTAGCGGGTGACGACGGCGACCGCGTAGCGGACGTCCCGGCGCATGAGCATCTGCAGCATGGGCACTCCGGCGGTGCCGCCGGGCTCGCCGTCGTCACTGGCCTTCTGGACGGAGGCGTCGGCGCCGACGACGTAGGCGAAGCAGTTGTGCGAGGCGGTGGGGTGCTCCTTGCGGATGCGCGCCACGAAGTCCTGCGCCTCCTGCTCGGTCGCGGCGGGCGCGAGCGAGCACAGGAACCGCGAACGGTTGATCTCGGACTCGTGCACGCCCTCACGGGCCACCGTCACGTACTGGTCTGCCTTCACCTCACCACCCTAAGCGCTGGTGAAGGGCTAGGTTGGCGGTCGTGAACCTGCGGGGGCGGAGCTACCGGTACGTGGGTCCGGCCGAGCTGAGGGCGCTGGTCCGGCCGGGGGCCGAGGGCCGGGGCATCCGCTCGGCGGCGGACTTCGAGGACTGGGCCTCGGCCCTGGGGGCGGCGGAGCCGTCCGAGCCCTTCACCTTCGTCGTCGACGCCGCGGGCGCGCTGCGGCTCGCGCCGCGGCGGAGCGAGCACGTGGTCTGTGCGGGCGGTGACCCGGTTCTGAGCGCGGGGGAGATCGCCTTGGGACGGGAGTCCGGGCGGTGGGTGGTCCGCGCGGTGAGCAACCAGTCGACGGGATACTGCCCGGACGCCGGCTCGTGGCCGGCCGTCGCGGACGCCCTGGACGCGGCCGGTATCGGGCACCCGGCCGGCTTCACCCACGAGGTGGTGTTCCGCCGGTGCCCCGCCTGCGGGCAGCTGAACATCGTCCGGGAGGCGGACTTCTTCTGCGTCTTCTGCGACGGGCCGCTGCCGCCGCAGTGGAACGTCGACCCGTCAGCCGCGTAGGCCCTGTCCGGGCGATCTTCGTGGGTCCGCCCGCGTGGTCCGGCGCGGGGCATCGTGCCGTGCGAACGGATCGGCAGGCTGTTCGGGGGCGCCAAGGCCGTCGGCGGGGAATCGGGCGTGGGGGTTTGCGGTTGATCCGGCAGAGCGCCGGTTCCGAGGCAGCGCAGAAGCAGCGAGCGGCACCGGCGGGACGAGAACACCAGGAGGCGGCACACGTGTACGGCGACCCGGCAACCATCCGCAAGATCCTCACCGAGCTCGGTGACACCTGGGCCGTGGTGGGCCTCTCCAACAACCAGGACCGCGCGGCCTACGGGGTGGCCCGCGTGCTGCAGCGGTACGGCAAGCGCGTGATCCCCGTACACCCCAAGGCCGAGACCGTGCACGGCGAGCGCGGGTACGCCTCGTTGGCGGAGATCCCGGTCAAGGTGGACGTGGTGGACGTCTTCGTGAACAGCGAGCTGGCCGGACCGGTGGCCGACCAGGCTGTCGCCGTCGGTGCCGAGGCCGTCTGGTTCCAGCTCGGCGTGATCGACGAGGCCGCGTTCGCCCGGACCCGCGAGGCAGGGCTGACCATGGTCATGGACCGCTGCCCCGCGATCGAGATCCCCGCCCTCTAGGCCGGACACCCCCTAGAGGGCGCCTCCGTGCGTGTGCGCGGGCAGCGGCGCCGAGACCGGGGGGACCGACACCGCGAGGGTCATCTCCATCGGTACGGAGCCGTCGTTGCGGTAGGAGTGCGCGAGGTTGGCCTCGAAGGTGGCCGCGGCCCCGGCCGGTACACGGAACTCCTCCTCGCCGACCACCAGCGTCAGCTCACCGGCCGTGACGTGCAGCATCTCGATGGTGCCGGACGGGTGCGGGACGGAGTCCGTCCCCTCGCCCGGCACCAGGTGCCAGGTCCACAGCTCCATCGGCCCGCGCTCGTCGGTGCCGATCAGCATCGTCGTGGAGCTGCCCGCCTCGCTGGACCAGATCCGCACGACCTGGTCCGGCGGGACGATCCGGACCTGTGAGCCCCGGTCGTGGTCCAGGAGCGCGGAGATGCTCACGCCCAGCGCGTCGGCCAGCCTGACCGTGGTGCCCACGCTGGGGTTCGTACGCGCCTGCTCGATCTGGATGATCATCCCGCGGCTCACTCCCGCGCGGGCGGCCAGGGAGTCCAGGGTGAAACCGCGCTCCCCACGCCACCGCTTGAGGTTCCGGGCGAGCGCCTGGGTGAGCTGTTCGAGATCCGACACCATTCCGTCCAATATTTTGGATGACACGGTCCAATGGAGTGCACTACCGTGTTCTGTGTTCGATGCTGCACTCCAGCGTTCACTGCACTGTACTGCGAGGCCCGCCCATGACCGCCCTCTTCGCCCTGGCCACAGCCGTGCTGTGGGGGCTCGCCGACTTCGGCGGCGGGCTGCTGACCCGCCGGATCCCCGCGCTCACCGTGGTCGTCGTCTCGCAGATCGTCGCGGTCGTCGTGCTCGGCGCGGTGGTCCTCGGCACCGGCGCGTGGCGGGAGGCCGGGCCGCAGCTGTGGTTCGCGGTCGGCGCGGGCCTGGTCGGCCCGGTCGCCATGCTCAGCTTCTACAAGGCGCTGGCCCTCGGCCCGATGGGCGTGGTGTCGCCGCTGGGCTCCCTCGGCGTGGTCGTACCCGTCGCCGCGGGGCTGATATTGGGCGAGCGGCCCGGCCTCGGCCAGTTCGCGGGCATCGCGGTGGCCGTCGTCGGCATCGTCCTCGCGGGCGGCCCGGAGCTGCGCGGCGCACCCGTGCAGCGGCAGGCCGTCATCCTCACCCTGGTCGCGGCCTTCGGCTTCGGCGCGGTGATGGCCCTGATCGCGGAGGCGTCCACCACCGTCACCGGGCTGTTCCTCGCGCTGTTCGTGCAGCGCGTGACCAATGTCGCCGTCGGCGGCGCCGCCCTGTGGACGCAGACCCGGCGCGGCATACCCGCCCTCCCGGCGGGCACGGACCTGCGGGTCCTGTGGGGCGTGCTGCCCGCCCTGGCCTTCGTCGGCCTCGCGGACGTCGCGGCGAACGGCACGTACTCCATAGCCGCCCAGAACGGCCCGGTCACCCTGGCCGCCGTCCTGTCCTCGCTCTACCCGGTGATCACCGCGCTCGCCGCGTTCGCCGTACTCAAGGAACGGCTGCGCGCGGTGCAGGCCGCGGGCGCCGGCCTGGCCCTCGCCGGAACGGTCCTCCTGGCCACGGGCTGAGACCCGCGTGGGCGACCCGCCGGCCTGCGGACCGCGACCCGGAGCTCTACGCGTGCTCGGCCTCGGCAAGCTCGGCCAGCCCGCGCAGTTGCTCCGAGGTCATCCCGTCCGGGATCGGCACCGGCGCGGGCGTGCGCAGCGGCGGCTGCCAGCCCGTCTCCGGCTGCCAGCGCCGCACGATGCGCGCGGGCGCCCCCGCCACCACGGCGTGGTCCGGGACCTCGCCCCGTACGACGGCCCCTGCGGCCACCACGACGTTGCGCCCGAGCCGCGCGCCCGGCAGGATCACCGCGCCCGTGCCGAGCCAGCACCCCGGGCCGATCTCCACGGGCGCGCTGCGCGGCCACTGCCGGCCGACGGGCTCGTGCGGGTCGTCGTAACTGTGGTTGGTGGACGTGATGTAGACCCCGGGACCGCAGAACGTGTTCGCCTCGATGGTGATCCGGGCGTCGGCGATGACATGGCTGCCGCGTCCGATGACCACCCCGTCGCCGAGCACCAGCATGGGCTCGGCGCCCAGGTCGAGGTCGGGCATCATCCCGGCGGTGAGGGTGACCTGCTCGCCGATGATGCAGTGCGCACCGAGCCGGATCCACCGCTCGCCGAAGACCGTGCCCTGCGGGAAGGCGAGCCGGGTGCCGTCCCCGATCGCGCCGAACCGCAGCCGCCCCGGGGTCTGCGCGGTGACAGCCCCGGCCTGCTGCATCCAGCGCCAGCCGGTGTGGACCACGCGGCTCGCCAGCCGGCGGCGCACGGCCGTCAGAGATGAGAACGTGTTCTGTTTCTTCGGCACCCGGCCACGGTAGTGCGCGCCGCGCCGGACGTCCGGAACCCGGCCCTGTGATCTTCACCCCATCCGGAGCGGCGCGGAAGGCGTGCCCTACGGTGCCGGTAGCGCGGCATCCCGAAAAGAGGAAGCGATCATGACGTCTCAGCAGGCACTCATCGCGGGCGTGGGCGGGAAGCAGCCGTCCGTCGACCCGACCGCCTTCACGGCACCCACCTCCGTCGTGGTCGGCGACGTCACCCTGGCCCCCGGCGCGAGCGTCTGGTACTCGGCCGTGCTGCGGGCCGACTGCGGCCCGATCACGCTCGGCGCCGACAGCAACGTGCAGGACAACTGCACGCTCCACACCGACCCCGGCTTCCCCGTCTCGATCGGCGAGCGGGTCTCGATCGGCCACAACGCCGTCGTGCACGGCTGCACCGTCGAGGACGACTGCCTGATCGGCATGGGCGCCACCGTCCTGAACGGCGCGGTCATCGGCGCCGGTTCGCTGGTCGCCGCGCAGGCGCTGGTCCCCCAGGGCATGGTCGTGCCGCCCGGCTCACTGGTGGCGGGCGTCCCGGCCAAGGTGCGGCGCGAGCTGACCGACGAGGAGCGCGAGGGCATCAAGGTCAACGCCCTGATGTACGTGGAACTGGCCAAGCAGCACCACGCCTCGGTGACCCGGGAGGTCTAGGGCAGGTCCACCAGCTGAGGCTAGGGCTCCCGCTCTCCGAGGACGCGGTCGCGAGGACCAGCGGCACATAGCGCACCCGCCCGGCCGGGCCGCCCGGTGGAGCCGGCATCGAGCAGGGCCCGGGCGACCTCCGTGTGCCCCTTCATCGCGGCCAGGGCCAGCGGTGTCGCCTCGCTGTAGGGCCCGGCATCGAGCCGGGGGTCGGCGCCCGCCGCCAGGAGCAGCCGGCCGACCTCCGTGTGCCCGGCGCACACGGCCAGGTCCAGTGCCCTGCGGCCGCCGGGACCCAGGCGTCGGCCTCGGCCCCCTCGGCCAGCAGGCGCCGTACCCGGTCCGCGTCGCCGCTCTGGGCCGCCCGGCCGAGCCCGTTCGCCAGCGGCATGTACCGGTCCGACCGTCCCGCGTCCGACCAGTCCCCGTCCGGTCCGTCCCCGTCCGACCAGTCCCCGTCCGGTCCGTCCGGTCCGTCCGCAGCCGTCATTCGCCGACTGTGGCCCGGGCCGGCGACTGCGGGGGGATCTCCGCGGAGGCAGCCCCCGCCTCCCCCGCCGACCCGGCTGCCGCTGCCGCTGCCGCCGCTACCGCCTTCTTCATCCGGCTGCGCACCACCAGCGTCACCGCGAGCCCGAACAGCACGGCGAGCCCCAGCGCCAGCCAGGAGAACCGCTTCAGCCACGGCTCGGCGACGATCCCGACCGAGTAGATGACGGCCGTGGTGCCGCCCGCCCAGAGGATGCCGCCGAGGATGTTGGCGATCAGGAACTTCCAGTACGGCATGCGCAGTACGCCCGCCAGCGGGCCGGCGAAGATCCGCAGCAGCGCCACGAACCGCCCGAAGAAGACGGCCCACATGCCCCAGCGCTCGAAGGAGCGTTCCGCCACCGCGACCTGGTCCGGACCGAAGTGCTTGGGGAAGCGCCGGCCGAGGCGCTCCAGCAGCGGTTTGCCGCCGCGCCGCCCGATCGCGTAGCCGATCGAGTCACCGACGATGGCGCCCGTGATGGCGCAGAGCCCCAGGATCACGGGGTCGATCTCTCCGTGCTGCGAGGCCAGCAGCGCCGAGCTGACCAGGATGATCTCTCCCGGCAGCGGGATGCCGAGGCTCTCCAGCCCGATGACCAGACCCACCAGGAGATAGATGCTGACCGCCGGAATCGTCTCCAGCCATTCCTGGATGTGCACCGGTACGTCCTCCCGTGTCGTCGCCGGCGCGCCCCCTGTGACACGCCGAACGGGCAGCCTATCGGCTCGCCACGACGGCCTTGGACCTCAGTGGCAGCTCGCGCGACGAACGGCCCACGAACACCTCCCGGCGGCCGGAACCCAGCACCCAGGTGTGCTGCTCCGGGTCCCAGGACGACAGCGCCCGCGCGTCGATGTCGACGGTGACCCGCTGCGCCTCGCCCGGCGCCAGGACGAGTCGCCGGTAGCCGGCCAGCGCGCGCACCGGCTGGTCGAGCTCCAGGTCCGCGGACGGGCCGACGTACACCTGGGCCACCTCGGTGCCCTTGCGGCGGCCGCTGTTGCGGACGGTGAACTCCACGCGCAGCCCGGTGCCCTCCGGCCGTACGGTGAGCTTCTCGTACTGCCAGGTGGTGTACGAGAGCCCGTGCCCGAAGGGGAACAGCGGGGTCACCCGCTGGGCGTCGTACCAGCGGTGGCCGACGTGGACTCCCTCGGAGTACTCCTGCCGGCCGCCCACCCCCGGGTAGCGCAGCGGGTCGCCGCCGACCGGGGTCGCCTGTTCGTCGGCCGGGAAGGTCTGGGTGAGCCGGCCCCCGGGGTCCACGTCCCCGAAGAGGAGGTCGGCGGTGGCTCCGGCGCCCTCCTGGCCCGGGTAGTACATCTGCAGGACCGCCCCGGTACGCGGGAGCCACGGCATGGTCGTGCTGGAGGAGGTGTTGAGGACGACGGTCGTCCGGGGGTTCGCGGCGGTCACCGCCTCGATCAGCCGCTCCTGCCCGCCCGGCAGCGCCAGGGAGGTGCGGTCCCGGCCCTCGGTGGCGTCCTCGTAGGCGAACAGGACCACGCTGCGGGCCGACTTCGCGGTCTTCACCGCCTCGGCAAGGTCCACGGCGCGGATCGCCCCGGTGGTGTGCCGGAGCCGGAAGCGCTGGCCCTTCTCCCCGCCCTCGGCGGTCACCGCGAGCCGGTGGGTGCCCGCCTTGAGGGCGAGCGAGCGGCGGCGGACGCTCATCCCGTCGGGTGCGGAGCCGAGCAGCCCGCCCGCGAAGTACTCGGCCACGCCCTGCCGGACGGGGAACAGCTCCTCCCCGTCGAGGCGCACGACGGGCCGCTTCCCGGTGTAGTGGACGAGCAGGGTCCACTCGTCGTCGGCCGCGAGGCGGAACTCCCCCTCGTGGCTCCAGACCCGCCCGGGGTCCACGGCCCGGTCGTCCAGGTCGGCGGCCGGGGTCAGCAGCTTCGCCGGGAGCGCCCGCCCGTACAGGTCCTCGCCGAGGGCGTGGCGCACGGTCCCGCCGTTCCCGGCCCGCTGGCGGATGGCGGTGAGCGGCGAGGCCGCCCCGTCGGGGACCACGTGCGCGCTGCCACCGCCGCCGACGAAGGGCACCTGGCCGGTCGGCCCGATCACCGCGATCGAGCGGGCTGCCGCGCCGGTCAGGGGCAGGGTTCCGTGTTCGTTGCGCAGCAGTACGGCCCCGGCGGTGGCCACCTTGCGGGCGATCCGCGCCCCGCCGGCGGCATCGCGCGGGGGCCGGGCGGCGGGCCGGGCCGCGAGCAGCCCGAAGCGGTCCATGGTGCTCAGGATCCGGTGGACGGCGAGGTCGACGGCGGCTTCCGGTACGGAGCCGCCGCGCACCGCTTCGCGCAGCGGTCCGCCGAAGTGGGTGCCGCCGGGCATCTCCATGTCGAGGCCCGCGCCGATGGCGGCGACGGTGCTGTGGGTGGCGTCCCAGTCGGACATCACCCAGCCGTCGAACCCCCAGCTGCCGCGCAGCAGTTCGTCGAGCAGCGGTTTGCTCTCGCAGGCGTGGACGCCATTGACCTTGTTGTACGCGCCCATGACGGCGCCCGCGCCGGCCGCGACGGCGGCCTCGAAGCCCCGTAGCTCGGTCTCGTGGAGGGTCTGCTCGGCGGCGATCACGTCGACGGTGTCGCGGCCGTGCTCCTGGTTGTTGAGGGCGAAGTGCTTGACGGTGGCGATGAGGCCCTCGTCCTGGATGCCGCGGACCATCGCGCCCACCAGGTCGGCGGTGAGGCGCGGGTCCTCGGCGAAGGTCTCGAAGTTCCGGCCCGCGTACGGGGTGCGGATCAGGTTGACCATGGGTGACAGCAGGACGTCCTGGCCGAGCGCGCGGCCCTCGCGGCCGATGACCCGGCCGTACTCGCGGGCCAGCGCCGGGTCGAAGGCGGAGGCGAGCAGCACCGGCGCGGGCAGTGCGGTGGCGGGCTTGGCGACCCGCACCCCGGCGGGCCCGTCGGCGAGGCGCAGCGCCGGGATGCCCAGGCGCGGTACGCCGGGGACGTAGCCGGCCTGGCCGAGGGGGGCGGGGTCGCGGGCTCCGTGCAGCAGGGCGGTCTTCTCGTCGAGGGTGAGCCGCTCCAGCAGGGCGTCGATGCGGGCGGGGCCCTTGGCCTGGGCGGCGGCCGGTGGGGCGGGCGGCGCCTTACGGCCCCCCGCACCCGGCGGTACCCCGGGCGCGCAGGCGCCCGTCCCGAGGGCCGTGCCCACCGTGCCCGCCGCCGCGAGCAGCCGCATCGCGGAACGTCTGGACACGGCCTCGCTCATGGGCGCTCCCTGCGGCGTGGGTCGGCGGGAGCGGCCCGCGCCGGACCGCTCCCGCGCCCACTGTGGCCCGCGCGCCCGCCGGGTCCACCGAGACGCGCCACCGCGGCGCCGAGGTTCAGCCCTCCGGCAGCGGCGGCGCGCTGTCGGCGCCGCGCCGACTCTCGTCCTGTCGCTGTACGCGCGCCTCGGTGCGGTGGCCGCGCGCGATGTAGTCCCGGACGACGGCCTCCACCGCGTCCTGCGGCGAGCCGACCCCGGCGAGCACCATCACCTCCACCACGAGCTCGGCGTCGAGGCTGATGTTGACCTTGGCCACGGGCGTTCCCTCCGTCGTCGTGCGATGGACTCATGGACTCCAGGGGGACTCATGGACTCCAGGGGGTGGCCGCCCGTGGCCGCAGGGGTTGCCGTAGGCCAGTCGTCACGCGTTGGGGCGCAGGGTCCAGACGACGGTCATCTCGCCCGTGACGGCCTCGTCCTCGCGCTGGATGGCGATGGTGACGGGGAACTCGGGGCGGCCGCCCGCGTCGAGCTCGGCGACGACCTCCGCGGCCGGGCGGCCGAGGGTGGCGGTGGCGGTCACGACGCCCTTGGCGAGCTTCTTGTAGCCGATCTCGGCCCTCACGGCGAGCGGTACGGCGCGCGAGAGCTGGTCGCCGAAGGCGGCCAGGACGATCGCGCCGCTCGCGGACTCGGCGAGGGTGAACATGGCGCCGGCGTGCGGGCCGCCGACGTGGTTGTGGTAGTCGGGCTGGTCCGGGAGCCGGACGACCGCACGCTCGGGGGTGGTCTCCAGGAACTGGAGGTTCAGGGTCCGGGCCATCGGCACGGTCGCGGCGAGCAGTTCGCCCACGTTCATCTGGTCTGCGCTCATGAAACTCGATGTTACCCACGAGTAGTACCGGTTGACCAGAGTTCCCACGGGGGCGGCCGTGGCTCCCCGCGGCCACGGCCACTATCGTTACCGGCCATGTGGCCAGGACAGCAGCAGCCGCCCGGGGGCGAGCAGAACCCCCAGGACGCGCAACAGAACCCGTACCAGCAGCAGCCGGGGCAGCCGAACCCGTACCAGCAGCAGCAGCCGGGCTACGGCTACCCGCAGCAGCCCGGGTACCAGCAGCCCCAGGGCGTTCCCGGCCAGCAGTGGGGCCCGCCCCAGCAGCCCCAGCAGCCCCAGGGCACCGGAGGGAGCCCGTACTCGACCAAGACCGTGGCCATCGTCGCGGCGGCCGCGGTCGTCGTCGCGGCCGCCGCGACCGGCGCGTTCGTCCTGACCCGGGACGACAAGAACACCGAAGCCGACGACAAGCCGGTGGCCAGCTCCTCGGCGCCCGCCCCCGAGACGCCCGCCCCGGCCGGCAGCAGCGCGAACCCGCGCGCCGGCGGCAGCGCCCAGCCCGTCATCCCGGGCTGGAAGGTCGTCGTCAACACGAAGTACGGCGTCAGTTACGACGTGCCCCCCGAGTGGAACGTCAACGACTCCGGTGTGTCCCTCTTCTACGAGGACGAGGTCAAGAAGGACGGCAAGCCGGTCATCACGATGTCCGGTACCGCCACCTTCAAGGAAGAGTGGTGCACGGTCGACAAGGACGCGGACGGCCGGGTCGAGAAGTTCTCGATCGCGGACGCCGGCGTCAAGGGTGCCCAGGGCGCCAAGGACACCGGGCAGGCGGCCTCCGACAACACCGGCACCTGGGTCTGGGCGGGCTTCGCGCAGAAGGAGCCCAAGGGAACGGTCAAGGTGACCGATCCCAAGGAGTACACGACCGCCTCCGGGCTCAAGGGCCACATGGTGGTGGCGACCGCTCCGAACGTGAAGAAGGAGCACAAGTGCTCCACCGACGGCAAGGCGGTCGGCTTCGCCTTCAAGAACGCCACCGGGGACTTCGCCAGCTTCGCGCTCATCAGCGCGGCCGGTGTGAAGGAAGAGGTCGCGACCGAGGTCTCCGACAAGATCCTCAGCTCCATCCGGCTCACCACCCCGTGATCCCGCGCCCCGGGCCGACTATCCGTTTGGATTCTCGACCCGGGGCGGGGATAGTCCCGGGGTGAGCTCTTCCCGCACCGCAGCACCCCGTACGCCCGCGAACCGCCGCCGCCCCGCCTGGGCCGGCCGCAACTACAGCCTGCTCACGGGTGCGGCAATCGTCACGAACCTCGGGAGCCACGGAGCGCTCATCGCCGCCGCCTTCGCGGTCATCGAGGCCGGCGGATCCGGCGGCGACGTAGGCCTGGTCGCGGCCGCCCGTACGCTGCCGCTCGTCCTCTTCCTGCTCATCGGCGGCGCCGTCGCCGACCGGGTGCCCCGCCACCGCGTGATGGTCGCGGCCAACGCCCTGAACTGCCTCTCGCAGGCCGCCTTCGCCGCCCTCGTCCTCGCGGGCGAACCCCGGCTGTGGCAGATGATGCTGCTGACCGCCCTGTGCGGCACCGGTACGGCGTTCTTCAACCCCGCCGCCGAGGGCATGCTGCTCTCCACGGTCTCCGGCGAACACTCCAACCGCGCCTTCGCGCTCTTCCGCATGGCGGTGAACGGCGCCGGCATCGGCGGTGCGGCCCTCGGCGGCGCGATGATCGCCGCGATGGGCCCGGGCTGGGTGCTGGCCGCCGACGCCGCGGCCTTCGCGGCCGCCGGCGCCCTGCGCGCCTTCCTCGACGTCAGCCACGTCCCCGACCGGGCCCCCGGCGGCGGCCTGCTGTCGGATCTGCGCGAGGGCTGGGTGGAGGTCCGGACCCGCCCCTGGCTGTGGAGCATCGTGCTCCAGTTCTCCGTCGTGGTCGCCGTCGTCGGCGCCGCCGACGCGGTCTACGGGCCGCTGGTCGCCCGGGACCACCTGGGCGGGGCCGCGCCCTGGGGCGTGGCCCTGGCCTTCTTCGGCGTCGGCACGATCGCCGGGGCCGTCCTGATGGTGGCGTGGAAACCGCGCCGCCTGCTGCTGGTCGGCACCCTGTGCGTGTTCCCGCTGGCGCTGCCCTCGGCGGGCCTGGCCGTGCCACTGCCCGTGTGGGGGCTGTGCGTGGTGATGTTCGTCGCCGGCGCCGCGATAGAGGTCTTCGGCGTGAACTGGATGACCGCGATGCACCAGGAGATCCCGGAGGAGAAGTTCTCCCGGGTCACCGCCTACGACTGGTTCGGCTCGGTGTCGATGCTCCCGCTGGCCACCGCCCTGGCCGGGCCGGCCGAATCGGTCTTCGGGCGCACCGAGGCGCTGTGGGGCTGCGCGGCCCTGGTCGTCCTGCCCACCGCGCTCGTCCTGCTGGTCCCGGACGTACGCCGCATGACCCGCAGGGCGCACGGCAAGACCCTTGCCCCGGCCACCACGGTCACTCCCGACCCCGTCGCGGCCGAACCGGCCCCCGCCGGCCCCGCCAGCCCCACCAGCCCTGCCGGTCTCTGACGCCCCGCCACCACCGGCGGCTCATCCCAGGCTGAAGGCACCCTCCGGCGGCGCCGGTGAAGGGGCCGCGTCCGCGTCGGCCACGGGCGCCGCCCCCTTCCTGAACCGGGCCAGCCCGTCCCCGTACTCCACCCGGGCGGGAAACGCGTCGGCCGCGCACCGCCGGGCCAGCGCCCCCACCTCCAGCGGGCCGTCGGAGGCCAGCAGCACGGCGTTCCCGAACCGCCTCCCCCGCAGCACGGCCGGCTCGGCGAGCAGCGCCAGCTCCCCGAACACCTCCGCGAAGTTCGCCACCTGCGCCCGCAGGAAGTCGAAGGGCGCCCCGTCCGCCAGGTTCGCCGCGTACAGCCCGCCGGGCCGCAGCACCCGCGCCGCCGCCCGCGCGTACTCCACCGACGTCAGCTGCGCGGGCACCCGCGAGCCGCCGAACACGTCGGCCACGAGTACGTCCGCGCTTGCGGCGGGGGCCGTCTCCAGCCAGGCCCGGGCGTCGGCGGTGTGCACCGCCACCCCGGAGCCCGCCGCGAGCGGCAGGTGCTCGGCCACCAGCTCGACCAGGCCCGCGTCGAACTCGACGACCGCCTGCCGGGACCCTGGCCGGGTCGCCGCGGCATAGCGGGGCAGGGTGAGAGCGCCGCCGCCGAGGTGCAGGAGGTCCAGCGCGCGTCCCGGCTCGGCGACGCAGTCCAGGACGTGTGCGAGGCGGCGTACGTATTCGAATTCCAGGTGCTGCGGATCGTCCAGGTCCACGTACGACTGCGGGGCCCCGTCGACGGTCAGCAGCCAGGCCCGGTCCCGGTCCACGTCCGGCATCAGCTTGGCGGTGCCCTGGCCCACGTCCCGGACGACCGGGATCTGTTCGTCGCTCACCGCTCCATTGTCCGGCAGGAGCCGGGCGGGCTTCAGGCGGGCTGCTGGCGGCCATCGGGCGGGCATCTGCGGGCTTCAGGCCGGCATCGGTTGGCTTCAGACCGGCTTCGGACGGCCTTGGCCCCCGCTTCCCTCAGCCGGCCCGGCCCGACCAGAGCGCCGCCGTCTCCCGCGCGTGCTCCGCCGCCTGCGCGAGGCCCGCCCGCGCCGCCGGGTCCCGCCGCGCCGGGTCCAGCACGTTGCGCCCGAAGGCCTTGCGGGCGGCCGGCGACGGGGCGATCAGCTGCACTTGCGCTCCCGCCTCCCGCAGCCGGGCGGCCTGCGCCGACGGCGAGGGAACCAGCCCGGAGCCGAGCGACACCGGCGCGAGGATCACCACGCGCTCGTACCCGGCGGCCAGGTCGGCATTGGTGGCGGAGCGGATTCCGCCGTCGATGAAGCGGCGGCCGCCGACCGTCACCGGCGGCCACACCCCCGGCACCGCGCAGCTCGCCGAGACCGCGTCGAGGAGGGCGCTGCCGCTCCCCCGGTCGAACGCCTTGAGCTCACCGCTGAGCGCGTCCACCGCGGTGACGACGAGCCGCCGCTCGGGCCACTCGTGCGAGACCAGCCGGGCGGCCAGGATCTCCCGCCGGTCCGCCTCCGCGGCGGTGTCGGCGGCCAGCGCCATGGCGCCCACCCGCTGCCGGTAGGCGGTGGCGGTGCGCGAGCGCGCCATCGCGACGGCGTACCGGGCGATCAGGCCGGCCCCCAGTTTCGCCTTGGCCTCCCCGGCGGGGTCGCCGAGCTGGCGCTCGTACAGCTCCTGCGCGGTGAGCAGTCCGGAGGTGAGCTGGGCCCCGACGACCGAACCGGCCGAGGTGCCGACGACCAGGTCCGCGGTGCTGAGGTCCACGCCCGCGCGGGCGAGCCCGTACAGGATTCCGCACTCCCAGCCGACGCCGGTCAGTCCCCCGCCGCCCAGCACCAGTGCCGTCCCGCCGCCCATGTCCGCCCGCCCTCCGCCGATGCCCGCGCATGCCCGCTCACGCCTGCTCACGCCTGCTCGTGCCCGCGCATGCCTGTGGTGACGGCAGTCTGGCGCAGCCAGGCCACCGTCACCACAGAGGGGTCCGCTCCGGATCCGGCTTCAGCCCAGTACGGCCGTCACCGTGCCCGCCCCGACGGTCCGCCCGCCCTCGCGGATCGCGAAGCCGAGCCCCGACTCCAGCGGGACGTCCCGGCCGAGCTCGACGGTCATCGTGACCGTCTCCCCGGGCCGGGCCACGGCGGCCTCGCCCAGGTCCACGTCCCCCACCACGTCGGCGGTGCGGATGTAGAACTGCGGCCGGTAGCCGCTGCCGACCGGGGTCGTACGGCCGCCCTCGCGCCCGGAGAGCACGTACACCTGCGCGGTGAAGCGGCGCTGCGGCGTCACGCTGCCGGGCGCGGCCACCACGTGCCCGCGGCGCACGCCGTCGCGCGGCACCCCGCGCAGCAGCAGCGCGACGTTGTCCCCGGCCTCGGCGGACTCCATCGGCTTCCCGAAGGTCTCCAGCCCGGTGACGACTGTCTCGGTGGGCTCGCCGTCGCCGCCGAGGACCGCCACGCGGTCCCCGAGGCGGACGGTGCCCCGCTCGACGGCGCCGGTCACGACGGTGCCGCGCCCGGTGATGGTCAGCACGTTCTCCACCGGCAGCAGGAACGGCGCGTCCGTGTAGCGCACCGGCGTCGGCACGTACGTGTCCACCGCGTCCAGCAGCGCCCGGATCGCCTCCGTCCACCGCGGGTCGCCCTCCAGCGCGCCGAGCCCGGAGACCCGTACGACCGGCGCGCTGTCGCCGCCGTAGCCGTGCGCCGTGAGCAGCTCGCGGACCTCGAGCTCGACCAGGTCCGTCAGCTCGGGGTCCCCGGCGTCGGCCTTGTTGAGCGCCACGACGATGTGGTCGACGCCGACCTGCCGGGCGAGCAGCACGTGCTCGGCGGTCTGTGGCATGACCCCGTCGAGCGCGGACACGACGAGGATCGCCCCGTCGAGCTGGGCGGCGCCGGTGACCATGTTCTTGATGTAGTCGGCGTGCCCGGGCATGTCCACGTGGGCGTAGTGCCGGGTGCCGGTCTCGTACTCGACGTGCGTGAGGTTGATGGTGATGCCCCGGCGGGACTCCTCGGGGGCCCGGTCGATGCGGTCGAACGGCACGAAGGAGGCGCCGCCGCTCTCGGCGAGGACCTTGGTGATGGCGGCGGTGAGGGTGGTCTTGCCGTGGTCGACGTGACCCATGGTGCCGATGTTGAGGTGCGGCTTGGTGCGCACGAAGGCCGTCTTGGCCATGATTCATTCCCGTGTCTGGAAGCTGGAACGGGACCCCGGAGGCGAGCCGACCCTCCCCCTGCGGGGTCCGCCGGACGATCCGGGAAGGGTCAGCTTCGTGCGCCGTCGAATGCGGCGAAGGCAGGTGCTGCTGCAGCTGCGGTTGCGGCAGCCTTCGGCGCGTCCGCGACTGCGGACGGCGCTGCGAGGAAGGCGTACCGGTTCATGCAGCCGATCCTGCCGGACCGTCCGGGACGCGTCGAACGAATTACCGCGTGCTCAGCAGTTCTTGAGCGCCTCGCGCACGGACAGCGGGGACAGGGAGCCCCGTTCCGCCTCCACGAAGGCGCGCACTGCGTCCGGATCCGTCTTCGCGTACTCCCGCAGGGACCAGCCGATCGCCTTGCGCAGGAAGAAGTCCGGGTGGCCGGCCCGGCGGCGGCAGTACGCGAAGAGCCGCCCGGAGTCGGTGGCGGACCGGAAGCGGAGCTGGTGGAGGAGGGCGGTGCGGGCGAGCCAGAGGTTCTCGTCCTCGATCCACTCGTCCATCACGGCCGCGAGCTCCGGGTCGGCGGCCACCAGCGGTCCGACCGTGTGCGCGGCCAGCAGGTCGACGGTGTCCCACCAGGGGACCGTGACGATCAGGTGCCGGACCACCGGCAGGAGGCCGGAGGAGCAGCGGGAGACGTGGCGGCGCAGGTAGTCCACCGCGAAGTAGTGGTACTCGCGCTCGGGGAGCCGCCAGCAGCGCAGGGCGAGCGCCGCGCAGTCCGTCCCGGACGGCTTCGGAGTGTCCTTGGTCACGGTCTTCGACAGTTCCCGGCGCAGCGGGGTGGGGATGCCGAGGAAGGGCGCGACGTCCTTCATGTACGCGGCCATGGCCCGGGCCCGCACGGGATCGGCGGCCGCCGCGTACGTCCCCTGCAGCCGCTCCAGCAGGGTGTCCGCGAGGGCACTGCGGGGAACCTGCGGCGGTCGCCGGGCGTTCGACAGCATGAGGCCCAGATTACGGCGCGATGACGCATAGGTGGGCTAGTCTCCCGGGATGTCCCTCCTCCTCGCGCCGTGGACCCGGCTGTCGCTGCTCGTCGTGCTGCTCGTGTCGGCCGGCGTGAGCGTGCTGCTGTACGAGCCCCAGCGCATCCTCTCGGAGGGCTGGCCCCCGGGGCTCCCGGTGGGCACGGCGGTCCTGCTGTTCGCAGCCGCGTACGGGGTGTGCGCGGCGGCCTTCGTTCCCCGGCCCCTGCTCAACCTGGCCGCGGGGGCTGTCTTCGGCACCCAGTTCGGGCTCGTCGCGGCGGTCGGCGGCACGGTGCTCGGCGCCGGTATCGCCTTCGGTCTGGGCCGGGTCATGGGCCAGGGGGCTTTGCGGCCGTTCCTGCGCGGGCGCTGGGTCGAGGCGGCCGACGGCCAGCTCAGCCGGCACGGTTTCCGCTCGATGCTCGCCGTCCGGCTGTTCCCCGGAGTGCCGTTCGTGGTGGCCAACTACTGCGCCGCGGTGTCCCGCTGCGGCTGGGGCCCCTTCCTCCTCGCCACGGCGATCGGCGTCGTCCCGAACACGACGGCATATGTGATAGCCGGTGCCAACGCCTCCACCCCCGGGTCGCCCGCGTTCCTCGTCTCGTTCGGCTTCATCGTCGTCTCCGTGGTGGGCGCCGGAGCCGTCGCGTGGCGCAAGCGGCACCGCCTGGCACCCCCTCGAACCGAGGGATCGGTGCCCGAACTGACGCCCCAGCACCCCCCTGTGGTCAGCGGCGCTTCGCACGGGCCCTAGCATCGGACGCGAACTGCCCGACGATCACAAGGACGAGCGCACCCCGACATGAGCTGGTTCGAATCCCTAATCCTCGGTCTCGTCCAGGGGCTTACGGAGTTCCTCCCGATCTCCTCCAGCGCCCACCTGCGGCTGACCGCGGCGTTCGCCGGCTGGCACGACCCAGGAGCGGCCTTCACCGCGATCACCCAGATCGGCACCGAGGCCGCCGTGCTGATCTACTTCCGCAAGGACATCGCACGGATCGTCTCCACCTGGTGCCGTTCGCTGTTCGACCGGCGGCTGCGCTCCGAGCAGGACGCCAAGATGGGCTGGCTGGTGATCGTCGGCTCGATTCCGATCGGCGTCCTCGGTCTCGTCTTCAAGGACGCGATCGTGGGTCCGGCCCGCGACCTGCGGCTGACGGCCACCACCCTGATCCTGATGGGCATCGTGCTCGGCGTTGCCGACCGGCTGGCCGCCCGTGACGAGGAAGGCGGCCGGCACCGCGCGATCCGCGAGCGCAAGACGCTCCAGCAGCTCGGCGTCAAGGACGGTCTGATCTTTGGAATCTGCCAGGCGATGGCCCTGATCCCGGGTGTCTCCCGGTCCGGCGCGACGATCTCCGGCGGTCTGCTGCTCGGCTTCACCCGCGAGGCCGCGGCCCGCTACTCCTTCCTGCTCGCGATCCCGGCCGTGCTGGCCTCGGGAGCGTTCGAGATCAAGGACGTGGTGGAGAACCCGGGCCACATCTCCTGGGGTCCGACGATCTTCGCGACGGTCATCGCCTTCTTCGTCGGCTACGCCGTGATCGCCTGGTTCATGAAGTTCATCACGACCAAGAGCTTCATGCCCTTCGTGATCTACCGGATCCTGCTGGGCATCCTGCTGTTCGTGCTGATCGGCACGGACGTGCTGAGCCCGCACGCCGGCGAGTCCGGCTCGTAGCGGAGCCCCGCTCCATCACTTCGCGTGAACCGAGGGCCGCCCGGGAACGTTCCCGGGCGGCCCTCGCGTCGTTGTGCCTGAAGAGAGTGGAAGGCTGAGAGCAGGGGGTGCCCCATGGGGCGAGTGGTGCTGGAGCGATTTCCCGCCGGAAGTCCGAGGGGAAGCTGGCCCGCCGAGGAGTACGCGGCGCAGCGGATGCGCGAGGGCGTACAGGCCGAGGTGGTCATGGACCTGGACAGCGACGCGTTCCTCGTCGTGGTCCGTCAGCGGGAGGCCCGTTCCGGTCACTGACCGCCCGCGGGAAGATCCGGTGGGCGCACGGCCCTTGGCCTCGCGCCCGCGCAGCCCCACACTGACCCGATGACGCAGCGTGTGGACCTCGCGACGGTAATGGACCGGCTGGCGATCGACGAAGTGGTCACGGGGTACGCCGTGGCCGTCGACGACGGTGACTGGGCCGCGTACCGGGCCCTGTTCACCTCCGGCGGCAGGGCCGACTACAGCTCGGCGGGCGGGATCGAGGGCCCGGCGGCGGAGGTCGCGGACTGGCTGGCGCAGACCATGACGCTCTTCCCGGTCCGCCAGCACCTGATCGTCAACCGGCTGATCCGGCTGGAGGACCTGGGCGGCTCGCCCGGCGACGGCGCCGAGGTCCGGGCGGACTTCCTCAATCCGATGCGGCTGGCGGGGCCGGACTCCGACCCCGCCGTCACCTCGCCCAACTTCGTCGCCGCCGGACGCTACACCTTCGCGCTGGCCCGCACCCGTGACGGCTGGCGGCTCACCCGCGTCACCGTGCACGAGACGTGGCGGCACATGACCGCCTGAGCCGCCCAGGCCCGAACGGGACCGGTCCCGGATCCGGGCCGGAACCCTGCCGGACCCGCTCGGCTCGGCCCGGAACGTCCGGCACTGCCACACTGGAAACGGAGGCGCGCCATGATCACGATGCCCGGCCGGTGGTGGTCCCCCCGGTGGCGCGCGCCCGCCGCGGTGGCCGCCGGGGCGCTGCCCGCCCTCGCCTTCCCCGCCCCCGCGCTCTGGTGGTTCGCCTACGCCGCCCTCGTGCCCTGGATGCTGCTGCTGCGGTCGGCCCCCACCGGCCGGCGGGCGGCCCTGGAGGGCTGGATCGGCGGCGCCGGGTTCATCCTGGCCGTCCACCACTGGCTGCTGCCCAGCCTGCACGTGTTCCTGGTCCCGGTGGCCGCGCTGGTCGGGGTGCTCTGGATCCCCTGGGCCCTGCTGGTGCGGGAGTTGCTCGGCGGGGTCCCGGCGGCGGGCCGCGCCTGCTGCGCGCTCGTCCTCGTACCGGCGGGATGGCTGCTGTCCGAGCTGGTCCGGTCCTGGCAGGGGCTGGGCGGGCCGTGGGGGCTGCTGGGGGCGAGCCAGTGGCAGGTGGCGCCCGCGCTGCGGCTGGCCTCGGTGGGCGGGGTGTGGCTGGTCAGCCTGCTGGTGGTGGCGGTGAACTGCACACTGGTGCTGCTGCTCGCGGTGCCGGGGGCACGGCTCCCGGCGGTGGCGGGGATGACCGGGTGCGCGGTGCTGACCGGCGTGGTGTGGGTGTGGGCGGCGCGACCTGCGGAGTCGGGCGGGCTGCGCGTGGCCGTCGTGCAGCCGGGGCTGGTGGCGGACGGCCCGGACAGTGCGGAGCGGCGGTTCGACGTCGGTGAGCGGCTGACCCGGCCGCTGGCCGGGCAGCGGGTCGACCTGGTGGTCTGGGGCGAGAGCAGTGTCGGCGCGGACCTGACCGCCCGCCCGGACCTGGCCGGGCGGCTGGCCGCCCTGTCGGCGGAGGTCGGGGCTCCACTGCTGGTGAACGTGGACGCGCGGCGGGCGGACCGCCCCGGGATCTACAAGAGCGCGGTGCTCGTGGGCCCACAGGGCCCCACCGGCGACCGGTACGACAAGATGCGGCTCGTCCCCTTCGGGGAGTACGTACCGGCCCGCGCGCTGTTCGGCTGGGCCACCTCCGTCGGCAGGGCCGCCGGCGAGGACCGCGTGCGCGGCGAGGCCCCGGTGGTGATGGACCTGCCCCTTCGGCCGGGCGGGCGCACCGGGGTCCGCATCGGCCCACTGGTCTGCTTCGAGTCGGCCTTCCCGGACATGAGCCGGCGCCTCACCCTCGACGGGGCCTCCCTGCTCGTCGCCCAGTCGGCCACGTCCTCGTTCCAGGAGAGCTGGGCCCCGGCCCAGCACGCCTCGCTGGCCGCACTGCGGGCGGCGGAGAACGGCCGCCCGATGGTGCACGCCACCCTCACGGGCATCAGCGTCGTGAACGGACCGTCCGGCGAGCGGATCGGCGCGGCCCTTCCCACCTCCGCGAGCACGGCGGCGGTGTACGAGGTCCCGCTCGCCCGGGGCACGACCCTCTACGTCCGCTTCGGGGACTGGCCGGTGGCCGCCGCCCTGGCCGCCCTGGCGGTGTACTGCGCGGTGGTGGGCAGCCGTTCGCTCAGGAGGCCTGCTCCAGAGCCGAGCTCACCACCTTCTCGCACAGCTCGTGGGTGAGCAGCGCGTCACGGGCGCTGAGGGTGGAGCCCTCCGCGACGGCCTCCAGGAAGCGGTCGACGACCTGTTCGATGCCGCGCTGGCGGCCGACCGGGACCCAGTCCCCGCGGCGCCGCACGGTCGGCTGGCCCTTGTGGTCGATGACCTCGGCCAGGTTGACGACCTGCCGCTTGGTGTCGCGGCCGGACACCTCCAGGATCTCCTCGGTGGAGCCCGACAGGCGGTTCATGATGCCGAGGGCCGTGAAGCCGGCGCCGGACAACTGGAGCACCACCTGGTGCATCAGCCCCTCGCGCACCACCGCCCGGACGTCGACGTGCTCGGCCTCCCCGGGCAGCAGGAACCGCAGGGTGTCCACGACGTGGATGAAGTCGTCCAGCACGAGCGTGCGCGGGTCCTCGGGCAGGCCGACCCGGTTCTTCTGCATGACGATCAGCTCGCGGGCGTGGTCGGCGCACTGCACGTAGGCGGGCGCGTAGCGGCGGTTGAAGCCGACGGCGAGCGAGACCCCGAGCTCCTCGGCCCGTTCCACCAGCTGCCGTGACTGCGCGATCTCGTAGGCGAGCGGCTTGTCCACGTAGGTCGGCACGCCGGCCTCCAGCAGCCGGGTGACGATCTCGGGGTGGGCGACGGTCGCGGCGTGCACGAAGGCCGCGTCGAGCCCCTCGGCGAGCAGCGCGTCGAGAGCGGTGTGCCGGCGCGCGGCCGGGACGTGATGGGTGTCGCCGACCCGCTCCAGCGCGTCGGGGTTACGGGTCTGCAGGTGCAGCTCGAGGCCCGGGCGGGTGGTGAGGACGGGCAGGTACGCCTTCTGCGCGATGTCGCCGAGTCCGATGCAGCCGACCTTCACCGGGCGCCTCCAGGTTCGTTCCTTGTGGGATTCCCGCAGCTTAATCCCTGGTGGCAGGGGCCTGGTTCGCCGAGGATGAGCCGCATGACCACCAGTTCTGGATCACACCGCAACGAACCCGCCACCACCGCCGACGAGCGGGACATGCTGGACGGGTGGCTCGACTACCACCGTTCCACCCTCGCCTGGAAATGCGAGGGGCTCCAGGACGAACAGCTGCGCCGCACCCCGCTCGCGCCCTCCGAGTTGAGCCTCCTGGGCCTCGTACGGCACATGGCGGAGGTGGAGCGGTACTGGTTCCGGGAGATCATCCTGGGCGAGGACCTGCCCGAGCTGTACTGCACGAACGAGGATCCGGACGGCGACTTCCACTTCACCGACCAGGCGACCTGGGCCGAGGCCGAGCAGGTCTGGCAGACCGAGGTCGAACTGGCGCGCCAGGCCGCCGCGGGGCGGTCGCTGGACCTGGTCTCGCAGGCCGAGAGCCACCACCGCGGCGAGGTGTTCAGCCTGCGCTGGGTCTACACCCACATGATCGAGGAGTACGCCCGCCACAACGGCCACGCGGACCTGGTGCGGGAGCAGATAGACGGCGCCACCGGCGACTAAGGACCTTCGCCCCTGAGGCCGTCTCTTCGGGTGTCCCCGTCACCCGTGCGGGGTGAATATCGGCTCCGGGTTTTCGCAACGGGGTCCTCGCACAGCAGAGTTGCGCGGGTGCATCCAACCCGAACCACGACAACGCTGCTGCTCGGAGTCGCCTGCGCCGTCTCGGCGGTCTCCGGCTGTGTGAATGTGAGCCCCGGACCCGCGCAACCGGCGACGGCCCCCGCCGCCGGGGTACCGCCCCGCCACGAGCCGCGCGGCGGGCCCGGGGCCGCCCCCGTGGTCGTCCGGGCGCCCGCCCTGGAGGCGCTGGAGGCGGTGGAGGCCGCCCCGGAGCGGCCCGTGGCCCCGGCGGCCCCCGCACCCGCCCAGCGGTCCGCACAGCGCCCCGTACCGGGCGGCTCCGGCGGGCCCGTGCGGGAGGCTCCGCCGGTCCCGGACATCCCCGAGCCGCGGCGGGCCGCCGAGCCGGTCTCCGGCCCTCCGGGCGGCCGTCCCCCAAAGCGGGGCCGGCCCGACGCCGAGGTGGAGCGCGAGCTGATCCGGAAGCTGCCGGTGCGGCCGGCGGACGTGTGCGCACTGGGCCGCAGGCACGGCCGCTGGCATCCCGACAGCCCGGAGGCCCGGATCTGCGCGGGCGTCCACACGGACTGACCGCCCGCGGGAGCCCACGGGCTCACGGGCCTACGGGGACTGCTCGGGGAACGGCCGCGGCCCGGCTCCCGGTTCCGCGGCCAGGCGCCGCTCCAGCCGTGCGATGGCGGCCCGTACGCCGTTCCCGTACCCGTCGTCGGACAGCGCCCCGGTGGCCGCGCGGGCCCGCGCCAGGTGGACCCGGGCCGCCTCCGGCCGCTGCAGTTTCACGTAGTCCGCGGCCAGGCTGAGGTGCAGGGACGGGTAGAACACGCGCACGGCCGGATGCGGCTCCCGCTGCGCGGGCCGCCCGTCCCGGTGCGGCCCGTCCCCCGGCACGCCGGCGGCGGCGGTCAGGGCCCGCAGGTCCCAGGCCAGCTCATCGGCGGGATCGTCCTGGGCGTCGGCCATGTAGTGGGCCAGGGTGCAGCGGTGGAGGGAGTCCCCCTCCTCGCCGATCTCGGACCAGATCTCGCCGAGCCGGTTGCGGGCCTCCTCGCGGTCCCCGGCGTGCAGCAGGATGACCGCCTGGCCGATCCTGGTCATGACGGCGTCCTCCGACGCCTCCTGCTGCTCCGTCACGGCGGCCTCCGACTTGCTCTGCCAGACCTGCTCCGGTCTGATCATCTAGAAGCTAGCCGGAGGTACCGGCAATGGCGCCGAGGCGCGGCGTGGTGGGAGGTCAGCCGAGGTTCGGGATCCGCCAGTCGATCGGCTCGTGTCCCTGGGCGGCGATGGCCTCGTTGATCTGCGTGAAGGGCCGAGACCCGAAGAACTTCTTGGCCGACAGCGGCGAGGGGTGGGCGCCCTTGACGACCACGTGCCGCTCCTCGTCGATCAGCGGGATCTTCTTCTGGGCGTAGGCGCCCCACAGGACGAAGACGGCCGGGTCGGGGCGCTCGGACACCGCGCGGATCACGGCGTCGGTGAACTTCTCCCAGCCCTTGCCCTTGTGCGAATTGGGCTCGGCCTCCCGGACCGTGAGCACCGCGTTGAGCAGCAGGACGCCCTGCTCGGCCCACGGCATCAGGTATCCGTTGTCCGGGATCGGCAGGTCGAGCTCCTCCTTCATCTCCTTGTAGATGTTGCGCAGCGAGGGCGGGGTCTTGACCCCGGGCTGCACGGAGAAGCACAGGCCGTGACCCTGGCCGGCTCCGTGGTACGGGTCCTGGCCGAGGACGAGCACCTTCACCCGGTCGAAGGGGGTGGCGTCGAGGGCGGCGAACACCTGCTCGTGGGGCGGGTAGACCGGCCCGTTCGCCCGCTCCTTCTCGACGAACTCGGTGAGCTCTTTGAAGTAGGGCTGGTCCAGCTCCCCGCCGAGGACGGGGAGCCAGGACTCGGGCAGCATCTGGGTCACGGCGACAACCTCCGGTACAAGTTCGTGCAACTGCTCCAGAACCTACCGGGCCCCACTGACAATGCGTCGGCCGCCCGGGAACCGTCCCGGGCGGCCGACGCACGGATGCCGGGGCTACCAGCTGGTCTTGCGGTACAACTCCCACATCTGCATGGCGGTCTGCGGGTCCAGCGCCCGCTCGCCGCCCGCAATGTCCTCGCGTGCCGCGACGTACAGCTTGCCCTGCCACAGGGGCAGCAGGCGGACGTCCTCGGCGAAGATCTGCTGCGCGCGCTCGAACTCCTGGACCCCGGCCGAGCGGTCGCCCTCGCGGCGGGACTTGGGCAGCAGGTCGGTCAGGATCTCGGCGGGCTCGTACGGGGTGCCGACCGCGTTCTCCTTGCCGACGAACGGCGCGATGAAGTTGTCCGGGTCCGGGAAGTCGGGGAACCAGCCACGGCCGAAGACCGGGTACTCGCCCGTCTTGTAGCCGGTCTGGAAGGTCTTCCAGGGCTGGCTGCGCAGGGTGATCTTGAAGAGCAGGCTCTCGTCGAGCTGTCGCTTGAGTTCGGTGAACTCGTCGGCGGTGGAGGAGCCGTACCGGTCGGTCGTGTACCAGAAGGTCAGCTCGACCGGCTGGGTGATCCCGGCGTCCTTGAGGATCTTCTTGGCCTTGGCGACGTCCGCGGCCCCGTACTTGTCGTAGAAGGGCGTCTTGTGGCCGACGACCCCCTTCGGAACCATCGAGTACAGCGGCTCGGCGGTGCCGTGGTAGACCTTGGAGACGAGGGCCCCTCGGTCGATGATCTGCGCGATGGCCTGGCGGACCGGGAGCTTGGCGACCGCCGGGTCCTTGGGGTTGAAGACCAGGTAGCGGATCTCGGCGCCGACGTTCTCGACGACCTGGACGCCCAGGGCGTGTGCCGCGGGGGTCTGCAGGTCCGTGATCTCCGAGGCCGACAGGCCTCGGTAGGTGGCGTCGATCTCCTTCGCCTTCAGCGCGGCGACCATCTTCGGGGAGTCCGCGAAGTAGCGGATCGTCACCGCGTTGTTACGGCGGTTGGCGAAGCCGGTGTAGTTCGGGTTCTTGGTGAGGACCGCCTCGGCGCCGTCCTTGTACGAGTCGAGCACGTACGGGCCGGAGCCGGTGATCTTGTCGCCCTCGCGGACCTTGTCGGCCGGGTAGTCCTTGGGCGCGACGAGCGAGGCGGCGGGCGAGCCGAGGACGTACGGGAAGGTGGCGTCCGAGGTGTTCAGGTGGAAGACGACGGTCAGTGCGTCCGGCGTCTCGATCTTGTCGAGGGTGCCGAAGAGGCCCTTGGGGCCGACGTTGGAGCCGATGGTCTTGATCCGGTCGAGGGAGTGCTTGACCGCCTTGGAGTCGAGCGCCTCTCCGTTGGAGAACTTCAGGCCCTTGCGCAGGGTGCACCGGTAGGCCTGACTCGCCGCGTCCGTGAACTCGCAGCTCTGGGCCGCGTCGGGCTGGGGCTTGCTGGAGCCCGTCGGGAAGGCCAGCAGGGTCTGGTAGACATTCCGGTACAGCTCCCAGGAGCCGTCCCACGCGGCCGCCGGATCGAGGGTGCTCGGTGCGCTCGTGGTACCGACGACGATCCTCTTCGTGTCGTCGCCGTCGTCCTCCGACAGCAGGCCGCATCCGGCGAGCAGGGATATGGACGCAAGGGCCGCAGTGATCTGCAGGCTTCTGGTCCGGTTGAACACGTGCACGCTCCTCGATCAGCCATGGGTGCGGCAGACCCTACCGCAGTGCCCCACGAATCCAATGGGTTGGTTTCGTGGGGCACTTGACCGGTTCCGTGCATATTCGATACGCATTTACCTCCCTTTCGGAGGCAAATACGTCCGATTATCGGTCAGTGCACCCCGGCATTGAGGAACATCCCTCCGTCAACGACCAGAGTTTGCCCTGTGATCCATTCCGCTTGTGCAGATGTGAGGAACGCCGCCGCCCCTCCGATGTCCTGCGGGAGCCCGAGGCGGCCGAGCGGGTAGGCCGCCGCGGCCTCCTTCTCCCGGCCCTCGTAGAGCGACTGCGCGAACTGCGTCTTGACCACCGCGGGGGCGATCGCGTTGACCCGCACCCCGGGCGCCATCTCGTGCGCGAGCTGGAGGGTGAGGTTGACCATGGCGGCCTTGCTCATCCCGTACGCACCGATGAAGGGCGAGGCGGAGACCCCGGCGATGGAGGCGATGTTCACGATCGCACCGCCGTTCTCCTTCTGCCAGGCGTGCCAGGTCCGCTGGGCGAAGCCGAGCGCCGAGATCACATTGGTCTCGAAGACCTTCCGCGCGACCCCGAGGTCCAGGTCGGCGATCGGCCCGAAGACCGGGTTCGTGCCGGCGTTGTTCACCAGGAAGTCGACCCGGCCGAAGGCCTCCATCGTGCGCTCGACGGCGACGGCCTGGTGGGCCTCGTCGTGCGCCTTGCCGGCGACACCGATCACCCGGTCCGCACCGAGCCGCTCGACGGCCTCCTTGAGGGCGTCCTCGTTGCGCCCGGTGATGCAGAGCCGGTCGCCGCGGGCGACCAGCGCCTCGGCGATTCCGTAGCCGATGCCCCGGCTCGCTCCGGTGATCAGCGCGACCTTGCCGCTGTCGATGCCGTTGTACGTCATGTCGTACGCCCTGCCTCTCGTGAGCTCGTCAGTTGAGCGGGCCGCCGGCCACGTACATGACCTGGCCGGAGACGAAGCCCGCGGCCTCGCCCGTGAAGAAGGCGATCGCGTGGGCGATGTCGTCCGGACGGCCGACGCGCTGGACCGGGATCTGGGTGGCGGCCGCCGCCTGGAAGTCCTCGAAGCCCATGCCGACGCGGGCGGCCGTCTGGGCGGTCATCTCGGTGACGATGAACCCGGGGGCGACGGCGTTGGCGGTGACGCCGAACTTGCCGAGCTCGATGGCCAGGGTCTTGGTGAAGCCCTGCAGACCGGCCTTGGCGGCGGAGTAGTTGACCTGGCCGCGGTTGCCGAGCGCCGAGCTGCTGGAGAGGTTCACGATGCGGCCGAACTTGGCCTCCACCATGTACTTCTGGCAGGCCTTGGACATCAGGAAGGCCCCGCGCAGGTGCACGTTCATGACCGTGTCCCAGTCGGTCTCGGTCATCTTGAAGAGCAGGTTGTCGCGCAGCACACCCGCGTTGTTGATCAGGATGGTCGGGGCGCCGAGCTCGCTCGCGACGCGCGCGACGGCCGCCTCCACCTGCGCGCCGTCGGAGACGTCGCAGCCGACCGCCAGGGCCTTGCCGCCGGCCGCGGTGATGGCCTCGACGGTGTCCTTGCAGGCCGCCTCGTCCAGGTCGAGTACGGCGACGGCCCGGCCCTCGGCGGCCAGGCGTACGGCGGTGGCCGCGCCGATGCCCCGGGCCGCCCCGGTCACGATCGCGACGCGCTGCTCGGTGGTGGACATGCTGGATCTCCTCGCCCTTGAGAGGCGGCCGCCCAGAGGTGAGCAACCGCTTAGTAGCTTCAGCTGAGGAGACGCTAGGAGCCCGGACACCCGGTGTCAACGCCACGCAGTCCGGCGCCGTCGTGCACCATCCCGGCCCCGCCGGCGTTTGCGGCGCTCTTTCGGCCTGGCCGGCGTTTCGGGGCACGGCGGCCCGGGGGCGGAGCCCCCGGACCCGCGTCAGCGGACCAGCAGGTCCAGCAGCCGTTCCACCTCCGCCGCCGGGTCGGCCGTCAGGCCCGTGTGCACCGGGCCCGGCTGCACCACGGTGCTCCGCGGGGCGATCAGCCAGCGGAACCGGCGCCCCGCGTCGTCACCCGCCGCCTGCCCCGCCTCGGCCCCGCCGCTGCACACGCCCTCGACCCCGCGCAGCGCGGCCCGTACCCCGGCCACATCGGCCCCGGGATCCAGCGCGAGGAGCTTCGCCTCGTCGAGGTGGGTGCGCGCGGCGACGTACGTGTGCGCCCGGCAGTAGACGATCACACCGGCGTTGAAGCACTCGCCCCGTTCCATCCGGGGCACCACGCGCACCAGCGCGTACTCGAACACGTCCCGCTTGGTCACTCGCTGTCGCTCTTCTTCCGGTGGGTCTTGTGGGGCCATTCCGGCAGGTGGTCGGTGAGCCAGCCGGGAGGTCCGGCCGGGGCCTTCACCTCGGCCTCCAGCGAGATCCTCTCGTGGATCGTGGCCGCGCGCGGCAGCAACGCCTCCACGTAGGCGCGGCGCAGCGCGTCGGTGGAGTCGAAACCGGGCTCGTCGACCAGCCACTCGTCGGGGACGTCGGCCGCGACCTCGGTGAGCAGCTCCTCGGTCACCAGCGGCGCGAGCGCGGCGGCCGCGGCGGTGATGTCGGGGCCCACGGGGGCCAGTACGTGGTCGGAGGCGTTGTAGGGCTTGGCGGCCGCGGCCCCGGCAGTGGGCCAGTTGTGGTGCCAGATCATGGTGGCGCCGTGGTCGATGAGCCACAGGTCCCCGTGCCAGACCAGCATGTTCGGGTTGCGCCAGGACCGGTCGACGTTGTTGATGAGGGCGTCGAACCAGACCACGCGCCCCGCCTCGACCGGGTCCACCTGGTACGCCAGGGGGTCGAAGCCGATCGAGCCGGGCAGGTAGTCCATGCCGAGGTTGAGCCCGCCGCTGGCCTTGAGCAGCTCCTGGACCTCCTGGTCGGGCTCGCCGAGCCCGATCACGGGGTCGAGCTGCATCTGCACCAGCCGCGGGACCCTCAGCCCCAGCCGCTGGGCCAGACGGCCGCAGATGACCTCGGCGACCAGGGTCTTGCGGCCCTGGCCGGCTCCGGTGAATTTCATGACGTAGGTACCGAGGTCGTCGGCCTCGACGATTCCCGGGAGCGAGCCGCCCTCACGCAGGGGCGTGACGTAACGGGTCGCGATCACTTCGGACAGCATCCGCCCAGGTTACGGGGGTCAGGCCGCCGGAGCCCACTGCATAAGCAGCTCTTCGGTCGTGGTGATGGCCGCCACCAGCGCGAGGGAGTTGCGGATCACCTCCGCGGTGCAGGAGGCGGGCACTCCGGCGATGGCGTCGGCCGGGACCACCACCTGGTAGCCGAGGTTCACGGCGTCGAAGACGGTGTTCGGGACGGCGATGTTGGACGAGACCCCGGTGACGACGAGGGTGCGGATGCCGAGATTGCGCAGCAGGGCGTCCAGATCGGTGCCGGCCATCGGGGAGAGCCCGTGCAGGCGGCGCACCACCAGGTCCTGCTCGGCGACCGTGACGGGGGCGGCGACCTCCACCGCCGCGCTCCCGGTCAGCTGGCGCACCGGCAGCTTCCCGGCGGCCCGGAAGAGGCGTGCGTTGCTGTTCGCCCCGCGTCCGTCCGGACGCCGTTCGGCGACCGCGTGCAGCACCTGTACGCCGGCCCCGCGCGCGGCGTCGGCCAGCGCGGCCACCCGCGCCAGCATCCCGGAGTCCCGGGCCTCCTTGGCGAGTTCGGGCAGCGCGCTCTCCTCGCCCACGACACCGTTCTGGCACTCGACGGTGAGCAGCGCGGTGGTGGCGGGATCGAGATCCGGCATGGCTCCCCCTGGCGTGGCGACGGAAGAGCCCTCATGATTCCTGACACATAGTCAGATGTGAAGGGGCGCGGGACGGATGGACGAGACTCAGCGGCGGGGCCGCCGCATCATGATGAGCGACACGGAGGTGGACGCCTTCCTGCGCGAGCAGCGGACCTGCCGGGTGGCGACGGTCTCCCCCGACGGCCGCCCGCACGTGGGCGCCCTGTGGTTCGCGTGGGACGGCAGCTCCCTGTGGCTGTACTCGATCACGCGCAGCCGGCGCTGGTCCGACCTGCGCAAGGACCCGCGGGTCTCGGTGGTCGTGGACGCGGGCGAGTCCTACGACGAGCTGCGCGGGGTGGAGTTGTCCGGGAGCGCGGTCTTCGTGGGCGAGGCTCCGCGCACGGGCGAGCCGTGCCCCGAACTGGCCGAGGCCGAACGGATCTTCCCGGTCAAGAACTTCGGGATCGAGGAGATGCCGCACGACGGGCGGCACGCCTGGATCCGCCTCACTCCGGAGTCGGTGGTCTCCTGGGACTTCCGCAAGCTCTAGACACCCCCTCCGGGAGGGTTCGGGCCGTCACCGCAGGCCGGCGGCCACGTGTTGCATGGTGTCGACCGCGGCCCGGATGGAGGGCCGCCGGTCGGCGTCCGCGCGCCAGACGGCGTACACGTGGCGGCGTACGCTGTCGCAGACCGGCAACAGCCGGACCCCCGGCGGCACGGGGCCGCGGCCCAGCTTCGGCGCCACGCACACGCCGAGTCCGGCTTCCACGAAGGCCAGCTGGGTGTGGTGCTCCTCGGCGATGTGGGCGATGCGCGGCTCGATGCCCGTCCCCCGCAGGGTGAAGACCAGCCACTCGTGGCAGAACTGCCCCTCGTTCCAGGAGATCCAGTCGTCGTCGCCGAATTCGGCGAGGGAGATTCCGGAGCTCGGGGAGATCCCGGTCAGGTCGGCCAGCCGGTGGCCGGCCGGGACCGCGATGTCGACGGTGTCGTCCAGCAGGTGGGTCCGGGTGAGCTCCGCGGGCACCGGCATCCGCTTGTTGTGCCAGTCGATCGCCAACGCCAGGTCGAGGTCCCCGCGCACGACGGCCGCCATGCTCTCCTCGGGCTCCTGCTCGCGCACCCGGACCCGCAGCTCCGGATGCGCGGTGCGCAGCTCGGCCAGGACCTGGGGCAGCAGCCCGCGCATGGCGGTCGGGAAGGCGCCGATGCGCAACTCCCCCACGGCGCAGCCCCGCTGGGCCTCGACATCGGCCTGGGCGAGTTCCACCTGGGAGATGATCCGGGCCGCGTGATCGGCGAGCAGCCGCCCGGCGTCGGTGAGCCGGACCCCGCGCCCGTTCCTGGCCAGCAGGGGCTGCCCCACCTCGCGCTCCAGCTTGGCCATCTGCTGGGACACGGCGGAGGTGGTGACGTGGAGGCCATCGGCCGCACCGCTGACCGAACCGTGGCGGGCGAGGGCGTCGAGGGTGCGCAGGCGCTCCAGGTTCAACATGTAAGCAATGCTACGTCGTCACTCAGAGAAACTCTCGCTTGTCCTACGAAGTTGACAAGAGCACAGTAAGGGTCATGAGCGCACCGACCACCCCCGGGCCGACCCTCCCGGCCGCCGCCCCGGCCCCCACCGCGACCACGGCCTCCACCGCCCCCACCGCCCCCACGGCCCGCCGGCTCCGGGGCGGCCTCCTCGACTGGCGGGTCCGGTTCGCGATCCTCTCGGTCATCTGGGGCTTCAGCTTCCTCCTGATCAAGGTCGGCACGGAGGCGTACGCGCCCTTCCAGGTGGCGCTGGGCCGGGTCCTGTTCGGCGCGCTCGCCCTCCTCACGGTGCTGCTGGTCCGCCGCGAGCCGCTCCCCCGGGGACTGCGCACCTGGGGCCACCTCACCGTGGCGGCGCTCCTGCTCAACACCGCCCCCTTCTCGCTCTTCGCGTACGCGGAGCTGAGCATCCCCTCCAGCCTGGCCGGCATCTGCAATGCCACCTCGCCGCTGTGGGGGATGGCGCTGTCGCTGGTCGCCCTGTCCGAGGACCGTCCGACGCGCCGCCGCTTCGCCGGGCTGGGCCTGGGCTTCCTCGGCGTCCTCACCGTGCTCGGCGCCTGGCAGGGCTTCTCCGGAGTCGATGCCAAGGGCACCGCGTTCGCCCTGGCGGCTTCGCTCTGCTACCCCATCGGCTGGATCTACGTCCGCCGCACGCTGGCCGGGACCCCGGGATCCCCGGTGGCCCTGACCGGCGGGCAGCTCATGGTCTCCACGCTCCAGCTCGCGCTCGTGAGCGCCCTGTTCACCTCGGCGCCCGGCTCGTTCCCGCTCTGGCCGACCCTGTCGGTGATCGCGCTGGGCGCGCTCGGCACGGGCATGGCCCTGCAGATGCAGTACGGGCTGGTGACGGAGGTCGGCCCGACCACCGCCCAGATGGTCACGTACTTCATCCCGGTCATCGCCACCACGGCGGGGGTCCTGGTCCTCGGCGAGCAGCTCCACTGGAACACCCCGGTCGGCGCGGCGATCGTCCTGGCCGGAGCGGCCCTCACGCAGACCCGCCCCGGGGCCCGCAAGCCCGCCTGATCAGCGCCGGGGCGGCCCGGCCCGGCGCTGCGGCGCCCTCGGGCCGACCGCCCCGGCGTCCCGCCGGCAGGACCGGGCGGCCGCCGGACCGGGGCGGCCACCGGACTCGGCCCGCGGTCAGTCGGACCGCACCCCCGCCGCCCCCGGACTGGCCGCCGCGGCCACCGCGTCGGCGAGGCCCTGCACCTCCGCCACCGCCAGCCGGGACACCGTCAGCCGCACCGCCGGCCCCGCCTCGACCCGGAAGATGGCCCCGGCGGACACCGCCCAGCCCGCGGCGAGCAGCCTCGTCACCACCACCGTCTCGTCGGCCACCGGCACCCAGACGTTCATGCCGCTCTTCCCGTGCGCCCGCACCCCCCGCTCCCGCAGCGCCCCGACCAGCGCGTCCCGCCGCTCCCCGTAGGCGTGGGCCACCACCGCCGGGTCCACGGAGCCCGAGGTCCACAGCTCCACCACCGCGTACTGCAGCAGCCGGCTCACCCAGCCCGGCCCCAGCCGCTGCCGCCCCCGCAGCCGGTCCAGCGTGACCGCGTCGCCGGTCAGCACCGCGAGCCGCAGGTCCGGCCCGTACGCCTTCGCCGTGGAGCGGACCAGCACCCAGTGCCGGGTCACCCCGCCCAGCGAATGCAACGGCAGGTCGACGATCCCGTGACCGTGGTCGTCCTCGATCAGCAGCACCTCCGGGTGTCGCGCCAGCAGGGCCCGCAGCTCCGCAGCCCGCTCCGCGCCCACCGCGGCCCCGGTCGGGTTCTGCGCCCGCGCGGTCACCACCAGCGCCCGCGCCCCGGCCGCCAGGGCTCGCGCCATGGCGTCGACCCGGGGGCCGTCGTCGTCCACGGCCACCGGCAGTACGCGCAGCCCGAGCGCCGGGACCAGGTCCAGCGCTCCGCCCCACCCCGGGTCCTCGACCGCCACCGCGTCCCCCGGCCGCAGGTGGGCCACGAGTACCCGTTCGATCCCGTCCAGCGCACCGGAGGTCACCGCCACCGGACCCGGCGGCACTGCGTCCGCGTCGAAGCCGGCCCGGGCGAGTCTCGCGAGCTCCGGGGCGACCGGGCCCTCCCCGTAGAGGGTCGGTGCCTGCGCGTACCTCCGGGCGGCCGCCGCCAGCGGCCCGTCCAGCGAAGGGAGCAGCGACACGTCCGGATTGCCCTCCGCGAGGTCCCGTACGCCCTGCGGCACCAGCATCCGCAGCGCGTCCCGCGGCGTGCTCGACGGGCGGGGCCGCACCCTGCTGCCGCGCCTCCCGTCGGTTTCGATGACCCCGCGCTCGCGCAGGGTCCGGTAGGCGGCGGCCACGGTGTTGGGGTTCACCCCCAGATCGCCCGCGAGTTCCCGCATCGGGGGGAGCAGTGAGCCGGGCGGGAGCGCGCCCGATGCCACGCTCGCCTCCACCCCGGCGGCGATATCCGCTGCGCGGCGTCCTGTGATCCGATAGTCTCCTAGCACAAACCACAGTATGCACTAGTGCAATGGAGTCGGCACCATGACCGCCACGCCCGCCACGGAGACGCCCGGGACGACCGAGGGGACCGAGTCGACCGGAAACTACGAGCCCACCGCCCGCACCGTCCCCACCCGCTCCCGCGACCGGGCGCGCTACGACCGCGAGACGGTGCACTCGATACTCGACGAGGCCTACGTCTGCCACCTCGGGTTCGTCCGCGACGGCGCACCCGTGGTCCTGCCGACGCTGTTCGCCCGCGTCGGTGAGTCGCTCTACATGCACGGCTCCACCGGCTCCCGCCCGCTGCTCGCGGCCGGCCGCACCGACCCGGGCCTCGCCGTCTGCGTGACCGTGACCCACGTCGACGGACTGGTCCTGGCCCGCTCGGCCTTCCACCACTCGCTCAACTACCGCTCGGTGGTCGTGCACGGCACCGCCCACCAGGTCACCGACGAGGCGGAGTGCCGGATGGCCCTGGACGCCATGGTCGACGCCGTCGTCCCGGGCCGCTCCACCGACGTCCGGCCCGCCAACGCCAGGGAACTCGCCGCCACCGCGGTGATCCGCGTGGACCTGACCGAGGTGTCCGCGAAGCTCCGTACCGGCCCGACGAACGACGACGCCGAGGACCTGGCCCTGCCCCACTGGGCGGGCGTGATCCCGGTGGCCCCGGCGTACGGAACCCCGGTGCCCGCCGCGGACCTGGCCCCCGGCATCACCCTTCCTGACTACCTCACCGCGCTCTGAGGCCTGCGCCGCACGGCGGTGGGCCGGGCGGTCGCGGGCCGGCGGGACTCCGCCGCGATCAGCGCGCCCACCGCCGTCAGCAGCAGTACGGTGCCCAGCACCACGGCGCCGGTCAGCCGCTCGCCGAGGACCAGGACGGCGATGACCGCCGCACTCACCGGTTCGATCAGCATGATCACGGACACGGTCGCGGCCCGCACGGCGGCGGCCCCCGTGAAGTAGAGCGCGTACGCCAGCGCCGTCGGCACGGTGGCGACGTACACCAGCAGCCACAGCACCCGTCCGAGATCGGCGGCGTGCGGCAGCAGCCCCTCCACCGCGGCGAGCGGCAGCAGGCACACCGTGCCCACCGCCACCGACCAGGCGGTCGTCACCAGCGGGTCCCCGCCCGCCCCTCGCTGCCCGAGCCAGCGGGCCCGCAGGGTCATCCCCGCGTACCCGGCGGCCGACAGCAGCGCCCAGCCGACGCCGGCCGGCCGCACCTCGCCGCCCCCGCTGCCCAGCACCAGTACGGCCAGCCCCGCGAGCGCCCCCAGGACGGCGGCCACGCCACCGCGGCCGAGCCGCTCGCCCATCCAGTACCGCGCCCCCAGCGCGATGATCACGGGCCCGGCTCCGAGGGTGACCACGGTGCCCACCGCGAGGCCCGTGTCGCGCACGGCGGCGAAGTAGGCGGCCTGGAAGAGGGTGAACAGCAGTCCGGTCCCGATCAGCGAACGCACCGAGGGCCGCACCCGGGACGGGCCGGGACGCGACCTGCGGACGGCGAGCACCCCCAGCAGCACCACGAGCCCGCCCGCGCAGCGCCAGAACGACAGGGCGAGCGGGCCGAGGTCACTGGCCAGGAAGAGGAGCGACGCGGCCGCCCCGGCGGTGCCCCAGGCGGCTCCGGCGACGACGAGGTACAGCAGACTGCGCCCGGCAGCGGGCGAATGGTTCGACACGAGATGTCTCCGCGCTTGCGTGAAGGATGAAAGAAGCAGGTCATCGCTTCGCGGGCAGCACGGACCCACCCAGGGGCTCCCCTGGCCGGGTACCTGTCGTGGTGGCGCCGCCCGCGCTAGGCGGCGGGCGGCGGAAGCACGGTCGAAAGCATGAGCGCCATCCTAGGGGGTTCGTGCCGGTCAGGCCGGACCCGATCGACAAGACACCCTCTAGGCCGACGTCGTCTCGCGGTCCAACACGGCCGGGAGGACCTCGGCCGGCGGAACCGGCCGCGAGGACTGGGCGATGAAGGCGCCGCCCAGCACCAGTCCGCCGCCGACGATCTGCCAGGTCGAGAGGTGCTCGCCGAGCAGGATCCAGGCGAAGACGGTCGCGACGACCGCCTCCAGGAAAGCCACCACGCCCGCGACCTGGGGCGAGAGCCTGCGCACCGAGACCACACCGGTCAGATAGGCGAAGACGGTCGCGATCAGCACCACCCAGGCGAGCAGCACCGGCGCGGGCACCATCGTGCCGCCGACGGAGGCCTGTCCGCCCAGCACCTGCCAGTCGATCTCCCACGGCCGGGCGATCACCGTCATCACCAGGGCGCCGACGAGCATGCCGTACGCGATCACCCCGAGGGGGTCGGGGGCGTCGTCCCCGTCGGCGCCCTGGTCGGCGAAGACGAAGTAGAAGGCCTGGCAGCAGGCGGCGGCGAGGCCGAAGAGCACGCCGAGCGGGTCCAGGCTCAGCCCGGACCAGATCTCGACCACGCAGGCCAGGCCGACGACGGCCACGGCGGCGCCCGCGGCGGCCCCGCGGGTCACGGGCTTGCGCTGCACGAAGCGGATGTAGCCGAGGAGCAGCGCCGGGCCCAGGTACTCCAGCAGCAGGGCCACACCGACCGGGATCCGGGACAGGGAGGCGAAGTAGAAGGCCTGCACACCCGCGACGGCGACCAGCCCGAAGCCCGCGAGCAGCGCGGGCCTGCGCAGGACGAGGTCACGGTGGCGCCAGGCCAGCGGGGACAGCACGAGCGCTGCCCCGGCCACCCTGAGCCAGACCATGTGGAGGGGGTCCAGACCCGCCTCGATCAGCGGCTTCGCCGCCACTCCGGAACCACCGAACGCGAACGCCGAGACGAGGGCGAGGCCCAGTCCGGCATTTCTCCCTGACGCTTGCATCCGGCCATCATGGCAGGACGAGTCAGGACCGTCACGAGGGTGACACCTGTTGAGACGGAGTCGAGATCATGCCCTCGGACTTCGCCGATATCTGACAGGTCGTCAGTATTGAATGTTCCGCCCGCCGGGGCTACCTTCCGCCGCACGTACCCGACGAGAAGGGGTGGTCGCATGGCTGAAGTCACCGCGGAATCACGCATCGAGGCGTCCGCCGCGCAGCTCTGGTCCCAGCTGACGGACTGGGACGCGTACGGGCAGTGGAGCATGACCCACACGAACTTCCCCAAGGGCGGCCCCGAGACCCTCGCGATCGGGTCCACCTTCGCGGAGAACATGAAGATGATGGGCTTCCCGGCCGAGGTCGTCTGGACCGTCTCGGAGCTGGAGGCCGAGCGGCTCTTCGCGATCACCGGCAAGGGGCCGATGGGCGTGGCCGTCCTCACCCGGTACACCCTGATCCCGGACGGCCAGGCCACCACGGTCCGCATCGACGGCGAGTTCACCGGGGCCGCCGTCTCCCTGATGGCGGGCAAGCTCAAGGACTCGGCCACCGCCGCACTGAACGAGTCGCTGCGCAAACTGGCCGGCCTGGTCATCTGACCCCCCGGGCACCCCACCCCGCCGGTCACCCCACCCCCGCGTGCACGAAGGCGCGCCCCACGAGCCGGGCTCGTGGGGCGCGCCTTGCGCATACGGGGCCGGTCGGGCTCAGTGCTCGTCGGCCAGGATCAGGTAGAGCTTCTTGCGGGCGTCGTTGATGACCCCGAGCGCCTTCTCCCGCTGCTCGGGCGAGCCGGTCTTGAAGACCTGCCCGAAGGCCTCCATCAGACCGATGCCCGCCGTCCGGACCTCCTGCATCGCCTCGAAGTCGAAGCCGCGCCCGGCGTCCGCCCAGGGGGCGTCGGGGCCCGACTCGGCCTCGGCGCGGCCCGCGTCGGTGAGCGTGAACAGCTTCTTGCCGCCCTCGCTCGCGCTGGTGATGAGCCCCTCGTCCTCGAGCAGCTGCAGGGTCGGGTAGACCGAGCCGGGGCTGGGCTTCCAGGCCCCGCCGCTGCGCTCGCCGATCTCCTGGATCATCTCGTAGCCGTGCATCGACCGGTCGGCGAGCAGCGCCAGGATCGAGGCGCGCACATCCCCGCGCCGGGCCCGGCCCCGCGGTCCGCCTCGTCCGCCGCGCCCGCCGAAGGGCCCTCCGCCGAAAGGCGGCCCGAACGGGCCGAAGGCGGCGCGCCGCCCCGTGAAACCCTCCCGACGATCGGGCCCGCAGTGGCCGTGGCCCCGTCCGTGGTCATGTCCGTGGTCATGTCCGTGCTGTCCGCGTGAACGCATGACTGCGCTCCTTTCGTCACGTTGCCGTTGCTTGTCGCTTCGTCGGTTTTCCGATGACTCCACTATCGGCGACGGCTCGCGATGTGTCAACGATATATCGGAATGCGTCGGCGACAGTCGATCGGATTGCGCACCTTGGGGTGGATTGACGACCGAACTTCCGGGCGATGGGCGAGCAGGTGCGTGTGCTGTGCTGACCGCAAACAGCGCCCAACGCCCCGCAAAGCCCTGCAAAGAAGGTCTCCCACACCGTCGGCACGGCCCCCACCTGTGGCGGGGGCAACGGGAACTACACGCTCGTCCCCCTGCTCTCCGGCACCTTGGCCCTCTCCCGGACCTGATCGCCCACGCACCGACCCGACAGGGCCAGTCACCCCGGATTGGCCTTTGTCGATGATCAAGGAACCGCCCTACCGTCGGGACATGCGCATCCGAATCGTCGACGCCTTCACCGACCGCCCCTTCCACGGGAACCCCGCCGGAGTCCTGCTCCTCGACGCCGCGTTCCCGCCGGACGCCTGGCTCCAGCAGGTCGCCTGCGAGGTGAACCTCTCCGAGACCGCCTTCGCCCACCCCCTGCCGCCCGGCGGGGACGCCGACTGGGCGCTGCGCTGGTTCACCCCGGCCGCCGAAGTCGACATGTGCGGCCACGCCACCCTGGCCGCCGCGCACGTACTGGCCACCAGCGGGCTCGCCACGGGACTGATCCGCTTCTCCGCCCGCTGCGGCATCCTCACGGCCGAGACGGCCGAGGACGGCACGATCACCATGGACTTCCCGACGTCCTCGCTGACCCCGGTGCCGGCACCGGCCGCCGTGGACCACGCGCTCGGCGGGCCCCCGATCCTCTCCGTGCACGACACCGCCGACCACATCGGCGACCTCGTCGTCGAGCTCGCCGACGAGAAGACCGTCCGCGAGCTGGAGCCCGATCACGCAGCCCTGCGCGCCTTCGCCCGCCGGGGGGTGATCGTCACCGCACCCGCCGAGAACCCCTCCCTCGGCTACGACTTCGTCTCCCGCGGCTTCTTCCCGGCCTTCGGCATCGACGAGGACCCGGTCACCGGCAGCGCCCACACCGCGCTCGCCCCGTTCTGGGCGGAGCGGCTGGGCCGCACCGAGCTGACCGGCCTCCAGGGCGGCGCGCGCCGCGGTCTCGTACGGGTGACCCTGGCGGGCGAGCGCACCCTGCTGACGGGCCGGGCCGTCACCGTGATCGACGGCGAGCTCCTCACCTCCCCGCCCGAGGCCGGCCAGGAGCAGTGACCGGGCAGGGCCGGGGAGGGCCGGGGAGGGCCGGGGCCGACGGCCGCCGCGCCCGGTCAGCCCGCGCCCGGTCAGCCCGCGCCCGGTCAGCCCGCGTCCGCCTCTTCGTCCACGTCGGCCTGATCGGCCTCGTCCTGCCGCCGCCTCTTCTCCCCCGCCGCCCACGCGGCCGAGTCGATGCGCGAGGGGTACTGCTCGACCGGCGCGGACCCGTCCAGGTAGACCGTCCACGCCCACAGGACCGCCGCCGGCACGAGGAGGCTGCCCGCCACCCCCAGCAGGGCCTCGACGTCGACCGGCTGGTCCGTGCCCTCGGTCCCCAGGAACTCGGGAGGGCCGCCGACGATCATGCTCACCCCCCACGCGAGGGCCGCGTTGAATGCGAGGAGGCGGATCCAGTACAGGATCCGTACGGCCTTCGCCGGACCCGCGCCGGGTCACGGCGTCGGCAGCCAGCCCACCTTGCCCGCGAGCAGGGCGTACCCGCCGAAGGCCACGATGTCGAGCAGCGCGTGCGCGACGACGAGCGGTCCCACCCGGCCCCAGCGCCGATAGGCGAGGACGAAGACGGCGCCCATCACCATGTTGCCGATGAAGCCGCCGATGCCCTGGTAGAGGTGGTAGGAGCCGCGCAGTACCGAGCTGGCCAGCAGTGCGGCCATCGGGGACCAGCCCAGCTGGCCGAGGCGGCGCAGCAGGTAGGCCAGCACGATGACCTCCTCCACCACGGCGTTCTGCAGCGCGGAGAGGATCAGTACGGGGAACTTCCACCACACGTCGGGCAGCGCCTCCGGTACCACCGTGAGGTTGAACCCGGTGGCCCGGGCCCCCAGGTAGAAGGCCAGCCCCGCGCTGCCGATCCCGGCCGCGACGAGTGCGCCCCGGCCCAGGTCCCACCAGGGCCGGGTGCGGTCGAAGCCCAGCACCCGCAGCCCGGGGGCGCCCTCGCGGGTCAGGAGGTGCGCCACCAGCAGGACGGGGACCAGGGCGCTCGCGATGCCGAACAGCTGCCAGGCGAGGTCCAGCCAGGGCCGGCCGGGGGCGTAGGAGCCGTTGAGGGTGGCGGCCTGGTCCTTGAGACCGCCGGGCTTGGTCAGCGAGCCGATGAAGCTGATCAGCGCCGAGACCCCGCTCGCGCCCAGCGACAGCGCCAGGACCAGCAGCGTCTCGGTCCGCAGGAGATCCCGCCGCCCGTCCTCGCCCAGTTCCACGCACACCGGCTCCGGCTCCGCCCGCACGCCCGACTCCGTCCTGCCATCCCGTTTGCGACGACCCCATACTGCCTCCTCGGCGGACCGGGAGGATCACTGCGGGGCCGTCACCGGGATCGCCGGACGGCGTCGGTCGGGCGGCGGGCAGGCGTCAGGGCCGTGCCCCGCGGATCAGCGCACGACGGGCACCGAGGCACTCACCTCCTCCGTGAGCCCGACGGGCCAGGTGTGCACGGGGTCGCCCTTGTGCATGAGCTCGCTGTACCTGCGGGTCGTCGCGGCCAGTGCCTCGTCCCGCTCCAGCCCGGTGGCGAGCGCCCGGTGGTAGGTGTCCACCTGCCAGGTCGCCCCGTTCACCCGGCGCCGGCAGCGCTCCTCGATGATGCCGAGGTAGTGGTCCCGGTCCGCGGGCTCGATGCCCCAGGCGTCCAGCCCCGCCGCCGCCATGGGCAGCAGCTCGTCCAGCACCAGCCGTACGGCGGGCACGCTCGCCAGTCCTCCGGCCCGGCCCCGGCGCGGCCAGCGCAGCCGCGCGTCGATCCCGTACCGGCAGGCCGCGTCGAAGTTCGCCTCCGCCTCGGCGAAGGGCAGCCGGGTCCACACCGGGCGCGGTTCGTCCGCGAGGGTGCGTACGAGCCCGTAGTAGAAGGCGGCGTTGGCGACGACATCGGCGACCGTGGGCCCGGCCGGCAGGACCCGGTTCTCCACCCGCAGGTGCGGCACCCCGTCGGCGACCCCGTAGACGGGCCGGTTCCACCGGTAGACGGTGCCGTTGTGCAGCACCAGCTCCTGCAGCCCCGGCACCCCGCCCTCGGCGAGCACCCGCAGCGGCTCCTCCTCGTCGCATATCGGCAACAGGGCGGGGAAGTAGCGGACGTTCTCGGCGAAGAGCTCGTACGCCGAGTCCACCCACCGCTCCCCGAACCAGGTGCGCGGCCGCACCCCCTGCGCCTGGAGTTCGGGCGGCCGGGTGTCGGTGGCCTGCGTGAACAGCGGCGGCCGCGACTCCCGCCACAGCTCACGCCCGAACAGGAAGGGCGAGTTGGCGCCGACGGCGATCTGTGCGGCGGCCACCGCCTGCGCCGCGTTCCACACCGCCGAGAACCGGGCCGGGGTCACCTGCAGGTGCAGTTGTACGGAGGTGCAGGCGGCCTCCGGCACGATCGACCCGGAGGTCCAGATCAGCCGCTCGACGCCGTCGATGTCGAGCGTGAAGTCCTCCCCGCGCATCATCAGGATCTGCTCGTTGAGCAGCGAGTAGCGGTCCACCGCAGAGAGGTTCGCGGTCACGAGGTCGGCGCGGGAGATCGTCGGCAGAATACCGATCATCACCACCCCGGCGTCGATCTCCGCGGCCTGCCGGTGGGCATAGCCGAGCCCGGCGCTGAGTTCCTCGGCGAGCTGGTCGAATACCCGGCCGCCGAGCCGGTGCGGGAGGACGTTCACCTCCAGATTGAACATTCCCAGTTCGGTCTGGAAATCGGGGCTCGCTATTCGCTCCAGCACCTGGGCATTCACCATTCTCGGCAACCCGTCGGCACCCGCCAGATTCAGCTCGATCTCCAGTCCCATCATGTTCTTCGGGCGATCGAACCTCTTCTCCGCCAGGAGCCGCTCCAGTCCCTCCAGACACTCGTGGAGCTTCCTTCGATACCGCTGCCGATCGGACAGGTCGAATCCGCCTGCCACGATCTTCTCCCCCATCGAAGCGTCCCTCCTCGAGTGGGCCTGGCTCGGGGCACCCAGGCCGCGCGTTACGGTCGATGATGCCCCGGCAGCATGATCCATAACGCGCGGGGGGCGTGCGTGGCGAGGAGCGCGCGCCGGTTTGGCCGAAGGGCGCTTCGGCACATTCGCCTGGCAAGTCGCTTCGCGCAAATTCCGCCCCGACTTTGCCTTGTTCGGATAACCGACGCTTTCCAGCCGAGCCCCCGTCCGGTAACCTCCGAGGTCAGCGCGACATGTTCGCGCGCATCCGGCATGAATGCCATGTCAGCGGGTCCGGTAAGCGCCTTGCCGGCAATAGGCGGGACAGCTAGCCGAAACACTGCGTGAACACATGTCGTATAAACTCCGCAAACGAGGCAGAGAGTTGGCGCGCGGCCATTGCCCCTCGGCCCCCCTCTGGCCCCAGAATGCGAGTCCGCACCTGCCCCCGTTCCACCGGTCTCCCAAGTGAGAGGCGACCCACCATGCCGCTGCATGTCCCTCCGGCTCCCGCGCCCGCCCTGCGCAGCGTCCTCGCGGCACTAGGTTCCCCCACCGCCGTCCATGAGGCGCACACCCCGGCCCTGCGCGCGATCCAGGGGCCTCTGACCGCCGAACTCCCCCTCCCGGTCCACGTCCTCGACCGGCTGGGCATGTCCAATCTCGCGGCCGGCGGCAGGCCGCCCCGTACGCGCCTCACCGGCTGGCGGTTCCTGATCCGCAGCGGGGACCGCTACGTCGCGGCGGCCGACACCAGGCTGACCGCCGACGGCTGGGTCTTCTCCCATTTCTTCGAGGGACCCTATGTCGCCGCCACCGAACGCGCCCTGCGCCAGGCGGAGTCCCTCACCACGGGCTACCAGCCGAGACTGCTGTCGGTGCCGGAGCTCTACATGCTGACCCTGTGGCTGCACGGGGCCGTGGGCGCCGACGCGGCCGCCGGACTGCCGGCCGGTGAGGACCTGCTGGTGCCGCTCGCCCCGGCCCCGCCCGGCATCGCCGCGTACCGCCCGCATCCGGTTTCCGAGCTGCTGCCCGTACTGACCCGTCGGCTGACCCCGGCGACGGCTCCGGCCCCTCCTTCGCTGGCCGCACCCGCCGCCTGACCCGAATCACCCATTCGGCCTAGTCCACCCGGGTCACTTGCGAACCATCCGAAATGACAGGGGAGTTGGCCTGAACCGCCCGCACGAGTGATGCGTCATCAATCTGTGAGGACAGCTGCCGGGAAATACCTGCGAAGCAGCTGTCATGGGGGAAGACTGAGGACCACGCTCCCCGCGGGTGCGGGGATGACCCAGGGGGACGGCCATGAACCACGCATCGAGCCGTAGCACACAGACCACACCGCAGCGAAAGAACGCATCCATGTGCCAGCACCAGCCAGCCTGCCCGTCAGCCGAATCCGCCGACCGGGAGGCCGCACGCCCGGTGGCAAACCACCCGGAGCAGGGCTGGAGCCTGCTGTGCAATGGCGTCCTGCTCTTCGAGGACACCGGTGAACTGCTGCCGGACGGCCAGATCATCGCCCCGCACCGTCCGCTCGCGGCGGCGTAGGCGACCCGGGCGGCCGACCGGCCTGAGCAACGACGAAGGGGCCGGTCCGGGAGAATCTCCCGGACCGGCCCCTTACCCATATCAGGCGTCGTACTCGTCCAGCGGCGGGCAGGAGCACACCAGGTTCCGGTCGCCGAAGGCACCGTCGATGCGGCGCACCGGCGGCCAGTACTTCTCGGCGGCCGTGACCCCGCCCGGGAAGACGGCCTCGTCGCGGGTGTACGGGTGGTTCCACTCGCCACCCAGCGCCGCAGCGGTGTGCGGGGAGTTGGCCAGCGGGTTGTCGTCCACCGGCCACTCGCCGCCCGCGACCCGCTCGATCTCGCCGCGGATGGCGATCATCGCGTCGCAGAAGCGGTCGATCTCGGCGAGGTCCTCGGACTCCGTCGGCTCGATCATCAGCGTGCCGGCGACCGGGAAGGACATGGTCGGCGCGTGGAAGCCGTAGTCGATCAGGCGCTTGGCGATGTCGTCCACGCTCACGCCCGTGGACTTCGACAGCGGGCGCAGGTCGATGATGCACTCGTGCGCGACCAGGTTGCCCGGGCCGGTGTAGAGCACCGGGTAGTGCGGCTCCAGGCGCTTGGCGATGTAGTTGGCGCCGAGCACCGCCACCTGGGTGGCGCGCTTGAGGCCCTCGCCGCCCATGAGGCGCACGTACGACCAGGAGATCGGCAGGATGCCCGCCGAACCCCACGGAGCGGCCGAGATCGGGCCGACACCCGTCTCCGGGCCCGCGGTGGGCTGGAGCGGGTGGTTCGGCAGGTACGGGGCCAGGTGCGCCCGGACACCGACCGGGCCGACGCCCGGGCCGCCGCCGCCGTGCGGGATGCAGAAGGTCTTGTGCAGGTTCAGGTGCGAGACGTCGCCGCCGAAGTGACCCGGCTTGGCCAGGCCCACCAGGGCGTTCAGGTTGGCACCGTCGACGTAGACCTGGCCGCCCGCCTCGTGCACCTGGGCGCAGATGTCGGCGACGTGCTCCTCGAACACACCGTGCGTCGAGGGGTACGTGATCATCAGGACGGCGAGCTCGTCGCGGTGCTGCTCGATCTTGGCGCGCAGGTCGGCCGCGTCCACCTCGCCGTCGTCGGCGGTCTTGACGACGACGACCTTCATACCGGCCATCACGGCGCTGGCGGCGTTGGTGCCGTGCGCGGAGGACGGGATCAGGCAGATGGTGCGCTGCTCGTCGCCGTTCGCGCGGTGGTAGGCGCGGACGGCCAGCAGACCGGCGAGCTCACCCTGGGAGCCGGCGTTGGGCTGGATGGAGACCTTGTCGTAGCCCGTGACCTCGCAGAGACGTTCCTCCAGCTCGGTGATGAGCGTGAGGTAGCCCTCGGCCTGCTCCACCGGTGCGAAGGGGTGCAGCTGACCGAACTCGGGCCAGGTCACCGGCTCCATCTCGGTGGTCGCGTTGAGCTTCATGGTGCAGGAGCCCAGCGGGATCATGCCGCGGTCCAGCGCGTAGTCCTTGTCCGAGAGCTTGCGCAGGTAGCGCAGCATCGCGGTCTCGGAACGGTGCTGGTGGAAGACCGGGTGCGTCAGGTACGCGTCCGAGCGCAGCAGGCTCTCCGGCAGGGTGTCGGCCGTGGCCTCGTCCAGCGCCTCGATGTCGGCGGTGACACCGAAGGCGGCCCAGACGGCCTCGACGTCGGCGCGCAGGGTGGTCTCGTCGCAGGCGACGGAGACGAGGTCGGCGTCCACCTGGAAGAGGTTGACCCCGCCCTCGCGGGCGGCGGCGACGACCTCGGCCGCACGGCCCGGAACGCGCGCGGTGATCGTGTCGAAGAACGAGCCGTGCACGATCTCGACCCCGCCGGCCGTCAGACCGGCGGCGAGCAGGGCAGCGTAGCGGTGGGTGCGGCCGGCGATCGTCCGCAGCCCGTCCGGGCCGTGGTAGACGGCGTACATGCCGGCCATGACGGCGAGCAGCACCTGCGCCGTACAGATGTTGCTGGTCGCCTTCTCGCGGCGGATGTGCTGCTCACGGGTCTGCAGCGCCAGGCGGTACGCCTTGTTGCCGTCCGCGTCCACGGAGACGCCGACGAGGCGGCCGGGCAGCGAGCGGGCGTGCTTGTCCTGGACTGCCATGTAGCCGGCGTGCGGTCCGCCGAAGCCCATCGGGACGCCGAAGCGCTGGGTGGTGCCGACGGCGATGTCCGCGCCCAGCGCGCCCGGGGAGGTCAGCAGGGTCAGCGCGAGCAGGTCCGCGGCGACGGCGACGATGGCGCCGAGGCCGTGCGCCTCGTCGATGAGCGGCTTGATGTCGCGTACGGCGCCGGAGGCACCCGGGTACTGGACCAGGACGCCGTAGATGCCGCGCTCGGCGATCTCGGCCGGGATGCCGGCGGACAGGTCGGCGACCACGACCTCGATGCCGATCGGCTCCGCGCGGGTCTCGATGACGGCGATGGTCTGCGGCAGGGCGTCGGCGTCCACCAGGAAGACGTTGCCCTTGGCCTTGCCCACGCGGCGGGCCAGCGTCATGGCCTCGGCGGCCGCGGTGCCCTCGTCGAGCAGCGAGGCGCCCGAGGTCGGCAGCCCGGTCAGGTCGGCGACGACCGTCTGGAAGTTCAGCAGCGCCTCGAGGCGGCCCTGGGAGATCTCCGGCTGGTACGGCGTGTACGCCGTGTACCAGGCCGGGTTCTCCATGACGTTGCGGAGGATCACCGGCGGGGTGAAGGTCCCGTAGTAGCCGAGACCGATCATCGGGGAGAGGACCTGGTTACGGTCGGCGAGCGAGCGCAACTCGGCCAGCACCTCGGCCTCGGTGAGCGCCTCCGGGAGGTCGAGCCCCTCGGCGGTCTTGATCACATCCGGGACCGCGGCGGCGGTCAGTTCGTCCAGGGAGCCGTAGCCCACCTGGGCGAGCATCTTCGCCTGCGCCTCGGCATCCGGGCCGATGTGGCGCTGTTCGAAGGGGATGCCTCGCTCCAGCTGGGAGAGCGGAATGCGGTTGGCGGTCATGAACGGAGGCCTCCTGGTCGTATGACCTGCGAGGGGCACCACGGCGCGGGCACCCGGACGGCCTCCCCCTCTGTCATCTGCACCTGAGAGTTTCACCGGAGTCACGGGGGTCTCCCGAGAGATCCGGCTTTCACCGTCGGTGAGGAGGGGGACCGGCACTTCGTGCCCGGTACCCGCACCTGCTTTCCAGAGTGGCCTCATCCGTGCGGTACGTATGCCTGAGAGATTCCGGGGAGGATTTGCTCCTTCGGCGCCTCCGTCTCGTTCACTCGGAGGACTCTCCCGCACAGGGTCGACAGCCGTTCACCAGCGTACCAGCGAGGTTCTGGACCCTCCCCCGAGTGGCCTCCGCTGCTGATATGCACTTCTGTAGTCATTACGGAGCAGTTGCGACCTTTTGGAGGGACCGTGCAGACCGACATCGATCCGCGCAGCCTGATCGGCCGCAAGGCGTTCGACCGCAATGGCACCAAGATCGGCACCATCGACGAGGTCTACCTCGACGATGCCACAGGTGTCCCGGAGTGGGCCGCGGTCCGGACCGGGCTCTTCAGCCGGGACGCCTTCGTCCCGCTGGAGCCGAGCGAGCTGGTGGGCGACACCCTCCGGGTGCCCTTCGAACGCTCCCTCATCAGGGACGCCCCGGACTTCGGTGTCGGGCGCCACCTCTCCCCCGAACAGGAGCTGCAGCTCTACCACCACTACGGCCTGGACACGACCCTCCCCTCGGACTTCCACCGCGACTTCGGCCGCCTGGCGGGTGACGAGAGCTAGGGGGCGTCTTGTCGGGTCGGGCCGGATCAGGGAGCGGTGCCTGGTGCGGCGTGCGGGCGTGCGGGCCGGGTGACGCGAGCCCGGCCTGATCGGCAAGGCCCCCTATGCCGAGTCGGGGATACCGGGCGGATCGGCCTGCTCCTGTGCGTCCCCCACGAGCGGCAGCGGATCGGACGGCTCCAGATCGGGGTCGTCCACCCGGAAGGTCCGCACCCGGCCCGGCTCCGATCCGGGCTGCTCGAACCGCACGGTCACCCGCCCGACCCCGCTGCCCTGCACCCATCCGGGCCCGTACACGGCGTGCCGGACGTCGCTCCCGGCCGGCCAGCGCCGCTCGGGAGCCGGCTCCGGCTCCCCGGGCGGCTCAACCGCCTCCTGGGCCCCGGTGGCCCCAGCAGCCCCCGTGCCCCCGTCCGGCGCCGGCTCGGCCGCCCCCCCGTCCTCGTCCGGCTCAGCGGCGAGCGACTGCGCGAAGAGGTCCTCCTGCGTGTAGTCCGCCAGCCCGGTCACGCTCACCCCCAGCAGTCGCACCCCGCCCGTGGTGTCCACACCCTCCAGCAGCCGCGCCGCGGCCTCCCGCACCACTCCCGGATCGTCCGTGGGCCCCCGCAGGGTCTCGGACCGCGTCAGCGTGGAGAAGTCGTACCGACGCACCTTGAGCACGATCGTGCGCCCCGAGTGCCCCGAGCCCCGCAGCCGCTGCACGCACCGGTCGGCGAGCCGCTGCACCTCTCCCCGGATCCGTACCCGGTCGTGCAGGTCCACGTCGAAGGTGTCCTCGACCGACACCGACTTCGCGTCCCGCTCCGCGACCACCGGCCGGTCGTCCAGCCCCAGCGCCATCCGGTACAGCCCGGCACCGGCCGAGCGGCCGACCATCCGGACCAGCTCGTCCTCCCCCGCCTCCGCCAGCTCCCCCACCGTGGTGATCCCGGCCCGGCGCAGGTGTTCGCCCGTGGCGGGCCCCACCCCGGGCAGGGTCCGCACCGACATCGGCGCGAGCAGCTCGCGCTCCGTCCCCGGTTCGATCAGCAGCAGCCCGGCCGGCTTGGCCTCCTCGGAGGCCACCTTGGCCAGCATCTTCGACCCGGCCAGCCCCACCGACCCGCTGAGCCCCGTGGCGGCCCGGATGTCGGCCCGCAGCCGTTCCCCGGTCTCCCGTGCGGTCTGCGAATCGAAGGCGACCCCGCCCGCCTCCAGGTCCACGAAGGCCTCGTCCAGGCTCAGCGGCTCCACCAGCGGCGACAGTTCCCGCAGCATGGCCATCACCACGTCGCTGACCTGCCGGTAGAGGCTGAAGCGGGGGATCAGGTACGCGCCGTTCGGGCAGAGCCGCCGCGCCTGCCCCATCGGCATCGCGGAGTGCACCCCGAACCGCCTGGCCTCGTACGAGGCCGTGGCGACGACGCCACGCGGCCCGAGCCCGCCGACGATGACGGCCTTCCCCCGCAGGCTCGGCTTCGACGCCTGCTCGACGGAGGCGTAGAAGGCGTCCATGTCCAGATGCAGGATGGTCGGCGCGGCTCTCACGGCCCGATGCTGCCCTACGCCACTGACAACGCCTCGGCTCGGGTCACACGGCCCGGTTGCGGCGGGCGGCCAGCTCGTCCGTCGGGTTGTGCCGCACCAGGGTCTCGCCGGTGTCCACCCGCTCGCCGTGCAGCTGCGCCAGCGCGCTCTCGACGTCGCGCCACACCACGCCCACGGCGATGCCGAAGACGCCCTGGCCGCCCTGGAGCAGGCTGACGACCTGGTCCGGCGAGGTGCACTCGTACACGGTGGCGCCGTCGCTCATCAGCGTCATCCGTTCGAGGTCCGAGATCTCGCGGTCCTGCAGGTGCTGCACCGCCGTGCGGATGTTCTGCAGCGCCACCCCGGTGTCCAGGAAGCGCTTGACGATCTTGAGGACCACGACGTCGCGGAAGCTGTAGAGCCGCTGCGTGCCCGACCCGCAGACGGCCCGCACACTGGGCTCCACCAGCCCGGTCCGGGCCCAGTAGTCGAGCTGCCGGTACGTGATGCCGGCCGCGGCGCACGCCGTCGGCCCGCGGTATCCGATCTGCTCGGGCTCCGGGTCACCGCTCACCGGCCCGACGGGCGTCGACTCCGGCTGACGGCGCGCGGAACCGACCGCACCGCCGTGCAGCGGGTACGGCCCAGCCTCACTCCGTGCGGGGGTGCCCCCGGTCGTACCGTCGCCCGTGATCCTCACGCCGACCCTCCGTCCTTGACCTGCCCACCTTGAAGGTAGGCAGTCACCAGGGGTGCGTCAACGATCGCCACACTCGGCACGCCGAGTGATAATCACCCTGAGAGTGGTTTCCCGTATCCCTTTGCGGGGAAAGGCTAATCGAATGGGCTGGAGTTCCCTGGGGACGACGCGGCCGACACCTCACTGCGGGCCGGTACCGAAGTCCTCCGGCGAGATCTGGTCGAGGAACTCGCGGAACTTCTCCACCTCGTCCTCCTGCTCGTCCGGAATGGCGATTCCGGCGTCGTCCAGCACGCCGTCACTGCCGTAGATCGGCGTCCCCGTCCGCAGGGCGAGCGCTATGGCGTCGGAAGGCCGCGCGCTCACCTCGACCCCGCTGGCGAAGACGAGCTCCGCGTAGAAGACGCCCTCCCGCAGATCCGTGATCCGGACCTCGGTGAGCTCCTCGCCGATCGCCTCCAGCACGTCCTTGAACAGGTCGTGCGTCAGCGGCCGGGCAGGGGCCATCCCCTGCTGCGCGAAGGCAATGGCGGTCGCCTCCCCTGGACCGATCCAGATGGGGAGGTACCGGTCGCCTCCCACTTCACGCAGGAGCACGATCGGTTGGTTGGAGGGCATTTCCACCCGGACACCCACAACGTCGAGCTCGTTCACACAGCAACCCTAGGACCTGCTCGGCAGGTTTGGGTAGTCGGGCCCCCCACCTCAGGGCAGCCGGACCCCCAGAGCGGTCTGTACGAGCGCCTCGTGGAGCCGTACGGAGAGCCCCGCCAGCTCCTTCAGGGTGGCCTCCGCATGAGCCCTGGTCTGCGGGTTGCGGTGCCTGCGCAGCGGTGCCACGACCTGCTCCACCAGGCCCGCCTCACGGTCCGCGGCGGCCTTCATCGCGCGCAGGTGCCGCGGCTCCAGTCCGAAACGCCCCAGGTCGGCCACGAGCCGGGCCACCGTGACCGCCTCGGCGTCGAATCCGCCGTCCGGGCCCTCGGCGAGCAGACCGTACGACTCCCACTCGACCAGCTGGACCTCGTCCACGTCGGCGGCCGCGAGAAGCTCCGCCCGGCCCACCCGGGCCACGGTGGCCCGCTCCCGCCCCACTTCGCCGTAGACGGCCGCGGGCCCGGCGGGATCGGTGGCGTCCCCGTGCGCGGTGGGCGCCGGGATACGGATCTGCTCACCGCGTGCGAGCGCGTCGAGCTGCTCGCGGATGACCTTCAGCGGGAGGTAGTGGTCACGCTGCAGACGCAGGATGCGGGCGAGCCGCTCCACGTCGTCGGTGCTGAACTTGCGGTATCCCGAAGGTGTGCGCCGGGGCTCGACGAGCCCCTCCGCCTCCAGGAAACGAATCTTCGAGATGGTGACTTCGGGGAACTCGTCACGCAGCGTGGTGAGCACCGTGCCGATGCTCACCAGCCGCCCGGCCGGTCCGGCGGCGCCGTTTCTCGGGGCACCGCCGGTCGGGGTACGCAGCATGGAACCTTCCCTACTGGGGTCCCCCCGGACGGAGTCCGGGGAAGGTGTCAGATGCCCCGCAGGCTCGCGTAGAAGACCAGCCGGTACTTGCCGATCTGCACCTCGTCGCCGTTCTGCAGGGCGACGGAGTCGATCGGCTCACGGTTCACGTACGTGCCGTTGAGGCTGCCGACATCGGCGACGGTGAAGCCGCCGTCCTGGCTCCTGCGGAATTCGACATGGCGCCGGGAGACGGTGACGTCGTCCAGGAAGATGTCGCTCTGCGGGTGCCGGCCGGCCGTGGTCAGCTCGCCGTCCAGCAGGAAGCGGCTCCCGGAGTTGGGACCGCGCCGCACGATGAGCAGAGCGGAACCGGGAGGCAGCGCTTCCACCGCGGCCTGGGCCTCGGGGGACAGCGACGAGGACGACACGTGCGGTTGTCCCGACACCTCGGCCTCGTAGGCCTCGAGGCCCGAGATCGAGATGGTGGACGTGGTCTCCGAGGCGCGCTCCGGCGTCAGACCCGCCCGCAGCGGCGCGCCACAGTTGGAGCAGAACCGGCTGGCCGCATCGCTGCGGTGCCCGCACCTGCTGCAAATCTGCTCGGCCGACATGGACGGCTCCTCGCGCCGCGGCTGCCCCGCGGATGCATTGGTGGCATACGGGTCGGGGGCAAACCCTCCACCCGCACTTGAGGTTGATGGTTCACCGAAACCTATGCGTCCGGTACCAGCAGGGTCAACGGCCGACGCGCCGGGGGCGCCCGGAACATCCGCGCCGGCGACCTCGTCGCGGAAGAGCGGCCGGTCGCCCTGCCCTTCCACGTCCCCGCGCCCGGCGCGGTGCCGTGCCGCGCCGCCTTCCTCGCGGTTCTTCTTGCCGAACAACTTCTCAAACAACTTCACGGGCGATTCCCCTTGACCGAAACAGACCCGCCCGTGGGGCAGGACGAACTCCGAATGCAGACACCTGCCGACCCGGACATTCTCACAACGTCCGTAACCACCAGACAGTTTCCACCACGCACCGCGACTTCGGTGCGCCGACCCCCCGCAGGTATCCGCCCGCGTGAGCCGCTCCACTCTCCACTCCGCTTCATCACGATGACGACCGAGCGTAGTCAGGCTGCTTCGCAGCCCGCAAGGCATCCACAACGATCTTCGCCGACCGTGTGACGGCGACGGTGGCCTGCTCCTTCTCCAGCGTCTGGACGACACCGCCGGGGATGTTCAGCGCGGGCTCCAGATCCTGCGGCTTGCCGATCACCCTGAACTCGTAGGGTTGTGTGATCTTCTTACCGTCGATGGCGACCCCGCCGTTCTCGTCCGAGAAGTACGAGCCCGCCACGATGCGCACCCCGTTGATCTGGATCGCCTCGGCACCGGCCGCCCGCAGTTCCTGGAGCGTGTCCAGCAGCTGGTCGGACTGCACCTGACCCGTGGGATCCGTGATCTTCAGGGTGATGCCCGGCCCCTGGGCTGCCACCGTACCGGCCAGGATGCCGAGTTGGCGTTCCTTCTCCACGGTCTGCTTGCGGGCCTCCTCCGCCTGGTTGGAGCTGCTCTCCAGCTCCCGGCGCTGGTCCTCCAACCGCTGCTTCTCGTCCTCCAGGCGCTTGGTCCGCCCGTCGAGCTCGTCGAGGATCCGTACGAGGTCCTCCTGGCGGGCCCCGCGCAGCGCGCTGGAGTCGCTGTTGGAGCGGACCTGGATCGCCAGACCCAGCCCCAGGACGAACAGCAGCAGCGCCACGATCAGTTGGGCCCGGCTCACCCGCGGCGGCCACAGCCCGGCCGCGAGCCGCTGCCGGCCCGTCTCCTCGGGCGGCCCGGGCGCCACCTCGGAAGGCTCCGCGGGGGCCACGGGCTGCGTGGCCTCCGGGGGCTGCGGCGACTTCGGGGGCTGCGGGGGCGTCGGGGGCTGCGGGGGCGTCGGCGGCTGCGACGACCCGCCCGCGGCTCCCGGCTCCTCGGGACTTTCGTTCGTACTCATCGGCCTCACGCCCGGAAGACGTGCCGGCGGATGGCCGCGGCGTTGGAGAAGATGCGGATGCCGAGGACCACGACCACACCCGTGGACAGCTGCGAGCCGACCCCGAGCTTGTCACCGAGGAAGACGATCAGCGCGGCCACGACCACGTTCGACAGGAACGACACCACGAAGACCTTGTCCACGAAGATGCCGTCCAGCATCGCGCGCAGCCCCCCGAACACCGCGTCCAGCGCCGCCACCACGGCGATCGGCAGATAAGGCTCCACCACGGCCGGTACCTCGGGCCGGACCAGAAGTCCGGCCACCACTCCGGCCAAGAGGCCCAGTACCGCGATCACGATGCACCCTTCTGCTGCTCTGCTGGTGTAGCCGTACGTACGGTCAGGCTCGACGCGGCCGGCAGCCGCAGGTCGTCCGCCGGGGACAGGGTGTAACGGATCCCGTAGCTCTCCTGCAGCACGTGCAGGTACTGTCCGTCCGCCGAGTCCTGGAAGGCCGTGCCGAGCCGCTTCTTGTCCCCCACCGCCAGCACCTCGTACGGCGGCACCAGCGGTCTGTTGTCCACCAGTATCGCGTCACCCGCGGCTCTGATCGCCGACAGTTCCGTCAGCCGCTGCCCGTTGATGGAGATGGCTTCCGCCCCGGACTGCCACAGCCCGTTGACGATCTTCTGCATGTCACGGTCACGGAGCCGGCCGGTGTCCGAGAAGCCCGAGCTCTCGCGCGGTTTGCCACCGCCGCCCGACGAGGCGCCCTTCGCGTCGTCCACCACCAGCTTGACCCCGGGCCCATGGACCTCCGTGGCACCCGCCAGCAGCGCCACGAGCTCGCCCTGGCCCCCGCCGGGCTGCTTCAGCGCCGCCCGCTGGCGCGCCGCGACATCGGTCCTGAGCCGGTCGATGTCACGCTCCAGGCCATGCACACGGTCGTCGGCCCGCTCCACCCGGTCGATCAGTTCCTGACGCTCCTTGGCCAGCACCGGCGCGGCTATCCGCGCCTCGGCCGCACCGAGCGTGACCACCATGGCGGTGACGACGAGCCCGGCGGCGAGCCCCAGCTTCGCCTTGAGCGTGCGCGGCAGACCCGCCGTACCGTCCGCCTCGCGGCGGGCCGCGGCCTCCGCGTAGCCCTCGTCGAGACTGTGGTCCATCACGTGCGTCAGCAGCGACATGGAAGCGTCCGGGCGCGCGCGCACAGGAGACGCCGAAGTCCGGTTGTGGGGCGGCTGCGACATGCCGCACATCGTCGCATGTCGGCGCCGCACACACCCAATGCGTCCGTCCGGCGGGCCGGGCCGGCTCCCCGTACCCGGCCCGCCGGAGGTCGCAGACTGCTAGTGCCCGGCGCCCTCCACCACGGCCGCCCACTCGTCGAGCAGGGCCTGCGCGGCGGCATCGTCGGGACCTTCGGCCCACAGGTGAGTGACGGCTTCCGCCGGGTCCGGCAGGACCAGCGCCCACCGTCCGTCGGCCTCGACCACCCGCACCCCGTCGGTGGTGTCCACCTCCCGGTCGCCGGCCGCCTCCACGACCCGCCGCATGACGAGTCCCTTCACCGCCCACGGCGTCGAAACGTCGCGCCTGAGCACGTGCGCTCGCGGAATCCGGGCGTCGATCTGGCTCAGCGTGAGCTGCGTACGCGCCACCAGCCCGAGCAGCTGGACGAAGGCGGCCGAACCGTCGAAGACGCTGCTGAAGTCAGGAACGATGAATCCGCCCTGGCCATCCCCGCCGAAAATGGTGTTCTCCGCCCGGCCCACCCGCGTCAGGTCGTCGGGCGAGGTCGTCGTCCACTCCACCTGCGTACCGTGGTAGGCCGCCACCTGCTCGGCCACCCTCGTCGTGGTCACCGGCAGCGCGACCTTGCCGCTGCGCTTCTCCGCGGCGACCAGGTCGAGCATCACCAGAAGCGCCCGGTCGTCCTCGATGATCCGCCCGCGCTCGTCCACCAGCGAGATCCGCTCGCCCACAGGGTCGAACCGCACCCCGAAGGCCGCCCGCGCCGAGGCCACGATCTCCCCGAGCCGCACCAGCCCGGCCCGCCGGGACTCCCTGGTCTCCGTCGGCCGGGACTCGTCGAGCCCGGGATTGATCGTCAGGGCGTCCACACCGAGCCGCCCCAGCAGGCTGGGCAGAACGAGCCCGGCGCTTCCGTTCGAGGCGTCCACGACCACCTTGAGGCCGGCATCCGCGATGCCGGTGGTGTCCACGCCCCGCAGCAGCGAGCCGGTGTAGGCGTCGAAGACACTGCCCGGGAACTGCAGGTCGCCGATCTCGCCGGGGAAGGCACGCCGGTACTCCTGGCGCGCGTACACCCGGTCCAGCTTGCGCTGCCCCTGGAGCGAGAGGTCCGCTCCCCGTTCGTCCAGGAACATGATGTCCACGGAGTCCGGCACACCCGGCGAGGTCCGCAGTACGATCCCGCCCGCGCTGCCGCGCGCGGTCTGCTGCCGAGCCACCGGCAGCGGTACGTTCTCCAGGTCGCGCACGTTGATGGCGCTGGCCTGGAGTGCCGAGATCACGGCCCGCTTGAGCGCTCTCGCGCCTCGGGAGTGGTCACGGGCCGTGGTGACGATCGCCCCCTTCTTCAGGGTCGTGGCGTAGGCGCCGGCGAGCCGGACCACCACCTCGGGAGTGATCTCCACGTTCAGGATCCCGGAGACTCCCCGCGCACCGAACAGATGTGCCTGTCCGCGGGACTCCCAGATCACCGACGTGTTGACGAAGGCACCGGCCTCGATCGTCTTGAAGGGGTAGACGCGCACGTTCCCCTGAACGATCGACTCCTCGCCGACGAGGCACTCGTCACCGATGACGGCCCCGTCCTCGATCCGGGCGGCGCGCATGATGTCGGTGTTCTTGCCGATGACACAGCCGCGGAGGTTGCTGTGGGGCCCGATGTACACGTTGTCGTGGATGACGGCTCTGTGCAGGAAGGCCCCGCTCTTGACGACGACGTTCGACCCGATGACGGTGTGCTCACGGATCTCCGCGCCGGCCTCGACCTTGGCGTAGTCCCCGATGTACAGCGGCCCGCGCAGCACCGCGTCAGGGCTGACCTCGGCCCCTTCGGCGATCCACACCCCGGGGGAGATCTCGAAGCCGTCCATCTCGATCTGGACCTTGCCCTCGAGCACGTCGGCCTGTGCCTTGACGTAGCTCTCGTGCGTGCCCACGTCCTCCCAGTAGCCCTCGGCCACGTAGCCGTAGATGGGCCGGCCTTCCTTCATCAGCTGGGGGAAGACATCGCCGGACCAGTCGACGGAGACGTCCGGATCCACGTAATTGAAGACCTCGGGCTCCATGACGTAGATGCCGGTGTTGACGGTGTCCGAGAACACCTGGCCCCAGGTCGGCTTCTCCAGGAAGCGTTCGACCTTGCCTTCCTCGTCCACGATCGTGATGCCGAATTCCAGCGGATTCGGCACCCGGGTCAGGCACACCGTGACGAGGGCGCCCTTCTCCTTGTGGAAGCGGATCAGATCGGTGAGGTCGAAGTCGGTGAGCGCATCGCCGGAAATGACGACGAAGGCATCGTCCTTCAAGGCCTCCTCGGCATTCTTCACGCTGCCGGCGGTCCCGAGTGGCTTCTCCTCGTGGGCATAGGTGAGCTCCATTCCGAGCTCTTCGCCATCCCCGAAATAGTTCTTGACGAGTGACGCCAGGAACTGCACGGTGACCACGGTCTCATTGAGCCCATGGCGCTTCAGCAGCCTGAGCACGTGCTCCATGATCGGCCGGTTGGCCACCGGCAGGAGCGGCTTGGGCATGCTCGAGGTCATGGGGCGAAGACGCGTGCCCTCACCACCGGCCATCACGACGGCCTTCATGTCGGAAGAGTCCTCCTTGGGAGACGACAGTCGTGCCGACCCTCACCCACGGTCGGTGACTTCGCAACTCCTCCGCGTCATCCGGCGCCGGGCAAGGCTAATCGGCCGTGGCGTCCGCCTTCACGAGACGGCGGACCTGAACCACGTAAAGGATTCCTGCCCACCAATAGAGGGTTGTACCCCATCCTGCGAACGCCCATCCGAAAACTGACCCCAACCAGGCCAACCAACCCGTGCCATCGCTGAGGAGCAGCAAGGGAAACGCGTACATCAGGTTGAAGGTCGCGGCTTTGCCGAGGAAGTTGACCTGCGGCGGCGGATAGCCGTGGCGGCGCAGGATCCACACCATCACCAGCAACATCAGCTCGCGCGCGATGAGCGCTCCGGTGAGCCACAGCGGCAGAAGCTCGCGATAAGTCAGACCGAACAGCGTCGACAGGATGTAGAGGCGGTCCGCGGCCGGATCCAGCAGCCGTCCGAGGTTGCTGATCTGATTCCAGCGCCGCGCGAGCTTCCCGTCGAGGTAGTCACTGATCCCGCTGAGCATGAGGACGGCCAGGGCCCAGCCGTCGTGCTCGGCCAGGATCAGCCACAAGAACAGGGGCACGCCGGCCAGGCGAGCCATGCTCAGGATGTTCGGAATGGTGAAAATTCGGTCAGTCTGAACCCGAGTCTCCTGGACCTCCACCCGGGGGCCTCCACTGTGACTGTAGAAATGGGTAGTTCGATGCCCCCTGACCCTACAGGAGACCGCACACGTGTCCTGAACGCAGAAAAGCCCCGCACCGAACCCGTAAAGGGCTGGTGCGGGGCTTCCGCAATAATTGTTCGGCGGCGTCCTACTCTCCCACAGGGTCCCCC
>NZ_JBICZI010000026.1:0-14865 GCF_043201855.1 Streptomyces sp. NPDC048257
GCTCGTCCTGCGGGGACACCCCGCCCCGTCCCCACTCCCCTCGCGCCGTCGAAGCCCGCCGTGGGGCGGGGACACGCAGGAGGGTCCCCGCAGGACGAGCGCGCAACCCAGGCCGCACGGCTGGACCACCGCCAAGTGCGCGAGCCGAGGAGACCCTCGTGCGGGGCCCCGACCCACCCATCGAGCCCCGCCGGCGATTGAGGCGCCCGCTCGGGCAAGGGCAAGGCCGCGCTGGGCATCGGCCCGGTATCTTTCAGCCCCGCCGGCGATTGAGGCGCCCACCCCGGCAAGGGAAGGCCGCACACCGCCGAGCCGCCCGCAGGGCACCCGGCCCCGCCGGCGATTGAGGCGCCCGCCCAGCGAAGGGGAAGCCGCGCCGGGCACCGCCGAGCCGCCCGCAGGGCACACCCCGAGCCGGCGATTGAGGCGCCCGCCCCCGGCAGGGTCAGACGGCCGGGACGCAGCGGCCTTCCTCCGTGCGGTACTGCCACTTCGCACCGTCCGCGACGAGCTCCTTCACCGCGCGGGCGAACCGCTCCACGTGCTCGTCGGGGGTGCCCGCACCGAAGCTGACGCGGATCGCGTTCAGCGAGCGCTCGCCCGGCGCGGCCTCCGGGGCCCCGCATTCGCCCTGGGTCTGCGGCTCGCTGCCCAGCAGGGTGCGGACCAGCGGGTGGGCGCAGAACAGGCCGTCGCGCACGCCGATCCCGTACTCGGCCGACAGGGCCGCCGCGAAGTGGGAGCTGTTCCAGCCGTCCACGACGAAGGAGATGACGCCGACCCGCGGGGCGTCGTCGCCGAAGAGGGAGAGGATCCGGACCGCCGGGACCTCCGCCAGCCCGGACCGGACCTTCGCGATGAGCTGCTGCTCGCGGGCGACGAGGTTCTCGAAGCCGGCCTCGGTCAGGGCCTTGCAGGCCGAGGCGATGGAGTAGACGCCGATGACGTTCGGGGAGCCGGCCTCGTGGCGGGCGGCCGTGGTGTGCCACTCGACGTCCACTCCGCCGTCCTCGCGCCGGGCGACCTTGCGGGAGGCGCCGCCGCCGGCCAGGTAGGGCTCCGCCTCCTGGAGCCAGTCGGCGCGGCCCGCGAGCACGCCCGAGCCGAAGGGCGCGTACAGCTTGTGCCCGGAGAAGGCGACCCAGTCGACGTCCAGTTCCTGCACGGAGACGGGGTGGTGGGGGGCCAGTTGGGCGGCGTCCAGCACGATGCGCGCGCCGTGGGCGTGCGCGGCGGCGGCGAGTTCCTTGACCGGCCACAGCTCACCGGTGACGTTGGACGCGCCGGTGACGCACACCAGGGCCGGGCCGTACGGGTCGCGGTCGGCCAGGGCCCGCTCCAGGGTGGCGACGGCCTCGGTGGGGGTGCGCGGCGCGTTCAGGTAGGTGACCTGCGCGTCCACCCACGGCAGCAGGGAGGCGTGGTGCTCGGTCTCGAAGACGAACACCTGGCAGTCGGCGGGGAGTACGGCGGCGAGCAGGTTCAGCGAGTCGGTCGTGGACCGGGTGAAGACCACCTGGTCGGCGGGCCGGCAGTCGAGGAACTCGGCGACGGTGGCCCGGCTCTGCTCGAAGAGGTCCGTGGAGAGCTGCGAGAGGTACCCGGCGCCGCGGTGCACGCTGCCGTAGTACGGGGCGTAGGCGGCCACGTCGTCCCAGACGCGCTGCAGGGCGGGGGCGCTGGCCGCGTAGTCGAGGGCCGCGTAGGTGACCTCGCCGCCGGTGACGAGGGGGACGGTGACGTCCCGGCCGAGGACCGCGAGCGGCTCGGCACAGGCGGGGTCGACGGCGGCGGTGGTGGCGGTGGCGACGGCGGCGTTCAGGGATGCGGACATGGCGGTATCTCCCGGCAGGCAGGGCTGAATGGCTTCGGAGTGCCCGTACGCGGGTACGGCGCTGCGGCCGTCGGGGGTACGGGAAAGTCCTCGGAGCGACGCGGGGTGCACGGAGGCGACCCTGGTCCGAGGGTGAAGTGGGGGCGGAGTCGCCCTATCGCATTCGCTTGCTCACGGAAAACGCTCCTCGAGAGACCAGGACCCCTGGTGTCGAGGGATCCGCGCTTGCCGTAGGCCTTGCTGCCTACGACCTGGTCATCACCCGGGGCACCCCGCCACGGAAGGAGGGTTGCCGGACAGCAAGCCGGGGCCTAAACGCTGTCACTCGTGACCTGGTCAGCATCCTGCCACAAGATCGACCGAACGCAAGACCCCGGTCCGCATGGTGGACCGGGGTCATCGCTTTCACGCCGTTCTCGTGCCGCTACGCGTTGCTGGCGGTCACCCAGCGCTCCAGGGCGGCCCGCGCCGCACCCGAGTCGATCGACTCCGCCGCACGGGCGATACCGGCCGCGACCTGCTCCTCCAGGGTGCCCGGACCGGGGTCCAGGGCCACGAGGGCGGCCGCCGAGTTCAGCAGCACGGCGTCACGGACCGGACCGGTCTCGCCGGCCAGCAGGCGGCGGGCCACGTCCGCGTTGTACGAGGGGTCCCCGCCGGCCAGGGCGGAGACGTCGACCAGGGAGATGCCCACGTCCCGCGGGTCGAATGCCTGCTCGGAGACCTTGCCGTCGCGGACCCACCAGATGCGGGAGGTCGACGTCGTGGTCAGTTCGTCCAGTCCGTCGTCGCCACGGAAGACCAGCGCGGAGGAGCCCCGCTCCGCGAGCACGCCCGCCACGATCGGGGCCATCCGGGGGTCGGCGACGCCCGAGGCCTGGGCCCGTACCCGGGCCGGGTTGGTCAGCGGGCCGAGGATGTTGAAGGTGGTGCGGATGCCCAGCTCCTTGCGGGCGGCCGCCACGTGCCGCAGGGCGGGGTGGAACTTCACCGCGAAGCAGAAGGTGATGCCGGCCTCCTCGGCGACCTCCACGACCCGGGCCGTGCTGAGGTCGAGGTTGACGCCGAGCTTCTCCAGGACGTCCGAGGACCCGCTCGCGGAGGACGCGGCCCGGTTTCCGTGCTTGACGACCTTGGCGCCGGTACCGGCGACCACGATCGCCGACATCGTGGAGATGTTCACCGTTTTGGCCCCGTCGCCGCCCGTGCCGACGATGTCCACCGTCCGGCCGGGCACCTCGATCAGGTTGGCGTGCGCGTACATCGCCCGTACGAGGCCGTTGATCTCCTCGACGGTCTCCCCCTTGGCCCGCAGCGCGACGGTGAAGCCGGCGATCTGGGCGTCGGTGGCCTCCCCGCGCATGATCCGGTCCATCGCCCAGGCGGTGTCCTCGGCACGCAGGTCCTGGCCGGTCAGCAGAGCGTCGAGAACGCCCGGCCAGCCACGGGCCGCCACGCTGTCGCCGCCTGCCGGGGTCGCAACGTTCATGGTCCGCTCCTGCTGTCGGTGGGCCGTCCCCATATTCTGCCGCCCACGTCGAATGGGTCGGGTTCAGCCTATCCAGCCCCGGTTACGGCAAAGAGCCCCGTCCAGACACTGGACGGGGCTCTCGCCGTGGCGACACCAGGACTGACCGAAATCAGTCCCTCATGCGTTCATGCGGGGATCAGTGGTGGCCGTGGCCGGACTGGATCTCCTTGTATTCCTCCACCGTGGGCTTCGGAATCTGGTTGTGCTCGCCGTAGAAGCCCTTGCTGAGCTTCGCGCGGAGCTTCTCCTTGGCCTTCACCTTGCGCTCGACACCGTTCTCGTCGACCGTCGGGCCGATCTCGATCGGCTTGTACTGCTCGTGCGCGGTGAGGGTGTGCAGCTTGCCCTGCGGGAGCGGCTCGTGGACCTCGACGAACTCACCGTGCGGCAGGCGCTTGATGATGCCGGTCTCGCGACCGTGCAGCACCTTGTCGTGGTCCCGGCGCTGGAGGCCGAGGCAGATCCGCTTGGTGACGATGAAGGCGAGGACCGGGACGACGAAGAAGCCGATCCGGACGAACCAAGTGATCGAGTTGATCGAGAGGTGGAAGTACTGCGCGAACATGTCGTTTCCACCGCCGATCAGGAGCACGATGTACTCCGCGATCCAGGCGACACCGAAGGCCGTACGGGTCGGGACGTTGCGCGGGCGGTCCAGGATGTGGTGCTCGCGCTTGTCCCCGGTGACCCAGGACTCGATGAAGGGCCAGACGGCGATCGCGCCGAGCACCAGCGGGAAGAGCAGCAGCGGGATGAACACGCCCAGGACGAGCGTGTGGCCCCACAGGTTGATCTCCCAGCCGGGCATGGCCCGGATCAGGCCTTCCGGCATGCCCATGTACCAGTCGGGCTGCGCACCGGTGGACACGTGGTCCGGGCGGTACGGGCCGAGCGCCCAGATCGGGTTGATCGAGGCGATCGCCGCGACGGCCGCGATGACACCGAAGACCAGGAAGAAGAAGCCTCCGGCCTTGGCCATGTAGACCGGCAGCAGCGGCATGCCGACGACGTTGTTGTTCGTCTTGCCGGGGCCCGCGAACTGGGTGTGCTTGTGGTAGAAGACCAGGATCAGGTGGGCCACGAGCAGGCCCATCATGATGCCCGGCAGCAGCAGGATGTGCACCGAGTAGAAGCGCGCGACGAAGTCGCCGCCCGGGAACTCCCCGCCGAACAGGAACATCGACAGGTACGTGCCGACGACCGGGACGGACAGGATGGCGCCCTGCATGAAGCGGACACCGGTACCCGAGAGCAGGTCGTCCGGCAGCGAGTAACCGGTGAAACCGGTGAACATGCCGAGGACCAGCAGCAGGAAGCCGAAGATCCAGTTGACCTCACGGGGCTTGCGGAACGCGCCGGTGAAGAAGACGCGCATCATGTGCACGATCATCGCCGCGACGAAGATCAGCGCCGCCCAGTGGTGGATCTGACGGATCAGCAGGCCACCGCGGACGTCGAAGCTGATGTCCAGCGTCGAGGCGAAGGCCTCGGACATCATGACGCCCTGCATCGGCACGTACGAGCCGTGGTACACGACCTCGTTCATGCTCGGGTGGAAGAACAGCGTCAGGTACACACCCGTGAGGATGATGATGATGAAGCTGTAGAGGCAGATCTCACCCAGCATGAAGGACCAGTGGTCCGGGAAGATCTTGCGCATGTTGGCCTTGGCCAGGCCGTAGATGCCCAGGCGGCCGTCCGCCCAGTCCGCTACGCGCTCGCCGGCGGGCGCTTTGCGCGCCTTGGTGTCAGAGGCAGTACTCATCCGCGCTCCCAGAATGCAGGACCGACGGGCTCTTCGAAGTCGCCGAGCGCTTCGAGGAAGCCTTCGTCATTCACACCGATCCGCAGCTGCGGAAGCGCGTGACCGGCCGGGCCGAAGATGACACGGGCGCCGTCGGAGAGGTCGAAGGTGGACTGGTGGCACGGGCAGAGCACGTGGTGCGTCTGCTGCTCGTACAGGCTGATCGGGCAGCCGACGTGGGTGCAGATCTTGGAGTAGGCCACGATCCCGTCGTGGGACCACTCCAGTTCCTTCTTGTCCTTGATGTCGTCCGGCTGGATGCGGACGATCATCAGGGCGGCCTTGGCGATCTGGACCTGGAAGTCGTGCTGCTCCTCCTCCAGGCCTTCCGGCCTGGCGAAGGTGAGCGAGCCGACGAGCACGTCCTCGGGACGCAGCGGCTCGTTCGTGTTGTCGTTGATGAGCAGCTTGCCCTTGGCCCACACGGTCTTGCGCAGCTTGTCCTCGGGCAGCGGTCCCAGGTCGCGCATGATCATGACGGCGGAGAGCGGCAGCATGGCCAGCGCACCGAGCATCGTGTTGCGGATCAGGGGCCGGCGGCCGATGGCGGACTCGTTCGCGCCGTCGCGGAAGTCCTGCAGGACCTGGGCCTTGACCTCCGCCGGAGCGGCGATCTCGTGGCGCTCGGCGGCGACCTCCACGTCGGACATCAGGGTGCGGGCCCAGTGGACCGCCCCCGCGCCGATGCAGAAGAGGGCCGCACCCAGGGTCATGCCCAGGGAGAAGTTGAGCGCACTGACCTTCCCGATGGGGAAGATGTAGACGATCTTGTCGACCGGGAAGATCACGTAGGACGCGATGAAGCCGATCGTGGCCAGCATCGACAGCGTGAAGAGCATCGCGACGGTGCGCTCGGAGCGCTTCGCCGCCCGCTCGTCGATGTCCTGGATGCGTGGCTTGTGGACCGGCAGGCCCGGGTCGGCGAACGGATCGTCCGCGACCGCTACGCCACCGTGGTGGGCGTCGCCCTGCTCGCTCGGCAGGTGCTTCTCTTCGGGAATCTCTTGGCTACTCATGACTTCTTGGCCTTAGCGGTGTGGGCCGCGACCCAGACGGCGACAGCGATCAGCGCACCCAGAGCGAAGATCCAGCCGAACAGACCCTCGGAGACGGGGCCGAGGCCACCGAGCTTCAGACCGCCGGGGTTGGTCGACTTCTCACCGTTCACGTTCTGGAGGTACGCGATGATGTCCTTCTTCTGCTTCTCCGGCATGGTGCTGTCGGGGAAGGAGGGCATGTTCTGCGGGCCGGTCTGCATGGCCTCGTAGATGTGCTTCGGCGAGACGTCCTCAAGGTTGGGGGCGTACTTGCCGTTCGTCAGCGCGCCGCCTTCGCCGGTGAAGTTGTGGCACTGCGCGCAGTTGTTGCGGAAGAGCTCACCACCGTTGGCGATGTCGGCGCCTGCCAGGTCGTACTGCTTCGCCGTCGGCGTGATCGGACCGGCACCGAGGGACGCGATGTACGCGGCCAGCTGGTCGATCTGCGCCTGGGTGTAGATGGCGGGCTTCTTCGGCACCTGGGCGCCGGGCTGCTGGGCGGGCATGCGGCCCGTGCTCACCTGGAAGTCGACGGCCGCGGAGCCGACGCCTACCAGGCTCGGGCCGTCAGAGGAACCCTGACCGCCGGTTCCGTGGCAGCTTGCGCAACCCACGGCGTAGAGCTTCTTGCCCTCCTCGATGGCGAGGGACTGGGCGGTTTCATCGGCCTGCGCCTTGCCCGCGGGGGCGAAGGCGGCGTACAGCCCCCCAGTGGCCGCCAGCGCGAGGAGTAGAACGACGACCGCCGCCAGCGGATGGCGTCGTCGTGCGGAGAGCTTTTTCACGGATTACCCCGGTGTCAGGATCTTCTGCGTCGGTGTGTCTGGATGGAGTGCCGGGTCTTGCCCGGTGACGTGTTCGCTACTTGATCAGGTAGATCGTGGCGAAGAGGCCGATCCAGACGACATCGACGAAGTGCCAGTAGTAGGACACGACGATGGCCGACGTGGCCTGTTCGTGGGTGAACCTCTTGGCCGCGTACGTCCGGCCGAGGACCAGCAGGAAGGCGATGAGACCGCCCGTCACGTGCAGACCGTGGAAGCCGGTGGTCAGGTAGAAGACCGAGCCGTACGGACCGGACGAGAGGCTCATGCCCTCGTGCTTGACCAGCTCGGTGTACTCGAACACCTGGCCGCCAATGAAGATCGCACCCATGACGAACGTGATGATGAACCACGTCCGGAGCTTCTTCACGTCACCGCGCTCGGCTGCGAATACGCCGAGCTGGCAGGTGAGCGAGGAAAGCACCAGGATCGTCGTGTTCGTCGCCGAGAAGGGCAGGTTCAAGGCCTCGGCCTCGGCTGTCCAGTACTCGGGTCCTGTCACGGATCGCAGGGTGAAGTACATCGCGAAGAGGGCCGCGAAGAACATCAGCTCGGAACTCAACCAGATGATGGTTCCGACGCTGACGAGGTTCGGCCGGTTGACCGTCGGGTGCGCGTGCCCGGTATCTACTGTCGTTGCTGTCGCCACGACCGACATTATGTCGGTCGCTTATCCCGCCCTCACCCCGGGGGGTGCCGTTCGGAGTGTCAGGGGGGTGTGCAAGGCCCGAACGGCCCATCAGATGACCTCTGCGTGCGGCCACCTGCGACATGTTCGAACCGATGTTGACAACGCACCGGGAGGAGTAGCATCCCGCGCAACATCAACGTGATTCACGGCCACGTGGAGGAACGAAATGCGGGCGACTGCGCGGGTTCTGGTCTACAGCGACGACGCGGGCACCCGGGAGCAGGTGCGGCTGGCGGCGGGACGCAGGCCCGCCGCGGACCTGCCGCCGGTGGAGTTCCTGGAGTGCGCCACGCTGCCGGCGGTCCTGTCGGAGCTGGACGCGGGCGGTATCGACGCGTGCGTGCTGGACGGTGAGGCGGTTCCGGCCGGGGGCATGGGCGTGTGCCGGCAGATCAAGGACGAGATCTTCCGGTGTCCGCCGGTGCTGCTGCTGATGGGGCGCCCCCAGGACGCCTGGCTGGCCACGTGGAGCCGCGCGGACGCCGCCGTCACCCTTCCGGTGGACCCGGTGGAGTTCGCGGACGCCCTGGCGGGCCTCCTGAGGACCCGGCTGTCCCTGGACGCCTGACACGCCTCGTGGGGCCGTACGCGGCCCGCACGGGGCCGCACGGGTGAACGGGCCGGTGGTCCTCCCCCCGGACGGCGTCCGGGGGGAGCGGCCGTGCTCCGCAGCGCCTAGACGGTGGGGCGCAGACGGGCCTGGTCGACGGGGTTGCGGCCTTCCTGGGTGCCCTTGAGGAGGGCGCTGCCCTGGCGCCAGTCCTTCCAGTCCATGTTCCAGTCGCCGAAGCCGTTACCGAAGATGTCCATGTCGTCGCCGATGCTGTTGATCACCTGGACGACGTCGCCCTCGGTGATGTTCTCGTAGAACCAGGCGGCGTTGCCGGTGCTCATGCCGGTGCATCCGTGGCTGACGTTCTCGTAGCCCTGGGAGCCGACGGACCACGGCGCGGCGTGGACGTATTCACCACTCCAGGTGACGCGGGTGGCGTAGTAGACGGGCAGGTTGTAGTACTCGCTGCCGCCGATGCCGACGGTGTCGCCGCGCATCTGTACGAAGTACTGCTTGCCCAGCACCACCTTGATGCCGTTGCGGGTGGAGAAGCCGGGCTTTCCGGTGGTTACCGGAATGGTGTTGATCACTTCTCCGTTGCGCTTGAACGTGAGGTAGTGCGAGGAGGCGTCGGTGGTGACCTCGACCCGGTCCCCGATCTCCAGCTTCAGCGGCTTGGCCACGGCTCCGTGGAGGTCGTCCGTGATCCTGACGCCCTCCAGGTTGCTCCGTACGGAGACGGCGGAGTTGGCGGGCCAGTAGTCCTTGGGCCGGTAGTGGATGTGCTTGTCGTCCACCCAGTGCCAGGCGCCTTCGACTCCGGCCGGGGCGTCGACGACGAGGCCCCGTTCCACGACCGCGCGGGCGGCCTTGTCCTTGACGGGCTCGCTGAGTTCGGCGGTGATGGGCTGTCCGACGCCGTACTTGCCCTCGTCGGGGCCGAACTCCACCTTCAGGATCCCCTTGGACGGGGTGGTCTCGAAGGTGAGCGTGCGCTGCCCGGGGGCGCCCCGCTCGTCCTCGGTGCTCACGGTGACCGTGTAGCGGACGCCTGCGGCCATGGGGGCCGTGCTGTGCCAGCGGTCCCCCTTGGCGCTCAGTTCGCCCGCCAGGCGGCGGCCGTGGGTGTCCACGGCCAGCACGTCGGTGATCCGGCCGCCGCTGTTCTTGGCGGTGATCTCGAGGGGCCGGTCGGGGTCCACGGGGCGGCTGCCGGCGCTCTGGTTGAAGGCGACCTGATCGCCCGCGTCGTACGGGCGGGCTGACAGCGGGTTCTTGTCGCCGGACCCGCATGCGGTGGCGCCGGCCCCGAGGGACGCGACCAGCAGGGAGCAGCTGAGTACCGTCCAAAGACGCGGTGAGTGCTTCATGGATCCAACGCTATGAAGATATGACAATTACGGCGCGCGGGATGACTGCAAACGAGGGGCCCGGGCTCCTCCCAAAGAGGTGCCCGGGCCCCAAGCGCTGCGCGGCGCGGCCGCGAAGGTACTGCTACTGGTTCTGGTTCTCACCGTGGTAGTACTCGTACACCCAGCCCCACAGACCGATCAGGATCAGCGGCGCGGAGAAGTACATGAGCCACCAGCCGAAGACGACGCCCATGAAGGCGAAGGCGCCACCGATCGCCAGCGAGAGCGGCTGCCAGCTGTGCGGGGAGAAGAACCCCAGCTCGCCCGCCTCGTCGGCGACGTCGGCCTCCAGGTTGTCCTGGGCCATCTGGTCGACACGCTTGGCCGTGAAGGCCAGGTAGTAGCCGATCATGACGCTCAGGCCGAAGGCCAGGAAGAGCGCGGTGGTGCCTACGGGCTCCTTCGACCACACGCCGTACACGACGGCCATGATCAGGATGAAGAAGGAGAGCCAGAGGAACATCTTGCCCTGGATCTTCACTTGCCGGCCTCCTTGCCGCCGGTGACGGCCTTGGCGGCGACGCTGTGGTCCTCGAGGTGGTCGAGGGCCGCGATCTCAGGGTGGTGCAGGTCGAACGCCGGCGACTCGGAACGGATCCGCGGCAGGGTGAGGAAGTTGTGCCGCGGCGGCGGGCAGGACGTCGCCCACTCGAGCGAACGGCCGTAACCCCACGGGTCGTCGACCTCGACCATCTTGCCGTACTTGGCCGTCTTCCAGACGTTGTACATGAACGGCAGCATCGACAGGCCGAGCACGAACGAGCTGATCGTCGAGATCGTGTTCAGCGCGGTGAAACCGTCGGCGGCGAGGTAGTCCGCGTAACGACGCGGCATGCCCTCGGCACCGAGCCAGTGCTGCACCAGGAAGGTGCCGTGGAAGCCGATGAACAGCGTCCAGAAGGTCATCTTGCCGAGGCGCTCGTCCAGCATCTTGCCCGTGAACTTCGGCCACCAGAAGTGGAAGCCGGCGAACATCGCGAACACCACGGTGCCGAAGACGACGTAGTGGAAGTGCGCGACGACGAAGTACGAGTCGGAGACGTGGAAGTCCATCGGGGGCGAGGCCAGGATGACGCCGGTCAGACCACCGAAGGTGAAGGTGACCAGGAAGCCGATCGTCCAGAGCATCGGGGTCTCGAAGGACAGCGAGCCCTTCCACATGGTGCCGATCCAGTTGAAGAACTTCACACCGGTCGGTACCGCGATCAGGAAGGTCATGAAGGAGAAGAACGGCAGCAGCACACCGCCGGTGACGTACATGTGGTGGGCCCACACGGTCACGGAGAGGCCGGCGATCGCGATCGTCGCGGCGATCAGGCCGATGTAGCCGAACATCGGCTTGCGGCTGAAGACCGGGATGATCTCGGAGACGATTCCGAAGAACGGCAACGCGATGATGTACACCTCTGGATGCCCGAAGAACCAGAAGAGGTGCTGCCATAGCAACGCGCCGCCGTTCGCGGCGTCGAACACGTGCGAACCGAACTTGCGGTCGGCCTCCAGCGCGAAGAGCGCGGCGGCCAGCACCGGGAAGGCCAGCAGGACCAGGACACCGGTCAGCAGCACGTTCCAGGTGAAGATCGGCATGCGGAACATCGTCATGCCGGGAGCGCGCATGCAGATGATCGTGGTGATGAAGTTGACCGAGCCGAGGATGGTGCCGAAGCCGGAGAAGGCCAGACCCATGATCCACATGTCGGCGCCGATACCCGGCGAACGGACCGCGTCCGACAGCGGGGAGTAGGCGAACCAGCCGAAGTCGGCGGCGCCGTTCGGCGTGACGAACCCGGCCACCGCGATGGTCGAGCCGAAGAGGTACAGCCAGTACGCGAACATGTTCAGCCGCGGGAACGCCACGTCGGGCGCGCCGATCTGCAGCGGCATGATCCAGTTGGCGAAGCCCGCGAAGAGCGGGGTGGCGAACATCAGCAGCATGATCGTGCCATGCATGGTGAACGCCTGGTTGAACTGCTCGTTCGACATGATCTGCGTGCCCGGACGGGCCAGCTCGGCGCGCATGAAGAGCGCCAGCAGGCCGCCGATGATGAAGAACACGAACGACGTGACCAGGTACATCGTGCCGATGGTCTTGTGGTCGGTCGTGGTCATCCACTTCACGACCACGTTGCCCGGCTGCTTGCGCCGTACCGGCAGCTCGTTCTCATACGAGTCGGCGGCGGCACCCTGGGATTCGTTGAGGATGCTCACAGTTTGTTCACTTCCGCATTCCGGGCCGGGTCGGTCTGCTGGATGCCGGCCGGGAGGTAGCCGGTCTGGCCCTTCTCCGCCAGGTCCTTCAGGTACTCCTGGTACTTCTCGGGGGAGACCACCTTGACGTTGAAGAGCATCCGGGAGTGGTCGACGCCGCAGAGCTCGGCGCACTTGCCCATGAAGGTGCCCTCTTGGGACGGGGTGACCTCGAAGACGTTGGTGTGGCCCGGGATGACGTCCTGCTTGAACAGGAACGGGACCACCCAGAAGGAGTGGATCACGTCGTTCGACGACAGGATGAAGCGGACCTTCTCGCCCTTGGGGAGGACCAGGGTCGGCCCCGGGTTGCCCGTCTGCGGGTTCCGGTCGCCGGGGACGCCCTTCTGGTAGACGCCTTCGGCGCCCGCCGGGAAGTCCTTGGTGAAGCGGTCCGGGATGGAGGCGAGCTCCTTGGGAACCGGGCCAGCCTTCGGGGTCGCCCCGTCGCCGTCGACGTCCTCGATGTAGTTGAAGCCCCAGCTCCACTGGAAGCCGATCACGTTGATCGTGTGCGTCGGCTTCGAGAGGGCGAGGAGCTTCGACTCGTCACGAGCGGTGAAGTAGAAGAGCACCGAGACGATGATGAGCGGTACCACGGTGTACAGCGCCTCGATGGGCATGTTGTACCGGGTCTGCGCGGGGACCTCGATCTTCGTCCGGCTGCGCCGGTGGAAGATGACGCTCCAGATGATCAGGCCCCATACCAGGATGCCCGTGACCAGCGCGGCCGCCCAGGATCCCTGCCACAGGGAGAGGATGCGCGGCGCCTCCTCGGTTACCGGAGTCGGCATTCCGAGGCGGGGGAAGTCTTTCCATGTATACGAGCAACCAGTGGCGGTCGCCAGGACCACGCCCGCAGTCAGCGCCTGCAGCAGCTTCCGCCGCATCGGGCGCCGCGGCGAGCGGTCGGAGCCGTAGGGACTCACGTAGCGCCTTCCCGAGAGTCTCGGCCCGCGCGGCCGGCCGCGGCCGTGTTCGGGTCGGTCGCCGGCCCTGACGCAGGCAGGGGTTTGGATGTTTATGCGGACCAAACCCTACTGGACGCTATTTGGGGTCGCGCGGGGAGGGTGCCCAACGCGCCGCTACTGCCCCCGAAGGGATGGATCCGCCGTCCGGGGGACGGTGCGAATGGCCCTGAATGGCGGGCTCCGGGGCACTTCTGACGCCCCCTGACCTCGAACGCTCCGGGGCCCCGCCCGCCCGTCACCCGGCCGCCACCCCTCAACGGTGTGCTCCGCACGGCCCCTGCCTTACGGTGACCGGATGCCGTACTTCGACAGCGCGTCCGCCGCTCCCCTGCACCCCGTGGCCCGGCAGGCGTTGCAGGCCTCCCTGGACGAGGGCTGGGCCGATCCGGCCCGGCTGTACCGGGAGGGCAGGCGGGCCCGGCTGTTGCTGGACGCGGCGCGGGAGGCAGCCGCGGAGGCGGTGGGATGCCGCGCCGACGAGCTCGTGTTCACTCCTTCGGGGACGCACGCGGTTCACACCGGGGTCTCGGGGGCCCTCGCGGGGCGCCGGCGCGTCGGCAGCCATCTGGTCGTATCGGCGGTCGAACACAGTTCTGTATTGCATGCGGCCGAGCTGCACGAGGCGCGCGGCGGGACGTTGACGGAGGTCCCGGTGGACCGGTGGGGCGCGGTGACGCCTGCCGGGTACGCGGACGCACTGGGCCCGGAAACCGCCCTGGCCTGTCTCCAGTCGGCCAACCACGAGGTGGGCACCGTCCAGCCGGTGGCGGAGGTGGCCGAGGTCTGCGGGGCGGCCGGGGTGCCGCTGCTGGTGGACGCGGCCCAGTCGCTGGGCTGGGGCCCGGTGGAGGGCGCCTGGTCCGTACTGGCCGCGAGTGCGCACAAATGGGGCGGCCCCCCCGGGGTCGGCCTGCTGGCGGTCCGCAAGGGGGTGCGCTTCTCCCCCCAAGGCCCCGCGGACGAGAGGGAGTCGGGGCGCTCCCCCGGTTTCACGAACCTGCCCGCGATCGTGGCCGCGGCGGCGTCCCTGCGGGCCGTGCGGGCCGAGGCCGACGCGGAGGCGGCCCGGCTGCGGGTCCTGGTGGACCGCATCCGGCGGCGGGTGGTGCGGCTGGTCCCGGACGTGGAGGTGGTCGGCGACGCGGAGCGGCGGCTGCCGCACCTGGTCACCTTCTCCTGCCTGTACGTCGACGGGGAGACGCTGCTGCACGAGCTGGACCGGGCCGGCTTCTCGGTGTCCTCGGGCTCCTCGTGCACGAGCTCCACGCTGACCCCCAGTCACGTGCTGCGGGCGATGGGGGTGCTCTCGGAGGGAAACGTACGGGTGTCCCTGCCGCCGGGGACCCCGGCGGAGGAGGTCAACGCGTTCCTGGAGGTGCTGCCGCGCGCGGTGGCCGGCGTACGGGAACGGCTCGGCGTGTCCGAACCCCCGGCGGTGGCTCCGGTGGCGGACTCCCTGGAGCTCGACGCGCTCGGGCTGCGGTGCCCCCAGCCGGTGATCGAGCTGGCCCGGGCGATCGTGACCGTGCCGGTGGGCGGGACGGTCACGGTCGTCTCCGACGACGAGGTGGCCCGGCTGGACATCCCGGCGTGGTGCGCGATGCGGGGGCACGAGTACGTGGGCGAGTCGCCCCGCGCGGCCGGCACCGCCTACACGGTCCGCCGCGCAGTCTGACCCCCCGCCCTTGGCCTCGCCGGCACCTCCAGCCTGGCCAGAGCCATCTCATCCTCGCGGAGCCATCCCAGCCCGGCCGAAGCCATCCCGGCCTCGCCCGGGGCCATCCCAGCCCGGCCGAAGCCATCCCAGCCTCGCCCGGGGCAGTTCCAGCCCGGCGAAAGCCATCCCAGCCTTGCCCGGGGCAGTTCCAGCCTCGCCGGGGGGGGGGGGGGGGGGGGGGGGGGGGGGGGCCCCCCCCCCCCCCGCCGCCCGGGGGGGGGGGGGGGGGGCGGCCGGCCGGGCG
>NZ_JBICZI010000026.1:14875-20203 GCF_043201855.1 Streptomyces sp. NPDC048257
CACCCCCCCCCCGGCGGCCCCCCGCCCCCCCCCCCCCCCCCCCCCCCCACCCCCCCGGCGAGGCTGGGTTGGCCCGGGCCCAAACGCGGGCCAGGCGGAAGGGGGCGGGCTCAAACCCCGGCGAGGCTCGGTAGGGCCCAGGCCCAAACGCCGGCCAGGCGGAAGGGGGCGGGCTCAAACGCCGGCCAGGCTCGGTAGGGCCCAGGCCCAAACGCCGGCCAGGCGGAAGGGGGGCCCGCCCAAACGCCGGCCAGGCTCGGTAGGGCCCAGGCCCAAACGCCGGCCAGGCGGAAGGGGGCCGGGCCCTGACGCCGGCGGAGCCGCGGTGGCGGCAGGGGCGGGCCCCCGCCGCTCGGGCGTCGCGGGGCGGTCAGGCCAGGTGGGCGCGGACCTCGGTCGCCGCGTCCTCGCCGTAGGCCTTGGTGAAGCGCTCCATGAAGTGGGCGCGGGCCAGGGTGTACTCCTGGGTGCCCAGCGTCTCGATGACCAGCGTCGCGAGCATGCAGCCCAGCTGCGCCGCACGCTCGAGGCCGACGCCCCAGCCCAGACCGGTCAGGAACCCGGCGCGGAACGCGTCGCCGACACCCGTCGGGTCGACCTTCGCGGTCTCCTCCGGGCAGCCGACCACGATCGGGGCCTCGCCGACGCGCTCGATCTTGACGCCGTTGGAGCCCAGCGTGGTCACGCGGGTGCCGACCTTGGCCAGGATCTCCGCGTCGGTCCAGCCGGACTTCGACTCGATGAGGCCCTTCTCGTACTCGTTCGAGAAGAGGAAGGTCGCGCCCTCCATCAGGGTGCGGATGTTGTCGCCGTCCATCCGGGCGATCTGCTGCGAGAAGTCCGCCGCGAAGGGGATACCGCGGGTGCGGCACTCCTCCGTGTGGCGCAGCATCGCCTCGGGGTCGTCCGCGCCGATCAGGACCAGGTCGAGCCCGCCCACCCGGTCGGCCACGGCCTTCAGCTCGATCAGCCGGGCCTCGCTCATCGCGCCCGTGTAGAAGGAGCCGATCTGGTTGTGGTCGGCGTCCGTGGTGCACACGAAGCGCGCGGTGTGCAGCACCTCGGAGATGCGGACGGAGTCGGTGTCGACGCCGTGCCGGTCCAGCCAGGCGCGGTACTCGTCGAAGTCGGAGCCGGCGGCTCCGACGAGGATCGGGCGGCTGCCGAGCTGCCCCATGCCGAAGCAGATGTTCGGGCCGACCCCGCCCCGCCGGACGTCGAGGTTGTCGACGAGGAAGGAGAGGGAGACCGTGTGCAGCTGGTCCGCGACCAGCTGGTCGGCGAAACGGCCGGGGAAGGTCATGAGGTGGTCGGTGGCGATGGAGCCGGTGACTGCGATGCGCACGGCGAGGACGCTCCTGCTGAGGACGGCGAGGGACAGTCAAAACTACCCGGTAAGCGACCTCAGGCCGAACCCCATAAACTACCCCTTAGTAGCTCTTTCTTCGCAGGAGCTCCGATGTCTACGGTGCCTGCATGACCTATACCGACGGTTTCGGCTACTCCGAGTACACCGCCGACAAGCGCGGCGCGGAAGCCCCAGGACGGCCCGGCTTCGCCCGTCTGCTGGGTGACTGCGCCCGGATGGCCCCGCACTGGGCCGTCCCGGCGGGTCCGCGGCCGGTGCGCGTGACCCCCTCGCAGATCCACGGGATCAGCGTTCCGCCCGCCTCGGCGCGGCTGATCGCCGCCACGTCCGTGTACGGGGACCAGTAGCGGGGAACCGGTTGCCCGCCGGTTCCGTCACACCCGCATCAGGTACGACGGAACCGGTGAAGGAGCGATGCGGTGACCAGCGAAGAACCCGACACATCACGCGGCACACGACGGCGGCCCGCCTGGGCCGTCGGCTCGATCGCGGCGGCCGTCCTCCTCGCGGGCGGCGGCACCGCGTACTGGGCGTCGACGGCCTACGGCGACGGCGGGTCGGGCCACCGTACGGGCGACAGCGCGGCCTCCGCGCCCCGTGACGCGGGAGACCCCTCGGGGCCGGGCATCGCGCCCGGGGAGCCCGACCCGTCCGGCGGCGGGGTGGTCTACCGGGCCGACGTGAAGCTTCCGGAGGCTCCGGCCACGGCGCCGACCTTCGCGCTGTCCGGCGAGGTCACCTCGGCGGAGGTGGCCCGTCTGGCCGCGGCCCTGGGCCTGCCGGGCGAGCCGCGCCTGAGCGGGGACGTCTGGCTGGCCGGGGAGGCCGCCGACGGCTCCGGGCCCCGGCTCACGGTGTCCCGTACGGCGCCGGGGACGTGGAACTTCGCCCGCTTCCAGGTGCCGGGCAACGGCAACGGCACCGGGGACGACTGCGTGCGCGGCAAGGACACCTGCGGCCCGGCCAGCCTCCCCCGTGACGCGGGCGGCGGGGCCCCGGCCGGCAAGCCGGTGTCCGAGGACGCCGCGAAGGCCGCGGCGGCGCCCGTACTGGCGGCCGCGGGCATCGAGGGGGCGAAGCCGGACGCCCGGCTCACCCAGGGTTCGGTACGGGTGGTGGCCGCGGACCCGGTGGTCGGCGGGCTGCCCACGCAGGGCTGGTCGACCAAGATCAGCGTCGGCGCCGACTCCTCGGTGGTCGCGGGCAACGGCGAGCTGAAGGCCCCCGTCCGGGCGGCCGAGCAGCCGGTGGTGGGGGCCGTGGAGGCCCTGGCCAGGCTGAACGCGAAGTCGGGCGGCCGGGAGGGCGGCAACCCCGAACCGAGCGGATGCGCGAGCGCGGTCCCGCTGGCGGCGGACACCCCGGTGGCGGGTACGGACACGGTGCCGTGCAACCCGGAGCCGCGGCCGATGAAGCCCCCGCGCACGGAGACGGTGAAGGGCGCCACGCTGGGGCTGGTTCCCGGCACGGTGAACGGGGCGCAGGGCCTCGTCCCGGCCTGGCTCTTCGAGGTGGCGGGCAAGGACGGCGGGCCCGGCCACACCGTGGCCCAGCCGGCCGCCGACCAGGAGAGCGCCCCCGGCCCGAAGGACGGTCGTGCCGTGCCCGGTTTCTCGTACGCGGAGGCCGACCGGAAGCTGACCGTGAACTTCTGGGGCAGCCCGTGCAGCACCTATGCCGTGGAAGCGCGGGAGCAGGCGGAGTCGGTCCTGGTGAAGATCACGGACACCCCGAACAAGCCGGGCCAGGCCTGCATCATGGTGGCGCAGGAGATGTCCTTGACGGCGACGCTGCAGCAGCCGCTGGGCGACCGGAAGGTGCTCGACGCGACCACGGGCAAGCCGCTCGCCCGGCAGTAGCCGGCGCCCGCTCCAGGGCGAACGGCGAGGGCCCGCCTCCGGTCGGATTCGACCGGAGGCGGGCCCTCGCCGTTCAGGCGGTCCAGGCTTAGCTGAACGAGTCGCCGCAGGCGCAGGAGCCCGTGGCGTTGGGGTTGTCGATCGTGAAGCCCTGCTTCTCGATGGTGTCGACGAAGTCGATGGAAGCGCCGTGGAGGTACGGGGAGCTCATCCGGTCCGTGACGACCTTCACGCCGTCGAAGTCCTTCACGACGTCGCCGTCGAGGGAGCGCTCGTCGAAGAAGAGCTGGTAGCGCAGGCCGGAGCAGCCACCGGGCTGGACGGCGACGCGGAGCGCCAGGTCATCGCGGCCTTCCTGCTCCAGCAGGGTCCTGACCTTCTCGGCGGCGGCGTCGGACAGGAGGATGCCGTCGCTCACGGTGGTCTTGTCGTCCTGTACGGACATCTGCATTCACTCCCGAAGTGGGCGGCTCCCCGCCGGAGGCGAGGAAACGTCGGACTCTTGCCGTCGGTGGCAACGAGCGGGACCGCGGATTCATTCCGGGACCCGACGCTTGTTTCAGATATTCCATGCTCGCACACCGCGCGCGGGGGCGGGCCCGGCGAATCGTGGGCTGATGCGTCACATTGACACTATCGGCATCGTCAAACTGACGTGAAGCGGTTATGATAGATAACGTCAAGTAGACGAGAAGTCGAAGCGATGATCCAGAAGTCCCTTGTCGCAGAACAGAAAGGGTGCGTGTCGTGACCACCGCCCAGCCTTTGGACGTCCAGCCGACGCCCCTTGCCCTGCTGCTGCTCGGCCGTGAGGCCGACCCCAAGAGCGAGCGCGGGGTGGAGTGCCCCGGCGACCTGCCCTCGCCGTCGGACCCGAACCTCGTGGAGCGTGCCCGCGCGGCGAAGGAGAAGCTCGGGGACAAGGTCTTCATCCTGGGCCACCACTACCAGCGTGACGAGGTCATCGAGTTCGCGGACGTCACCGGCGACTCCTTCAAGCTGGCCAAGGACGCGGCCGCCAAGCCGGAGGCCGAGTACATCGTCTTCTGCGGCGTGCACTTCATGGCCGAGTCCGCGGACATCCTGACCTCGGACGACCAGAAGGTGGTCCTGCCGGACCTGGCCGCCGGCTGCTCGATGGCCGACATGGCCACCGCCGAGCAGGTCGCGGAGTGCTGGGACGTGCTGACCGAGGCCGGCATCGCCGAGGCCACGGTGCCCGTCTCGTACATGAACTCCTCCGCCGACATCAAGGCCTTCACCGGCAAGCACGGCGGCACGATCTGTACCTCGTCCAACGCGAAGAAGGCCCTGGAGTGGGCGTTCGAGCAGGGCGAGAAGATCCTGTTCCTCCCGGACCAGCACCTGGGCCGCAACACCGCCGTCCGCGACATGGGCATGTCCCTGGACGACTGCGTGCTCTACAACCCGCACAAGCCGAACGGCGGCCTGACCGTCGAGCAGCTGCGGAACGCCAAGATGATCCTGTGGCGCGGGCACTGCTCGGTGCACGGCCGGTTCTCGGTCGACTCGGTCAACGACGTCCGCGCCCGGATCCCCGGCGTGAACGTCCTGGTCCACCCCGAGTGCAAGCACGAGGTCGTGGCGGCCGCGGACTACGTCGGCTCGACGGAGTACATCATCAAGGCGCTGGAGGCGGCCCCGGCCGGTTCCAAGTGGGCCATCGGCACCGAGCTGAACCTGGTCCGCCGCCTGGCGAATCGATTCGCCGCCGAGGACAAGGAAGTCGTCTTCCTCGACAAGACGGTCTGCTTCTGCTCGACGATGAACCGCATCGACCTCCCGCACCTGGTGTGGACCCTGGAGTCGCTGGCCGAGGGCAACCTCGTCAACCAGATCCAGGTCGACAAGGAGACGGAGAGCTTCGCGAAGCTCGCGCTGGAGCGGATGCTCGCCCTCCCGTAGGGGCGACCGGTACGGCTCCGGCCCGCAGATGCCCGAAGGGGCGGCTCCCGTACGGGAGCCGCCCCTTCGGGCATTCGGCCGGGCGGGCGGGCCGCGGGGCGAGGGCCCCCCCGCCCCGGCCGGCCGTGGGCGGCGCCGCGTCCGCGCGGGGGGGCACCACCCCCCGCGTGGGCC